>NZ_JBVYOI010000002.1:0-870123 GCF_056120345.1 Paenibacillus sp. sgz302114
GCAGGTTGCCTACGTGTTACTCACCCGTCCGCCGCTAACCTTGTCCCGAAGGACAAGATCCGCTCGACTTGCATGTATTAGGCACGCCGCCAGCGTTCGTCCTGAGCCAGGATCAAACTCTCCATAATAGGCGAAATGGCGGAGCCATTCGCGCCAAATGAATTTGCTTGTTAGCTCATTCAAAAAACTAGCTTGTTTTAGACCTTGTGACAGGTCGCTCATTGTTCAGTTTTCAAGGAACAAACTTGCTTATTTCTCGTCCCAGCCTCGCGACCGGAATTAGAATATATCATGTATCGAAACTCAATTGCAAGCTTTATTTTTCAACTTGTTTTCGTTTCGACCCCCGCGTCATTGTGTATGTCTCAGCGGCAGAAGTAGAATATACCATGTTCCACAATTCGATTGCAACAGGTATTATTTTACATTTCACACACGAATTCTATCCATGCATTCACATTCCAACAGGGTAGACTCGGCTAAATTTTTTTAAAGTTGATCTCCTCCCCGTTCACAATGGAAATCGTATGTGTTACAATGAAAGCGCTAACAAATTCATCTTTTTTGAGGGGGTTCAATACATGATGAAGGTAGTAGCAGATGAGAACCGCAACGTATATGAGAACTTTGAGGTAGAGAAGGACATTTACTACTTTAAAGTCGGGAAGACCGGATTGGTCAGCTTTCACGGTAGAAACTACAACATAAAGAAGAACATTACTACCGAGCAACTGAACAGCTATATCTCATCAGGGCGTTTCATTAAAGTAAGCAGCACTTGCTACGTCAACAAGGAGAAGGTGCTCTCAATCACTGACGGCTTGATCTGTTTCGATCACAGCTCATCGGAAGCGAAGCAAGTCCATGTATCCAAATGGCGGCTTCAAGCTATCAAACACCAGCTGTCGACCAACAACAAAGTAGCGATGTAATAACATGAAACCTCTTAGCGGATGTTTAACATTCGATAGGAGGTTTTTTATTGAGCAATTCACTCATAATGTATCCCTCTTCTACGCACAATAGGTTACAGCAATACGGAAGGGAGGGAATAGGATTGGCAAAGCAGCAAGGTCAGGGCCGTAAGAATACGACCTCGAAGGGCTCCCAAAGTAATAATAAGAAAACAAACAGCAGCGCGGAAGACTAATATACTTAGCTCAATAGCAAAAAGATCACCAAATCCTTTCTTCCCCGAGTTGTATTCAACAAACAGGAAGAAAGGGTTTTTTGTTGTACTTGTCCGTTGCTATAATGAAGTAAAAGTTTCTAGGGAGTGAATGATCCGATGGCGAACAAAGCTCCTTCCTATCGTTTCGAAACGGAAAGGCTCTTGCTGCGTCCTTTCGTACCGAGCGATGCAACCGTTGTGCAACGGCTCGCTGGCGAACATGCAGTTGCACGCACCACATTGTCTCTTCCTCATCCATACCCAGATGGCGCCGCTCGGATGTGGATTGATTTTCGCACGGATGCTGCAAGACATGGTCATGGATATACGTTCGCAATCGTCCATAAAGAATCTCATGCTTTGATGGGCTGCATCAGCCTTAACATGACTTCTGAACATAAACGAGGCGAAATCGGATATTGGCTCGGACAGAGCTTCTGGGGCAACGGCTACACGACGGAAGCACTCATACAAATTCTTCATTTCGGCTTCTCAACGATTCAGCTCAACCGCATTTGGGGCGCCGCCATGACGAAGAACCCTGCTTCCTCCGCAGTCATGCTGAAAGCCGGCCTGATGCACGAAGGGCTGTTCAAGCAGCATATTCGCAAATGGGATCAATTCGAGGATATCAACTACTACGGCTTGACGAGCGAGGATTATTTTGAAGGCAAACAGCAAAAAGGATGACGAACCTGAGCGTTCGCCATCCTTTTAAACCTACTGCATTTATTTTATTATAAGCTCACTTATTGCTGAACAAGTACTAAACCATCAGCTCTTTTAATATAGAGGAATTTTCCTGTAACCGCCGACTTATCTCCGCCAATAATCGTGAGGTGAAGTGGGCTTGATGTTGAGCTGTATACGCGAATGGAGTGATCCGAACCGCTGTACACGTTATTTTCCAAAATAACGGTGTCACTGCGGTCGATATCAATGTTTGATTTCAGCCGCGCATCAAACATACAATTTTTTACGCGATAGGTCATTTTTAATTTGCTTTGCGGTTTGAAGAAGATCGGGTAACCGCTTGGAGAAACATTGGCATCAGCGCTATCCACAACAAATTTCGAGTTTTGTATGGTCACATCATTGCCGTCATAAGCGTAGAACGTAAGCGGAGCAAGAATTGCATTATTAGCGTCCAGCATGATATTAAAGGTAACATCGTCGAAGACAAATTTTTTCAAATTGTTCATCCGCGTCATGTCAGAGAAAGACATGTCCACTTTACTGTTGGACAAACCACCGGTAATCATATGAAACTTTATATCATGTGCTTTAATATTACTACCGGAAAAGTTCATCGTAACTGTTCCATCATCCTTATTGCATCCCATAATATCCAGTCTTGTTGTAATAATACAGTTATTAACGATCATGTTACATACGCCTGCATCAAACGGCTCGTTGAGCTCCGACTCAATACGGGTCGCTGTGGAATTCTCAATAAGCAGCTGCTGCATACCGCCGGTTATTGTAATATCGGAACGGGTGCGTGTTCTATTGTAGCCATTAAAGTTGTAGATATGCGCATTCGACACATAACAATTCGAATAACCAGGAAATAGAATATGATCAGCAACAGGGTCATATGCAGTCAAATCATGAATAAGAACATCTTTGATTTTAGCGCCAAGTACCCCTTTTATTACAATTCCGGCGCAATGCTCCCATAAATACATATCAGTTGTACCGGCAGGTAGCGGATTCATGCGGGCATTGCCGTCAAGCGAAAAGTTATATAACTCTACCTTTACTACATCACCACTAACGCTGTAAATTTCAAGCATGTCTTGCCCGTCTTTTGTAATCGACTTATCTTTTCTTTTAAACACCGTCTCAACACCGTCTCCATACAGGACAAAAGACTTAGCGGATGGCAGTTTCGCCTTTACAACGCCACTGTTAATAAAATATGTGCCTTTAGGCACATATAATGGCAATTGATTCGATATCGCTGCGTTAATTGCTTTCTGGAAACCACTTGTGCTATCAGTTTGGCTTTTCATCCCATAATCTAAACCATTTAAATAACTCGGACTCATGTTGTCACTCCCTTTTCTTAGTAAATAAAGGATAAATATATTAATCTCCTTTATCATAATTATGAAAATACCAGACAAGCCGTGCATGTAATTAAATAAAATAGTTAAAATATCCGTTTTTTTTGAAGCAAACAAAAAGAACGACCGCTCCCCTTATCCGGGATACGGTCGTTCTTGCTTGCTTTTATTTCAATTAATATGCGCCCTTACTAAAAATGACAAGATTGATGGTTCGCAGAACGATAGAAACATCGAGTTGCATCGAACAATTGTCGATATAAAACAAGTCGTATTTAATTTTGTCGCCATGGGATATATCGGATCTTCCGTTAACCTGAGCATATCCGGTTATGCCTGGCTTCACTTGCAGCCTCTTTGCCTGTTTATCATCATAATGTCTCGCAATCTCAGGTATTTCGGGACGAGGACCCACAATGCTCATATCACCCATTAAAACGTTGAAAAACTGAGGTAATTCATCCAAGCTATACTTTCGCAAGAAAGCCCCTAACTTCGTAATATCTGACGACGAAGACGAGTTGCGAATAAGCTGATCATCCGGAATTCCTGATTGCCATTCATAATTGTGATGCTCCGATTGTTTGGCGCTCACTTTCATCGTTCTATACTTCCAAATCGTAAATCTTGTATTATTAATCCCAACCCTCTGCTGCTTGAACAGAATTGGCCTTCCATCCCTAATCAAAATCAGCGTGGATAGTAACAATAAGACCGGCGATAATATGACAATCGCGATTGTGCTTACGACAATATCAAACATTCTTTTAGTAACTTGGTATGAAGCCAATGCTTTTGAAACCGGACGCGTCAGCACCGTTTCTTTAACTGTATTGATTTCCACAACACTAACCTCCCGCATTAATTTATGGCTGATCTGCCGTTGTTTTGCTTAGTTTGGTAGATTGAAGCATTGTTTTTTTTCCGAATCGTTCTTGTAATTTTTTGATTAGCCAGATCCCGTCTTCTCCCACAAAAAAGCCAGGCTTCCTGCTTATTAGCAAACCACAGGCCAGAAAAACTGAAGCCACCGTAATAATCAACGTTCCCCAAGCATTTAGATGGAACTTCCAACGGCATAGCTCCAATACGCCTGACGCAACCAGTCCTGTTACAACGCCCATCGCCAGCCCGCTACGGTGAATCAGCAAATATGATCCCCAGTTATAGGACAAGATGCGTAAACTTAAATTGGTCATGAGCACGTAATTGATAAATAGTGCAAATAATACTGCCGTTGCTATTCCGGTTATTCCCCATATTTGAGCGAAGATACAGCCGCCGAATACAAGGGCTGCATAACCCCACTGCACCCATGCCCTTTTATAGACCGCTCCTACCGAGCGAGTGAAAGAATCTGCAATTTTATAACTCGTTCTGAAATAAATCCCGATTGCCAGAATCTGAAAAGGAACGATGGCACTACCCCACTTGGCACCAAGAACGATATGTATAATTTCCGGAGCCAGCAACACGAACAATACCGAAGCCGGGACGGTCACCAAACAGATAATAGATGTCCCCCTTTTGAATGTGCTCTGTAGCCTTACTTGGTCATCCGTCATTTTGGACAGTACCGGGAATAGAACCTGCTGAAGAACGGTACCAATCAATACTGCAGGCATAACCATAAATTGATAGGAACGCTCATATAGACCTAAGGCCGCAGCTCCTAGCCACCTTGCCGCAACAAACTTATCGCCGAACAAAGCCACGTAGTTTCCGACGCGGGCAAGCGTGTGCCCTCCTCCAAACCATAACAATTCTTTCAGCGATTTAGAATGGAAGCCCATTTTTTTTGAGTGTGGTTGCAGAATTACGTTAAGGAACGATTGAAGGAAGGTTTGCAGCAGATGGCCTGTTACCAGAGCCCAAACACCAAATTCGAAATAAGCTAGAGTTACACCGAATATGCCATACCCGACGATATACGAGCAGAGTCTAACAAGGGCTATCTCACGGAAACGCAACTCTTTCTGCATGAGTGCCTCCGCAACGATAGAAATACCTTGAAAAGAAAAGGTCAGACATAGCACATGCAGAATGGGCGTTATACCCTTGATATTCAGCATTACGGCAAACAAAGGAGCGCACAACCAAATAACACAGCTTGCAAATAGGCCGAGCAGCACTGAGAATGTAAAACCCGATTTTACATGATTCGGCGTCAAAGCAACTCTCTGTACAATAGCGGGACCGATCCCTGATTGGGAAAAAATCGTTGTAAAGCTAATGACCAGCAATGAAGCGGAAACGAGGCCAAATTCCTCAGGTGACAGTAGCCGTGCTAGTATAGCCGTTACAAGAATCGTCATTAACGTTTGCGCTGCAGTTCCCGTAAACATCCAAAGCAAACTGTTAATTGTTCTATCGACTAATTTCAATGCACCATCACCTCATTATGAATAAATCTGGACAACAAACTATCATTATCTCCTAATCTACTACCGATACCGTTCTCGATCGTAATTGTCGTAAACCTATTGACCGCTGAATGGATATGATTATGTGCCAAACCCAAAATGACTTCTTCTGTCATATGCAAGCTTCGATAGAAAATATCAAGCTGTTCGCTTCGTTCATTTGCATGCTTCACCTTCTCTAGCCTGCTATTGCTGCCACCGCGCTGCTCCATTCTGCTTAACACCGTAGCCGGTTCTGCATGTACCGACACAATCAAGTATTTGCAATCTGGCATCAGCTTCTCAGCTATTTGCGGCAAAGCATCCTTTATCGATGGATTCCGGGAGGAATATAGAATGGAGCTGAGCGCCTGGAAGAAGCCTTGGTCAAAAATATAGATTCCGCCTTTTTTATGACAGTCCCCATAAAACGCGATAATATACAGCAGGTTAATGGAGAGCTTTACGATCTCTTTCATGCTGCGTTGATCGGATCGAGTGATAGTCCAGATTCCTCTTAAGCTACCAATTGGCTTCAGGAACAGCTGTTTTAGCGCTTTAAACAGTTTCATATATCGTCTTGTAATTGTCTTTTTCTGATGATCAAGGTCGTAGGAAGGCTCAGATACGAAGTAATCAAAATTACGAAGCATCTGTGCAGCGCGGTGTGACAAGGTAGACTTCCCGGATCCCGGGACACCAAAAAACTCAATTATGACAGGACTTCGCCGACCGTCTACATTTGAGCCCATATTGCTTTCTTCACCTCAATTATGACGTCATCCAACGGCTGAGTAGCATCGATTTCGATAACGTTCGTATCGAACTTTAATGATTTGACAATCTCGATTTTTTGAGCGAACTCTTCAAAGGTCATATCATTCTTCCTGGAAGATGCTACCTCTGGCGTCACATTCAACCGAATTACCAAATCAGGGGTCTGGCCTTCCGCCTCTTGGTAAGCGACCCTTTCCCTCGAAGCTGCTGTATGCAGAAGCTTATTCTTATGATCAATCCAATGGCTAAGTAACGGGCCATCATTAATGCCGTTTACTTGCGTTTGCGGGTATCGGTCTGTAATGACTACCATTCCGGATCTACGCTGTTTCCATGCATTTCTCAGTTTTTGATGTTTCTCACGCCAAAGCGTCATTGCCCAAAACAGCTTTACGGCTTGATAGATAAAGCCTGATTTATTCTTAACAGAGGTAGCAGCACGCGAAGCGTCAGTCCCCGTCTTCTTGCCGGCTGACTTCAGAAACAGCTTTCTCGCAACCTTTATCGGAAAGCGCAATGTTGAGCTCTTCCCGTCGCCGCTACCAAAATAGACATGAGTCGCATCGAATTTTTTATTAAATTGCTCGACGATCTTTTTGACAACTGTAGATTTACCCGAGCCGTCTGATCCGATGAAAGCGACAATAATGCCGCCCGATGGCAAGGTTCTCCTGACCGGAACAGCCATTTTCAAATACTTCTTTCGAAACATAGCAAAGACAAAAGTGAATTCCCGAAACCCTTTCCAGAAAAAAGCAGCAGTCTGACGGTATGTTTTGTAATAAGACAGCTTCTGCAAGGCTAACTGCCTAAAGGCCATAAAATCGCTGATATCGAACGGTTCCTGGATCATCTTCTTATAGATGCCTGACTCCTCGGCTCCGATAAGCTCATTGCAATACCGTTCAAAATGCTCTGCGTGAATGCGTTCCTTCAACCAAAGATATTCCCGCTTAAAGTCTCCGCGAAAGTAAGGTTTGCCTAACAGAGCAGAAACCCCGTTTCTAAACCTCCACTTCAAAGCAGCACGAACGAGCAGCAGAACCAGCTCGATATTGGGATCCGCAACATAGATGCGGTTCTCTTCGTCCCATTTCCGCGTCTCTAATATCGTTCGGTCCCATGGTAGGCAATAACCCTTCAAATACTTCTCGCCTAGGGTCATCTTGAAATGCATATGCAAATGAACAATCTTACCGGTCGCTTCATCAAGCCCAATGAAGTCTTCGATCCCGTCGTATCGGATACCGAACGAGGCGACAAACAGCTTAAAACCGCGTGCCACCAACAAATCATGCACTTTACCGTACTGGCTGCTGTCCGCTAAGAGATCCAAATCCGTAATCGCGCAAAGACCTTCCTTGACATGCTCATTGCTCTTCCAATGACAGTATACAATCTTGTTGGCTTCAAATTGTTGGAGCACATCTCTGACGATAAGCAACTCTTCCATTTCTACCCCAGCTTCCCATTCATTTTTGTCTTAGTCAGGTATAAAAGAACAATTAGTAGCCATAAATAGGTATGTCTGATTCCATTGTGGGTCAAGCCGAATATGAGAACCGTCAGCAACGGATAAAATTGTGCGAAACGAAGTTTAGACACGCCTTTGTAAATAAATATCGAGAACAGCAATAAACCGACAATGCCGTATGAGAACAAGATATTTCCGATCGTGGAGTGCATTTCGTGATACGCATTAAACCGATAGTACAAACCTTCGCCCGCACCTAAAAACACGTAATACGGGTAGGATATGATTCTGTCGTAGCCCCTGCCCTCCAAATTGTCGTCCTTCGACTGACCGACGGAGTCCATTCGATACAGCACGTCTTGAACGAAGTTGCTATGTACGATCACTTTGGCGTTGATGAGAAACAATGTCACTAATAATCCTATAAGGAGAACCAAATACATTTTGGTTTTTCGGACTCCCACATCATTTCCGTTCTTCAAAAATATGAAAAGAAATATAGTAAGCACTGCACTGATGATGGCAGCCTTGGATAATGAAATAATAATTAATGCCAAACTTGCCAGAATCGAAAAAAAGAAGAAGAGCGGACGAACTTTAATGTGGGAAGAAGCAACGATAAGGAGCGCCAGAGATAAAAGGCCGAAATATCCCAGCTGGTTAGGATTATTGAACATCATTGTCGTGCGTATCCCGTTTTTCTGCAAAAACAGCGGTATAAGAAGCGCTTGAAGGAGTACTGAATATGCAGTCGCATAAAACACAACCTTCATAAAAAGCGGCTTGCCGAGTTTGATGGCGATATTCAGAAACATGATCATTACGACTAAATTAAATAAGTAGAAAACGGAACGAAGTACCGTTTGCGATTCTCCGCCTAGTATAATCGCCCAAATCATGTTGACAAGAATGCTGTAGTACAGGAAAAGCGTACCCCAACGAATCAGTGGACTGCCGCTGATTATCCCGTTCTCCAGTGATAACAAAGAAAAGCAAATCATGCCCGTCAGTACGATGTCGGCAATTTGAGGGAGCCCGCTCGACAAGATGTAAAACGGCTTAAGAACGAGGTAGGCTGACAAGAGAACGATGTATAATTTCATTCGGTTGAGCGAAAACTCCCGATCCTGTATGACAAGCGCCTGCATGTTGTACGCTGCTCCCCTCTAGCACTGAAATTGGATCTTAAATCAAAACCACATTTATGATACATTTCGTATCTATGCAATCAAAAAAAATAGATCTGTTTCGCAACGTGAGCTACGATTGAAACGATGCGCCGCTAAAACTGTGAACCCGATTGTGCTGCTCTCCCACTGCCATTCTCCCAATAGAGTGGTAGTAAAATCCTAGAGCATTCATGCTGTTAAGCTCAAAGCAATTTCTACCGTCCACAATAATAGGTGACTTCATGCATAATTTGATAAGCTCCAGATCCATATCCAAAATTTCCTTCCATTCGGTCAGAATGAGACATGCGTCACTATGCTGCACCGCGCTGTATACATTGTGATGATAGGTGATCGAAGCTCCGAACTGCGCCTTCACCTCGTTCAGTGCAACCGGATCATACACTTGCACATTGGCACCATGTTGCAGCAGGACCGGAATAATGGTCAGAGATGGTGCGAATCGGAGGTCATCCGTATTGGGCTTGAACGTAAGCCCTAAAATAGAAATCGTCTGGCCGCTCAAGTCACCTAGTATTTGCAGGAGCTTATCGATGACGACTGTTTTTTGAGCATCGTTAACGGACATAACAGACTTGATAATCGAAAAATCATAGCCTGCGGATTGTGCCATATGATGGAGCGCCACGGTATCCTTCGGAAAGCAAGAGCCTCCATAACCGATACCCGCTTGGAGAAATTTCTTTCCGATTCTGCTGTCCAGTCCCATGCCTTCCGCTACCTTCTCAATATCTCCGCCTATACGTTCACAGATATTAGCAATCGAATTGATAAACGAAATTTTAGTCGCCAAGAAGGCATTCGAGGCATATTTAATCATTTCAGCACTCTCAAGATCAGTAACGAGGATTTGGGTTTTGAAAGCCTTGTGCAGTTCCTCCACGATATTAGCCGCTTTGGGACTGGTCGCGCCGATTACCGCCCTATCCATGTTCATACTGTCATGGATGGCGCTTCCTTCCCGCAAAAATTCAGGGTTGGATACGACATCAAAATGAGCGTGTGGGGAAGCATGCTCCTGAATAATCCGCTGGACAATCCGTCCTGTTCCAACAGGCACTGTGCTCTTCGTCACGATTACTTTATATTCAAACAGATTCTCGCCAATAGTTTGGGCAGCAGCCCTGACATAACGCAGATCCGCCTCTCCTGTTTCAGACATCGGCGTACCGACGGCTATGAAAATAATGTCGGAATATCGCACGGCCCACGAGATGTCCGATGTAAAGGATAGCCTGCCTTCATTCGTGTTTTTCTTAACCAATTCCTCCAAGCCTGGCTCGTATATAGGCATCCTTAGCCGTCTCAGCTGTTCTATTTTTTGCTCATTTACATCGCAGCAAATGACATGATGACCAATATCGGCAAAGCATGTTCCTGATACAAGGCCGACGTAGCCGGTACCGATTACTGTGATTTTTGTCATGTTCAATTACCCGACCTTTCCACCGATGATCTCTTTCTCGAAAACCTGCTTCAAGTAATTCCATACATCGACTTTAAGATCATCCCGCTGCAAAGCGAAATCGATGCTTGCTTTGATATAACCTAGCTTATCCCCTACATCGTATCGAATGCCATTGAAGTTATAGGCAAGCACAGCTTGGGTTTCGTTTAGCTGCTTGATTGCATCAGTAAGCTGAATCTCACCGCCTGCACCTGCAGACTGGTTCTCGAGCAGATCGAAAATTTCAGGGCGCAAAATATATCTGCCCATAATCGCAAAGTTAGATGGCGCCTCAGCGATCGACGGCTTCTCGATTAAGGACTGTAATTGAAGCAAATTATGCTCAATTTCGTTTCCTTTCGGAGCAATAATGCCATATTTTGAAACATCCTGACCATCCACCCGCTGAACGCCGACCACTGACGAATGATAGCGGTTATAGACATCGATAAGCTGTTTTAAACAGGGCGTCTCCGATTGTACGATATCATCGCCAAGCAGAACCGCAAACGGTTCATTGCCTATGAAGGACCTGGCACACCAGATCGCATGGCCAAGACCAAGCGGTTCCTTCTGCCGGACATAGTGGATTCGTGCCATGTCGGATATCTTTCGTATTTGCTCCAGCTCCTGTATCTTCTGTTTCTTGAGCAAAGCGTCCTCCAATTCGTAGGACTTGTCAAAATGATCCTCGATCGCCCTTTTCCCTCTACCGCTAATAAAAATGATGTCTTCGATGCCTGACTCAATCGCTTCCTCCACGATGTACTGTATCGTCGGCTTATCCACAATTGGCAGCATTTCCTTCGGCTGGGCCTTAGTTGCCGGCAGAAACCGGGTTCCAAGCCCCGCAGCAGGAATGATCGCTTTTTTAATGCTCATCTCGTCAAAACCACCTTTTTTTCGAAAGTCCTTATGAAGCTAGTTAGTTGTAATAGGAGAAGTTTTTGCTAAGATCATTGTTTTTCTTCTGATTCATCACAGCACCAATTACATTGGCCTGGACGAGTTTCAGCTTAGACATCGCTTGCTTCACGAGCCGCTTCTTCCCTAACTTCGAATGAATCACGAGCAATACTCCATCGCAAACGGCCGCCAGCTTAGGCACATCTGCGAGCGATAGCACAGAAGGGCTATCAACAATAACGATATCGAATTCCTGCTTCATCTCGATTAGCAGCTCTTGAAACAAGTCAGAAGTAAATAAAGCCGACGGATTAGTCGTATTCGGTCCGGACGCGATGAGGAATAAATCTTGCAAACAGAATTGAAGCAGGTCGCCTTCAGTACTGCCGTTTCTAAGAATACTTGTAAGTCCGAAGGCATTGCTCTTCATAAATAATTGATGCAGCATTGGTCTCCGTACATTTGCATCAATAAGCAGTACTCTCTTATTCTCTTGGGTGAATGTAACGGCCAGGTTAGCAGCAATCGTTGTTTTCCCTTCACTAGGAGATGCCGAAGTGACCAGAATGACTTTCATCTCATTCTCTGGAGACGCAAATTCGATATTGGTGGATAGCAATCGGTATGCTTCCGAAACCATGCTCTCCGGATTAACCATCGTTACGATCTTGTTAGTTGACTCTAGCATAATTCGAATCAACCTTCCTTCCTTTAACGATTTGGGATTTAACAGGCTTCAGATACCGCTTCTTAACCGTAACGATTGTTCCGAGATGAGGAATGTTCAACACGTTCGCAATATCCTCATCCGACCGAAACCGGTCATCGAAATATTCCATTAAGAAGATGATCCCTGCAGCCAAGAATAGTGCAAGGACAAGGCTTAGCAGAAGCATTAACTTCGAATCTGGAGTAATTACGTTGATATCGATCGTTGACTCCGCCTCGTCCAATATGGATACGTTATCGACTTGCATGATGGAAGGAATCAATTTCTGAAACTCTAAGGATACCGCGTTGGCAATTTTGACTGCTCGCTCGGATGATGAATCCGTTGCATAAATGACCATGACTTGGGTGTTGGAGATGGAGCTGACATTGACATTCTTCAGCAGCTGATTGACGTCAAGTCCGAGCTCCGGGTGTTTCTTAACAACAACATCCAAAATTTTCGAGCTTGTAATAATTTCTTTGTACGTTTCAATTAGCTGCATGTTGGCATTGATCTGACTGTAATCAAGCTGTTTCATATCGGCGCCGCCTTTGTTCGTCACAATCAGCCGCGTAGACGCCTCATACACAGGCTTGACGTCATACATCGTATAAGCGGCTGTCGCTCCGCAAACGATGCAGACGGTCAAAACGATGACCCACAGTCTTCTTGTAATAATTTGTAAAATTTTACGCAAATCCAGCTCCATCCTTAAAACCTCCACCAAGTATTTATGCTTCTAAAGATGATACAATTAGTATCAATCCCATACTTCTATTTTAGATACATTTTGTAACATGTCAAGTGATTTATTTAGTTTTTATTGAGATCTCTGTTATAGGAGACCAAACTGCTGCGTCACTACTAGACTGCATAGCGATCCATTTGGTAGCACCGATATTACTATTGCCTGTAATCGTTAAGGTGTCACCTCTGATTGCACCGCCTGACGGTAGTTGCGTCGCAATCAGCTCTCGATTATTAGTTATATAAATCGGGTTGGAGGAATCCTTCTCTTTTTTGTACCCACCGAGCTCCGCCGGCATTCGAATATTCTTTAAGGTCAACGTTAGGCCATCGACCGAATCAAACCGGAATGGCAAACCGGTAATATGTTCAAACGTTCCTCCGTCGATTACGACATTTAACCTATATTTCTGAGAGCCGGACATGTAAATTGCCGCATCGACTCCGCTGTACACATTGTTTGTGAGAATCGCCGACCCGCTCCTGTCTAGGCGGATATCTTCGCTGAATCTTTTATCAAACTCGCTATCCGTAACTCTAAGCATGCGGACCTCGCTCTGATCAGTTCTAGTTCTCGTTTCTAGCGCACTTCCTTTATAAGAAACGGAACTGTCCTCAGGGTCTGCATCGATAAGAAATTTGCATTTTTCGAAAGAAACGTTAAACATATAGTTGAGCGTCAACGGATAGATTGTCCCGTCCGAAGCAACCGGATAATGAAACTCGGTATTTACGAATCTGATGCCATAAATCTGATCGACTCTCGGAGGCATGACATCCTTCTCGAAATAGAGCTTCGAGTCTTTCACCCAGCCCTTAGCTTTCCAAAACCTAAAGTGAGCCGCAACTATTTGAGTACCTTGAAATTCCATATTATCTCCAGCGATATCTAGCTTCTGGGTGATTTTTACACTTGATACTTTAACCAAGAAAGTCCCCTTATACGGTTTATTTAGTTCCACTTCAAGTTTAGTAAGCTCCGAATTGGTTACAATTAACTGCTTTAAGCCCCCTGTCACGGTCACATCGGAACGCACTCGATTCCTCTTATAAGCTTTCATATTGCTTACGCGCACGGTATCTACGTAAGAGTCTCCACTTCCGGGAAAAAAGATATGATCAGCCACCGGATCGTAGCATGTTAAATTGTCGATCAGCACCGAGCTGATTCTCGACTTCGAGCTCGCGCCGCTAATTCGTATTCCGGAGCTATGCTGCCAAAGATAAGTATCCTTGCTGCTCTTAGGCAGCGGATTTCCGGTGGCATTTCCATCTAGTGCAAAGTTCCTGAGAATGACACTGCTAACAGTTCCTTTCTTGGATGTGATAACCAGCATATCCTGAGAGTCACGAGTGACCGATCCCGACTTGCGGCGGATGACGCTTGTTGATCCTTCACCGATAATTTCCAGGCGCTTCCCTCCGGGTATCCTTGCTTTCAATTCTCCGCTATCCACCTCATAGGTGCCAGAAGGTATATAGAGAGGCAGCTGCTTTTCAATTGCACTTCTAATCGCTTTCTGAATCGCAATCGTGCTATTGAAACCTTTCTTCTTTTCGATCGGCTTCGCACCGAAAACCGTAATCGACACATGGTGGTCAACCGACGCTTCGACCGGTTTGATCTCATTTCTCAGGTACTTCGTACCGACGACGACAAGGAGCGCCGCGATAATGATAGACAACTTGCCGCGATATGATTTGATTAAGCGCAACACTAAATTAAACACCAGCCTTTATCAAGATAAGGCGTCCTCTCAGAAGGTATGCCTTCTAAGAGGACGCCTTTAATCACTAATTAACCACTACTTGTATGTTTTTATACTGCGTTCCGTCAGCACCCGATTCGTCGTTTCCAGCGATATCTATGCTTGAGTAATCTATGGAATAGGTGCCTTTTGCACTAAAGTTGAGCGTCCCGGTATACGGCATCCACGCGCCGCCATTAATCCGACATTGCGTCTTCGCCACACCGGACGTCGCATCTGTTGCCGTAATCGTGAGATTCTTGCCATCATTAGTCGCAGCAGTTACAGCTGCACTCGATACCGGAGCCGCTTTATCAATCAGAATGACCGATAGCGACACGAGCTGCACGTTGCCCGCTGCGTCCATACTTCGGTATTCGACCAGATAACTGCCGTCGTTCAGAAATGCAATTGTATCCGTGTATGTTGTCCAGCTGCCGCCATTGATCCGATATTCGGTCACAGGAGTACCAATGTTGTCTTTCGGATAGAGGTATAGATACACCTTATTCGTATACCATCCGTTCCCATTCGCTAGCTTGTTTAATTTGGAAGTGGTTGATGGAATTGTCTTATCAATGCTCACGGATATAACCTTAGCAGTTTCCACATTGCCGGCAGCGTCGTGGCTTCGGTACTCTAAGGTATTCACGCCCTCGCTCGTGATGGTTACTGCGCCGGTATACACCTTCCAACCGGTTCCGTTCAATTGGTATTCCGTTTGGGTGACGCCCGATATATCATCCGTTGCGGCCAGCGTGACGCCGACATCGGTCTTAAACCAACCGGAGCCGCTCGCCGGAACGCTTGCATTTAAAGCTGCGATCGTAATAGGAGCCGTCTGGTCCACAACCTCCCCTTTGACGATCGAGAAGTTGACCGTTTTCCAAGCTTCTTGATTACCTGCTTGGTCAATGCTTCTATAATCGACGTTGAATGTTCCGGTTAAGGTGAACAATACCGGATTACTGTAATTAGTCCAAGCTCCTCCATTCAACCGGTATTCCGTCTTCGCTACCCCAGAAGTGATGTCAGAAGCAGTTATCGACAGGGTCACGTCCGTTGCGTACGGACCTTGGCCTGATGATGGCGACAGCGTAGCGTTCGACACAGGGGCAACATTATCTACGTAAGCTGTTGCGGTTTTCACAGTCTCTTTCATACCTGCATTATCTTCACTATAGAAATCAATTACGTATGCCCCTTCTTTCTGCGGGGTATTGAATTTAGCTGTATAGACGGTCCAGCTTCCCCCGTTGATCCGGTAGTATGTCCTGGCAACGCCGGAGAAATCGTCCATCGCCGCAAACGAGATGCCTACCTTGGTTACGAAACCACTCAAAATTACAGGCTTAAGCGAAATGGTCGTGACCGGCGGAGTCGTATCGGCGGAAGCAATCGTAAAAACTGCCGATTGGATAATCTCCAGATTGCCCGCCTGATCTGTGCTGCGATAATCCAGCGTATAGCTACCGTCTGCACTAAAGATCAGCGGCTCACTATACGAAGTCCACGCTCCGCTATTTACGCGATACTCGGTCTGCCCAATCAATGAAGTCGCATCTTGTCCTGCAAGCGTTACGATTACAGCTGACCGGTATGGCTGTGAACCATTAGACGGATTCATCGCAATGGACGTCACCGGCGCGTTTCTATCGAGATTGAAGCTGAGCGTCTTCACGCTCTCTAAATGACCTGCAAGATCCTTACTCCGGTAATTGATCGAATAGATGCCGTCTGCTGATATCGTGATCGGACCGTTATAGTGCAGCCAGCTGCCGCTATTGATCTGATATTCAGTCGCAGCTACGCCGGAAACGTCATCGGACGCAATGAAAGAAACTTGAACATCTGCGTTATACCAGCCTCCGCTGCCTCCTGGTGATGACGGATTCAGCGAAGCTTGCGTTTCCGGAGCGGCAGCATCCTTGGCAATAGTGAAGCTTATGGCATGGCTGTCTTCTACATTGCCAGCTTGATCAATACTGCGATAATCTACGGTAAAAGCACCATCCTGATTAAACAGTACGGGAGCAATGTAAGGCGACCAGGCTCCACTGTTAATGCGATATTCCGTTTTGAGCAAGCCGGAAATCACGTCTGTTGCAGTAAGACTTACCTGTATATCATCGTGATATAAGCCGCCGCTTGATGAAGGATCGATTGTGCTCGAAGTAGTTGGAGCTGTCTTATCTAGCTGAATCGCTACCGATTTGGCTGTTTCCAAATTGCCGATGACATCCTTGCTCCGATAGCTAATAATCGTGGTACCCTCTCTAGTCAACGTATACGCGCCGGTGAATGGGACCCATGCGCCGTCATTGATTCGATATTCGGTTAATGCGACTCCCGATACATCATCCACGGCATTTAGCGTTACTTGCACGTCATTTGTATACCAGCCATTACTGTCTCCAGGCGTTTCCGGGCTAAGTTGAACAGTTGTATTCGGCGCAAGTGTATCGTCGAACGGTTTTGCGATCCTGAAGCTAACCTCATGCTGCGTCTCTATGTTTCCCGCCTGGTCGGTGCTTCTGTACTCGATGACATAGTTTCCGTCATCAGTGAAGAGAAGCGGTCCGCCGTATGTCGCCCAAGCTCCGCCACTCAAACGGTATTCGGTCTTGGTAAGACCTGAACCGCTCTCGGATGCGGCTAGACTTAACGTAACAAGCTTATCGTAGCTCATATCCGGAGACGGTGCCGGATTCAGCGCATAGGTTGTAGCAGGAGCTGTTTTGTCAATTTGGAAGCTCATGGATTTGTACGATTCAATGTTACCGGCAGTATCTCTGCTTCGGTAATCTACTTTTTGAATGCCTTCAGTCGAGAGCGTCACTGCGCCCGTATAGGTGATCCAGCTTCCGTTATTGATGCGGTATTCCGTCTTGGCAATTCCCGAAACCGGATCGTACGCGTCATATGCGGAGAGCGTAAACGTAACATTATGCGTATACCATCCTCCGACACCATCCGGCGCTGCAGGCGTGACATTCGGCGACGTTATAGGAGGTACGAAATCATTCGCAACAATTCGGCCTTCGATATCAGGGGAAATCGTTCCGTCCTGCTGGATCTGATTCCTGACGAGCGTGGTTAACAGAGGTCCCTTCTCGGGGTCTGTTACTATTTCCGCCGATTTCAGCATTTCATAGTCAGATGGGGTATTCGTACCTCCACTAGCTCCACCATTGGCAACGTAGTCAATTGTTGCAAGGGTGTAATATGCGCTCGGGTTAACAGGGGATCCATTAATGCTCGCTTTGACAATGCGGCTCCCTGCCGCTTTCATTGAATCATAGGAAAAATTAATCCCGCTGACTTGCAGAAATCTCCCGTCAGTAATCTCCACCTTGCTAACACCGCTTTCGAGTGCCTGGAGCAGCTGGCTGCCGGTAACTCGCAGTTCCACCATTAGCGATGTATTGGGAAGGAGGTCCAGAATCTGTTTTTGACTTAACGGCCCCGCGGGATACAACATATTACCGGCAATTTGCGAGGAGACAAGTATCGCAGCGTCGCTGTTCCTCCAGGCGCGCATAACATCCGTCACATAATTTCCGATTGCCGTCTCTTTTTTGCGAATGACGGTTTTACGCGTTTCAATCGGTACTGCGCTTGTTCCGATCATGGTTGCGCTCGCTTTGGCGTAATACTGATCCATCACATTCTTCACAGCAAGGTCAGGCGTAAACCCCGTTTTTTTGATCTCGTCGAGGATAACATGCTTCACATAGGTATAGTAGGTTACAATGCCTTTTTTGACGTCAACCTGAAGTGTCAGTTCTCCGAGATAATTAAATTCGCAACCTCGGAAGGAAAGAATCGTTTCGTGCTTTCCATCCGGATTCAACACCTCTTCCGGCTTTTCCAAGACACTCTCACTATGATCGCCGACGATGACAGATATTCCGTTAACTTGGCTAGCAAGCAGTCTGGATTGTTTATTGGACAAATGGGAGATCACGACGATAATATCCGCGCCGGCTGCTTTCATCTCAGGCACAAGCTTTGTCATCGTGATAACAGGGTCCACTACAGCAACTGTCGCATCCATGTAAGCGCCTGTACGTCCGAGCCCCGTAATCCCGACCTTCACGCCATTCACTTCTCGAATGACGAACTTTTGCACATTGCCTGTTTCTTTACCGAAAATATCACCTGTACGCGTATCGATAATGTTGGCCGTAATCCAAGGGAAGCGGCTTTCTCTCACCCGCTGCTTCAGCACATCAGGACCGTAGTCGAAATCATGGTTGCCGAACGTGTCGTAATCGACCGGACTTACATTAAAGGCATCCGTGACATGCTTCCCCTGAAATACGTCTGATAAAACGGATGTAGCAATGTCGTCGCCATTAGCCAAATAGAGTGCGTTAGGCTTATTCTTCTCAATCATTCTCGCGACACCGAACAGATTCGCCATATTCAATTCTGGGGTCGTCGGCATAGCGTATCGGCCGTGAATATGCGTATCGTGAAGGATGGTAACTTGACCGACCGGCTCGCCGTCCGCATGCGCGATTGGGGCATGAACGCTCATCAAATAAAGCACAAAAGCAAGCATAGCAGCAGTTATGATAGAGGAACGAAATATACCGTGAGCATGGAAAATGTGCTTTGACTCATAAACAGCGTTCAGGACGGAGTCCTTGCCAATTCGTTTCATGGTCATCCCCCAATGAACATAATGGTACAAAATGTATCAACCACGCTTGCAGGTGCCGGTTGCATAGTTTGTGGAGTCACAAACCTTTCCATCTTTGATACCGTCGCCATTGGAATCCGACACCAATGGATTTGAGCCGTACACTTTGGCTTCATAGTAGTCGCTTAATCCATCTCCGTCCGTATCGGCCTTCTTCGGATCCGTTCTCAGTGCCGTCTCCTCGAAGTCCATTAAACCATCGCCATCGGAGTCGATATCATCAGGAGCGTCGTCAATAAAATTCGCCGGATCGGAAAATTTAAATTCATCCTCGAGTGCCAGGGTAGATACGACAAAACGTTCAGATAATGTAACTGTTGTCCCTGATGGGGATTTTGCCGTAACCGTTAGAACGAACTCCCCATCCACCATCGGAGCTGTCCACAGTGCCGTTAATCCCGCTTGCTGCGTGATTGTGCCGCCGCTCGCGGTCCATTTCAACTTCACCTTATCCCGCTCCGCATTTTTCAGCACGACTTCCAATGGAAGGCGTTCGCCTGGCGTTACGATATTGCCGTGAATGAGCAGATCGTCTCCCCATCCAATCATGAGATCGTTAACAGGCTGCGGGTTCTTTGGGCTTTTGCCCGGTGCTGCCGGATCGGGATTCGATTGATCCTCCGGTTTCACCTTCTCTTGTTTCACAAGCTTCAGAACCTCGTAAAGTACGATAAGCCCCTCTCCGTTCTTCGCCAGCTGATTCGGTTTAAAATTACCGTCTGAGTAGCCTGTAATTAAATTAAGCTGAACGGACAGCGTAACCGCATCGTACGCCCAGTGTTTTTTGCTGACGTCGAAGAAACTCTGTTTTGGCCCCGTCGTTACAATCGGGAACGGAATCGCTTTGATCGTCATCGCTACCAGTTCCGCTCTCGTAATATCACGTGCCGGTTTAAACGAGCCGTCCGGAAAACCGGTGACCACTCTCTGTTTTTTAGCCAATTCCAAGTACTTGCAGCCCGTTGTGTCCCTTACGTCCGAAAAGGAGCACTTATTAATGTTCTTGAGAAGATCTGCCAGCGCACTTGCCGAATATACGGTCTTCATCAACATGGTAATAAAGTCCATCCGGTTAATTGGCGTATCATGGGAATGCTTCGCAAGATGAGAGCCACTGTCCATAATGTTGTTGTCCACGAGCGTATGCTCGACTAGATCCATCCATTTCTCGTAGAGCTGAGCTTCCGTCGAATCGTCTCTTTTTGATGTGTCATGGGCAAACGATGTGAAAGGATCAAGTACATTTAGTGATAAGAAGAGCACTAGGATAAAGAACACCTTCATTTGCTTCTGCATGATCGACATCTTCAATCACAACCCCTTTGGCATGAGATACATTTTGTATCATCCATATGCTAGCAAAAAAAAGAGGTTTAAAGCAACCTCTTTTGACCTTGAGATTCAATATTTTTTAGAAAATCTTTAAGAAAACTCCATCTGACGTTTTACGACGACTCCGCCGTTTAATTGTCGGTAATAATGATCGATCCGCTGCGTAACAACTTCTTCAGTAAATTCTTTCTCGACGACTTTTCGACCATTTACCCCAAGCTGCTTTCCCCATGTCGAGTTAACAATAACTTGTCGAATTGCTTCCGCCAACTCCTTCTCTTGCAGATAAGGAACGAGCAAACCTGTTGATTCATGCACGACTACTTCCCGCGTACCGAGAACGTCGCTTGCGATGACAGGCTTCGAGAAAGCCATTGCTTCCATGACGATACGCGGTATGCCTTCCTTCTCGGAAGTGAGCACGACAGCGTCCGACATTTTAATATATGGATAAATATCCGTCTGATGTCCGATCAGCTTCACGTGAGGCTCCAAACCCAGCTTCTTGATTTCCTCTCGGATTTGAGTTTCCAGAGGTCCTTTTCCCGCAAGCAAACAAACAAAGTCGGTATGCCCGGCTTCCACCAATTTTCGCAAACCAGCCAATAGAAAGCTATGGTTTTTTACCGGTTCAAGTCTTGCTGCGACAAGCAGTACCTTCTGATTGGAACGTATATTCCATTTCTCTCTCAGTGTTTGGATTTCATCACTGGATATACCTGCTATTCTTTTGTCTAAGTGCGCAAGATCGACGCCATTCCCTTCATAGAACACCCTTTTCCCAGGCGCGTAGGCTTTGATTTTTTCCATATCCTCTTTGTTTTGAGACGCGATCGCATCGCAAAACCATGAGCCCACCTTCTCCAAGGATCTGTAAACAAAGTTTTTCATCGCGCCTTGACCTTCATAGAAAGGAAGTCCGTGGGTCGTGTGAATGATTAATGGCGTGCGCGTCAGCCAAGCAGCAATTCTGCCAATCAATCCCGCTTTGGCCGTATGAGTATGGACAATGTCATATTTCTCGCTTTTAATCAGCTTCACGAGCTTGTAGATCGAGCGTATATCCTTGAGCAGCCGGATGCTGCGATTCATAGGCACGAATTTAAGCGTCAATGGATATTGCTTCATGAGCTTTTCATCGTAGCCTTCTTTGGATGAAATCAGATGAATGTCATATCCCTTGTACTTCATAAGCATCAATTTATCAGCCAATATTTTGTGGCTGATGCTGGACGTGCAAATATGCGCGACTTTATTCATGGCATCTCACTTCTTTCGCTCGGTTTGAATAATAGCTCATATACCAGTTCACAAATTGATTTAAACCTTGCTTGATGGAAGTCGAAGGTTTAAAGTCGATCATGCTCTCCAAGCCGCGAATATCGGCATAAGTAGCAACAACGTCTCCTTGCTGCATTGGCAAATACTCAATGACCGCTTGTTTGCCTACGAGCTCCTCAATCGTCCTGATCATCGACATCAAATCTTCCGGCTGATTGTTACCCATGTTATAAATTCGATAAGGCGCATAGCTTGTACCGGGATCTGGGAACTCCCGATCCCAGGTGGAATTCGGCACTGGAGGACGGTCTATTAACCGCACGATGCCTTCGACAATATCGTCGATATATGTGAAATCCCGCTTCATATTCCCGTTATTAAAGACTTGAATCGGTTTACCTTCAATAATGCACTTCGTGAAATTGAAATAGGCCATATCCGGTCTTCCCCATGGTCCATATACGGTAAAGAAACGTAGTCCCGAGGTAGGCAAACCATACAAATGGCTGTATGTGTGCGCCATCAGCTCATTCGCCTTCTTGGTGGCTGCATAGAGACTGACTGGATGATCTACGTTATCGTAGGTGGCAAATGGCATCTTCACATTAGCGCCATATACGGAGCTTGATGACGCGTATAATAAGTGCCGCACATGCTGATGCCGGCAACCCTCCAATATATTCGTAAAAGCGACAATATTGGATTGGATGTAGGCGTGAGGATTCGTTATACTGTAACGCACTCCAGCTTGCGCTGCCAAATGAATGACAGCTTGAAACGATTCTTCCTCAAACAATTGCTTTGTTTTCTCTATATCCTCAAGAGAAATTTTCACAAAACGGAACTTTTCGTACGCGTCCAACAGGTGTAGCCTCGCCTCTTTCAAGCCAATTTCGTAATAATCATTGATATTGTCCGCTCCGACTACACTGAATCCCTGCTCAAGCAGACGCCGCGCTACATGAAAGCCGATAAATCCGGCACAGCCGGTAACTAAAAGGTTCAATTCCCTTCCCTCCTATCTCTTTGCAGCTATCAATTAGTCGAAGCGCGAGCCAATCCTCGTTGCCTTTGATCATATCCCTTAAATTCTGTCGGATAGCTGGGATCCTTGTAGGAAGGCACCAGATATTTCAACATTTCTCTTACAACGGCATCGCCCTCGCCCACGACCCGTTCCAACCGTTTCAACTCGAATTCCAGCTCAGCCCGGTTCATCGAGGAAGCCCGGCCAATAAAGATTCTATCATGCTTTGTCGAGGTTAATCCTTCTTCATCAGTTAATAATTCCTCATACATCTTCTCGCCAGGACGAATGCCGGTGTACGCAATTTCAATGTCAATATTCGGCTCATATCCGGATAGCTGGATGAGATCTCTGGCCAAGTCTACGATCTTTACCGGTTTACCCATATCGAGCACGAACGTTTCTCCTCCCTCGGCGAGCGCCCCAGCTTGGATGACGAGCTGTACCGCTTCGGGAATGGTCATAAAATATCTGATCATCTCGGGATGGGTAACCGTTACCGGTCCTCCTTTTGCGATCTGTTCTTTGAATCTCGGAATGACACTGCCTCTGCTGCCAAGTACATTTCCGAATCGGACTGCAGTAAACTTCGTTTGACTGTTTTTGTTCATGCTTTGAATGACCATCTCGGCAATCCGCTTCGTCGTGCCCATTACATTTGTCGGATTCACTGCTTTGTCGGAAGAAATTAGGACAAACCGCTCTACACCGTATTGATCCGCGCATTCCGCTAAATTTTTTGTCCCGAATACGTTGTTTTTCACTGCTTCGGCGGGATTCTTTTCCATCAGCGGCACGTGCTTGTGGGCACCAGCATGGAACACAACCCTTGGCCTCAATTGCCGGAACACCTCGTCCATGCGGTTAAGATCTTTAATATCGGCGATCACGGTTTCAATTTGAAGTTTTGGATAATTTTGTCTCAATTCCATTTCGATCGTATAGATGCTGTTCTCTCCGTGACCGAGCAGGATCAACAACTCCGGTGTAAAAGGAGCGATCTGCCTGCACAACTCTGAACCGATGGATCCGCCTGCACCGGTGACGAGCACGGCCTGACCTTGAACATAGTTCGCGATTCCTTGAAGATCTACTTCGATCGGATCGCGGCCGAGCAGATCCTCCACGCTTACATCGCGCATCTCCTTAATTGCGACAGTTCCGTGAATAAGGTCAGTTATGTGCGGTATGATTTTCAGTTTCGCTTTCGTCGGCTTGCAAACCTCGATAATTTCCGCAATCTCCTTACGGGAGCACGAGGGGATCGCGATAATAATCTCGTCGATAGCATACCGTTCCACGGCACTTGATATTTGATCTCTTCCGCCTATCACCGGCAAGCCACCGATTACGAGTCGGTGTTTCATAGCGTTATCGTCAATAAAGCCAACCGGACGAAGCGAACAGGTGCGGCTAAACTGCATTTCTTTGGCGATCAACCTGCCGCAGTCGCCCGCCCCAATAATAAGCGCGTTCCTCTGAACATGCTGCTTACGCACATTGTAGCTTCTGACGATTCTCCATGTCAGTCTCGTCCCCAGTGTGAACAAAATCAGCGTCTCGAAATGGTTTATTAATACATAGGTTGGTATATGCAGCCCAATAACTGCCTGCACGATAAGATAGGAGAGACCGCAGCTTAAAAAGAGCGTTCGAAGCACCGATACCAGTTCTTCAACGCTGGCATATTGCCATACTTGCTTATACTGCTTGAATAGGTACATGAAAGCAATTCCGACGATCGAGGTACAGATGGAGAATAGCCCGAACTGAACAAGATGCTCTTTCGGAATGCGGCCTTCGAAATGAAGGGCAAACGCAATAAACATGCTGATCCAAACCATAATCAAGTCGACTGCTGCAAAGTAAATGACTCTTGCCCTGTAACCCACGGCACGTCCCCCTTAAATCTGAGAGGGAATCCACTGTGTGCAATCAATGAATTCCACCCTATCAATTGATACAATTTGTAACATAAATAATAAAAAGCGACTCCCCCAACATCGGAAACACCGTGCTTCATTGTCTGCAGAACCGGAATATCCAAACGAAGCAATCACTCAACAGCTTATATTCATTTTATGATACAAAGTGTATCTAGTCAATTCTAAATTTACATTCTCTTAATATAATTCAAGCGATGAGTCCATGTGTCCAGTAATAGCAAAGGAAACAACTTATTAAATACTGGCTTTATCGACTGGTGTCTCGTATTCAGTCGATGAATCAGACTGTAATTCCAGAAGTAGACCTTCTTCATCCAATGAAAAGGTTTACGGCGATGCAGATGAGGGAAGCATTCGTAGACAATGGACAGTGCCGCGACGATTCTTGACCTTGTTTTGTCATTCTCAGCCTGCCGCATCAGCTCGTCATAGTCTAGTTGATCGCCGCACTGTTCAATCATTTGCAGAATATCGATCATGTACTTGATCGAGTCCATCCGATGCTTAATGCCGTGCAAGCAAATCATGTAAAAGGTCTGTTGCACTGACATTTCTTGCACTGATTTATAAGATTTGTATGGAACGCTGCCGCTCCAAAGCGTAGAAGCCGGCAGATCACAGGTCCGCATATCCATAATATGATGGTGCAGCTCAAGCTCAACTGGAGCAGGCAACTTACCTGAGACCTTTCTCAGCGTTACGTTATGATGGTCTTCCACGGAATTTGTCGGATGATACCCGAGTTCCTCCGCGCAGGCTATTGCAAGCTCCATCTGCTCCCGAGGTACCAATAAATCAATATCGCTAGTCCCTCTGGCTGCAAAATGTCCAAAGTAGCTCTCCGCAAACCGCGTGCCCTTCAACGGCATCACTGGAATGGTATGCCGTTCCAGCCTGCCGAGCAACGTTTCTGTTTCGGTTCGCAGCAGTAAATTTTGACTGCATACCCGATCCGCCTTCACTTTAAGCCAGTCGATAAAAAAAGAAGGCATCTGCTCCTTCCGGGCATCGCCTAGCAGTGCATGATATACCTGCGCGTAAATTTGAAACACTTCGATCTCATTCATAATCTCCTTAACTTGTTCTTCCGTATAGTGGAAACCATCATCACGACTGTATAAGCTTCTCAAAAAAAAGATGAGCATACTATTGACTCCTTCATGGCGATTTGTCAAAACGTCATTGACTAGCAATTGTTTGCCCTTCCGGCAACTGGAGATGATGAAAGCGAGAATAAAGCCCTTTATTTCCAAGCAATTCGCTATGCTTGCCCTGCTCAACAATCGCACCTTTATCCATGACGACGATATGGTCAGCATTCTGAATGGTGGAAAGCCTGTGAGCAATAACAAGTGTAGTCCGGTTGTTTATCAAACGTTCTAGCGCATTTTTAACGAGATGCTCGGTTTCACTATCAAGTGCCGAAGTCGCTTCATCCAGTAAGAGTACAGGCGCATTCTTCAGCAGCGCCCTGGCAATCGCAATTCGCTGCTTCTGTCCTCCCGACAGATTCACGCCGCGCTCCCCTACATTTGTCTCATAGCCGTCTGGCAACGAAATGATGAAATCATGAATATTGGCATCCCTCGCTGCTTGTTCAATCTCGCTTTGATTGGCACCCAACTTACCGTAAGAAATGTTTTCTCCAATCGTTCCATCGAACAAGGTTGCCTCTTGAGGCACATATGCGATACTGCTTCTAAGTTGAGAGAGACTCATCCAATCCGTCGGCGTCGTATCAAAGAAGATATCCCCCCGGTCTGGCTTGTATAAGCCTTGGAGCAATAAAAAAATAGTGCTCTTGCCCGCACCGCTAGAGCCTACGAGGGCTGTTACCTTATTTGCAGGGATCGTAAGATTGAAGTCATCAAACACACTTGCCGATCCGTCGTAGCTGAAATGGATGTTGCGGAATTGGATGGATCGTTTAACAGACACACTCGCTACCGCCTCAGGTAGCGACCTTACTTGAGCAGGCATATCAAAAACGGCCATAAAACGCTCCACCGAGGCAAGCGACCTCTGAAAGCTCCCCCATTGACCTGCCATACTCGTAAATGGATAAATCAGATGATTCATAAGTGTTGTAAAGGCCAACAGGGAGCCTACAGTGATCGTCCCATTGCCGACAAACCACGTGCCAAGTCCGATATTAGCCAAATAGGCGAAAGAAAGCGCTGCCGAAGTACCTACTCGAAAGTAAGAATACAATTTGGTATCCCTTAACTGAAGCGATACAAGCGCATCATTGCTATTGACAAAACGTTTAAAGAACAGCTTCTCCAAAGAGAACGATCGAATTATGGTTTGAGAAACAAGAGTATCGTTAAGAAAGCTGTATTGTTTTCCCCATGCGGCCTGGAGTAATTTCGCATTACTCCTGAGCAGCTTGCCAAAAACCGCTGCTGAACAAACAGCAAGAGGTCCAAACACCAAGCAAATTAATGTTAGCTTCGGTTCAATATGCATCAGGAACACGAGCGCCGCAATCGCGGTTGCTGGCAGCCTGACCATATTAACGATATTAGCTCCAACGATGCCTCCGATATTCCCGATATCATTGGTTAGATGCGAAAGCGTTTGTCCAGAGTGGTGTTTGTTGAAATATGATGCGGGCAGTCTAAGCAGATGATGGAACAAATCATTTTTTAAGTCTTGCTTGATTTTGATGACCACATTCGATTCCAAATATGTATTCAGATATAGGATGATACAGTCCACAACCGTTAAACCAACACCAATGAGAAACAACTCTCTCAAACGATGCGTATCCAAGCTGATCGCGGCATCGGTAATATTCTTCATAAACCATGCGAAACCGAGCGTAACGAAGATGCCGAGCGTCAGTAACAGGAATAGTCCCCCATACATCGGCCAGTAGCTGCGCATATATTTGCCCAAAAATCGGAGCGGTTTTTTCACTTCACCAACTTCAAGAAGACCTTTTATCATTCTCATACGCTTCGAACCCTCTTTATCAAGCTTCTCGTAATAAACTTGATTTTTAATATCGCTTTAATGACTACAGACACCACAGGTGCCGATAAAATGATCCGTTTCCAGAGAACAAACATAAATTGGGTTGAGCGAATCGTAAAGCGGGCCTTCTTAATTTCAATCAACTTGCCAATTATTCGTTCAAATTCCACCGGCTCGTCTTTATGTAAATTTGCATCTCCTTTGCATTGGTACATGGGTCCATGATCACTTTGAATAACCCTCAGCAGTCGGTGCCCCGTCAATACTTGACGACGAGATACAAAGAGGAGAATATCTCCTCTTTGTATTTCGCTAGGCTTAACCGAAATGACTTTGCAAATATTTCCTGTCGTTAACAGCGGATACATGCTATTACCGTTTGAAGGGATTTCCATAACACCGTTTCTCTGCATTGCCCTAATCATTCGAAAATCAATAGCCTTCTGCATATTCGACCAATCCCATCTCCATGAGTTGAGACAAGAACAGTTCAACATCTCGCTTTGCAATCTCAGCAGAAATGGAATAATACCCTCCCAATTGCTCGACCAGATAATCGACATCCCTTGGGGTGTCCAACATGGATAGACAGAAGCCGCCCGCGTGGTTCAGTCTAGTGACAGAGTAGGTACTAGAGTTGAGCACGAGCCACTCGTCGTCCAGCTGTGTAACTTCCACTTCATTTGCGCTTTTATAATTTGTTTTCATGAGATTTCCTCCCAAAATGTGTTTTCTTTTTTAAAGGCGAGGTTATAGATCGGAACTCGCTCAGCCATCATTTTACAAAGAACAAGCGCGTTTTGAGTCTCCTTCACATGATGAGGCCAATAGAAAATTTTATCTATCATTCGAAATAAACCATCCGTCCTCTTTAATAGGGATCTGTGATTATGCATGGCTTGCTGCAAGAGATGGATTCCGGATAGCGGACGGCTTCTTTCTTGACCTACGCTCACGATTTCACTGCGGAACGGAGAATCATATACTCGAACTTCGTCGCCGCTTACTTTGACGATAGTGGCTTCATCAGATAGTATCGGTCTTGGAGCTGATAGTCTAGCTGCGGTAGATTTACCGGCACCTGAATGGCCGGTAAAAAGAAACGCTTCCTCTTGCCGAGCTACGCAAGATGAATGCAGGAGCAGCCCCCACTTCTGATGAACAATATAAGTACTATACAAATTCATCAGCGCATGCTTTAATGCAAATTCATTGTAGGCACGGATCGTCGCGTGCCCAAATCCAATGTCCAGCTCGATTCGATAATCACCTCTTGTAAATACAATGGCTTCATCTGTTACCTCACTGGTTACCTCAAAGTCTATAAAAGGAATGCCGAAGCCCAACTCAACCCGAACTTCCAAGTCTATTGAACTACTATCATCCGAATGCTTGATAAAATTTGACCATGCGGATGTTTTAAAAAACTCAACGACATCTTCATCTGCTGCATGAAAGCAAATGCTGTGTTCTGCGACTTTATAGTGCACAGAATTCAATAAAAACCCCTCATTTCGACTTTTTTTAGATACAATTTGTAACATTATTATTATATACAATCTGTATCAGGTCAATAGGCATCGTCTGTTTATTTACAAAAAATATTTCTTCAAGATACATATTGTAACCGAGAGACTTTTATACTACAATCAATTCAGATACATAACGTATCAAACAAACTAAAGGGAGCGATTATTTTGCAAAAACAAAACTATCAAGCACCGAAAGTACTACAAAGCCAAGGCATCGTATTTGAAACAAACGTATCTGGCCAAGGTCATAATAACAATAATGGTAACCACAATGGTCCAGGCAACAACAACGGCAACCACAACGGACCTGGCAACAACAACGGTAACCACAACGGACCTGGCAACAACAACGGCAACCACAACGGTCATCATTAATAAATTGCATCTACAGATCGCTTGATCACAGATGTAAAGCATGCAACTAAACTGGTACCCATGTACTGGACACTTTGAAAAAGTGTTTAGCGCATGGGTACCTTTATATATACTGTATTGAACTTTTACAACTATCTCAACTCTGCCCGCCAGGAACGTACGCTAGCAGATGAGCATACAGGCGCGCTTCACCCATTTTCCGCTAGCAACAGGAACCATAGATCGTTAATGGGGCAGCAGCGCTTAAAGCGGACTATCAGCGTCAAAGCGAGATAACTGCCGGGACAGTGGAAATTAACAAGACGACTCCTGTTCAATACAGGAATCATCTCTAAAGTGTGGGCTTGCACTCTTTTTAAGAGTCCTCTACTAAGGGACTAGTTTAAAGACCTTGTTCGCCATCCTTTTCTTTACTTACGCAGCGCGATTGGCGGCAGACCAAGCACAACCTCGCGAGCTTTCGCCCACGCGGTAGACAAAGCTTCCTGAAGAGCCCAAGCAGCAGTACTTGCCATCATCACAGCAATCCCATACTTATACGTCATAGAGACGCCCCATTCAATCGGATGTTCCTTGAGAATCGGAAGCTCCGAGAGTACAGCCCTTATCGCTTCAGCATGCGCAGCCTGCATCCGATCCGAGAACGCATAGAATACACCTGTATGTGTCATCCCCGCATAACAACCTCGTGCAGCAAGCCTTTGTGACAAGGGCTCAATAAATTGATTTTGCGCATAAATCAGCTCATTCTTATAGTAGACATTGAACCTGCTCCGAAAAGAACGATAAGCAAACCTCTCGCCTCGGAGCGCTCTTCCCGGACACAGTACCTCTGCCCCCATCCAGATTGCTCCTTCAGCAAGACGAACCTCAGTATGCATCGTAAATTCCGCATCCCGATATAGCATTGTCGGCTCAGGCATTGACTCGACGATAGCACCCTTCCCAAGCTCAAAGCATTGAATCATCGTAGAACCGCCATAATTCTCATGCGCAGGATGAACCTTTGTAAAGGATTGATTCGTGATATAGGCATGAGCTTCGTCCTCTGCCTTCCAATACAGTTCGTACTGGTCGCCAGCAAGCAGTCCAGGAGAAACATCCATTACAATGACACCGACAGTGTCTCCAAGCGGAAAAGCTTTCGCAATCTTGATAGGCGCAGTGTGGTACTTCGCTGTGATAATGGAGCCCCGCTCCCGCTTCTCAAATACGGCCCGCAGCTGCGAAATGCGCCGCCCCTTCTCACTAGACGTGGCTATGATGTCCGTGAGCATGATGGTCATGATCCTCATGATGATGCTCGCGACCATGAGCGTGGGCCAGCTCATGCTCTAGCCAGTGTACGATCTGATCGACGTGAACGCCTCCGAACAAATTCGAGAACACATACGGCCGATCTCCGCGCATACGCTTCGTATCTTCTTCCATGACCTGCAGGCTGGCGCCGACATGCGGAGCAAGATCTATCTTATTAATAATCAGTAGATCGGATCGCATAATGCCTGGCCCGCCCTTGCGTGGAATTTTCTCCCCTTGAGCAACGTCGATGATATATATAAACCGATCAACCAGCTCTGGGCTAAATGCAGCAGCTAGATTATCACCGCCGCTCTCAATAAAGATCATATCGAGATCATCGAAACGGCTCGTCAGCTCATCGACCGCTTCAAAGTTCATGGAGGCATCCTCTCGAATGGCAGTATGCGGGCAACCTCCGGTCTCCACACCAATAATGCGCTCCTCCGGCAGCACGCCAGTTGCCGTCAGAATGCGCGCGTCCTCCTTGGTATAGATGTCATTCGTGATAACAGCGACACTATATTTATCCTTGAGCGCGCCTGCCAACCGCTCGACGAGCGCCGTCTTGCCTGAGCCTACGGGACCTCCGATTCCAATCCGAATCGGTCTTGAGCGATCGATCGAAGGTTGCTCCCACTCGCGATGGTGATGACCTTGTCCTTGACACATATTGAACGCCTCCTAGAATGTTATCTGATTGTTCCCTCGTAATTAGGACATAAACAGCCTGGAATACAGCGTCTCGTGACGCATCATCGCTATTTCGGCTAACGGCATATTCGAATAAGCTTCTTCCGGCTCCATCGATTCTGCAATGTGCCAAGCTTCAGCCGCTATCGGGGTTAGGCGTGCAATGATGGACTGCCCTTCTGTCTGCCCCATTGACATCAGCCGCAGTGCACTCCCCACACAAGTCACAATACAAGCGTACAAGTAACCTTGCGCCGCCTGCTCCAAACTAATGCCAAGCTGGCAACACGCATAGCCAAAAACAAGCGGATGTGTCGCGAGGCAATCATTCGTGCGAACACCTTCGGTTAGCGGCGACCAATCACATTGCGGATATAGGGAAACAAGCAGCTGTAACAGCCGTCTGCCCATCTTCTGAACACCGGTTCGAGATTCAATCGCCGCCCGCTGAACATGCACAAGTCTCTCTACCGCCCAAAGCGAGTCCAGCTTACGTACGGGTAAGTCCCGATATACTGCTTTTATAACCATTACATCCGCCGTGCTCCAGCTTTGCAGCAGCATCGCTCGCATGTACTCCTCGAGATGGGCAGCCGTTCGGACCGAGCCTTCCTGAACGAGTGTTTCCAGACCGAAAGAATGCGAAAATCCGCCAATCGGCAGCGCTGAGTCGAGCAGCTGCTGAAGCGCGAGCCAAGGAACGATGCCCGCCGTAGAAGGCGGCCGCGTTAGCGAACCCGATAGTTGTTCAACCACTGCAGCTTCACCTCATTTATTAGAACAGAAAATACAACTGAGCCATCGGCAGCACATCCACAGGTTCACAAGTCGCGAGAACACCATCAACCTTAACCTCATACGTCTCTGGGTCCACTTCAATTTTGGGCAGCGCATCGTTGTGAATCATATCTTTCTTCGTTACTGTACGGCAGCCGCGAACAGGCTCGATCCTCTTCGCGAGACCAAGCTGTTCAGCTATTCCACTCGCATAAGCCGCTTGAGAAACGAAGGTAATGGAATTTTTGTACTTCGCTTTGCCGAAAGCGCCAAACATCGGCCGACCGAATACAGGCTGAGGCGTCGGAATCGATGCATTCGGATCACCCATCTGCGCATAAGCGATCATGCCGCCTTTCAGCACAAGGTCCGGCTTCACACCGAAGAACATCGGGCTCCAAACGACGAGATCAGCGAATTTGCCCGGCTTTATTGAACCGACGAGATGCGAGATGCCATGTGTAATCGCAGGATTTATCGTGTACTTGGCGATATAACGTTTGATGCGGAAATTATCGGCTTCTGCACTCGTTTCCTCTTCAAGCGCGCCTCGCTGTTTCTTCATTTTGTCAGCGGTCTGCCATGTTCTGATTATGACCTCGCCAACTCTGCCCATCGCCTGGGAGTCGGAGCTAATCATGCTGAAAACGCCCATATCATGCAAAATATCTTCCGCTGCGATCGTCTCCGGGCGAATACGCGAGTCCGCAAAAGCAACATCCTCGGGAATGCTGCTATCCAGATGATGGCATACCATCAGCATATCGAGATGCTCTTCAATCGTGTTGACGGTAAAAGGACGCGTCGGGTTCGTCGAGGAAGGCAGTACATTCAGCTCGCCTGCCGCGCGGATAATATCGGGTGCATGACCGCCGCCGGCGCCTTCTGTATGGTACGTATGTATCGTCCGGCCTTTAAACGCCGCAAGCGTATCTTCAAGAAATCCCGCTTCATTCAGCGTATCGGTGTGAATGGCAACCTGAACGTCATACTGGTCCGCGACTTCGAGGCAAATATCGATAGCCGCAGGCGTCGTACCCCAATCCTCGTGCAGCTTCAGTCCGATTGCTCCCGCTTCCACCTGTTCGATGAGCGGACCCGCGAATGATGCGTTCCCTTTTCCAGTGAAACCGAGATTCATTGGAAAAGCTTCCGCGGCCTCCAGCATCCGGTACATATGCCAAGCTCCTGGCGTACATGTCGTTGCATTCGTCCCCGTCGCAGGACCTGTTCCTCCGCCGATCATCGTCGTGACTCCGGAAGAGAGCGCAGTCTCAATCTGCTGTGGGCATATATAATGAATGTGCGTGTCGATACCTCCGGCAGTGATGATTTTGCCTTCGCCTGCAATAACCTCCGTACTTGCGCCGACGACCATTCCCGGAGTGACGCCATCCATAATATCCGGGTTCCCGGCTTTGCCGATGCCGACGATGACGCCGTCCCGAATGCCGATGTCGCCCTTCACTATGCCCCAGTGATCAATAACGACTGCATTCGTAATGAGCGTATCCAGCACACCATCAGCCCGAAGGGCACCGCTGGACTGCCCCATGCCATCTCGAATAACTTTGCCGCCGCCGAATTTGCATTCATCCCCGTAGACGGTGTAGTCGTGTTCAATCTCCGCCCACAGCTCGGTGTCCGCAAGGCGCACGGCATCACCCGTTGTCGGACCAAACATGGCTGCATAGCTGCCTCGATCCATTCTGCTCATGGTTGCTCCACCTTCCAAGCTGCAAGCCTTGCTCGAACATCCTCCGACATTGCACCATGAACAGCAGCCCCGCCGGATAGCGCGTTTAGACCATAAGAGAGCTTGCTGCCGCCGAGCTCTACAAGTTGAACCGGCTTCTCCTCGCCTGGCTCAAACCGCACTGCCGTACCTGCCGGAATATCTAGCCGCATACCGAAGGCTGCTTCGCGATCAAAGCGCAGCGCTCGATTCACTTCAAAGAAATGAAAATGTGATCCGACTTGTATCGGCCGGTCTCCTATATTGGCAACAAGCAGCTTCGTCGTTTGCCTTCCTGCGTTAAGCTCAAGCTCACCCGGCACGATCCGATATTGTCCTGGAATCAATGCGCTCACCTTCTTTCTTTCGATCAGCCTTTGATGGGATGATGAATCGTTACGAGCTTCGTGCCGTCTGGGAAAGTCGCTTCCACTTGCACGTCATGAATCATATCTGCAACGCCGCTCATCACCTGATCGCGACTAAGAATGTTTGTGCCATATTCCATTAGCTGGGCAACGGTCATGCCGTCACGAGCGCCTTCTAATATTTCGGAAGTCAGCAATGCAACACTTTCAGGGTAATTCAGCTTCACGCCGCGATTAAGCCTCCGCTTCGCCAAATCAGCAGCGATCGTGACGAGCAGTTTTTCTTTTTCACGTTCAGTTAGTTGCATGTTGACACCTCTGTTCTACGTTTTTCTATTATTATACCGACCGAAGATAGGTAAGTAAATCATTTATGTTAACTTAACTAACATTTAATGATACATAATTCGCGAAATGATGCGACATTGAGGGTTTCGTGTCAGTTCATGTCGAGCTTTGCTAACGTGAAATCACGCTATCCCCGCGCCAGTTCTATTGTTTACCACCTTCACCTTTCGACAGCCAAGCTAGCCATCGGACAGGCAATGTGGTAGACTAAAATTTATTGAATTACTTTGGGAGGGACAGAAATGGCGGCAAACAAGATGCGTTCAGACATGATTAAAAAAGGATTTGACCGCGCTCCGCACCGCAGCTTGCTGCGTGCTGCCGGGGTAAAGGAAGAGGACTTCGGCAAACCGTTTATCGCGGTTTGTAACTCGTACATTGATATCATTCCTGGCCACGTTCACTTGCAAGAATTCGGCAAGCTCGTTAAAGAAGCAATCCGTGAAGCAGGCGGCGTGCCGTTTGAATTCAACACAATCGGTGTTGACGATGGTATCGCAATGGGTCATATCGGCATGCGTTACTCGCTTGCCAGCCGCGAAATTATCGCTGACTCCGTAGAAACAGTCGTTAACGCGCACTGGTTCGACGGCATGGTCTGCATTCCGAACTGCGACAAGATTACACCAGGGATGATCATGGGCGCGCTTCGCGTCAACATTCCGACTATGCTTGTCAGCGGCGGACCGATGAAAGCGGGTAAAACTTCCGACGGCCGTTCCATTTCGTTGTCCAGCGTATTTGAAGGCGTTGGCGCATACCAAGCAGGCAAAATCGACGAAGCAGGCTTGCAAGAGCTGGAGCAGTTCGGCTGCCCAACTTGCGGATCTTGCTCCGGCATGTTCACGGCGAACTCCATGAACTGCCTTGCAGAAGGTCTTGGCCTTGCTCTTCCAGGCAACGGTACGATTCTTGCTGTATCGCCTGAGCGTAAAGAGTTCGTTAAACAAGCTGCTCGCCAGTTGATGGAACTAATCAAGATGGATCTGAAACCTCGCGATATCGTGAAGAAAGAATCGATCGATAACGCATTCGCTCTTGATATGGCGATGGGCGGTTCCACGAATACTGTTCTTCATACGCTTGCAATTGCGCATGAGGCTGGTATCGACTATCCAATCGAGCGCATCAACGAAGTGGCTGCACGGGTACCGCATCTTGCTAAGATCGCTCCGGCTTCCGACTACCACATCGAAGATGTGCATAACGCCGGCGGAGTAAGCGCAATTCTTAACGAGCTGTTCAAGAAAGAAGGCGCACTGAACGGCGATATGCTGACGGTAACAGGCAAGACGCTTCGCGAGAACGTAGCTGGCCATGATATCAAGGATACAGATGTTCTCCACACACTTGATAATCCGCACAGCGAACGCGGCGGTCTATCCGTTCTGTTCGGCAACCTCGCACCACGCGGTGCAATCATTAAAGTCGGTGCCGTTGATAAATCGGTTGGCGGCTACCACAAAGGTCCTGCAATCTGCTTCGATTCGCAAGACGAAGCGCTGCACGGCATTGCGAACGGCAAGGTTAAAGAAGGCCATGTCGTTGTCATCCGCTATGAAGGACCTAAAGGTGGACCAGGCATGCCTGAGATGCTTGCTCCTACTTCGCAAATCGTCGGTATGGGCCTCGGCGCGAAAGTCGGTCTCGTAACAGACGGACGTTTCTCCGGCGCATCCCGCGGTATCAGTATCGGGCACGTTTCTCCGGAAGCGGCTGAAGGCGGACCAATCGCATTCGTTCAGGATGGCGACCTCGTGGAGCTTGATCTGATCAACAACGAGATGAACCTGCTAATCAGCGACGAAGAGTTCGAAGCTCGCCGTGCGAACTGGAAAGGTTTCGAGCCGAAGATTACTAAAGGCTATCTCGCTCGTTATTCCCACCTCGTTACAAATGCAAGCACAGGCGGCGTATTGAGATTCAATTAGAAATTTGCGCTAAACCTGCAACTTAATAAGATCGCCCTGCGTATGACAGAATGAACGTCATCCTTGCAGGGCGATCTTTTTTTGTATGGATGGACTTATGAAATCGAGGAGGTTACGCTTATGTTTGGTAAGGTAGCTGCGGATGTGCTCGGATTAAGCGATTTGGGCTCGGTCATCAAGCCGGAAAATTACGATAAGGTGGATGCCGACGATTACGTGCTTCATGAGGATAACGAGAAAATTTACTTCCTGATTAAATCGAAATCGGATGAATACTGCTTTACGAACCAGGCGCTCATTCATCTCGACGGTACAAGCGCCATTAGCAAGAAACGGACGCTTCACCGCTACGCCTACAGCTCGAACCGCATTTCCGGCGTCAGCCTGGAAACAGCAGGAACGGTCGACCTTGACGTCGAGATTAAATTCACGCTGGGCAGCACCGAGTTCACCATTGATGTACATAAGAAATTTATCGAAGACATTAAAGACTTATACAAAGCACTCATTAAGATCGCTGAGATTTCGCATGAGAACGAGGTTAATCTCGGATTTGCAAGACAGAGCCTCGACTTAGCGTCATCGACCGTCAGCCAAATTTACAAAGCAGAGATTGATTTGTCCGAACAGTTCAAATCCATCAATCAACTCGCCTTCAATTGGCTGCATGAAACGCAGAAGCAATACAAGTCGAAAGACTTTGGCGCTGTATTCGAGCGCTATATTAATCATTAGAAAACAAGAAGAAGGCGCCGCATCGAGGCGGCGCCTTCTTCTATTCTCATACAACGCTACTGCCGATACGTTAAGGCGCAGCTTCACCAGCTGCAGCGTTGGCATTATCGAAAGTACCTGGCGCCAAACTGTTATGAGCACCTGTATTCCGCTTCGCTTCTGCCTTAGCAGCAGCAGAAGCCTTCCATTCCCTGGCCATCTTCGTATCTTGGCCGTACCGATGCCAGAATTCCGCCATCGACATCGCAATAATCCTCGGTTCCAGTCGCGCGCCTTGTTCAGCTAGTCGCTGCTTGCCCGAAGGATGGAGCACTCGAAGCAGCAGCTTCAAGTAGATCCGCGCCGACTTATCGAACAATCCCTTGGGAATCGGCAACACACTGAAGCCGAACTGCTCTGCACCACGATTAATCATGCTCACACCATAAAGTCCTTTTACCGTCCCGGCTGCTTCATCATCCAATAGCTTCTTGGCAAGCTTAGGCATGCCATGCTGCACTTCTCGAATAAGTCTTATGGCTACATGCATCATCGATTTCGATTCCGCCATCATCCCGAGCAGCTTTTGGTTATCAAAGTGAAGCTCAACGATAGGATCCTTCGGCTCAATCCGGCGTCCGTCCGCAAGCTCAATCGTTTTGCCGCCATAAGGAATGATGCGGTAGTGGAAGATCGCTCCCTCGCCGCCGGATTTCACGCGAAACAGCACATGAAACACCCGTTCCCAGCCCATCCAGCAAGCGATAATCGCCCGCTTCAGCAAGCTAAACGACGGAGCAGCCGCTTTGTTCTTGTCTGTAATGGCAATCATATCGGTAATATGAACGAATTTGTAGCCGCGTTCCCTGCCTGCCTTAAGCACCGGTTCGAGAGCTTGCAGCATGTTCGCTGGGGCATCCTCATCCGCACCGAATGTTTGCCCGCAATCGTGCAACAGCAGCACTTCACCCGGCCGCAGCCTCTTCATAATCCGTTTCTGCAGTCTTTCAGCACCAACCCGTTTACGCCAATCACCGAATAAGGACGACCAAAGAATGATTTGCAAATAACCGAGATTGGAGAAATCAAATAAATTGACGATTCCCCACGGCGGACGATAGTAAGCTGAACGAACACCCGTCGTTTTACGAATAATTTCGGAAGTGCGGTGAATCTGTTTCTTGACTGTGCTTGGCCGCATTAACCAGTTAGATTTATGAACGTAGTTATGAATGCCGATGACGTGTCCTTCGTCATGCATCCGTTTCAAAAGTTCCGGGTGACGTTCCGCATGGATACCAACGACGAAAAAGGTTGCCTTCGCATCGTAGCGCTTCAGCAGATCGAGTAGCTGTGGCGTATAATTCGGATCTGGCCCGTCATCGAAAGTGAGAGCAATCTCCTTCTTCGCAAGGCCTTCTTTAAATACTCGAAACCCGAATGTCCGACTAATGATACCTGGCAAAAATGCATAAAAAGTTAAAAAATAAAAGCCCCATAGCAGGAAGTTCTCCATGATTCGTTTTCCCACCACCTTGTTTTACGTCTCTTTCACGTCCAATGGAGAGAGTTAGTCCGTACTGCCTGATGCCTCCATATATTGTACCATAGCAGCTGTCGAAACGGCTACGTAACTTAACATAATCTACAGGTTCAGTACTCATAAGAAATGAACGAATGGGAAACACTGTTATTTTATAGTACAATCATAATAAATCTGTTCAATATCGCTGCAAAAGGAGTCTATTCAATGCTTTCCTTCTACCGTAAATATTGGCGCACCGCGTTTGATATTGCCCTCATTGTTCTCACGGTATATCTCATTATGCTTGTCTTCAGCTATTTATACCGGATTGCGACGCCTGTTTTCCTTTCTTTCGTGATTTATATGTTCATCGAGCCGCCCGCACGCTGGCTCCAGCGATTAGGGATGAAGAAATCGATCGCTGCCGGCTTGTCTGTGCTCGTCTTTACGCTTGTTATTGTCGGCGCTTTCGTAGGTGCTGGCTATGTGATGACATCTCAGATTACAGGCCTTGCCGGGAATTTAAACAAATACCAGAACCTGCTAGTTGAGCAATTCCAGAACAACGCATCCGATATCCAGGAGAAGTTCTCTGGGCTGCCGCCTGGCGTAGTCGCCAAAGCGAAAGACATCCTTGATTACATTACGAGCTGGGGCTCGAACTTGGCCGGTTCGTTCCTTCTTTCCTTGGGCGGTTATTTGAAATCCTTCTCCACCTTTATCTTTAATTTCTCCATCGGCATCATTCTTGCATACTTCCTAAGTTTGGAGATTAAAGAGTGGAAGCAGCTTGCGAAGGAGAAGACGCCGAATACGTTCAAGAAAGCGTTCTTGTTCCTGCGGGAAAATGTTTTCTCCGGCATCGCCGGCTACCTGAAAGCTCAAGGCAAACTAATCAGCATCACATTCATCGTTATCTTTGTCTCGTTGTTGCTTCTTGGCATCGATAATGCGTTCTCCGTCGCGCTGCTATCAGCCTTCTTCGATGTGCTGCCGCTGCTTGGCGTCGGAACCGTGTTCGTACCTTGGATTATCTATTTGTTCATCGTTGGCAAGACCACGCTTGCCATCTGGCTTACCGTGCTGTTCTTAGTCGTCGTACTGACGCGCCAAATTCTTGAACCGAAGATTACCGGCGATACGCTCGGCGTCTCTGCTTTCACGATGCTCGCATTCATGATCGTGTCCTTGTCGATCTTCGGCATCTCCGGCGTCATTCTGTCGCCTATCTTGATGATCCTTCTGAAAGCATTGTATGAACAGCGATACTTCCACAGGTGGATCCATTCTCCAAGGGGCGAGTTCGATAACCAGACTAATCCTGCAGATCATATCTAACATGGACTTGGACGAGCTCTAGCCTTCTTCGGCTGCTGCCAAAATGTCCATTACACCGCGAAAGAGCACAGTCGCCTTATTGGACAAGCCTGGCGTGCGATTCTCGGCAAGTACAGCAACCGCATAACGCGGCGATTGCACCGGCCCATAGCCGACGAACCAATGATTGATGCGCTCATGGCCTCCCAGTAACACTTGAGCTGTTCCTGACTTGCCAGCAACACTCCAGCGGCCCTCATTGATTGAACGGCCTGTTCCATAGGCCACAACAGCCTCCATCCCGTGCAGCAGCGTCTGCGCCGTATGAGGGCTTATTTGTCCATAAGGCGAAGGCGCCAGCTGATGAGGCAGCTTCGTTAGCAGTTGTCCATTGCCATAATGAATCTCGCTCACGAGGCGTGGCTCCTGCACGACGCCTTGATGAAGCAACGTGACCATCAAGTTCGCAGCCTGCAGCGGCGACATACGCACGTCCCGCTGGCCAATTCCCGTCTGCGCCAGCTGCCCTCCGTCTCGCATAGATGGAGCCACTGCGAATACGGCGCCTGCTTCTTCATCCTGGAGCTGTTTAAGCGGCTTACCAAGGGGCTGGAAATCATGCTCGCTCGTCCAGCCTACTTGGCGAGCAAGTCCAAGCTGATCAGCTGCAATCGTAAGCTGGCGAGCGCTGAGCCGCTCCGCAATTGTAGCAAACGCTACGTTGCACGAGCCAGCGAGCGCCTCCTGCAGCGTCACAGTGCCATGTCCGCCGCGCTTCCAGCAGCTAAGTCCATAGCGGCCGTAACTGCCTCCGCAGAAGAAGGACTCCCCCTCGTTCGTCATCCCCGCTTCCAAAGCAGCCGCCTCCGTCACTAATTTGAAGATGGAGCCTGGTACTGCCGCTCGAATCGCATGATTCGCCGAGTCCGTTCCTTCCACTCCGATCCGACTCACTACAAGCTTTGGCCGTGAAATCATGCTGACAATATCGCCTGTCGCAGCATCCAGAACAACGACAGCGCCTTCCTTCAAAACATTTTTATCTAAATACTTCTCCAGCTTATTCTGAATGGGCAAATTGAGCGTCGTCGTTATTTTCAGCGGATAATAGGGATTATCGGGCCCAGTTAACCGCAGGTCGAGTCCATGAAGCGGCTCGTCCGCTCCGTTCGTGAAATACGAAACCGAGGTCGCGCCTACGCCTTGCAGCAGCTGATCCAAGGAGCGCTCAAGCCCGGAGCCTCCCGTCTGATCCGTCAGCTTCATCGACTTCTCCGCCAGCCGCTCTGAATAATCCGAACGAAGCAGCTCTGGATGCTGGCTCGTATAACCGATTACATGCAACGGATCGAATGCCTCCGGATACCGGTTTCGATAAGGCAGCACTCTAACTCCGTTCACATGCAGCTTATTTATCAGCCGGAGCTGTCGTTCCGTCAGCTTGTGCGGCAGTCGCTCATTCGCACTCCGCCAGAATGCAGCCTCCTTCAGTCCACGCATCCATCCGCCTAGCGCAGTCTCGCTCACACCAAGTGCATCAGCAAGCTTAGTGAGTTCCTTCTGCGATTCCGTTCTCGCTTTCTGCTGCAGCGGGAACACCGCTAGCGCCTTGTACGTCTCTCCCGTGATCGCAATCCCGTTCTTGTCGTAGAAGTCGCCCCGCCCGGTATCAAGCACAAGCCCGCGTTCACGCTGCGCGACAGACTCCGCCTTCAATTGCGTGCTTGCACGGCTAGTCATCGCTGGGGCAGAGGGAGCAAACTGCAGCCAAGCAATCCGCAGCATGTAGAGCACGAGCAGAAAGCTCATCCCGAGCAGCACCGTATATACCCGCCGTTGTCTTTTTCTCCGCCGTTCGACACTCATCCATGCACCGATTCCCTTCACTTCTACTCTTTTCTACATTATCCCCATCCCTCCATCGCGGCAGACAGACAAGCAGCCTTAATCCCTCTGGCAAATAAAAAAAGCCTCACAGGGAGCTGAACTCCACTGGAGACTTCTAAACAGGAGACTTAAAAAAACAATATAAGCAATGCTAAAGCGACTACGACCTCTTCTTAAACCGATCGCATTCGAAGAAATCAAGAAGATAGGTCTGGAACGCCTTCGCAACCAGAGGCAGCTTCTCGTTTGAACGATAAATGAGGCCGATCGTGCGCGTCACATGCGGAGACTTCACGCGCACCTTCGCCGGCTGCAGCGGCCCCGAAGCATAAAGCGCCATCTCTGGCAGCAGACTTACACCCATGCCTGCGGCTACTAAACCACGAATCGTATCGGTCTCTTCGCCTTCAAATCCGATTCGAGGAGTGAATCCCGCCTCTTTGCACGCCTCCCAAACAATTGGGCGCAGCGAGTAGCCTTCACTGAACAGCACGAACATCTCGTCCTTCAGCTGCAGCAAGTCAATTGATTCTTCACCCGCAAGCGGATGCGTAGGCGGCAAGATTGCGAAGAGCTCCTCCGTCAGCACAATTTGCCCCGTCACATGCGGATGACTCTCCGGACAAGGGGAGACGAACGCGAGATCGACCTCTCCCTTTCTCACATCCTGAATGAGCGACGGGTACATCCCTTGCTTGAACCTAAACTTCACGTTCGGATTCAGTTTGCGGAACGCAGCCACCACCTCAGGAATAAGCGAGATTCCTAGGCTGTGCGGGAAGCCGAGCCTGATTTCCCCTTTCTCTGGATCGAGAAATTCTTGAATCTCCACCACGGAGCGCTCAAGATCAGCCAATATAACCTCAGCCCGCTTCAGAAACAACGAACCGACAGGTGTCAGCTGCAAATTCCGCCCTTTCTGGAGGAATAGCTTTGCCCCAAGCTCTTCTTCGAGCTGATGAATCTGGCGGCTGACTGCAGACTGAGCTACGTGCAGCTCCTCCGCCGCTTTCGTAACATGCTCTTTCTTAGCCACTTTCACAAAATAATACAATTGACGAAGCTCCATGACGTCCCCTCTTCTATTCCAAAACTGCCTGCCGCAGCTAAGCCTATATCATGACTATCTGCGATTTTGTTTTAATGTAACATACCAGTCGTATGCGTAAGCAAGCACGATGCCTGCGAATAAGCCGCCGATATGGCCCCATATGGCAACATCCGGACCGATTAGCGAAAAAATGCCCCCGAAGATCAGAATCATATAGAGCGTCTTGCGCGAATTCGGATCTAGTGAACGCTTCATCAACGCTAAATACAGATATGCACCGAATACTCCATAGATGGAGCCTGACGCTCCAACCGTTGGATTCGCTCCAGCAATTGCAATAAACAAGTGACCAACCATACCGCATAGCAAGTAAAATAGTGCATACCGCACATGTCCCAGCAGCCGCTCTAAAGGCGGAGCAAAGACAAGTATGCTGAACATATTGAAGAAAAGATGTGAAATGTCCAGATGCAGAAATTCTGCCGTTACATAGCGCCACGGTTCATCGAGGGAGAAATAATTGTATGCTCCTCCGCTGTAAAATAGGCCATGTTCAAGCAAGGAACCGTTGAATACAAGATGGTCCAGCGCGTACACAAGAATGTTGATCGCAATAATCGCTGCAGTAACCGGGTAATACCGCAAATAACTGCGGAAGCTTTCATAGCGGAGGAAAATCATTTCGTTTACACACTCCCTATTGGACAATGCTATTTCATTATGATTATAATTATTTGGTATGAACCTATTATATTTCAAGGAGGCTGTTTTTTAATGGCTCAAGAACGTACTGGCGTAGCAACGCTTAAAGGAAACCCGCTTACACTGATCGGTCCAGAACTTAAAGTTGGTGACCAAGCACCAGATTTCCAACTGAACAAATCGCTAGTTGACGTTGTCTCCTTGAAGGATTTCGCAGGCAAAGTTAAACTTGTCAGCGTCGTTCCTTCCATCGATACAGGCGTTTGCGACGCGCAAACACGTCGCTTCAACGAAGAAGCCGGCAAATTTGGAGAGAACGTTGCAATTTTAACTGTCAGCGTTGACCTTCCATTCGCTCAAGCTCGCTGGTGTGGCGCAGCTGGCGTAGACAAAGTCGTTATGCTCTCCGATTACAAGAACAACAACTTCGGCGAAGCTTACGGCGTATTGATTAAGGATCTGAACCTCGACATGCGCGCAATCTTCGTAATCGACGCAAACGACACGATTCAATACGTGGAAGTGCTTAGCGAAATGACAGAACACCCGAACTACGAGAATGCGCTTAACGCTCTCCAAGCACTCGTATAAGCTACATAACCACACATGATAAAAGCGAGGTAAGGGGCTCCCTTCCTCGCTTTTTCTAATTTATGCACTTGCGTTATTAAATGCTGGTTGTCTTATATTGAGCCAGCTTCTTATCGAGAGTCCGGTAAATATCAAGAATAATCCGATAGTTGGAACCAAGGTCTCCGAAAGAACCGCGCGACGCGGAATAAATATCTACAGCAGCAGTTACTGGATTTACGTTAATAACAGAGATGGTAATGTCCATTGTACGGCCGGTAACCGTCCGTTTCTCGAGAACAATCTCACCTACAGATTGAACTTCGTGAAGCACCTTATAGCCTTGCATTTTTTTGAGTGTGGAGACGACTTCTTCCCACGCCTTCTCCCGGGATAATTTGTAATAATGGGATTTAAGCAACGGATCTTTCGCTTTATCGCCAGTCAATTCATGACTGCGCAGCAACCCGATGAGGGTCCGCTTCAACAAAAGTAATCTCCCCCTCCAATGTCTATGTACACTAACAAACATCATAGCATAGATGATGATACAAAAAAAAGGGGTTTCCCCCTTTTCATTGGAACTATGAACCCGCTCTGCCGTCCAGCTTGCTTGTTTCTGAACCCGCTCTCGCAGGTGGGTGGCCGCAGAAGCGGTTTTGAGATCCCTTTTCGAGGGCATGTCAGCCGCGCTTCAATTGAGTCTCCCTAAATACAGCCATTGGTTCAAAACAAGTGATAAGCCGTAACGTACATCGCAGGATGTATTGCTATTATAGACGTAACTACAGCAAAAGTAAACTTGAGTGCAGAAGCTATTTAATGGACGCTTGCCCTTCTTCTGTATTCAAGACTAAGCCCTCTTCTTCGAGCCGTTTACGCTCTTCTTCGGCCTCTGCTTCTGCCGCTTTCTGCATCTGCTCCTGCAGCTTCATATAGACGGCGTAGAAGTTCCAGAATGCCAGCAACGCCACGACACTGCCGGTAAAGAACGGTATCAGGAACATCAGCTTCGCGGAGCTCACGCTGATCCCTATGACAGCACCAGACATGATGACAGTCGACAGCGAACGGAAAGGACGTCCGATGGTGAGCAGCACCGCATTCTTGAGCAGCTGCATCGTCTTCATGTGATAGTGAACGACCATCGAGAAGAAGTTGAACAGCGATACAGCAAGCAGTGCGAATAAAGCAATAAACAAGTACGATAGCAGCTTCAGCGATTCCAGCTTGACCAAGTAAACGCGGAAGTCAACGATTAGAATCGAGAACAGAATAACGTAGATGACGCCGCCAATCATGCTTTGCTTGTAGCTGTCTTTGTAATTCCGGAAGTAAGTACGCAGCAGTGGCGCGTCTACCTCACCCATCACCCATTTGCGCGCTACGGAGAACATGGCCGCAGTTGCAGGGAATACCGTGAACGGAGCTACAACGCCTGCTACGATAAAGTAACCGAGCAATTGATCACCGTTTTGCGCGAATAATACAGGGAACAGCAGAATAATAAACGGCAGCGAACAAATAATCCAGAGTACGTTCGTCACCGATAGACGCATTATCCATTCCGAGATTTTGTAAAACCCGCCCATCATGCCTCTCATTTCCATGTTGCTTTATCCTCCTAGCAAGCGATTTCATTTTCTTCTACGATAACTATAATATAGTCTTCCCCATAAGCCAACGCCCATTTTCGGGAATACGTAGGCATATGTCTAAACGGCTATTACCTAAATGCATACATTATAGTGTTACGATTGCCCATGCCAGCAGGTAAAGGAGGTCGCATCTCATGAGCAACGCCCATCACGGTTCCATGACATCCCCAGCTATGATTCTCGTTCTGTTCATCTTGCTGATCATCATCTTAGGAGCATGCTTCTGTTAATAAGAAAGGGGCTTCTATTTATCCGATTGCTCGGCTAAACAGAAGCCCCGGTGTTTATTCCAGCTTATTCAGCAGAGGATGGACGTGGACGACGAGTTTCGCTGCGGCCTTCGCTACTGCGACCCTTGCTTCCGCCATCACGGTCACGGCCATAGCTGCTGCTGCTGCTAGAGCTGCTGCTGCTACCGCTGCTGCTGCGGTTGCTGCCGTAGCCGCCGCGTCCGCTGCTCTCGCCGCGTCCGCGTGGACCGCTTCCGGAACGGCTGCCGCCGCCGAATGGACCGCCGGAGAAACGGCGTCCGTTCGAACGAACATCCGGTCTGCGCTTCTTCGCACGAATAGGATCTTCTGGCGTAAGCTCGATGCTCACATCTTTCTTCTCGCCAGTAATCAATTTAATTGCTGCTGCCAGCAGGTTTACGGAATCGTATTGCTCAAGCAATTGGATTGCAATTGCCTTGAACTCACTTACGCCTTCCGAATCAAGCGCTTCAAGAATACGCTCCGCTGTAAGACGCTGTTTGCCTTCGATTGCTTCTGCAAGGCTTGGCAACGGCTTCTTCGCGATCTTGTGGCGAGTAACGCGCTCGATGAAGTGCATATGATCCAGCTCGCGCGGCGTTACGAACGACCAAGCGACGCCTTCTTTACCAGCACGGCCTGTACGGCCGATACGGTGTACATAGCTCTCCGGATCTTGCGGCAAGTCAAAGTTAATTACATGCGTTACGCCAGATACGTCTAGACCGCGCGCTGCAACGTCTGTCGCTACAAGGACATCGATGCTGCCGTCACGGAATTTACGCATAACGTTGTCACGCTGATTTTGGGACAAGTCGCCATGCAAGCCGTCAGCGGAATATCCGCGCTTCTGCAATGCTTCGCTCAATTCATCTACACGACGCTTTGTACGACCGAAGATAATGGCAAGTTCAGGCGATTCCATATCAAGCAAACGGCTAAGCGCATCAAACTTCTGGCGCTCATGCACTTCGATGTAAGCTTGATCAATTGTCGGAGCACTAACTTGTGTTGGGATAACCGACACGTGCTCTGGGTTACGCAGGAACTGGTCAGCCAGCTTGCGGATGTTAGGCGGCATTGTAGCCGAGAACAACATCGTTTGGCGATCACTTGGTACGAGGGACAAGATGGAAGTAATGTCTTCCATGAAGCCCATGTCGAGCATTTCGTCCGCTTCATCCAAAATAACCGTTTGTACATCATCAAGTTTGATCGTTTTGCGGTTGATATGATCAAGCAAACGACCTGGTGTACCAATGATGATTTGTGGTTTCTTCTTCAGTGCGCGGATCTGACGTCCGATCTCTTGTCCGCCATAAATTGGAAGCGAACGCAAACCTTTGTAACGTGTAAGCTTTCCGATTTCTTCCGAAACTTGGATCGCAAGCTCACGGGTCGGGGTCATAATTAGTGCGACGATACGTTCTTCGGTTACCGGAATCTTGTTAACAAGCGGAATACCGAAGGCAGCCGTCTTACCCGTTCCTGTTTGTGCTTGGCCGATCATGTCGGTACCGGAAAGCGCAATTGGAATGGATTTGGATTGGATTGGGGTTGATTCCTCAAATCCAAGGTCAGTGATGGCTTGAAGAACCTTAGGTTCCAAGCCGAATTCAGCAAATGTTTTCAAACTCAAATGTTTCAATCTCCTTCTATCTGCATCCTACAGAAAATATTCAGTTCATTATAGCACAAACGGCTTTCAGAATACCAGTTAACACTTCAGACACATACTAGCCCTATTTGAACCAATAGACAAACTTTAGGCTATTTTGTTAAACTGCTTACTGGCTTTCTAAACTTCCTTGAGGTGAATTCACCATGAAAAGCATGAGAACATCACGAACCGCAGCAATCACTTTGATCAGCGCAATGCTCATTGCGTTCGGTTTCAACCAGCTGCTCATCCCCCACAAAATGATTAGCGGCGGCGTATCCGGCATTACGATGATTGTGGGTTACGCAACCGGCCTCAACATCGGCTGGCTTTATTTTATTCTAAACGTGCCTATTTTAATCTGGGGTTGGCGCGAGCTCGGCATCCGTTTTGTCGGCTGGAGCGCGGTCTCAGTCGCAGCAACGACGCTGTTCATGCAGCTAATTCCAGTTAAGCCGCTCGTGGCGGATTTGACACTTGGCGCCGTATTCGGCGGCGTCGTTGTTGGCTTCGGCAGCGGCCTCGCGCTCTGGGAAGGCGCTTCATCGGGCGGGTTTGATATTATTGCCGCCATAATAACGCGCAAACGCGATATATCGGTAGGCATGCTGATTTTCTTGCTGAACGGTACAGTTATTGCCGCGCTTGGGATGCTGACCAATGATTGGGACATTGCACTATTCTCCCTGCTCTCGATCTTCACGACGGGCAAGATAATCGATCTTATCCATATTAAGCATGTAAAGGTGACGGCGTTCATCGTGACGACGAAGACCGAAGAGCTTCGCGCAGCGTTAATACCGCTATACCGGGGCGTAACGGTTATTAAGACGCGCGGTGCCTACACCAATACTGAGAATGACATGCTGATGACGGTAACGACGCGATACGAGCTGAATCAGCTGCGCAAAATTATTTTAAATACTGATCCGCGTGCGTTCGTTAACATTGTAGAAACAGTAGGCGTGCTAGGTGATTTCCGGAAACCATCATTATAAGCACGAAAAAAGCGAACGGCAGCCATGCTCCAAAATATCGGGCAGCGGCATTCATGGAAATTTCCGGTAGAGCACTAGGTTTTTCATGATGCTGCTGTTATAATAAAGCTATCCCAAACCTATACCTCAAGTTTCGTGCCATACGTTTTTACCCTCCATTACGATGAAAGGGTGATGCTTCATGGATATGGAAACAGTCAGACTATTACAGATTGTGGAGAAGCTAGTACCAGAGTTGGTGCCTTTTCTCACGGAGCGGGAACTGAACCTTAATATCGTGCTGCGTGATGGACTGGCATTTCTAGAGCCCGAAGACGCGGTTGAAATTGTGCAGCATAGCATTTGCGAACATCAGAAAGAAGTGCTACTGCAATAGAATGATTGAACATGGAACGAGACCTTCCTTAGGTGCTCGTTCTTTTTTTGTCTTCATCGTACAAAATCCTACAAAATACCTCTCGCGCCCATCTACGAAACTGAATTATAATCTTTACTGACTTCGCATGCGGGGAGAGAGCCGAAATGGATGTAGTAATTCAAACGTTATTATTGCTTTTTCATGTGTTAACAGGTGTAAGCGTTGAGGCTGAAACCGGAACTGTCGGAACAACTGCTACGCAAACCGCCACCACCCAGCAGCTGCTTGCTACGCTATTAACAGCGTCACAGCAGCATATTCAGCCAGGAACAGCCGTGCAACCGGGATCTGGTACAGGTAAACCGGCGGGCTCTGGGAGCACGGGTACAGCGGATCCGAATGCAGGGACAAGCTTCACGAAGCATGATCCTCAGCCAGATGCGCCTGTTGTGAAGGGCATTTATGTAACCGCTCACAGTGCAGGCGGTGCACGAATGGAGAAGCTGCTGAACCTGCTCGATACGACAGAGCTGAACAGTATGATCATTGATTTAAAGGATGATGCAGGCTACATTACATATCCGACTAAGAATCCGGAACTGCTGAAGCTTGGGAAGACACAGCGTTACATTGGTGATGTGAATAAATTGATGGAGCGGCTGAAGAAGCATGACGTCTATCCGATTGCACGAATCGTCGTGTTCAAGGATACAATGCTTGCGCACAGCCACCCTGAGCTGTCATACCGCCGCAAAGACGGCTCCGTTTGGGAGAATGGCAAAGGTGATAGCTTCGTGAACCCTTACCGCAAAGAAGTGTGGGATTATAACGTCGCCATCGCCAAAGAAGCGGTGAAGCTTGGATTCAAGGAAATTCAATTCGACTATGTGCGGTTCCCTGAAGGATTCGAGAAGAAAGCCGACTCCCTCGTATTCGATAAAACAAAGGATTCACGCGTCGACACGATCGCCTCGTTCGTGAAGTACGCCAAGTCACAGCTCGAACCGCTCGGTGTGCGCGTATCGGTCGATATATTCGGCTATGCCGCTTCAGTGCCGGCAGCTGAGGGCATCGGTCAAGATTTTGTGAAGATATCCAAGTACGTCGACGTCATCTCGCCAATGGTCTATCCAAGCCACTATACGACAGGCTGGTTCGGCCAGAAGGATCCTGACAAGAGCCCTTATGCTACGATCAAAGGATCCATGCTTGATACACATAAGAAGCTTGATCCGATCGGCTCGTACAAACCGATTATTCGGCCTTGGATTCAAGACTTTACCGCAAGCTGGCTCGGCAAAGGGCATTATACTCCATACGGCAAAACAGAAGTAGAAGCTCAAATTAAAGCGCTTAATGATACTGGCATTCATGAATATTTATTATGGAACGCGAACAACCGCTACACATCAGATGTAAAATTCTAAATGAGATATAAAAAACGCTTTGCAATCCTGTCCGGTTCAAATGACCGAATAGGATGCAAAGCGTTTTTTGTTTGTTTACTTAACGATCGGAGAGCGCTTGAGCATAGCCGCCAAGTGCAAGAAATAAGGCACTGTCTTATGGATGCGAGTCTGTACATCCGTCGACTTCGGTGAGCCATCCGGATTGAATTCACGCTGAGCGCCGCCAATCGAGATCCATTCCGGGCAGTTCACGCCGTGCATGTTGCGCACGATTGCTTGCATCTGCGTCAGTGAAGCTACGCCAACCGCGCCGCCGGCCGAGCTGACCGACAACACTGCTTTGCTGTCGAAGTGCTCGCCGCCCATGAAGTCTAGTGCGTTCTTCAGCACGCCTGACATGCTGCCGTGATATTCTGGAGTGCTAAGTACGATAGCGTCGCTGTGAAGCACCGCTTGGCGCATTGCCACAACATTCGCATCCGCATCTGCACTGCCATAGAAAGGCAATGGTTGTTTATATAAATCAATCAACGTAACCTCGTGCCCTTCGTTCTCCATTACCTTCTTGATGTACAGGGACAAGCTCGTACTCGTGGCATTCGCTCGGTTGCTGCCTGCTATCATTGCGATTCTCATCATTATTTCCCCTTCCAAACAAACTCACTTTACATACATAATAGTATGTTTTGTTTATTTGGTCAATATCGCCAATTACGAATTCGGAATTAAATATCCGTTGCCCGCTTCCGTACGCTTCTTCTCCACGATCGCCACTTGTTTGAGAAGCGGCTTCTTCAAATAATGACGCTCGACATGGCTGTCTACGACCGAGAATGCTTTCTCGTCTGTCTCCGCCAGCAGAATGAGATGAGCCGAGCTATCTTCCATTTCGATTTCGATTTTATACAAGAACATGACCCCACACCTTTCATTTAGATGCAAAAAGCCTTACACTCGCGCAGCCAAGGGACTTTGAATGAATCTGTCCCTGACTTAAGCGCCGTGCAAGGCTTTCGCTTATTATTGAGATAACCGAAGCGCCAGGTTGTAGAGATCCATGTTGAACGGTTTCTTCGTATTTACAACTTTATCGATATCCGTGACGGTTAGCTCGCCGTTGATGATGCCGCAAGCTTTGCCGGAATCGCCTTCCATCAGCTTACGCACCGCAAAGTCGCCAAGCTGACTCGCGAGGATACGGTCATTATGCGTCGGCGAACCGCCGCGCTGAATGTGGCCGAGTACCGTAACACGCGGCTCCATGCCGCAGCGCTGTGTAATGCCTTTACCGATTTCTTCGCCGGAGCCTGCACCCTCAGCAACAATAATAATACTGTGACGCTTGCCGGAACCGAAGTTCTCCTGCATCCGGTTTGCCACTTGATCCAGATCGAACGGCACTTCCGGTACGATAATCGTCTCCGCACCGCTTGCAAGACCTGCGTACAGCGCGATATCGCCGCAATGGCGACCCATAACTTCAACGACCGACGAACGCTCGTGCGATGTCATCGTGTCGCGCAGCTTGTTAATCGCATCGACAACGATGCTGACAGCTGTATCAAATCCAATTGTGTAGTCCGTGAACGGAATATCGTTATCAATTGTTCCAGGCAGACCCATTGTCTTGATGCCGAGCTTGCTCAGCTTATTCGCGCCTTGGTAGGAACCGTCTCCGCCGATAACGACGAGACCGTCGATGCCGCGTGCACGCAGTACATCTGCGCCCTTCTGCTGGCCTTCGGGAGTCAAGAACTCCTTACAGCGTGCAGTTTGAAGAATCGTACCGCCGCGCTGAATGATATCGCCTACGCTGCGAAGATCCATCTGACGAAGATCATCGTTAAGCAAGCCTTGGTAACCGCGTTGTACGCCGTAAACTTCCAATCCATGATACAAAGCGCTACGGACGACCGCACGTACCGCGGCATTCATCCCTTGTGAATCTCCACCGCTAGTTAGAACGGCAATTCTTTTTACAGCTGACATTCCTATCCACTCCTTGATTTTATCTGTGTCTTTCTCTAACTTCTGATAACCTATATAAACAATTAAGATTGACGCATACGAATTAAAACACTATTGCCCCAGAAAAACAGCCTCATAAGCGGACTTTTCTTCATAAGACGCTTTGATACCAGCAACACATCTTCTTGGCCCCGAACCTTCGGATCAGACAGATACAAGGCCATCAGACCTTCAATGACCATCCCGTGAAACTTCGGCGCAGCCATACGTCTCACATCCTCGCGGGCATTCTCGACGATAAAGCCGATCCGGTCCACGAGCTGACGCTGATCCGTATAATAATTGCAGAAATTGAGGTCACCGCCCTCGCGATCCTCATGCTGATCAATCAAATAATCCAGCATAATATGAAGGGCGCAAACATGCGGGAAGTAAGAATTGCGGATGAATCGTGCATCTTCTTTGCTGCAATTATCGAAGGAAGCAGCTAGAAACAGCATGAACATGCCAAGCGTCGAGCCTGTTGCAGCGCCAAATTCATTCCAATACAGCTGCGGCACCTTCTGCTTGTGCTGCTCCCACCATGCGAGCAGCGCTGGTTCGCGCTTCGGCTTCGCGATATGCTTGTACACCTGCAAGTCGCCGTAAAGGCCGACGAGCTCTGTTACATAAGGCTGCACCGCCGCGTAAGAAGGCAGCTGCCTGATTGCGTTCTGGCAGGTTCGGACAAGCTCATGCAAGTAACCGCCATCCTCACGCTCTACACGCAGCGCATAGTAGTCGACGAGCGGCGCGTTCGGGTCAACAGCATCGAGCATCGACTGATGCAGCAGCCGAAAATCATCCGGATCAAGCGAAGTGCTGCGGTCGCATAAATTGTCCAAATAATCGCTGATCGTCTGTAGAGCTACGATAAGCGGAACGAGTATCGCCCTGCTCTCCAGATTGGCTGCGGCGTATACGCCACCGCCTTCACAATGGAACTGCTTGCTTGTCATGCTGGCGATCGCCTGCGTACGCAGCTCGTCATCCGGGATTCGATCAGCTATGGCACGCAACCGGCCAAGCTCAGCCCTTACTTCAGGCAGTACATATTTGTACACGCGATGCATAAGACGAATCGGCGATTGTGGCAACCGGCGGGCCTGTTCATTCATTTTCATAGATGGCGGCGCCCCCCTTCCTCCACTACCCTCTAAACGTTAAGAATGGCGCTTATGCTCAATTTCTTGGTTTGTTCGGTACCAGATATGTAAATCATTAATCCGGCTTGCCAATTCGGCAATGTCCGAGTTAATGGTACATGAAAGTTCGAAATCTTCTTCTTCAAAAAGCTCCGCTTGCTTCACATTAATGATACGCTCGAAGGCAAATACACGGTCAGGAATTGTGCCGCGAATGATCTCCCACTGCGTTACGATGAAAGTCCGTGCTTCTTCGCTGTACAGCTCCCACTCCTGATTAAGCGTCGGCAGCGAGATTCCAAGCCGGTCATCCCAAGCAAAATATTGGTTCACGTCTCAAAACCTCCATCCACTAATGTACCATTTCATAGAATACAAATCCAGCGCGAAAACTTGTTCCCCCTATGTTATACTTTGGGACATATTATCTTGGGGGAGAATGACAAATGAGCAATCAACCTGGCACGGTGACGCTGAGACAGCTGTGGCGGTTCTTTCTGCCGCTTGGCATCTCGGCAAGCCTTGTTACGATCTCGCATGTCATTATTAATAGTACGCTGACGCGAGCAGCCGATCAGAAGACCGTTATCGCCAGCTATGCGATCGCGATGAGCCTGCTTACCATAACGGAGCGACCGGCTGTCATGCTGCGTCAAACATGCTCCGCGCTTGTGCGCGACAAACGATCCTTCCGCGCGATGCTGCGCGTCGGACAGCTGGTGTTCACCGCCATCCTCGTGCTTGGACTCGCCATCAGCTATTCACCGCTGGGCAAATGGATCTTCGGCGGACCTCTCGGCGCATCCGATTCGCTCGTTCCGCATGTCCTCAATGTCTATCAAGTGCTCATGTTCGTCAGCATTTTTTCGGGAATCAGATGCCTCTACCACGGGGTAATCATTTTCAATCTGCAGACCAAATGGCTGACCATCGGCATGGTGATACGATTGCTCGGGATGTATGGATTATCGCTTTATTTTATACATACGGGAGTAAACAGCGGCACAGTCGGTGCGATCATTTTTCTGTCGGGGATGATCATTGAGGCAGGCATGAGCTACTTCGAAGGCTCCTCACTCGTAAGAAGGCTGCCGGAACGTGCCCCAGGGCACCAGATTGGTTCGACACGCCAAATTTTCTCATTCTATCGACCGATGCTCATCTCCACACTCGTCACCATATTGATCGGCCCGTCCATCAATGCCTTGCTCGGAAAAACAGGCGACGCAGCTCTATCGATTGCTTCATTTGCGCTTGCTGCGAATCTGGTCCAGCTGATGGTCAGCTTCTTCTCGTATTTTCATCAGATTGTGCTGAACTTCTACAAGACAGATCCGCGCGCAGTCCGTAACTTTACGCTGTTGCTTGGATTCTTGCCTGCTCTGCTCGTCGGCTTGCTCGCTTTCTCTCCTATCGGTGAATTCATCGTCGGACATATCTTAGGCGCAGAAGGCCAGCTAAAGGTCGAAACGATCCATGCGATGCGTCCTTTCGTGCTGTACGCGCTTGTGCTGCCGTGGCTTGATGTATTGAATGGCATCAGCATGGTACGAGGCTTCACTCGTATTTTCTTAGGCTCGCAATCCGCGAACCTCATATTTACTGTGACAACATCCGTAGTGCTCGTCGCTATTACGCCTGGCTGGAACGGCTCGATCGGAGCATGGGCACAATCAGTCGGAATTGGCGCTGAATGCCTATTCGTTGCCCTTTCTCTTCGGAGGCTCACTGGAACAAACCGCGCCTTGACTCAACAAGCTTAAGATTTGGAGTGAAATACCGTGAATTCATCATCGTCATCATCGAATATCTCAAACCCATCAGGCGAATCCGAGCTATCCGCGTCCTCTTCCCCAAAGCGGGAAGTGCTGATGCTCCGCATATTCTTGTATCTCGTCTATACGACGCAAGCAGTCGTCGCTACTTATTTGCCGCTTTACTTCCTGGACAAAGGCTTCAACGCGAGCCAAATCGGCGTCATCTACTCGTGCGGCCCGTTCATCTCGATCTTCGCTAACCTTATATTCGGCACGGCTAGCGATAAATTCAGAACGATCCAGAAGATCATGACACTGCTGATGCTCGGGCAGCTCGTCATGATCTCTATGCTATTCATGACGAATACTTTCGCCGTGATCTGCGTCATCATGCTGGCTTATTACTTCTTCCAAATGCCTGTCAACCCGCTGAGTGACAGTCTCATTCTGCTGTCCAGCCGGTATACCGGAACGCCGTTCGCGCTCATCCGCGTATTCGGCTCTCTCGGCTTTGCATTGTCGGCGTTCCTAGGCGGGCAGCTGCTTAAATCAGTCGGCTCCCCTGCCACAGTTCCGCTAGCGATGTGCACGATTGGCCTGACTTTCCTAGTCTCCCTTACGCTAAAAGATTACCAAGGCGCGAGGCGCAAAGTCGATTTCAGTGGATTTCTGAAACTGCTGCGCAAGCCTGACATCCTGATCTACTTCGCGATCATCCTTGTGCTATCAGTCGCACATCGGATGAATGAAGGCTTTCTCGGCGTGACGCTGCGCAAGATGGGTGCAAGCGACTCGCTTATAGGGCTCGCTTGGATGACATCGGCAATCAGTGAAATTCCAATCCTGTATTTGCTCGGCAAATACGGCCACAAGTTCAAGGAGCTTCCGCTGCTTGCCATTGCAGGCGTGATGTACGCCTTACGATTCTTCCTGATCAGCGAAATGCCGTCGCCGATTTGGATTATCCCTATTCAAGCGCTGCACAGCGTTACATTCGGCATCTTCATGGTAACAGCGCTGCGCTACCTCACGACAATCATCCCTGACGAGTTCCGCTCTTCCGGACAAGCCGTCTATGCAATCGTCTGGAGCGGCTTCGCCGGCGTCATAAGCGGTACGGTCGGCGGGGTCATCTACGAGCATTACGGCAGCTCTGTCTTCTTCCAAACCGCAACGGCGCTGTCGCTTCTCGCTGCGGCTGCCTTCATGACGAAGCATTACTTCAGCCGAGAACATTGATCCGAACACATAGGCTCTCTCCTGCCTCAAGCAGGCAAGAATGTTCGTGGAAAAGATGCTGAGAGAGCAAATACGCTCTCTCGTGCCTGCATGGGGCATGAGAGCCGGTACTCTGCTTTCGCTGATCTTGCCAAGTAATGACCCCTACATTGCACTGCTCCTCTGGAGTTATCCACAAAACCAGTAATCCTATAAATTCCTAGAACAACAACAAAAAAAAGACCCGACAACGAATGGTCGGGTCTTTATCATGAATGAGTTCACGTATTGGAAGCTTCCTTAAGGAAGCAACGATGATTACAGTTTAACAACGTTAGCAGCTTGTGGTCCGCGGTTGCCTTGCGTAATATCGAATTCTACGGATTGACCTTCATCAAGCGACTTGAAACCCTCGCCTTGAATTGCGGAATAATGAACGAACACGTCTTCTCCGCCATCAACTTGAATGAAGCCATAGCCTTTCTCTGCGTTAAACCATTTAACTGTTCCTTTCAATGTAACAACCTCCTAAAAATGAACGCCTGTAAACCAGGGCGACTTGATTTATTATATACCCAGATGGATAATTTTGCAATTAAATGTGGGCAAATAGACCGAGCTCTGACCCAGGAATAAATGGCAGCTTGGACTGGAACAAGCCCGTCACTACGCCATTCTTGCTTAAATCGGCCCGCAGCCGCTCAAGCTCTGAGTACGGCTCCCACCGAAGCGAGATAATTGGATAAATACGCACTATCCCCCCTGGCTTACAGACTCGGATCATCTCCATTACAGCACCTAAATGGAACTCGTAATCGAACTGATCTTCGTACAGAAACAGGAAGTGGCTGCACAGTACGAGCCCAAATTCACCGTCTTCATAAGGTAAGTTCGGCAAGCTGCCCGCCTGATAGCGTTTCGTCCGTTCCTCCTCGCGACCATGATGCTCCGCGAAAGCATTCAGTGACGCTATTCGTCCCGCTCGATGCTGTTCAAAGCTTCCGTAATAGCTCAGATCATATTTGTTGCCGAGGCTCATTAGCTTCATCGTTGAAACGTCAATTTCCTCGCGCGCTTCGGATACCAGTTGCTCATGAGGCTTTGCATAGCGCGGATCCACTGCGTACGCGTCGATTCCCTTACCGCATGCATCCGCCGTGAACGAAGAAGCGCCTGCTGCAATATCAAGCAGCTTCTCACCGTGCAGCTCCGCTTCATTAAGATCAAACAAGAGGACATATTCTTTGAAACTGCGGCATGTCACCGCGACACCTGCTTGCGGATACCCTTTACTCGTACTCATTCTCATCTCTCCTCATCTCTTCTCGACTCATCTCGGCTCATCTCGGCTCATCTCGTCTTACATTTTCTTGCTCTGACGCTCAAGCTAAAGGCTTTCTTACGCCAAACGCAGTCCGCGTTTGCCACATTCTACCATGACAAACATTTGATTTCTACCCCTTTTTATGGCTATGATTGAAGAATACAACATGCTATTTTTCGAAGGGATGGTCCTAATGTTTAAGAAGGTACAAATTTATAAAACAGACAAATACAATATGCTCTCCGTAGAGGTGCAAGGCAAGACACTCGTCTTGCGCGAAATTAACGATCAATGGGGCGAAGAATGCCACATCTTCGTTAGCCGTCCAGAGATGCTGCACTGGGCAGAGAACCGCTTCCGCGAGGCTGATTTTGTTGGTCGTGAGGAAGAGCGCGCAGAAATTATGGAGCGTTTCCGTTCCGTCTAATTAGAACCTCATAACCGCAGGAGGAAAATTCATCCTGCATATCGAACATAACCATGTACCAAGCTGCATAGGTTATCGCAAAAGGGGAGTATCGAGCAAAAGTGGATACAACAGCTGCGATTATTTTCATTATTGCTGCTTTCTCGCTGGGACTCATCGTCATCATGCAGCGGAACAACATTCCTGCGAACTTACGCAGAGGGCTTGCCATCGCAACAATCGTGTTTGTCGCATTTGCCTTTTTCTTAATCGTGTACAATTTGACAACGATGGGGTCATAACGAGGCGCGCGGTGGGCTAAACTACTGTCACAACCTGCCTTTGGAGCGTGACTGCTAGTGAGATATCTGCCAATTGTGCTATCGTTCTCTCTGCTTGCCGGCAGCAATGTCAGCTTACAGCACGAGGATCAATCCCATTCTGCTTTACCGACTAACTATCAGGCGAGGAGGGTTCCTATGAACCAAGTACCGAAACGTTCCGAGACTGCCGCTGAGCACCGCTGGAAGCTCGAGGACATATTCGCGGATCAATCCGCGTGGGACAAGGAATACGCACAGGCGAAAGAGCAGATGAAGAAAGTCGAAGCTTTCCAAGGTAAGCTCGCGGATGCGCAGCAGCTGAAAGCTTGCTTTGAGCTTGAGGACGAGCTTTCCCTCAAAGTCGAGCGCCTCTATGTTTACGCGAATATGAAGCATCACGAAGATACCGCGGAGCCAACGTACCAGGCGCTCTCGGATAAGTCCAAGAAGCTGAGCGTTGAGACGGGCGAAGCACTGTCCTTCATTACACCTGAAGTGCTGAGCCTCTCCGATGAAGCGCTTGGTGCCATGATCGAGAATGCCGACCTTGCCAAGTATCGCCAAACGCTAGAAGAGATGCGTCGCCAGAAAGCGCATGTCCTCTCCAAGTCCGAAGAAGCGCTGCTGGCGCAAGTGGGCAACATTTCGCAAGCTCCTGGCACGATCTTCAGCATGCTGAATAACGCCGATCTCAAATTCCCGAAAGTGAAGGACGAGAACGGCGACGAAGTAGAGCTGACGCAAGGCCGCTACATACAGTTTCTCGAGAGCAAGAACCGTGAAGTCCGCGAAGGCGCCTTCAAGGCGATGTATGATACGTATGGCAAGCTGAAAAACACGATCGCATCGACGCTCGCCGCCAATGTGACGAAGAACCTTTTCTATTCCCGTGCCCGCAAGTACCCGTCGACACTGGAGATGTCGCTCTACGGCGACAACATTCCGAAAGAGGTTTATACGAATTTGATCAGCACCATTCACAAGCATCTACCGCTCATGCACCGTTATATGGAGCTGCGCAAGAAGCTGCTGAAGGTTGATGAGCTGCATATGTATGACCTGTTCGCTCCGCTCGTCGATGAGTTCAAGATGGACATTACCTACGAAGAAGCGAAGAAAACGGTCAGCGAGAGCTTGAAGCCTCTCGGTCATGATTACTTGACGGTGCTGCAAGACGGCTTCGACAAGAGCTGGATCGACGTCTATGAGAATGAAGGCAAGCGCAGCGGTGCATACAGCTGGGGGGCATACGGTACGCATCCTTACGTGCTGTTGAACCATAAGGACAACCTGAACAGCATGTTCACGCTTACGCATGAGATGGGCCACGCGCTGCATTCCTACTACTCCGACACCACGCAGGAGTACCGTGATGCACAGTATACGATCTTCTTGGCTGAGGTTGCTTCGACTTTGAATGAGGCGCTGCTAATGGATTATATGCTGAAGAAGTCGACGGATCCGAAGGAAAAAATGTATCTGCTGACGTACTATGCCGACCAGTTCCGGACGACTGTATTCCGTCAGACGATGTTCGCGGAGTTTGAGAAAATCATCCATGAGCGCGCAGAGGAAGGCGACTCCCTTACGCCGCAAGAGTTCAGCAAAATCTACTATGACCTCAATAAGCTGTACTACGGCGAAGGCATGGTCATTGATAAAGATATCGAAATGGAATGGGCACGCATCCCGCATTTCTACACAAGCTTCTATGTGTACAAATACGCGACAGGCTTCTCGGCTGCGACGAGCTTCTCGAAGCAAATTCTCGAGGAAGGCGCTCCGGCTGTAGAACGTTACCTTGGCTTCTTGAAGAGCGGCGGCAGCGACTACTCCATCAACATTCTGAAGAAGGCCGGCGTCGATATGTCTACGCCAGAGCCGATTGAACAAGCGATGAGCGTGTTCGAGGAATTGATTGCACAGATGGAGCAGCTTACTTCTTAATTCCATTCACGCATAACAAAAGGGGCTATCCCGGTCAGTGCCACTTATGGCAAAGTCCGAAGGTAGCCCCTTTCCTTTCCCTGCCCTTAGGAAGAGATAGACGTCTTACTGTTTCTGAACAACTCCGTCGCTTCCGCGAAGCCGAGAACAGCGCGTTCCAGCCGTTTCGCCAAGTCTTCATCAAGCTCGTAGCCGCCTGCATCAAGCTTCTTCACCTGCGAGTCAACCGCATATACGCCTGCGGTAATATGCTTCGCATAGAGGGCTGACAAGACCGGCTTCAGTGCATAATCGATCGTCAACAAGTGAGCAATGGTTCCGCCGATGAAGAGCGGAAGAACAACTTTCCCTTCCAGACCGTTCTGCGGCAGCAGATCGAGATAAGTCTTCAGCACGCCCGTGAAAGAAGCTTTGTACACTGGGCTTGCAATGATGATGGCATCCGCTGCTTCGATTCGCTTATTCGCTTCAATAATCGCTTGGCTGTCCCATCGTGCAAGAATAAGATCTTCTGCTGGCAGTGATGCCACATGCAGATGGCTTATATCCCAGCCGAGCTGGCGCAGCTTCTCCTCCGCATATCCCGTCAATCCATTCAAACGTGAAACCCCACTTGGACTTCCCGATACAATAACTACATTCGGCATGATGTCGCCCTCCCTACTATTCTGGAAATATTATACTACCATAATTCCGATAAGTAAACTATGAATAGTGTAAAAATAATCCGGGAGCAACCGCTGGTTAATCAGCATAGCTCCCGGAATCGTTGTAAATTCACTTCGCTTTGACTTCTTCCGGCGGATAAAGAATAATTCGCCCGTCTTCCATCTCGACGCGCACCTTATTCTTCTCTTTGAACTCATCCGCCTGCAAGTAAGACGACGGAATTTGCAGCCGTCCCGCTTTATCGATGACGGCATATTCGACATGGCTTTCTTCCGGAGCGAAGCCACTGCCGCCTTCCGCCATCGCTGCAAGCTCCTCCGCATAAGACTGCCGGCGAATAATCTCGGATGACGTCTTGCCGTCTCGGATTGCGACGACACGGTCCACTTTTCTTGCGAGCAGCGGATCATGCGTTACGATGACAATTGTAATGCCGATGCTGCGGTTCAATTCGCGGAACAAATCAAGAATCTGATTGGACATCCGCGTGTCGAGCGAGCCTGTCGGCTCATCCGCCAGCAGCAGCTTCGGCTCATTCGCGAGCGCGATGGCGATAGCGACACGCTGCTGCTCACCGCCGGAGAGCTCGCTTAACCGGTTCTTCGTCCGGTGGCTAAGTCCAACCGCATCGAGCAGCTCCAGCGCCCGTAGACGCTTGCGTGCGCCTCTGAGCATGATCGGCAGCTCCACGTTCTCAAGTGCGGTTAGATACGGGATCAAGTTGCGCGCATTGTTCTGCCAGACGAAGCCGACCGTCTCGCGCTTGTACTTCACAAGATCGCGCTCCGTAAACTTGAGCAAATCCTTATCGTCGACAAGCAGCTTGCCAGCGGAAGGGCGGTCGAGACCGCCCAGCATATTGAGAAGCGTTGACTTGCCGCTGCCGCTGTTGCCGATAATCGCCATTAGCTCGCCGGACTCTACATGGAGATCGAGACCTTGCAGAGCGACAACTTCGAGATCATCTGTTTTATAAATTTTTACAAGTCCATCGCAATGAATCATCTGTTATTCCTCCCCAAGCTTCAGCGCCTGCGTAATCTTCATACGCGAAATCCGGATGCCGAGCACGAGCAGCCCGATCGTAATCATCGTGCCGACTACGCTGTACAGCTGGACATAATCGCTAAGCTGACGAACGATCTCGAACGGCGGAACCTGGTCCGAAGCGCTGAAGGACAGCTGAAATAGCGGAACGAACATGCTGCTGACCGAGTTACCGATCAATACACCGAACAGAATCGCAGCTGCCGAGGTGAGCAGCTGCTCGCTCAGCAGCATGCCGATAATTTGCAAAAACGAAATACCCATCGCTCGCAAAATACCGAATTGCAGCGTACGTCCAGATAGAGTAAGCACCCAGAACAACAGGAACCCGAAGAAGCTGATCATCATGGAAATGACGAACCCAAGTGTCATTACACCGTTAATCGCAAGGCGGAACGGGTCGTTCTTGGAGCGAATGAGCAGCTGACCAGCGTCGACCAAATTCTCAACCGGCACATCTTTCTTAATCAGATCATCGTAAATGACAGCGCTGCTTGTATCCTTCTTCAGCTTGATCCATACGTCGTATGGCTCTAGCGCCAAATGATTCTGAATGTACGACAGATGCCCTACCACAAGGTTTGGCAGACGTACGTCTGGATTATCTGCGTCACCTGCCGCTGGAAGCGGATTCCATCCAGGCCAGTAATCAACGATGCCATAGACGATGAAGTTGGCGCTATCGAGTCCAGCCCACTTGGCAGTGAGCGGATCGCCAGGCTTCACTTTATACTTGTCAGCAAGCGATCTGGATATGAGCACCGCTTTCGGATTTGAGGCCAGCAGGTTTAAATAACTGTTGAGAGGATACTCCAGCAAACCACCGCGCATCCATGCCACTTTGCCGAAGTCATACGTATCAATGCCATACAGCGTCGTGGCTCCGTTCGCACCGTTCACTGAGAAGCTGGCATCGTCCTTACGGAATACACGTGCAGCTGTATCGACGCCTGCGAGCTGCTGCATCGTAATAAAGGAAGGTTCCGTATACGTAACGACTTTCGGCGCTTCAGCCGTATCTTCTTGTGGCGGCGCTCCCCCTCCACCAGCTGGAGCCGGCGGTTTATCGTTATCCCAATGGATGGACAATTGAATATCCGAGCCAGTCGTATATTGGATCTTGTCCTCCATATTGCCGTTAATCGTACGGGCTGCATTCGCACTGAATAGGCCCATTGCAACCGTCATAATGAGGAATACCTTAATCGTCAAATATTGCGAAGACGAGCGGCTAATCTGCAGCAGCGTCGAGTAAAGCGCCGGCGTCCACCATCTTCGGCCGATCCAGAATACAAGCTTGATTAGCCATGGATAGATGCGCAGTACAAACAGTCCGATGCCAAGCGAGAATAGCGCAGGCATGAAGAACATCAACGGTTCGACTTGAATAGCGGTCGGATCGAGTGCGAGCGCTTTCAGCCCTTCCATACGTGTATTGAAGTTATGCAGCATGTAGATCGCAACGCCGAGCAGAATAATATCCGCTCCTGTTTTGTGCCAGAACGACATTTTGTTCGAACGTGCCATCTGCTGTTTATGACCGACAATCGTTGTGCGGGTCGCAAGAAACGCCGGCACCAGAATAAGAATGATTGAGCCACACACAGCCGCAACCGCAATCTTATATGAAGCGCTGTTTAGTACTACTTCAAGCGATGAGCGCTGTACGAACTCGAGGAAGCCGCTCGACGCACCGAGTATCTTCGTGAAGAACACCCCAATATACGGACCTGCCGCCAGCGCAAGCGCTCCGAGCAACAAGCTCTCTATGAGGAAGACAACCATAATTTGCATTCTGCTCGCCCCACGGCTGCGGAGAACGGAAATTTCCGTCTTCTGCCGCTCAATAATGAGGTTAGCAGCCATGTAGAGGTAGAACGCCAGCATCAGCATAACCGGAGAGTAGAGCGACCAGAGCATCACGTCGAGCTTCTCTTGCTTCTCGGTATACGTTGCAATCGAGTTCTTCGCAGGCATATCAACGGCAGCAATGCCAAGGCGCATGTTGAAATAGTTGTTGATGGCTGCGAATTGACCCAAATAATTGTCGATTTGATCAATATTCATCTGCTCATAATTGAAGGCATACTGCCACGCAATAACGGATAGCTTCAGCGGCCCTTGATTTTGGACAAAATCATGATCAAACTGCTCATACGGAATATAGAACGATGAATTATAAGATTCCACATTAAATTGGTCATAAATGTTATCGGACTTCGACTCTACGATGCCGACCGGAATGAGGTGCAGCTCCTTGCCTGTGTCCTTATTCTTATAAACGAATTCATGGTTCAGGTCACGCTTCAAATCGATAATGAATTTCGGGGTTACGAGCACCTCGTACACGCCGTCTTTGCGGTTAGGATCAGGCAAGCGGCCGTCGATGACGTGCACACGCTTCTCCAAATCGGTAACCGTGCGGAAGCTTCCCGAAACGTTAAGCTCCCTCTTCTCCCGGTCTGACGCATCGACAGGAAACACTCTAATGGATTGTGTTCCACGCGATGTGACGAAAGACTGCGCGTCCAGCCCAAACCGAGCAGGAGCATTCTTCATGTAACGGTCTGCTTTCGCTATAAGCGAACGATTCTCTTCGAACGAACGTGTGCCTGAGATGGAAGTCGAGGCCCGGAGTGAGCCCGGGTATATCCCTTGATCCTTCTGAAGCTGCTGAAGCTGCTTAAATAACGTCCGCTGCAAAATAGCATGAGAGTATAGCGGCATGGAGCTGAATAACGCAACACAAATCGTAAGCCCGAACCAAAGATTAAGCTGTAGCCAGCGATTTTTCGCCATTTTCCGAAAAATCATCGTCCAAATCGCCATCGTTTCCTGTTCACCCTCTTCTAGATCGCTATCGAATTAGTTATTTAAGACAACTAACTTCCCGGGATCAAGCCCTTTGACAATCTCGACTTCGGTCGATGTCGTGATGCCAGGCTGTACATCAATTTCTTTGCGGCGGTCACCGTCAATGACTTGCACATACGTACGGCCGAGGTACGTCCTAAGACCGCTCTTCGGAATTACGATTACATTGTCATGCTTTTGAAGACTGATCGTGATTTCGGCCGACTTGCCAAGCTCAAGCTTCGCGCCTTTGGTCGTGATCTCAATATAGAGCAGTCTCGTATTCCGCTCATCGACATCCTTATTGCCTGTTAGCGGAGCATCTGACGGCGACTGCACGACTCTGCCTTGGTATTTGTTCTTGTCGATCGTCACAGATACCAGCATGTCTTTCTGAATGGCAGAGAGCGTCTTCCCGTCATCCGCAGTATGAACGAGCCACAACTTAGTCGGATCCGCAATCGTTACAAGCGGCGTATAGCCGTTTAATCCGTCGCCAGGCGACTTCACATCTGCATACGAAATTTCACCGCTAATTGGAGCAATTAGCTTCGCCGAATTATACTGCTCTTTCAGGGAGTCCATCATCAACTGTTCGCGTTCCAAATCAATTTCCTTCATACGCAGGCTCGTCCCGGTTACCCCGTTCACCCTTGCGCTGTGCAGCTCAATCTGAGCACGCTCCAGATTCAGCTTCTCGAGATTCATACGAAGGTCAAAGTCCCCCATATCAAGCTCAGCGATCAAATCTCCTGCCTTCACTTTATCGCCTTGCTTGACGTAAAGCTCCTTTAATCTACCGCTTTCCTTATAAAATAACGGGACATTATTGCTCGATGCGACGGTAGCGACGCCGGTAAATTTCGATTCAATCGCTGCTTTCTTCACTTCAATTGCATCGACCTTCTCTGCAACCGGCTTCACGAGCGGAGGCTGAATGTTCAGCTCCTTCTGCGGCAGCAGCGAGCAGCCTGATAACAGAGCTGCGCACGCGAGCAAGGCAGCGGTTTGCTTCAAAATGGTGGTACGGCGACGATTACGAGTTAGACTAGTTCGACTGAGTGACAATCTGTCCATCCTCCAATGCTATAACGTGATCAACGATTTCCATAATGCCTGGGTCGTGTGTCGTCATAACGACTGTCATGCCATGATTCTCTACGAGGTCGCGAAACACTTTAATGACTTGCAATCCCATACGGCTGTCCAGCTCGGCCGTCGGCTCATCCGCGAGCAGAAGAATCGGCTGATGCGCTATCGCCCTAGCAATAGCTACGCGCTGCTGCTCGCCACCGGATAACTCAGGCGGACGATGCTTCATCCTTGCCTTCATCCCTACCCATTCGAGCGCGCGTTCCGCTTGCGCTTTGTTCAGCTTGCTGTCATTGCCAGCGATGCGGAGGCCAAACTCGACATTCTCATACGCTGACATGAGCGGAATGAGACCGAAAGCTTGGAAGACGAGTCCAAGATGAGTGCGACGCCAGTGACTGCGCTGCTTCTCCGGCAGCTTGGAAATAACTTGCCCGTTGAAGAAAACTTCGCCTTCAGTCGGCTGATCGAGAGCGGCAAGCAGGTTAAGAAGCGTAGTTTTCCCTGATCCTGAACGCCCTTTGAGTGCGATCATCGAACCCTTGTTAATGGTCAAATTAATATTTTTGACAGCGGTTACAGAATTGTCGCCGCGACCAAACACCTTCTTTACATTAACAGCTCTCAGCAGCGGCTGATTTAAAGGTGTTGACGATTCCGCCGTAGTGATTATCACAGGCAGCCATTCTCCTTCCTATTCCCTTTGCTTCTCATAATCTGTAAATTTTTACTATAAGAGTTAGGATACTAGGGCAGCTATATGCTGTCAACCTTCTAATTTGCCAGCAACGAGAAGCAATTCACCCAATATGGAGTTGATTATAACCGTTTTCAAAGCCAAATGGGTGAATATTGCGAAAATAATACAAAGATGTCGGCTCCAAGAGCATGAGAGCGGGCAGCTTGCTGCGCTAGGCCAGCAAGCTGCCGATCAGCCACGCGAGCAGGCCCGCGAGCGCGGACGATGCGAGGTTCACCGCATCGTTGGTCATTGCGGCGAAGCCGCGCACCCGCTCGGCAGCGACGCCGCAGTGCTCGGCGCGCTCCGTCTCGCTGCCGCACACGCGGCAGCGGTACATCGCTTGCACGGTGGCGCCGAGCAGCGAGTCGGCGAAAGCGCCGGCCGTGCCGGCGACCGCCGCGGCGGCGAGCAGCGCCCCGCCCGGCAAAGCGCCTGCTGGCGCTGGCGGCGCAGCCGCAAGCAGCGCCGCGACGGCGCCAATGAATGCGGCGCCAGCGAGCGCGGCGCCGCTGCCAAGCGGCGTGACGCCGCCGCTCGTGCCGGCCGCGACGCGCCGGCCGCTAAGGATGGAGCGCGGAGCAGCCGCGCTTAAGGCGCCGATCTCCGTCGCCCATGTATCTGCGTTCACGGCAGCCATGACGCCGACAAACGCAAAAGCCCAGCCGCCATGCGGCCACAGCGCATGCACGGCGCACAGCAGCAGGCCGAGCCCGCCGTTAGCCCATACCTGCAGCCAATCCCTTCTGCCGCTCTTCGCATAGTTGGCTTCCGCCTTCCGCTTCTTTCTATGCCGCTTCTTCCACTTTGAGAGCAGCGAAGAAGAGATGAAGAAAGCGATCAGCGAGCCGAACCAGAATGGTCCACCAAGCGCTACAAAGCAGCTCCCCATCACAATGGCTGACCACGCGCCTGAAGCAGACAGTGAGCGCAGCCGATAAGCGCCGCCAGCGAGAATCAAGCTGCCGATAAGACCGACGAGCACACGACCTGCTAGAGATGAAGAGTACAAATCCGTCATATGTAAAACTTCCTTTCCTAATACCAAAAGAAGGATTTTTCTATTTCGCGTTGAAGTCTTATGTCGAACTGCCTAAAATATTGTCATAATTTAGTACGATATACCTCTAACCAGAGTATTGCAGATAAGGAGAGCTCACCCCAAATGAAGCCAGAACTTGATTCATCACCAGTTGCAAATGAGAGAACGCCGGAAGAACTCCTTCGCATTATCTTTGATTATACCGCTAAAATCGGCAGCCAGCGAAGCCTGAAGAGCGTACTTCTTCTGATGGCTGATATGGGCCGTGAAATGATATTGGCTGACAGGTGTACCGTATGGCTTATTGACCGCAACCGCGGGGAGTTATTCACTACCATTGCGCACGGCGTTAGCGAAATTCGCCAACCGCTCGGATCGGGCTTCGTCGGCCATTCCATCATGACAGGCGACAATTTGCTGATTGAGGATGCCTACCAAGACCCTCGCTTCAACGATGCGAATGACTTAAGAACCGGCTATGTGACCAAATCGATCATCACCGTGCCGTTCGTCGGCAATGATGGCAGCATCATCGGCGCCTACCAGGCGATTAATAAATTAACGCCGCAAGCGGTATTCACCGAGCGCGATCTGGAGCAGCTGAAGCTGGCCGCTTCCTATGCAGGCAAATCGCTCGAATCCGTCATGCTGCACGAAGAGATCGTCGCTACGCAGCGCGAAATTATTTCAACAATGGGTGAAATCGGCGAGAGCCGTTCCAAAGAAACAGGCAACCACGTCAAACGCGTTGCAGAATATTCCTACATACTCGCACTCGGCTACGGTCTGTCCCAGGAGGAAGCTGAACTGCTCAAGCTTGTTTCGCCCATGCATGATATCGGCAAGGTCGCCATTCCTGATTCCGTGCTGAACAAGCCGGGCAAGCTGACCGAGGAAGAATTCGACCAGATGAAGAGCCATACGACGATTGGCTACAATCTGCTCAAGAACTCCGACCGCGAGCTGCTCAAGACTGCCGCAATTGTCGCCTACGAGCATCACGAGAAATGGAACGGGACCGGCTACCCCCAAGGGCTGAAAGGCGAAGAAATCCATCTGTACGGCCGCATCACTGCGATTGCAGACGTATTCGATGCGCTCGGCAGCGAACGGGTCTATAAGAAAGCGTGGGAGCTTGAGCGTATTCTCATGTTGTTCAATGAAGAGCGCGATCGCCATTTCGAAGCCCGGCTCGTCGATGTGCTGAACGACCAGCTGCCCGCCATTCTGGATATCCGCAACCGCTACCGCGATCTATAACAGAAGAGACCGGCTATCACTTGATGTGATGGCCGGTCTCTCTCTTTATTCGTACATCCTTACCCACCGGTCGCCGCCTGCTGGAAGCGATCTGGGTAATTCGTACAAATCATTAAGTTTGGATTCATGCTGCCAAGCCGTTTCATCATCGGCGCATCATTGACAGTCCACGCCATAACCGCGACTCCCGCTTCCCGCATCTGTTCCAATAGCTGATTCGAAACATGTGTATAGCCGATCGATAAAAACGTTGCGCCAAGCTGCTTCAAATCCTGCACAAGCGTCCATGGCGATGCATCCAAAATGAGCCCCGTGCGTACATCTGCCGTTAACGAGCGAACGACCCGCAGCGCTTTACGATCGAATGAAGTAATAACCGAGTCATGCTGGAGACTATGCTTGTTCAGCAGATCGACGACCTTCTTCTCGATGCCTGGATAGCGTCCGCCGTACGTTTTGAGCTCAATATTAAGACGGCATCGGCCAACAGTCTCAAGAATGACCTGCTCCAGTGTTGGAATGCCTTCCCCGGCAAAAGCCTTATCAAACCAGCTGCCGGCATCAAGCTTCCCGAGTTGCTCCGCCGTATATTCGCTTACCCTTCCGGCTGTCCATGCGGTCCTCCACAGCGTGTCGTCATGAATGACGACGGGAATGCCGTCTTTGGACAGCTGAACATCCAGTTCAATCCATTGCACGAAAGGAAAGCGCATCGCCTCCCGAAAAGCAGCCATCGTATTCTCCGGCGCAAGCCCGGATGCTCCCCGATGGGCAACACATGGGTTGAGCATTCGACCATTCACTCCTTCGGCTTCACGTTTCCTGCAGCGTCAATCGACGCGTGAATTGAAATCGCGGAGATGCGAGCAAGAAGTGCAGCCGCCTCATCGCCCTTAAGCGGTGCAGGCTGGGACTGATTTGCGCGCATCGGATGCATAAGCAGCGAGCACTTTCCATCTACGCTGCACCGCGCATCAACAACACCGGTATCTTTCGTTTTATCCGGCGGCATGCCAGGGAATATAAAGTTTCCTAAGCTGTACGCAATCCACTTGCCTTTATACGATTCGAAGCCTTGTAAAGTATGAGGATGACTGCCAATGACCAAATCGGCTCCTGCATCAATATATTCATGCGCCAAGCGTTTCTGGTCATCGTTCGGGTTATCTTCACGTTCGATGCCCCAATGCACCATCACGACAACAAGATCCGCTTGTTTCTTCGCATCCTTGATCGCTTTCACTGCTCGCGTGGAATCATACGTCTCAGCTAGACCCGGATGATCCTTGGCCGCTTTCCATGAGCCTTCCGGAATAACCCGCGATAGGCCGATATACGCAACGCTGATGCCTTTGGTTTCAACCAGCACTGGCTTGAACGCCTCTGCATCGTCACGGCCTGCCCCCATATTCGGAATGGCTGCGGAATCGAGGTGGCCAATCGTATCGAGCAGCCCCTCTTCGCCTTGGTCCATCGTATGGTTGTTCGCCAGATTGACGACGTCAATCCCCGAAGCCTTCAAGGCTGGCAGCGCATCCGGCGAGGATTTATAGACATACTGTTTCTTCTGAGCAGGAGTCCCTCTCGTCGTTACCGGCGTCTCCAGATTCACCGCCATTAAGTCCGGCTTCTGCAGAAACGGCTGAACATATGTATACGGATAATCGTATCCGTTCTTCAGCATTAAATTTTCGACCGTTGCCGCTAGCAATACATCTCCGGCAAAAGAAAGCGTAATGGAATCGCCTGGCGTCGAACCGGGGGATGCAACTGCCGAGCCTGAACCTGAGTTGGAATCATCCGCTCCATCAGACGGCTCTTGACCCGCTGCTGGCTGCTGCTCGCCTTTATTGGCTTCATCTGAGCCGCTATCTGCATCTGTCCCCGAATCATTCGTAGCTTCATTTGCAGCTTCATTCGTAGCGGCATCCGAGTTCGAATCCGTTCCACCGTCTGCGGATGCATTCGATGAATGGTTATTCTCCGTCTCTGCGGCATTATTGCCGTCGCCGGAAATACTCGTGTTAGCTCCGCTTCCATTACCCGAAGCGATGTCCGGCTTTTCTGTTCCGTCCTGCCGCTGCACGAAATAGACGGCAGCAAGCGCGCCTATGATGAACAGCATAACGATATTGATTGTGAGCAGCCTTTTCAACCGGCGTGAGCGCTGCTTCTTCTGGTGCTGATGTGTTTCAGACCTTGATGCGTGCATAGTCGGCTAAGCTCCTTTTCTCTCGAACATTGACGCATTCATTATACCGCATTTGCGAGCGAGTAAAGGAAACTTTTTACGGCTGCTGATCCGTTCTCGTTGTAAAGTAAACCTTGGCATCCTGAGTGCTTCGTTCGATGCGCCCGCACTTCTCCAGATGGAACAAATGAGCAAGCGTCTCTGACATCGCGAACCTCAAATTATGCGTATTTCCGGCAATTCTCTCGCCAAACAGCTGCATACATAACATATAACCCGTATTCGCGCCTGCTTGAATCAAACTATACATATGCGTCAGCCTGCGTTCATGATGCGCGATGAGCTGTTCGATCCGCTCCTTATAGTTAGTGAACGGGTCCCGATGACCGGGAAAAGCCAGCTTTACCTCAAGCTTGCGAATCTGTTCTAAGCTATCCAGAAACTGTTCCAGCTGATCTTCGCCGTCACCTGGGACGACGCTAATATTGGGAGTAATATCAGGCAGCACCTGATCGCCGCACAGCATGAGCTTCACATCAGCTGCGTAGAAGCAGAGCTGCCCCTTCGCGTGGCCCGGCGTATCGATGGTCTGCCAGGTGAGACCGCCCATCTCTATCGTCTGCCCCGCTTCGAGGAAGGTCACCTTCGGCTGCGGCGACACCTTCGGAATAAAGCTGTCCAGATGCGGCGCAATCTCATCGAGCACCGGCAACGGCATACCATGCGCTTCGTACAGCTGTGTCAGATCTGCGGCAAATGCGGTTCCTGCATCGCTTCCCCACAGCCTCTGCGTATACGCATACGAGGCTTCGGAGATATAGACCGGCGCGCCGCCCGTCTGCTCTTGGAACCATCCAGCGAGCCCGTAATGATCGGGGTGCTGATGCGTCAGCACAATGGTATGAATCGCGCGGATGGAGATTCCGTGCTCATCCAGCGCTTCCTGCCATGTTTGCACCGCATCCGGTGTATGCAAGCCCGGATCCACGATTGTATAGCCTCGCTCGTCATGCAGCAGATAGCTGTTTACATATTTCAAGGAGAAGGGCAGAGGCACCTTCACTTGAATAATGCCTCCGGGCCATTTTGCAGTGACTAGAGGCTTGCTCGTTTCACTCAATGGCTTGCCCTCCCTTTCAAGATCAGCCGAGGCGAACGCAGCTCATCATACGCCAGTCCCTCATAATTTCCATACACATGTGTCAGCTTAAGCCCCGCCTCGGACAGCGCCTGCTCAAACCAAGCCAGCGGAAACAAGCGGACACGTTCTTCGTAACGCCGAACGCTCGCTTCTTCCCCTGCTGTGCCGATTGCAATTTGCTTCACGACCCAGCCCTCTTCCGTGATGGACCGTACCTCTTCAATATGTAAGCCGGATTCCGCGTCCAATCGTTCCGAACGTGGAACAAGATTGGCTGTCACGAATGCTGCATTCATAAAATCAATCAAAAAAGCACCATCGGGTCTCAGCACGCGGCGAATTTCAGCAAGCACGCGCTTATTATCATCCTCCGCCTCGAAATAGCCGAATGACGTAAACAAATTAACCGTCGCATCGAATGTATGGTCTGCAAACGGCAGCTCCCGCATATCGCCTTGGATGAGCTCTTTGATCAGTCCCTCATCATTGTTCTCACGTGCCTTCTGCAGCAACGCTTGCGATAGGTCGATGCCAGTCACTTCGAAACCCAGCTGCGCAAGCGCAAGCGCATGCCTGCCCATGCCGCAGCCAACATCGAGAATCGCCGCGCCGGGCGCAAGCTCTAGCCAGCCTGCCATCCGCTGCACCTCGCGCTTCGCCTGCTCCCAATTCCGGTGCCTGTACACAATCATATAATCAGAGCCAAAACTACGCTCAAACCATGCCGACATAAGCGATTCCCCTCTCTCTTTTTACTGCTTCCTATTGTACTTCACGGTCCGCTATTCTGGCAAAAGACGCATGAAGTGGCATAATTATCTTCCTTGTTATCCATACTATTCCAAAGCTATGGAATGGAAAGGAGGTCAAAGCAAAGTGCTAAAGCGGATCAAGTCACTGTTTGCCGAATCTAGAGATTTAACGATGCACCAGCTGCAAAATGACGAAATGACCATTGAGATCGCCTATATCGAGTCGCTCTGCGACGGAAGTAAAGTGAGTGACTTTATCCTCGTCCCCTTCACGAAGCAGCTGCAGCCCTTTGACGAGATTGTGAAGGTCAATCCGGTCTACGAGCCGCTCGATGACCCGGCCAAATGGACGGATACGCTTCTGGTTGGCTTCGTCCTTATCCAGGTGAATGGCAAGATCTATAAGCTCGACGCCGCGCGAATCATCCGTAACGAGAACCCGCAAACGATGATGGAAACGGTCATTACCGGACCGCAAATCGCCCTCAGCGAGGACGTCATTGATTCGATCAATATCATCCGCAGCCGTTATCCAAGCCCTGAGCTTGCGACTGAAGAGCGAACCGTTGGCACCATCTCGCGGACCCGTGTGCTGCTGCTGTACGACAAGCGAAGTGTCGATGCGAATGTGCTGAATATGGTCAGACAAAGACTTGATCGCATAACAGTCCCAATGGTTAACGCCTCCGGCCAGCTTAGCCGTGAGCTTGGCGACCGGTATAAGCTGTTTCCGACGATGATCATCACTGAGCGGCCGGACCGTGTCTGCAACGGCATTCAGGATGGAAAAGTCGTATTGCTCCTGCAGGGCTCCATGTTCGCCATCATGCTGCCAGTCACGTTCTATGATTTCATAAGCGCGGTTGACGATCAGTATGATTCGTTCTGGATGACGCGTTTGCTGCTCGTCCTTCGCTACATCGCCGTCGTGCTAACGATTACGCTGCCTGCCTTGTATGTCGCAATTGTTTCCTATAATCCGGAGTTGTTTCGCGTGCAGCTCACTTTCTCGATCGCAGGAAGCCGATCAGCTGTGCCGTACCCGTCCTTCATCGAAGTATTCATTATGCTGATTATGATTGAATCACTTATCGAAGCAAGCGTACGGTTGCCAAAGTATATCGGCTCTACCGCCACGACCGTTGGAGGTCTCATTCTCGGACAGGCCGCTCAACAAGCTGGACTCGTCAGCAGCATCATGATTATCGTCACATCAGTGGTAGCAATCTCGAACTTCGTCATTCCGGTCAACAATATGTCCACTGCAATCAGGTTCATGAAATATCCGCTCATCGTTCTGGCCATCTTCTTCGGCATATCCGGCGTGACGATTGGCCTGTTTATTTATTTTGTATATTTAGCCGACTTGCGCAGCTTTGGCAAGCCGTATTTTCGCATCTTCAGCAAAACGCCTTCGCAATCAGGCGATATCGGGCAGGTGGATCAAGGATGAACCGTTATTTTTACTATTGCGTCACGATTGTGAGCATGCTCAATTTGATGTTGTTTGTCCCCTATTTGCTCATTCAGGACCGTTATACGGGGGCTCTTTCATCCATGATCGCCGCAGCAGTCGTTGGTTCTACGCTGGCGATTCTGTTTACCCATGTCATGAAAACCTTCCCTGGCAAAGGACTTCCGGAGATATTTGGGATGTTCTTCCCGAAATGGGTAACGGCGCCGCTCATGTTTCTTCTGGGCTGCATGTATTTCATGTCCGGTTCCATTGTGCTAACCGGGTTCTCCGTGCTTATTAATCGCTTTCTAAATCCGGACACCAGCTCGTTTGTCGTGCTGAGCCTGCTGTCGATTGCTTGTATTTACGGGGCGACCCGCTCCACCTTGTCCAACATCTTCATCGTGGAGATGGGCTTAATTATAAGTGTGCCGCTCATCTTAATGATTCTGTTCAAGTCTTACCGGAGTCCGTCGCTCGATTGGGATGCCATGCGAACCGTTGCTCAATATTGGCGCAGTCCGCCGAAGCTGACTCCGTACGCAGCGGCGGTTTTTCTTTTTACCGGCTATACAGGCTATGGCATCTTCAATCGGCTGAATCCGCCGAACTTCAGGCTCCGGTACCGCTGGCTCATACCGCTCATCGGCTGCTTTATTCTGGCGAGCTCCTTTTTCGTCCCCATTGGCTTTCATGGTACTGAGACTGTAGCCTCCTACCTATATGTGTGGAGTGTGACAGCCGATTCCATGACGATGGAATACGGGTTTCTCGAACGGGTCGTGTTTATTTTCCTTCTTCTCTATTTGAACTTGACGCTTGTATATTCGACTAATGTCTGGCATATCGCAATGGAGCTGTTCAAGAGCTGCCTGCCAGGGGCAAAGCCGCAGATTGATCCGGAGCGTACGCCGCTGACGAACTGGATTATCGCCGTGCTTCTGGGCGCAATCACCGTCATTACCTCTTTCTTTTTTGATGAAAAGGAAAACTTGGCGCTCGCGACGAACTGGCTCATCCTCCGCGTATTCGTGGAAGCGATCTCCGTGCTCTTTCTCTTCGTTCTTAGCATTGGAGCTGGCGGAAGGAAGCAATCGACATGAGTTACAGACGGTTGCTGCTGCTGGTTGTTATGCTGATGACACTCGCCGGACTAACGGGCGGATGCGGCTTTAAGGACATCGATAAGCGATTCTTCGTCGTCTCCATCGGCATCGATCCGGCGCCGGAGGGCGCCAAGGGCTATAAGGTCACGATTCGCATGGCCGTACCATCACCGAAGGTGGAACCGGGAGCTGCGAAGTCACAGATTGAAACGATCCAAGCGACATCCATTGCCGAAGCCGTTCGGCTGCTGAAGGCGCATGTCGATAAAGAGCTGGATTTTGGGCATTGCAAGCTGCTGCTGCTTGGGGAAGAGCTGGTGAAGAAGGATTTCAGAGGGCCGCTGAATTGGCTGTCGCGCCGGCGAGATATTCAGAATGTCGCCTACGTTGCGATCGGCAGACCGGATGCGAAGACGATCATCGAGATTGAGCCTCCGAATGAGCGGATGCCTGGCAACTCGATCTTTCTGTTGTTCGGCAATGACGGGTCGGAGTCGTCTTATACGATCTACGAATATTTATTCGATTTTCTGCGGCGCACCGGCGAACTCGGCTTGGACCCCATCCTGCCGATCATGCGCAAGGAGAAGAACGGCTATGTCGTCACAAGGCTTGGCCTGCTTAATAAATCAAAGCTCGTTAGCGTGCTGAATTCGCAAGAAACCGAGATGTACAATCAAATACGTAATGAATATAAGAAATCGACGGTTGCGGCCACTTTCGATGGGCAGAATATGGTCATGTCCGTGGACAGTATTTCGTCCAAAAGTCGAATCGTAAAAACGAGAGACGGATGGGTTCTGAGGCTAAGGCTAAATATTAGAGGAATCTTCGAGGAAGCGCCAATCGGCGTCTATGATCAAAGCTGGACAAAGCTGGAGCAAACGTTTAATGCGCAGGTAGAGCAAGAAGCCAAACGCCTGCTTGAGAAGGCGCAGCAAGCAGACGTTGATCCGTTTGGCTTCGGGCTTAAATTCCGTGCGACACATGCCGGAAGCGTGAAGACTTGGAGCGACTGGCAGTCGATCTACCCAAGACTGAAATTCGACGTGAAGGCGAATGTCATTATTGAAGGCTCCGGCATTGTGCGGTAGCTCTGCAGGTAAGGGGAAAGTATACAGGTAAACACAAGCGAGCTACTGGTGGGCTAGCTCCCTAGATCTAGATCCGGACAAGCCGGTTCGTGCTTCTCAGCTCACTTAGCGAGCCTGCGCCAATGCCGAACATCGCGGTGCGCAGCTCGAATTCCGTGCGCTCCATCTGGCGGTGCAGGTCACGCTCGCTCCCGTTCCCGCCCGCCGCTGCTTCCGCAGCTCCGGCAAGGAGCGAACGGCCGAAGCCGACCAAGTCCGCGCCGAGCGCGATAGCTTTGGCGGCATCGACGCCATTGTGCAGTCCCCCGCTCGCAATGATGGTCGCTTGCGGCAGAGCATCTCTGACCTCGCGGACTGAGGCCGCGGTCGGAATGCCCCAGCCGGCGAACGCCTCGGCTGCTTCGGCGCGCAGCGGGTCGGTGCTTGAGCGGAATTTCTCAACTTGGCTCCACGAGGTTCCGCCAGCGCCTGCAACATCAATGAAGGATACGCCTGCTTGGATGAGGCGGTCCGCAGTCTCTGCGTCTATACCCCAGCCGACTTCCTTCACGCCGACAGGAACGCCGATGCTGCGACACACATCTCCGATGCGGCCGAGCAGGCCGCGGAAATTCGTGTCACCTTCGGGCTGGAATACTTCCTGCATGCTGTTGAGATGCAGGACGAGCGCATCCGCCTCGGCAAGCTCCACTGCCCTGTGGCAATCGTTGACACCGTAGCCATAATTGAGCTGCACTGCGCCAAGGTTCGCGATAATCGGAATCGTCGGTGCATATTGCCGTACCTGAAACGTCTCTGCAAGAGATTCGTTCTCGATTGCTGCCCGCATGGAGCCAAGTCCCATCGCCCAGCCGCGCACTTCGGCCGCTTCGGCTAGCCTGACATTAATAGCAGCAGCCTCATACGTGCCTCCGGTCATGGAGCTGATCAATAATGGCACTTCCATCGCGCGATTAAGAAATGTAGTGGAAAGATCAATATCATTAAAAGCCAGCTCCGGCAGCGCAAGGTGGCGGAACCGATAGTTTGCGAAGCCCGGATCGGTACCTACGCTTTGCACGTTCTCCGTAAGGCATATGCGGATATGTTCGCCTTTTCGTTTGGCAGTCTCTAGATGCTCATCATTCAGCCTGTCTGTCATCCTAGTCGTCGATCTCCTTTTTCGCTAAAAAGCTTCCTATAGTAATAAAGCTATCATGGCACAATGGGTAGGGTTAGAGCAAATCCGGTCGGCGCTTGCTTAATTTTGATTATTTTAATCTTATTTTTGACTATAACAATCATTTTTATTGTTGTTTACTACATATGGTCGTATAATAAAAGCAGAAGATCATTATCAGGAGGCGCTCAAAGATGCAAGTAAAAACATTTGACAACACAACTGAACTCGATTTGTTCGCTGCCCAGCTGTTTGCAGATAAGCTGAAAAATAAACCGAATGCGACGCTAGGTCTCGCTACAGGCTCGACACCTGTCGGCATTTATGGAAAAATAATAGAGATGTACAAGAGTGGCAGCATTTCCTTCAAGGACGCGACCACGTTTAACCTAGATGAATATGTCGGCTTGGATCCAGAGCACGAACAGAGCTATGCGCACTTCATGAAAGAACAGCTGTTCAACCATATCGACCTGCCTCAGCACAACGCGCACTTGCCGAAAGGAACCGGACCAGACTTGAAATCGGAATGTGCAGATTACGATCGGATGCTTGCTGAGCAGCCAATCGACATCCAACTGCTAGGCCTCGGTCTGAACGGCCATATCGGCTTCAACGAGCCCGATCAAGAACTGCAAGGCGGTACTCATGTGGTAGAGCTGGAGGAATCGACACGTGAAGCGAACGCAAGATTCTTCGACAATCTGAATGAAGTGCCGACGCAGGCGATTACGATGGGTGTTGGATCGATTTTGAAGGCTGATTCCATCCTGCTCGTAGTAAAAGGCGCTGACAAGGCAGGCATCGTTAAGCAAGCGCTGCAAGGACCGATTACGACGGAAGTGCCGGCATCGCTCTTGCAAACGCACAAGAATGTAATTGTACTCGTCGATCGTGAGGCTGGGAGGCTGTTATAATTGATGCAAACTACAGGTGACTCATGGCTCATCAAGCATGTGCAAACCATCGTTTCGGACACGGTTGCCTACGGAAGCGTAGTTGTAGTAAACGGCAAAATTGAAAAAATCATTGAAGGCGACGCTATTCCAGCCGAATATGAACAGCTTGAGACGGTAGATGGGCATGGCGGCTGGCTGTTGCCAGGCTTTATCGACATGCATGTTCACGGCGGCGGCGGCGCTGACTTCATGGATGCGAGCCGCGAAGCCTATGATGTGATTACCCGCTTCCACGCATCCAAAGGAACAACAAGAATGCTGGCAACGACGGTGACCGCTTCACCAGAAGCGATCGCAGCCGTGCTCGAAGCATCAGAGGCTTACCGTAAAAGCGGCGACATGCCGAATACGGTGCTGGAAGGCGTTCATTTGGAAGGTCCCTTCATTAGTGAGAAATGGCCTGGCGCACAGAACCCGGCTTTCATTATTTCGCCCCGGGTTGATCTTATTCAAGCATGGAACGAGCAGTACCCTGGACTTATGAAGCAAGTTACATTCGCTCCTGAGAAAGAAAATGCGCTCGCATTGACGGAATACCTCGCTGCAAACGGGATCGTCGCTGCTGCCGGCCATACGGATGCGACCTATGCGCAAGTGATTGACGCTGCGGAGGCTGGCATGACGCAAGCGGTTCATACGTTCAACGCGATGCGCGGCTTGCATCACCGTGAACCGGGAACAGTCGGCGCGGTTATGACCGACCACCGCATCCACGCCGAGCTAATCGCAGACGGCCATCACGTTCATCCGGCAGCTATTCGCCTGCTGGTCGCTGCGAAGCCGAAGGATCGGGTCATTTTGATCACGGACGCGATGGCGGCAGCCGGGCTTGGCGATGGTCAGTACGATCTCGGCGGACTCGTGGTCGATGTGCTGGACGGCGTCGCCCGCCTTCGTGACGGCGGAAGTCTTGCAGGCAGCACGCTGACGATGATCGACGCGGTACGCTATATGCTCGCGCATACAAGCCTCAGCATTGCTGAAGTGAGCCAAATGGCGAGCGGCAATCCGGCGAGACAGCTCGGCATTGAAGATGTTACAGGCAGCATTGCCGAAGGCAAGCTCGCTGACCTGGTGCTGACGGACACATCGTTCACGAATGTGCGCCGCACATGGGTGAGCGGGCGTCAGATTTACGGATAAGCGAATAGCGAACTTATAGCGATTGATTGCATGTTAATGAAGCAGGCCTGACGGGCCTGCTTTTTGTTTACATTCTTCAGTTTATCACTGGTTTATCACCGATGTAGGGTACGTGGTACACCTCTTTTGTTCGAACTACCTGTTTTCCTCTCATGTAGGGTACGTGGTACACCTCTTGACTCGAACTCCCTGATTTCCTCTCAGGTAGGGTATCTGTTACCCCTCTTTGGCTCGTATTCCTGTTTTCCTCTCAGGTAGGGTACGTGGTACTCTTCTTTGGTCAAATACCAAGAGCCCCCGACAAAGTAGTGCATCTGGATACTCTCTTTTGCCCTCTTCAGCGAAATCTCGCCAATGTAGCGACCCTGAGGACTCTCTTCCACCCATGTAGTCCACCACACCAGCATCTATCCCCTCAATCTGCTAGTTTTCCGCCAATGTAGTCCACGCAAAAAAAGCAGACCCTGAAGGGCCTGCTTTCATAAACACTCAAATTATAAAATAAATTATTGCTGCCTAACTAGCTTCGTAATCCGACCATCGAAGATCCACTCCGCCACGTACACATTGCCCTGCGAATCAACGCAAACGCCATGCGGGGAGCTGAATTTATCTGGACGATAGTACGATTTTGGCAGGTTCGGCCAGCCCTGTTGCTTGTACGCCTGCTGGTCCTCGCCGAGGTGAGTGATGAGGCGGTCATTGCGATCGAGCACCGTAATACGGCTGTCGAGATCTGGAATGTACACTTCGTCACCGAAGAAATAGAAGCTGCACGGAAGATCGAGGTTGTGATCGACGAAGCGCTTATGCTCCCCTTCGAGCGTGAACACTTGAATCCGGCTGTTGCGGCGGTCAGCCACATAGATTTCTGGTTCTTCGCCGCGCAGATTAATGGAGATGCCGTGCGGCTCAATTACTTTGCCTGCCTCCGAGCCGCGTCCGCCCCACGAGCGGATATAATTGCCGCGGGCATCATAGTGGTGAATATGGAACTGGCCGTAGCCGTCCGAGACATAGATGTCACCGTTAGGCGCCACGCACACATCTGTAGGTACATAGCGGCGCTCAGCATCGTACAGATCCGGACGGTCCGGACGGCCGATCTCAAGCAGCGTCTCGCCATCCAGCGTCGTCTTCACAACAAGCGCGCGGTTCGTATCTGCAAAGTACAGATACTCGATGCCGTCATTATCGCGATGGAGGTAGAAGCCGTGTGCGCCGCCTTCGAACTCAGGGCCCCACGATGTAATGAAATTGCCGTCTTTATCAAATTTGATAACGGAGTCTTTGCCGGTATTATGTACGTAAACGTTATCATTTGCATCCACAACGATGCCATGTGTATAGCCGTAAGCAATTCCCTCCGGAAGCTTGCCCCAGCCTTGTGCAACTTCATAGGAGTGGGAAGCGCTACCAATTACTAATTTCTCTGACACGTCACATTTCTCCCTTCAAGGTTTCATACATCCCCAAGTATACCAAAAATGGAGAGTGGTACAAGGAACGATTTGGGAAAATGATATAAAAAAGGCAACAGCCGCCAGTGGCAGCCATCACCTTCTCCGTTCAAAAATATTTAGACACTCGCCCCGTACTGCGTATCGGCAACGACCGTTTGAATGCCATAAGTCTGCGCAATGGACGCAAGCTGCTGCGGCAGCGCTTCATCCGTAATGAAGCCCTGCAGCTGCGACAACGGCGCAATCGAGAACAAGGAGGTCCGGCCGATCTTCGTATGGTCGAACATCGCATAGGTCGCCTGCGAGCGGCGAATCATCGCCTTCGCGATATGCGCCTCCTGCTCCGAGTACGTGGTGATGCCGCCAGTCGAGGAGACACCATCAACGCCGAGGAACATTTTGCCGATGTGCAGCTGGCTGATCATGCCTTCACCGAGCGGACCGCACAGCTCAAAGCTGTTGTGGCGCATCATGCCGCCTGTCACAACTACGTTAATGTCGCTGCCCGCCAGCTCCATCGCGACGTTCACGGCATTCGTTACAACGGTAATGCCTCTGCGCGTCTTGAGCAGCTTAGCGAGATAATAGTTCGTCGTCCCGCCGGACAAGCCGACAACGTCGCCTTCAAGAATTAGACTGGCAGCTGCAGCTGCAATCCGTTCCTTCTCCAAGAACGACAGCCCTTCCTTCTCGGCAAAAGGCAGCTCGCGCACCGCATTCATCCCGTCATACATCGCGCCGCCAATCGTACGAATGACTGGCTCTGACTTCTCCATCAGCTCCAGGTCACGGCGTGCCGTCGCCTCCGAAACACCGAAGCGGTCCACGAGCTCCTGGATCGTAATCCGCCCTTGGCGCTTCAGCACATTCATAATCTGTTCCCGCCGCCGCTGTCCTTTTGACGAACCAGCTTCAGCCATCTATCGCTCCACCCAGCCTTTATCCGATAATCGGCGCTCCACAGTTGTCCAGTCAGGCAGTGCTTCCCAGTCACCACGGCTTTGCACGACAAGCGCGCCGCTAATGCTGCCTAGACGAACCGCTTCCAGCACACTCATCCCTTTGAGCAGCCCCCCAAGGAAACCAGCGCAGAAGCCATCGCCTGCACCAACCGTGTCAATTACGCGTTCAATCGGGTAGAATGGCACCTCTACGACTTGCCCATTCTCCAGCACCACATTCGTGTCGCCAACGCCTTTTACGATGCTAACGGCAGATAAGCTAACCAGCTTCTCTTTCACGGCTTCAAAATCATCCGTATCGTACAGCAGTCTTAGCTCGTCCCAGCCAGGCAAGAAGTAATCCGCTTGCGCTGCGAGTGGCAGAACCACTTCGCGCGCTTCATCTATCGACCATAGCTTCAGACGCAAATTCGGATCGAAGCTGATCTTCACGCCTGCTTCCTTTGCTGCAGCAACTACGGCGAAGATTGTTTCACGGCAGTCGTCGCTAAGCGCCGGCGTAATACCTGTAATGTGCAAAATCTTACAGCTGCGTATGTACTCCAGATCGAGATCGCTCAGCTTCATCTTGCTCGCGGCCGAATGCTTACGGTAATAATGTACCGTCAGCTTACCAGCGACCATCTCGCGGAACATCATGCCTGTCGGCGCATCCGCGGACAGAGACGCCCGCGACACATCGACGCCTTCACCGCGAATCCGTTTCAGTATGGAGCGGCCGAACGGATCGTCGCCGAGTGCGCCGAACCAACCAACTGATTCGCCAAGTCTCGCAACACCGATCGCGACATTGCTCTCTGCACCGCCGTAGCTCTGCTCCAGCATCGCCGACCCTTCAATCGCTCGATGATCCGGCGGCATGAATAAAGCCATTGTCTCGCCAAATGTTAATAAATCCGGCGCTGTCTTCGCCATGGTTTCCCCTCCAAATTGACTTTCGGGCAAATTAGATGTCTTTATGAATCGGATATTTCATGAAATAAAGAATGACGATATAAATCACGAGAATGATAAGGCTCAACACGCGCGCCTTGGCAATGTGAGCCGATGCGCTCTCACCGCTTTGAATCGCGGAAGCAATACGTTTCAGGGGCTTTGTTACGATGCCGCCAAGCGCTGCGATTGCAAGGAAGAGCAATGTTACAATAATCATCCAAATCACTTTGTACTCGCCTTGCGACATCAAGTAGCCGCCAGTCAGCAGCTGCAGCACAAGGAAATATTGGGCAACGCGGTTGGCAGATACTAGCCCTGCAGCAAGTCCGGCTTGTCCTGCGCCGTCAAGCTTGGAAGCGCGGCCTGCCATTAGCGGCAATACGATATAGAATCCCATTCCGGCTGCACCGATTACGTGCAAAAATAACATAAAATCAAACATACTTACTTCCTCCTTAAAGGTTCGATACATTAGCTCACTTCAGCATCTGCTATAATGTACTATTCTTTCAAGTATACTAAAACGCACGCTTCAATACAAAAAATAGCTTTATTCGTATGAGGGTGTCAAACGATGCTTAACCATGACCGCTTTTATTGCAAAATAATCGACATCGTCCGGAAGCGCCTCTTTGATCGGTTTAAGCTTATCGCTTCCGATCTGCTGAATCGTCTCCACGATGAGCGCCTCATATTGTTCGGGGATGAACATTGCAAAGTCGAGCTCCTCGCCTTCCTGAGCACAGCGAAGCAAATGGTTCTCGATCGTCACACGGCTCATGCCGCGCATAGCTGCTATTTCAGCAAGCGACTTGCCTCTGCCAATCAAGGTGAGCGTCTGCATATGGCTCGGCAGGCTCTCAAGCTCCGTCAGCTCCGCGGCATCCGCCTGACTTACCTGCACCTGTACTTTCGGTTCAGCTGCCTTCCGGCTCGCTTGTACCGGTGCTGTTGACTGCGACGGCATGTCACCGTTTGAAAAGGAAGCTGCTCCTGAAGCCGCTCCCTCTTTAAATTCGCGCACAATTGCAATGACATCACTGCCATACTTACGCGCCTTTGCTTCACCGACGCCTTTCACACCTAGCAGCTGCTCGGTCGTAATTGGCTGCCTGTCGGCAATTTCACGCAGCGCCGCATCGAAGAACAGCATGAACGGCGGAACGCTCTCTCTTGCTGCCGTCACACGACGCCACTCACGCAGCGCTTCGAACAGCGGCGTGTTCGCGGCAGACACATTCGTTCCAGCCGTTTCTCTCCGCTTCGCAGCGGCACTCTGCCTACGGTGCACGGTCAGCTTGCCTTCCAATACAGGCAGTGCCTCGGCCGTCAGCGACACTGTTGGATACTCCCCTTCACTGATCCGTAAGTAGCCTTCTGCGACAAGATAATAGAGCAGATCGGTAATCTCCTTCTCCGCCCAGCTACGCATGAGGCCATATGTCGATAGCTTGTCGAGACCGAACTCGAGAATCCGCTTTTCTCTCGAGCCCTTAAGCACTTTTGCAGCCAGCGATATGCCGAAGCGTCCTTTCATCCGCCCAACGCAGGAAAGCGCCTTGCGTGCATCCTCTGTCGTATCGATCATCGCGCTCTGATCGAGACAGTTGCTGCATTTGCCGCATTCAGGCACATCCGCCTCTCCGAAATACCGCACAATATATTGCAGCAAGCACTTCTCCGATCGGCTGTAATGCATCATCGTATACAGCTTGTTCAACTGAATCGTCTTGCGCTCAGGATCTGTCGTGCTGCGGTCGATCAGGAAGCGCTGCACCTGCACGTCCTGGGGCTCAAACAGAAGGACGCAATCGCTCTCCTCACCATCTCGCCCAGCACGTCCAGCCTCCTGGTAATACGACTCCACATCGCCTGGCATCTGCCAGTGAATGACATAGCGGACGTTCGGCTTATCAATCCCCATGCCAAACGCATTCGTCGCCACCATCACTCGGTATTCGTCGAAGCGGAATTTCTCCTGCGCGTCCCCCCGCTCCCCATCATTCAAGCCGCCATGATACTTGCCTGTGGCGATGCCAAGCTTCATCAAGTCCTCGCTCACTTCTTCGGCTTCCTTGCGGGTTGCGGTGTACACAATACCGGATTGGTCCGGCCGCTGCTTCACGAAGTCGCGCAGAAACTTCCGTTTGTCAGTCCCTGTCACGACGGACAATGTGAGATTCGTACGTGCAAATCCGGTTACGAAAATATTCGGCTTACGCAGCCCGAGCATCGCCGCAATGTCCTCTGATACCTCGGGTGTAGCCGTTGCCGTAAATGCCGCTACAGGCGGACGGTTCTCGAGCCTCCCGATCCAGCCTGCCAGCTGTCGGTAGCTCGGGCGGAAGTCATGCCCCCACTGTGAGACGCAGTGTGCTTCATCAATCGCGATGAGCGGTATATGCATTTGGCTCGATAACGAGTCGAACATCGTGCTATCGAGACGCTCTGGTGCGACATATAACAGCTTGTACACGCCTTGCGCAGTCTGCCGCACCACTTCACGGTACGACTCCGAACTAAGCGAGCTATTCAGGTAGGCAGCCGATACGCCCAGCCGATTAAGTGCATCCACTTGGTCTTTCATAAGCGATATGAGCGGTGAAACGACAATTGTCGTGCCAGGCAGCAGCAGCGCGGGAAGCTGGTAACAGATTGACTTCCCCCCGCCCGTTGGCAGAATGGCGAGCGTATCCTTCCCTTCCAGCACACCTGCAATGATGTCGATCTGGCCTTTACGGAAGCTGTCGTAGCCATACACCTGCTTTAGCGTACGCAGTGCTTCTTCATGAATCATCTCTTGCTCCTCCTTCCATCATCAAAAATGAAGACCCTGACGGGAAACGCAGTCAGGGTCTCATGTGCTTCATGAGGTTATCGTGCTCTATTTTGCTTCTATTTGCTGCTTCCGCTGTCGACGATTGCGATGACACTGCGAACCGAATTCGCGGACTTCTCAAGCGCCGTCTTCTCTTCGGCTGACAGCTCCAGTTCGAAAATCCGTTCAATGCCGTCGCCGCCAAGAATGACAGGCACGCCCATGAACAAGTTATTGTAGCCGTATTCGCCTTCCAATAATGCGATGACGGGCAGTATTCGTTTCTTGTCTTTCAAGATGGCTTCTGTCATCTGCACAAGCGAGGCGGCTGGCGCGTAGTAGGCACTGCCGTTGCCGAGCAAATTAACAATCTCGCCGCCCCCGACACGCGTCCGCTGCACGATCGCTTCAATCCGATCTGCCGGTATTAGCTTCTCAATTGGAATACCGCCGACGTTCGAATAACGAACGAGCGGCACCATATCGTCGCCGTGACCGCCAAGGACGAAGCCGCGAACGTCTTCTGTAGAGACATTCAGCTCTTCGGCAATGAAGGTGCAATAACGGGCTGTGTCAAGAACGCCTGACTGCCCAATGACACGGTGCTTCGGAAATCCTAGCGCCTGGTATGCGACGTAAGTCATCGCATCTACCGGATTAGAGAGAATGATGATGTAGGCATCCGGGCTTGTCGCTTTAACGCTCTCGCAGACCGACTTGACGATGCCAGCGTTGGTGTTTACCAAGTCATCGCGGCTCATGCCCGGCTTGCGCGCAATACCTGCCGTAATGATAACTACGGATGAACCCTTCGTGTCCTCATAGTTGGACGTCCCGATGATTTTGGAGTCTATGCCTTGAACAGGCGTTGACTCCATCATGTCGAGCGCTTTGCCTTTCGTCGGGTTCTCAAGCTGCGGAATGTCCACGAGCACGACATCGCCAAGCTCTTTCTGAGCGAGCATTAACGCCGTTGTCGCACCGGTAAAGCCTGCACCTACAACCGTAATTTTGTTCCGTTTAATCGCCATCGTACACTACCTCCTAATAAACATAGGATTAGTTTCCCCGATTGCAATATCTTTATTGCTCCGGTCGCGCAAGCGACCTGCCGCCCCAAGCGGCAAACTCACGCGAACACATATATCGTGCAAAAACCGCAATAGCGAATGCTATGCGGTTTTTGCGAAAGCGGTGCACGTACCACTCTATATATAGTCTCTGCAGCTCCCACGTTATACCTTCCGGTTGCCAAAGTGTGGTAACCCTTGGGGTCCCCCTCCTCTGGAGGGGGATTTAGGGGGAGGAATAAGTGTGGGTAAATATGGACGCTCCCTATTCAATACATCTATTACAGATTTTTGATGATTTCGTCAGCGAATGCAGAGCATTTCACTTCAGTAGCGCCTTCCATCAGGCGTGCGAAGTCATAAGTAACTGTTTTGTTGTTGATTGCTGTTTCCAGACCTTTGTAGATGGAATCAGCCGCTTCTTGCCAGCCAAGGTGCTCAAGCAGCATTACGCCGGAGAGGATAACCGAGCCTGGGTTTACAACGTCAAGGTCAGCGTACTTAGGCGCAGTACCGTGAGTTGCTTCGAAGATCGCGTGTCCAGTCAAGTAGTTGATATTCGCGCCTGGTGCGATACCGATACCGCCAACTTGTGCAGCCAGTGCATCAGACAGGTAGTCACCGTTCAGGTTCAACGTAGCGATAACGTCGAAGTCTGTAGGACGAGTCAATACTTGTTGAAGCGCGATGTCCGCAATTGCGTCCTTCACGATCAGCTTGCCAGCTGCTTCTGCTTCTTTTTGTGCTTTGTTCGCAGCGTCAGTGCCTTCTGCTTCTTTAATGCGGTCGTATTGACCCCATGTGAAAGTCTCGTTAGCGAACTCTTGCTCAGCGACTTCATAGCCCCAAGTTTTGAATGCACCTTCAGTGAACTTCATGATGTTGCCTTTATGAACAAGTGTCAACGATTTACGGCCATGCTTCAGCGCGTATTCAATCGCAGCACGTGCAAGACGTTTCGAACCTTCTGCGGAAACTGGCTTAATGCCGATACCCGAAGTTTCTGGGAAGCGGATTTTGTTAACGCCCATTTCATTTTGCAAGAACGAAATTACTTTCTTAACTTCTGCGGAACCTTCTTGGTACTCGATACCAGCGTAGATATCTTCAGTATTCTCACGGAAGATAACCATGTCTACTAGCTCAGGACGTTTAACAGGGGAAGGTACGCCGTCGAAGTAACGAACTGGGCGCAAGCATACATACAGGTCAAGCTCTTGGCGAAGCGCTACGTTCAGGGAACGGATACCGCCGCCGATTGGCGTAGTCAATGGACCTTTGATTGCTACGATATATTCGCGGATTGCAGTCAGCGTATCAGCTGGCAGCCATTCGCCGTAAGTATTGAATGCTTTCTCGCCGGCGAACACTTCGTACCAAGCGATCTTCTTCTCGCCGCCGTATGCTTTCTCAACTGCTGCATCCAGAACACGCTTGGACGCTTTCCAGATGTCACGGCCTGTGCCGTCGCCTTCGATGAAAGGTACGATTGGGTTGTTCGGCACATTAAGTACGCCGTTATCGATTGTAATTTGTTGTCCTTCAGTAGGTAGAGCGAATTTTTCGAGTTTCATGGTTGAAATCCTCCTATAATTTGAAGTTCATATAATCGCTATACATAACATGACGGGAGCCGGCTGACCGCGCTTTATAAGGCGCTGCCAGTCGGCACCCCGTCACGACAAGGCCGCTTCTTTCAGCTTAACGCTCCGCAATTGGAGTTACTTTTTGATCTACCGGTCCTGTGTACTCAGCACGCGGACGGATCAAGCGGTTGTTCTCGTATTGCTCAAGAATGTGCGCAGTCCAACCTGTGCAACGGCTGATCGCGAAGATCGGCGTGAACAGATCGCGTGGAATTTGAAGCGTTGTGTAAACGGATGCGGAGTAGAAGTCAACGTTTGGCTTCAGACCCTTCTGACCTGTTACAAGCTCTTCAATCTTCACGGACATTTCGTACAGCTCCATGTTGCCTGTCAATTTGCCAAGCTCACGGGACATCTTCTGCAGATGTTTCGCACGTGGATCGCCGTTTTTGTAAACACGGTGGCCGAAGCCCATAATTTTCTCTTTGTTCGCAAGCTTCTCGTTGATATACGATTCAACGTTGCCGAACGAACCGATTTCTTCGAGCATAACCATAACCGCTTCGTTCGCGCCGCCGTGCAACGGGCCTTTGAGCGCGCCGATAGCCGAAGTTACGCCGGAGTAAATATCCGATAGTGTAGCAACTGTAACGCGTGCTGCGAATGTGGATGCGTTCAGCTCATGGTCTGCGTGAAGCACAAGTGCTTGGTCAAGCGCTTTTACAGCAACTTGATCCGGCTCTTGGCCAGTCAGCATGTACAAGAAGTTGTAAGCGATCGATACACCGGACTTCGGAGCCACCGGCTCTTTGCCTTCGCGAATGCGGGCAAACGCGGCAACGATAGTCGGGATTTGTGCTTGCAGTTTAATTGCTTTCTTGATGTTCGCTTCTTGCGACATCTCGTTAGCGGATGCATCATAAAGCGCTAGACTCGAAACCGCCGTACGAAGTGCTGCCATCGAGTTCGTGTTGCTTGGGTACAGCTTGATTTGATCCAGCACCTGCGTTGGTACTGCTGCATATTCGCCAAACTTCTTGATTAGCTCATCAAGCTCAGATTGGTTCGGAAGCTTACCGTACCAGAGCAAGTAAGCCACTTCTTCAAAAGAAGCATGCTCAGCAAGATCATCGATGTTGATCCCGCGATATGTCAGTACGCCATCAATAATGGAGCTGATCGAGGATGTCGTTGCGACAATACCTTCCAGACCTTTGGTCACTGTCATGTTTCTCTCTCCTTTAGTCTCTTTTATTTAAAATAAATGGAGTAACGTTAACAATAATTGGATTCGAGTTCCACAATCGTCGTTCTAATCATATCGGATTTTGACCGAGAAGTGAACAAAATCGGATATAAAATTGCTTTATCGCTACCATAAAGGTTTTTTCATCTACTTAACCTGCATTGATTTTTCCCTAAACATTTCACTTTTACCCGTTCAAATCAACACTTTCTTGCGACTGTCCCTAATGGTAATATGTGCAGTATAACATGACTGGCTCTACGCCTCTAAAGGGGAATAACACGAATGACAGAACAGCGCATCGGCATCATTGATATCGGATCCAACTCCATTCGGCTAGTCGTATATGAACGTACAGTCGGCGGTGCCAACCGCGTTATCGACGGCAGCAAACATTCCGCCCGTCTTAGCGAGCAGCTCGATGATGATGGCGCGCTTCCTGAGCAATCCATTGATGAGCTTGTCGATATGCTGAATCACTTCCGGCTTATTTGTGCACATCATCGCACTGGACACATCCGAGCCGTTGCAACAGCTGCAATCCGTAATGCAACGAATCAGAGTCATATCCTTCACCGCATTGAAGCGGAATCAGGCCTGACAATCGAGCTGCTCTCTGGCAAGCAAGAAGCCGATTACGGCTACTTCGGTATGATTAACTCCATGGCAATTGAGGAAGGCTTCCTGATCGACATCGGAGGCGGAAGCACGGAGGTGTCGCTGTTCAAGGATCGTAAACTTGTCCATGCCATCTCATTCCCTTTCGGCTGTGTCAGCATGACGAAACGATATGCCAAAGGCGGGATGCTGTCCGATCAGCAGCTCAAGGAGCTTGAGAAGCATATCGAAGACAGACTAGAGCATGAGACTTGGCTCCGCAGCTCGCCGAACCTCCCGCTCGTCGGCATTGGAGGCACGGTCCGAGCGCTCGGCAAAGTGCATCAAGCACATGTCAAATATCCGTTCCCGAGTACAAATAATTATCCGATTGATGCCGCTTCGACCGATGAGCTGTTCGAGCAAATGCGCAGGCAGCCTCTGGATAAGCGAAGCAAATTGCCAGGTTTATCGAAAGAACGTGTCGATATTATCGTACCAGGGATCGCAATTCTGCGTACGATCTTCCGCGCAATCGGTGCTTCTCATTATTTAGTGTGCGCAGCAGGTCTCAGGGATGGCTTATTCTACGCAACTCGTTTCCCGGAACGACCGCGGCTGGATGATGTCGTTACGTACAGCGTTAATAATCTCGCTGCCCTTCACCCGGAAGCGCCGATGCAGCATACTTCGCAGGTAAATCGTACCGTTCTGAGCTTGATTGATCTGCTCGGATCGAAGCTGCCAGAGCCTGACCGGGCACGACAATTTCTCGATATCGCTTCCATTCTGCATCGCATCGGTGCAAGCATCGACTATTATGATTACAAGAAGCATACCTTCTATCTGATGATCAACTCGCATATTAACGGCTTGTCGCACCGAGAGCAGCTCATCTGTTCCCTGATTGCATCCTATAAAGGAAAAAGCAGGGTTAAACAAACGGCTGCCGCGTACAAACCGCTATTAAGCGAAGAGGACATTGAAACGGTATGCAAGCTTGGCGGCATACTGCAGCTTGCAATCGCACTCGACCGCAGTGAAACGCAGGCGATCGGCAAGCTGGGCATTGAAACATCCGGCAGCAAGCTTCACTTGCGCGCGCTGCGTGCCGAAGGGATGCTCGCCGTTGAACGCAAGGAAGTCGATTCCCTCGCGAGCGACTTCAAGAAGCTGTGGAACTTGACGCCTACTTTACACACGCCTGACTACCGGTAGCTCTTCCATTTGCGAATATTTTTCGCATAGAATTGGCTTCTGAGTGCTGGGCGTTCATTCTCCACCGATTCATAACTGCCGTCGGATTGCAGCTCACGCGCCTTCTTATTATCTTCCAAATTGAGTTTAAGCACGTTCATTAACGTCTTGCGCAGTTTGGCATCGAATACAGGGCACATGAGCTCAATCCGGCGGGTTAAGTTACGGGTCATCCAATCCGCGCTCGACAAGTAAACCTCTTCGTCGCCACCGTTATGGAAATACGTAATCCGCGAATGCTCCAAAAATCGGTCTACAATGCTAATGACCCGAATATTCTCACTCAGTCCTTGTACTCCCGGACGAAGGCAGCATACTCCGCGCACGATCAGTTCGATGCGTACGCCAGCTTGCGATGCTTCATACAGCTTATCGATGATTTCCTGATTTGACAGGCTGTTCATCTTGGCAATAATATGTGCCGGCTTCCCTTCAGCGGCATGCTGCTTCTCACGCTCCATCAGATCGAACAGCTTTTGCTTCAAATCTGTAGGTGCAACGCCAAAAGCCTTCCACTCATATGGTGAAGAGTATCCGGTAATCTCGTTAAACAAAGCAGATGCATCCGCCCCAATAATCGGATGTGAAGTAAACAACCCAATATCGGTATACAGCTTCGCCGTGCTATCGTTGTAGTTCCCTGTACCGACATGAACATATCGGCGCAGCATGCCTTGCTCCTTGCGCACGACGAGCGTTATCTTCGCATGCGTCTTCAAGCCTACGAGGCCGTACACGACGTGACAGCCCGCCTTCTCGAGCTGACGCGCCCATGCGATGTTCCGTTCTTCATCGAAACGCGCCTTCAGCTCTAGTACAACGGTCACTTGCTTACCGGACTCTGCAGCCATCGCGAGCGCTTGAACGAGCGCGGATTGCCCGCTCACGCGGTAAAGGGTCATTTTGATGGCGAGAACATCTGGGTCATGCGCCGCATCGGTTACGAAGTCGGTTACCGCTTCGAACGATTCGTAAGGATGATAGAGCAGCACATCTTCCTGGCGAATGACGGAGAACATATCATCCTCGTCGAACTCATGCGGGTAGACTGGTTCTATTCGCTCGAAACGAAGATTATCATAGCCCGGCAGCGCAGAAGCAAACTTCATCAAGTAGCTTAGGTCCAGCGGCCCATCAATTTCAAACATATTCTCCCCTTGCTCAAGCTCTTCCTTGAGCATTTGCAGCGCATAAGGATGCATGTCTTTACCATATTCTAAACGAACTGGAAGCCCCCAGCGGCGGCGGCGAATCTCCTTCTCAATTTCCTCGAGCAGATCCTCTGCGCCTTCTTCGTTCAATGTGAGATCCGCATTACGGGTTAAACGGAACGGATCGACCGAGATCGTCGTATAACCGTTAAAGAGCGTGTTAATATGCCTCTCAATCAATTGCTCAAGCAATAGAAATTCGCTTTTCTTGCTGTTCACTCGGTTTGGAAGCTGTATGAACCGGGAAAGAATCGACGGTACTTGTACGATTGCAAAGAATGGCTCTTCTTCCTCGGGCATATTCTCACGGCCGAGCAGTACAGATAAATAGAGCTCCTTCGTATGAAGCAGCGGGAATGGTCGGCTCTGGTCCACAGCCATAGGCGTCAGCACGGGAAAGACGATTTCGAGGAAATAGTCGTCGACCGCTCTCAGCTGGTGAGAGTTAAGCTCGTCTATTTGACGGAAGCAGATGCCTTCCTTGGTTAAGCCTCGAAGCACTTCACGATAAGTGCGATATTGTTCAACCACCATTAGGCCTGTGCGCTTCATTAGGCGCTTCCATAGTCCTGCAGGCGAATAGCCGGTAAAATCATGCTTCGTGTATCCGGCCTTTATCTGATCTTGAATACCAGCTACGCGTACGCTCATAAATTCATCGAGATTGCTTGCGACGATAGCCAGAAATTTAGCCCGCTCAAGAAGAGGATTGTCTTGGTCCTGCGCTTCCTCCAGCACTCTGCGATTGAACTCGACCCAGCTCAAGTCGCGGTTTACATAAGGCGACAATAGTTTGTTCATTTGTGTAGTCCTCCTGCTTGTCGAATAATACAATTATGAAATGTCAATGTTTATCGCATGTTAACGATTTGTAAATAAGGCGTAAAGTTGGTGGCGAACGTGCTTTTTTTGGTAAATTGTGAGCTGGCTATGCTACACTGTAAGGTAAAGATGATGCTCGCCTGCACTATATAAAGGAGTGAACGTTCATATGGATCGTGTCATTTGGAAACGGATATGGCGCGCGTTTCTGCTGCTTCTCGGACTGGTAGGCACAGTGCTCGCTGTAATTTATGTAACGCCGCTCGTGTATCCATTTTTACTCGGCTGGCTCCTCGCTTATGCCATTAATCCGATCGTGAATTTATTGAATCGGAAGCTGAAGCTGCCTCGCTGGATTGGTGTTACTGTGACGCTGTTTGTTTTCGTCGTGGCGATGCTAACGATTGTATCTGCGCTTGTGACGCGAATTGTGGTTGAAATCATTCATCTATCGAAATCAGTCAGCAGCTCGATTGACTGGTGGCGCGATGAGTTCGAATCTATTGTGGATTCACCAGAAGTTCAAAATCTCATCGGCAAGCTCAATTCCTTCTACGATGCGAATCCCAACTATCACGATACGATTAACGCTCGAATATCCGATACGGCCAATTTGCTCGCACAAACAAGTACCAATATTATAACCTATTTCTTGAATAGCATTGTGAATATTATTACTTCCTTGCCAAATGTAGCCACTATTATGATCGTCGTATTGCTTGCCGCCTTCTTCATTTCGAAGGATTGGAGCATCTATGTCAAACGGCTGTCGGTCTGGTTCCCTGAGCAAATGAGACAGTCCACGTCGGTTGTCTGGGCTGACCTGCAAAAAGCATTGTTCGGTTATTTGCGAGCCCAGTTCATTATGATCTCGATTACGGCGGTCGTTGTGACGATTGGCCTGCTCATCATAGGCGTTAATTATGCGATCACGATCGGCATGCTGATTGGTCTAGTCGATCTTCTTCCTTATCTTGGTGTTGGAGCAGCAATGATCCCATGGATCGCGTATACGTTCATCTATGGCGAGGTCTCTCTCGGCATCAGCTTGTCAATTCTCTACGGAGTCATTCTTGTCTGTAGACAGACGATCGAGCCGAAGGTGCTCGCAAGCAGTGTCGGACTCGAAGCGTTGCCTACGCTGATCGCCATGTTCGTCGGGCTCAAGCTGTTCGGCGTCGTCGGCCTCATTATCGGGCCGGTCTCGCTAGTGATCCTTACAACGGTACATAAGGCGAACGTGTTTCGAGATTTGTATTCGTTTGTGGTGCGGGGGCCTAAACCTTAAACACCCCCTAAATCCCCCTCTCCAGGGGGACCCCGAGGGTTTACCAACCCTCTGGACACCCGGAATGTATAACGTTGGAGTTACAGAGAAGCGCTCGCGAGATTGGGTTGCGGGTGATCGCTTTCGTCCCTTGCGGGACACGCTTTACGTTTGGAGTTGTTTAGGTACCTGGTGTCCCTGTGGGACCATGGGAACGTGAGAGTAACAGAGGTGCGTTAGTGTTTCTGCGTGCTGGTGCGCGCTTTCGTCCCTTTCGGGACACGCTTTACGTTTGGTGCATGCACAAAAACACGCTTGGCCTGTGGCCAAGCGTGTTTTTGTATTTTCATTCTTGTTTAATGAGCCTCGGCGCTGCGAGATCATATGTGTTCTCTCAGCCGACTTCGGCGAGTTTGGGATGCTGAGAGCACATAAGTTCTCTCAGCTACAGAGTATTGGTAGAAATACGGCGCCGAGAGATCGTATATGTACTCTCACTCTCGGCCGACTTTCGGCGTTTCATACAGACAACAAAACAGTCGGGGTACTGATCGCCCCGACTGCTTTGTTTACGTATTAGTTACCTTCTCCAAATCGTGATCGAGCCACTTCGCATCTTATTCTCCAGCCAGCGGTAGATCATCATCCGATAGAACGGTCTAGTTAGTGGGAACAGCAGCGTTATGCCAACGATATCGGTGAAGAATCCTGGCATCAGGAGCAACAATCCTCCGATTACGACGCAAATCCCGTTGAGCATCGCATGGCCCGGGGGCTTGCCGCTTTGGAGATGCAATTTCACCTCCGCGATCGCTTTGCGTCCTTCGAGGCGCGCGAGCTGTGCGCCTGCGAAGCCGGTGAGCAGAATAAGACCGAACGTCGCCCAGCCGCCGATAGCGTGACCGACTCGAATGATGCCCCACATCTCTATTGCCGGAATAAGAATAATTGCAGCGACGAGCCATTTTAACATCGGTTACTCGCTCCCTTCCTCTTGCACAGCGCCGGCGGCAGCTGCCTGCAGACGCTCATAGACGACCGGAAATGCCTTATCCAGCCGCGCTGGGCGCCAATCCCGATTAACCCACACATGGCGGGTGCCGCCCTTCGTAAGCAGCTTTCCAGGCGGCTCTGCTTCATGCCACCACTGTGGCTGTGGAAAAGCAGCCTGATCATCAGCCAAACGGATCTCCGAGCGGAACGCCATCCGAATCGGTGAAAGCTCCTCGATCCGCGTACAGATAAATACGATATCGTCATAACGCGCCGGCGATACATAAGAGATGTCCAAATCAACGACAGGAAGCAGAAGCCCCGATTTCTCGATCTCGATGTACGACAGACCAAGCGACCTGACAAGCTCGGTTCGTCCAATCTCAAACCAGGTCAAGTAATTCCCGTGAAACACTACGCCCATCTGGTCCGTCTCTTGATAGCGGACGCGAAGTGGATGCATATGCCAGAGCGCCTGTGCCCCGGCTGCTATTTCTTTCTTCATCTCTAATCACCTGCTTTCAAGTGAAACGGCTAACGCCTTCCTTAAAGACAAAAGCTTACGTTTCGCGGAGACATTATAGAAATGCATACAAGTAAGCACGCAAATTCTATAATGTGAACAAAAAGCGACGGCACCCAAGGCACCATCGCTTCTTATCTATCTTTCAATCCATTACATAACTTTAGCTTGTCCGGAGTAAATCACGCCAACTTCAGCATAGACCGTTACTTCAGAACCGTCGTGCAGAAGCTCAAGCGCGTTCTTTACCCCGAGGATAACCGGGATGCCCAGGTTCAGTGCAACGATCGCCGCATGGCTAGTGATGCCGCCTTGCTCTGTAATCACTGCTGCCGCTTTGGAGATCGCTGGCATATATTCTTTGTCTGTCGAAACAGTAACAAGAATCGAGCCTTCTGTTGTCTTCGCGATAGCCTCTTGTGGAGTGCGCGCTACAACAACTTTACCTGTTGCGCTTTGAGTGCCGATCCCTTGGCCTTTGGCAATCATCTCGCCAATTGTGTGAATTTTGATCAGGTTCGTCGAACCCGAACGGCCAACCGGAACACCAGCTGTAATAATGACCGTATCGCCAAGCTTCACCATACCAGAAGTGATGCCGCCTTGAACGGCGATATCGAACATTTCGTCAGTTGTCTCAGCAGGCGTGCCAAGAACTGGCGTGATGCCCCAAATGAGAGCCAAACGGCGCATCACTTGTTCAACTGGCGTTACTGCGATGATCGGCGATTTCGGACGGTATTTGGAAATCATCCGAGCTGTGTAGCCGCTCTCTGTAGACGTGATAATCGCTTTTGCGTTCAAATCAAGTGCAGAGTTGGCAACAGCTTGGCTGATTGCTTCTGTTACTGTTGTTTGCTGCGCATTCGCTTGACGTGTGAAGATTTCACGGTAGTTGAGCGTCTCTTCCGCACGAACAGCGATACGGGACATCGTTTGAACCGATTCCACCGGATATTTTCCGGCAGCTGTCTCGCCTGAAAGCATGATTGCGTCAGTGCCGTCGAAGACCGCATTTGCAACGTCGCTTGCTTCCGCACGAGTCGGACGCGGGTTGCGCTGCATGGAATCAAGCATTTGCGTAGCTGTAATAACCGGCTTGCCTGCCAGGTTACACTTCTGGATCATCTTCTTCTGTACGAGCGGCACTTCTTCAGCTGGAATTTCTACGCCGAGGTCACCACGCGCAACCATTAGGCCGTCAGAAACTTCAAGAATCTCGTCCAGGTTGTCAACGCCTTGCTGGTTCTCGATTTTGGAGATGATCTGAATGTGGCTTGCGCCGTGCTTCTCAAGAAGCTCGCGGATTTCGAGCACGTCTGTCGCTTTACGAACGAAGGAAGCCGCGATGAAATCAACGCCTTGTTCAATACCGAAGATGATATCGTTCGCGTCCTTCTCTGTAATACCAGGCAAGGAGATGTGTACGCCAGGAACGTTAACGCCCTTCTTGCTCTTGATTGGACCGCTGTTCACGATGCGGCATTTGATCTCCGTGCCTTCGATTGCTTCAACAGTCAGGCCGATCAGACCGTCGTCGATCAAGATCGTGGAGCCTTCCTCAACGTCTGCAGGCAGGTTCGAGTACGTTACCGGAATGCGGTTACGGTCGCCGAGGATTTCTTCCGTCGTCAGTGTAATCGTGTCGCCTTGTACGAGCTCAATCGGCTCTTCTTTCAATTTGCCCAGACGAATCTCAGGGCCTTTCGTATCGAGCAGAATGGCAACTGTTTTGCCAAGCTCTTGGCAAGCTTGACGAATGTTCTTGATTCGGTTGCCGTGCTCCTCGAAGTCGCCGTGGGAGAAGTTCAGACGAGCAACGTTCATGCCCGCGTTAATTAGTTTTTTCGTATTTTCGAGCGATTCGCTGGAAGGCCCGATCGTACATACAATTTTCGTTTTACGCATAAGTAATTTTCCATCCTCCGTCTGCATCGATCACAATGTCGTTATACAGTCATTATTTATACTCCGGCAGATTCAGCCTCTTGTATCTGTTCGATATCAGCATCCGGCTCCGGCGAGTGGAACTCACCGATGCGGCGGAACTTCTCGTACCGGTCTTCGATCAATTCCTCAGACGAAAGCTTCGACAATTCGCCAAGGTGACGCCAGATCGCTTCTTTGATCGTCTCCGATTGCTCGGCCAGATCACGATGCGCTCCGCCTTGCGGCTCGGCGATAATTTCTTCTATGATGCCAAACCCCTGCAAGTCAGCAGCCGTAATCTTCATCACAGCAGCAGCCTCGTCAGCACGAGCCGCATCTTTCCATAGTATAGATGCCGCGCCATTCGGCGAAATAACCGAATAGATAGCGTTCTCGAGCATCAAGACGCGGTTGCCAACGCCAAGGCCGAGTGCACCGCCGCTTCCGCCTTCGCCGATGACGACACAAATAATCGGTACTCCGAACATCGCCATCTCACGCAAATTACGGGCAATCGCTTCGGATTGACCGCGTTCTTCCGCAGTATTGCCTGGATAAGCACCCTTCGTATCGATAAACGTTACGATCGGACGGCCAAATTTGTTCGCCTGCTGCATCAACCGGAGCGCCTTGCGGAACCCTTCCGGATGCGGACTGCCGAAGAAACGGGCAATGTTATCCTTCGTATCTTTGCCGCGCTGATGACCGATAACGGTCACCGGCACGTCGTTCAGCTTCGCTAGACCGCCAACGATTGCGAGATCGTCTGCAAATAGACGATCGCCGTGAAGCTCGATAAAGTCTGTAAATATCGTCCCTATGTAGTCAAGCGTCGTAGGGCGACCATGATGACGCGCCAAATGCATTTTCTGCGCAGGCGTCAACTCGTTGTACAGATCTTCTTGCAGCTGTTTACAGCGTTCTTCCAAACGAGCGATCTCATCGCTGAAATCAATACCCGAATCTTGGCCGAACTTCTTCAGCTCTTCGACTTTCTTTTGCAGCTCGTTAAGCGGCTTCTCGAACGGCAGCTCACCCGCCATTGACAATTTCCCCCTTTACCGAATGCATATCAAGCAATTTTGCAAGTGTTGCTTTCATTTCTTTACGATGTACCACTTTATCCAGCTGTCCGTGCTGCAGGTTAAACTCCGCGGTTTGGAAGTTGTCCGGCAGCTTCTGGCGGATGGTCTGTTCGATTACGATGCGGCCTGCAAAGCCGATAAGCGCCCCAGGCTCGGCCAAATTAAAGTCGCCAAGCAGTGCAAAGCTTGCGGAGACGCCGCCTGTTGTAGGATCGGTCATAACGGAAATATACAGACCGCCGTCACCTTGGAACCTCGCGAGTGCTGCGCTTGTCTTCGCCATCTGCATAAGGCTGAGAATGCTCTCCTGCATACGCGCACCGCTCGAAGTGGAGAACACGATCAGCGGAAGCTTGTTCGCATGCGCATGCTCGATTGCGCGAGTAATCTTCTCACCGACAACGGAACCCATGCTGCCTGCGAAGAAATCAAAGCTCATGAAAGCGGCGACGACCGGCAAACCACCGATCGTCCCTACTCCCGTAACAACCGCATCTTTAAGGCCAGAGCTCTTCTTCTGCGCTTCCAGCTTGCTCGCATAACCCGGGAAACCGAGCGGATCGACGGATTCGAGATCCGCGTCCAGCTCCGACAGTTTGCCTTCGTCGAGCGTAATGGCGATGCGTTCCCAAGCATTAAGCCGGAAATGATGCCCACAGCCCGGACAAACCTTTAAATTCTTCTCGACTTCTTTGCTAAATTGAATGTTGCCGCACTTCGGGCATTTAGACATTAAGCCTTCCGGAATATCCGGCTTCGTACGCGGCTGACCCGATGGAATTGTGGCATACTTCTTTTTATGAAATAAGTCCTTGAACACGAGTGACACCTCTTTGGAGCGGAGCGCAGTAAGATTAAACTATTACCGCCCCGAGTTTAGAATATTGTTCAGCACTTCCTGCACTTCTTCCAGTTCGCCAGATGGGACCAATATCTCGTATTGCTGTTTCGATACGTTAATTGGCCTGATTTTAACGAGAAACCCTTCTTGGGTCAGCCGGTTTTTGATGCTCTCCGCAATTTTTGCCGTAGGCGCGATATAGATAACCGTCCACATGAAAGGTACCTCCTTGCAATGATAAAAAGAACATCTGAACACACTTGTATAGGCATAAGCCGCAAAATGAACACATGTTAATTGGACATATGATGTCATCATGATACCATATGTTTGGTTTTCATCGCAACGGCGCAAGAGCTGTGAGCATATTCCAGACCCGAAAAGCGGCGTTAACGCGGTTTAAGGCGTGTCTGCGATTTCGTACCGGTTCGCTTTTGGATCCTGGTGGGCAATCCTTGCGGATGCAGCAGCTGCAAGGCCCGCGACGAGATCGTCCAGAAAAACATGCACATGCGCGCCCTTCTCATTAAGCTTACGGATGATGCCCGGCTTCACTTTGTCCAGATAGCCGAAGCTGGTAAGTCCGATCATGCCATATACATTTGTAATGCCGAGCGCGAGCGTTTCGTCGACTCCGAAGAGCGATTCATCGGCTTCCATAATCGCTTGAAGGGGTGCCGGCAGCAGCTTCTGCTCTGCCAGCTCATCCAGCGCAATGCCTGTAAACAGAACATACTGCACTTCACGCTTGCCAAGCACGGCTAGCACGCTCTCCTCGCATTCCTCATAGGTCAAATCCGCATTATACGGACGCTGCAGCGAAAATACAATATCTGCAACGTCACTTACCGATACACCGCGTCTGTTCAGCCATTTCTCCATATCGGACGACACTGTTCATCCCCCACTGTCCGGCTTGTACGAATTGGGTGGAGACAGGAGAATCGTTACTCCGTTCCCTGGCTTCTTCAGCCCATACAAGCGGCGAATGCAAAGCTGCAAGCAACGTCATTAAAGTTGCTATTCGCTCTGTGTCTCCTAAATGTATGCTGCTTCATATCAACATGTGCCTGCTTGAGCAAAAACGATTATTCGAGATCATTAGCGTTATTATTTCACAACCGCCGATCCTTTACCAAAAATCGACTCGATTTGCGACAGCAGCAACTCCGATGGTTTGATACGGAAGGCGTCGCTTAGCGCGACAGTCCGTCCTTCGCTCTCATAGAACAGAACCGTTTCATAGACGCCTGGGCTTGCCGTCAGCAGCGACTTCAGCTTCGCGAGCGACGCAGAGTCTTCGCTGCCAGCAACGATCTTGACGTAGAGGCGCTGCGGCCGCTTAACCGCTGCGGCCGGCTGCTGCGAAGCGCCGGCGCTGCGGGTGACCGCCGGCTGCGCAGACGGAGCCGCTTGCTGCGGAGCCCCGCCGCTGCGGGCTGGCGCTGCCGGCGCAGCAGGCGCCGCTTGCCGCGGTGCGGCAGCGCCGGCGCTGCCCGGCTGCGAAGCCCCAGCGCCGCGAGCTTGCACCGCTGGCGCCGGCCGCGCAGCCGCGCCACCGCTGGCCGCGGAGCCTCCGCCGCGCGCCGCTGCTTCGCTGCCGCGGCTGCGGGCCTGCCGCTGCAGCCGCTGCACCCCAGCGGCCAAGTCGGCAGGCGCGCCGCCCATCCCAGTGCCACCGCCAAGCGGCACGACATCTTCGATGAGGAGCTTATAGTCCTCATCCTGATGCTGCACGCTGGCGAGCACAATGACGAGGCTGCCCGGATCAAGCGCAGCCGAATGGCGCTTCCAGATCGTCGGGAATGCGACTGCCTCGACGCGCATAATGCGATCCTCGATTTCAAGGAAGGCCATCGCCTGTCCTTTCTTCGTCGTAAAATGCTTCGCCGACACCACCATCGCGCTCACGATGGCGAAAGCGCCATCCGGCACTTCCGTTAAATCCACGAGCCGGTCGAGCGGCAGCTCTGCAAGCTCCGCCTCATATGCGTCGAGCGGATGCCCGGACAAGTACATGCCGAGCAGCTCCCGCTCCAGCGACAGCTTCTGGCCTGTCGTATAAGCCGGAACCTCCGGCATCTCAACATCCCAGTTCTGCACTTCATCGAAGCCGAACAGCTCGATCTGGAGCTCCTCGCGCTCTTTCCGCCACTTGAGCGCCGCTTCAACGGTCTCATCGAGCACAGCGACTAGCTGCGCGCGATGTCCGCCTAGCGAATCACAAGCCCCTGCTTGAATAAGCGACTCAAGCACGCGCTTATTCACAACGCGCAGGTCGGCGCGCCGGCACAGATCAAGCAAGCTCTCGAACGGACGATCCGCCCGCTCCTTCATGAGCGATTCGATCGCTTGCGTGCCCACGTTCTTGATCGAAGCGAGGCCGAAACGAACCGCGCCGTTCACCGGAGTAAACGTCACGTTGCTCTCGTTCACATCCGGCGGCATCACGTTGATGCCCATTCGACGGCATTCGTCTACATACTCCGCCGTCTTCCGCTGGCTGCCTGTGACCGACGCCAGCATGGAAGCCATGAACGGCACGGGATGATTCGCTTTCAGCCACGCTGTTTGGAACGCGAGAACGCCATACGCCGCCGCGTGAGCACGCGGGAAGCCGTAGTCCGCGAAGCGGACGATCATATCGTACACGGCATTCGCGTCCTTCTCTGCGTAGCCTTGGCTGAGGCTGCCCTCTACGAAGTGAGCGCGCTGCTCATCGAGCACCTCGCGCTTCTTCTTCGATACAGCACGGCGGAGCAAGTCCGCTTCACCAAGCGAGAAGCCCGCCATCTTCGAAGCGATCTGCATAATTTGCTCCTGATATACGATAATGCCGTACGTATCGGCGAGAATCGGTTCAAGCGACGGATGCGGGTATTCCACCGCCACTTCTCCATGCTTGCCTGCAATATATTTGGGGATAAACTCCATCGGACCCGGACGGTACAACGCCGTTACCGAGACGATATCTTCGAATTGAGTCGGCTTCAGCTCCTTCAGCACGCGCCGAACGCCGGTGGACTCGAGCTGGAATATTCCCGTCGTCTCACCGCGCGACAGCATCGCATAGGTTGCCGGATCATCGTCAGGAATGAAGCGGAAATCAACCGTGATTCCCTGCTGTTTCTTCACCCAATCGAGCGTACGTTCAAGAATGGAAAGCGTGCGCAGGCCGAGGAAGTCCATCTTGAGCAGACCGACCGATTCCAGATGCTCCATCGAATATTGCGTCAGCGCCGTCTTCTCGCTTCCTGCTTGGAGCGGCACGTAATGCGTGAGAGGCTCGCCGGAAATAACGACGCCTGCCGCATGCGTCGAGGCATGGCGCGGCATTCCTTCCACCTTAAGCGCCATCCGAAGCAAATCGGCTGTCTTCGGCTGGCGCTCTGATGCTTCGCGGAGCTCCGTGCTGACACGCATCGCTTCCTCAAGCGTAATGCCAAGCTGATTCGGGATCAGCTTCGCTGCACGATCCACTTCGCCGAACGGAACGGCCATCGCGCGGCCAACGTCGCGCACGGCTGCTTTTGCCGCCATCGTACCGAACGTAATGATTTGCGCCACATGCTCATCGCCATACTTCGCAGAGACGTAGCTGATGACTTCGTCGCGGCGCTCATCGTTGAAGTCAATATCAATATCCGGCATCGTAATCCGCTCCGGATTGAGGAATCTCTCGAATAACAGCTTGTATTTGATCGGATCAACATCCGTGATGTTAAGCGTATACGCCACGAGACTGCCCGCCGACGATCCCCGCCCAGGACCTGTGCGAATACCTTGCTCATGTGCGAACCGGATGAAGTCCCACACGATGAGGAAATAGTCGCTGAAACCCATTTTGTCAATAACGCCAAGCTCATAGTCGAGCCGCTCCGTAATGGTCTTCTTATAGCCCGCGTCCGAGGTCCATGCCGATTCCCCGGAATAACGCGTCTCAAGTCCTTCATGGCAGAGCGCGGACAAGTAGTCCGCCGAGCTCATCCCTGACGGAATCGGGCTAAACGTCGGCAGCAGCGCACGGCCGAATGTCAGCTCGAGCTGGCATTTTGCCGCAATTTCCACCGTACGGGCAACAGCATCAGGCGCCTGGCGGAACTGCATCGCCATCTCATCCGCGCTCTTGAGGTACATCTGATCCGTCATCATTTTGAGCCGGTCATCGTCTTCAACAGTCTTGCCCGTGCCAATACAGATTAGAACGTCTTGAACGGCGGCATCTGCTGGCTGCAAGTAGTGAACATCGTTCGTTGCTACCGTCAGAATACCTGTCTCCTGCGCGAGCCGCAGCGTCGCCTGCAGCACCTTCTTCTGCTCCAGCATGCCATGATCTTGCAGCTCCAGATAGAAATCCTCGCCGAATATGGAACGGTAACGCTCCGCAGACTTCAGCGCATGCTCGTAGCGGTCATGCAGCAGGTGCTGAGCAATCTCGCTGCCCAAACAAGAGCTGAGGCAGATAAGCCCTTCCGAATATTCTTTCAGTACTTCAAGGTCAATCCGAGGTTTGTAATGGAACCCTTCCAAGTGGCCAATTGAGCTTAGCTTCATCAGATTCCGGTAGCCCGTCTCGTTCTTCGCCAGCAGAATCAAATGATAGATCGGGTTATCCTTGCGCGCGCCTTTGTCGAAGCGCGATCCCGTCGTGAAATAAACCTCGCAGCCGATAATCGGCTTGATGCCTCTAGCGATACAAGCTTTATAGAAAGGCACAGCGCCGTACAAGACGCCGTGATCCGTTAAGGCGAGCGACTTCATGCCAAGCGCAGAAGCTTGGGTCACCAAATCTTTAATCCGAGCAGCCCCGTCGAGCAGGCTGAATTCGCTATGCACGTGCAAATGGACAAAATCGCGTTCGCCGCTCATTGTTCGTCCCTTCTTTCTTTCAGAGAAAAGCATTTATACTAGTTTATCATATTGCCGCCTTGCTCGCCCATAGAATGGACTAGGGGGACGAGCCGCTTGCGCAGCCGTATCCCACGTATTCCACAGGAGGGTGTAATGAACAAGATGGACTCCTTCTTATCGAAAGCTACGATTGACTTCTTTATCGCCTTCGGCGTCGTGTTCGGCGGCTCTATGCTGGCTGGAATCGGCTCCGTATTCGTGCTCTCGGCACCTGCTGCCATCATGCTGGATACCGCATCACGGCTCAAGATTTGGGCGCTCGTCGCCGCTGTAGGCGGCACAATCGACCCGATGCGGGTCATTGAAAGCAATATGATCGAGGGTCATCTATCGCCGGTCGCATTTCAGATCGCCTACATTCTGTGCGCTTTTCTCGGCGCGCATATGGGGACAGAGCTGATACGTTGGCTATGTAGAGGGGCGGTCTGATCCATGCGCGTTCCGCCCTTTGAACGGTATACGAGGCTGGTGCAGGCATGCGCTTTTGTCGTGCTTGGCGCCATACTAGGCGCGATGGCCTATCACGCGGTCTTCTTTATGAGCTTCAACGCCTTGCGAGATAGCAATACGGGGCTAGAAGATAAATTGATTGAGTATGAGGATCGGATTGAGAAGCTGAATAAATTTAAAGACCAGCACACCGTCATTAAGACTATACAGCCGATCTTGCTGGACAATAAATCATCGGATAGTCCCGCCCTGAAGGACGAGCAGGTGAAGCTGGAGCTGAAGGATAAGCTGAGGAAGGACTTAAGCGTCTTCGTCGGCACGAGCATTTATAAGATTAATGCCAATGGCGAGCTCGGCCGGGAGCTGATGGATAACAAAGTGTACTTGCTGACGGGCGGCAAAGAATTCACCGTCGAAATTCGGACGATGCTCGTCGTCGATAATGTGCTGCAGGTATGGTTTAAAGCGAATCCGTACACGAGACCGATCACATAATCGACACAGATGGGAGGCAGCCTTATTTTCGCTCGGGCAGCAATTCATGCTACAATACAAGTGAAAACGGCTGACGCCGTCCCCTGGAGGCAAAAGCTTACGTTTCGCGGTGACATTATTGAAATTTATACAGGTGAAACTTATACATTCTATAATGTGGACAAACCTATTCAACCTGCACAGCAAAAAAGGAGCTGCAATTCACCTCATGGAAAGTACACTTCACTGGCTGATCGTCATCGTGATTATCGGCGCATCGCTATTCTCGGTTTATAACAGCTATAAAGCACGCCGATCGAACGATGCTCGGCAAAGAGGCATGTATGCCGCGCGCATGAACATCTACATGGGCATCATGCTCGTCTTCATCGCCTTGTTCGTCATGCTCGCTTACAACGGATCGACGATCAAAGTCATTATCGGCGCACTGTTCATCGTGCTTGGCCTGTTCAACTTGTTCGCGGGCTTGCGTAATAACAGCATTTACCGGTCCATGAAAGGTTAGTACGGATCCATTAATTGCGCCGTTAGCATGGCTTTGGCAGCGAGGCCGCTTGGGTCCCTTAGCTCAATCTCGAGCTTGGCGCTCTTGCGGCTCATCTCCAGCAGGCTCGGCTGAATGACTACTTCGCTCTCCAGCTGGATCGGCCTTACGAAATAAGTCGTCATGCTCTCGATGATATATTCCCGCTTCCCCATCTCGCGTATAAGCCCCCGCGCTGCCTGCGTCATTAAGGTGACCAGCACCCCTTCTGAAATTGTGCCGAACGTCCCGGACATTTGCGGCGTAATCCGACCCTCGTAGAGCCAGTCGCTCTGTTCATTCTCTTTCTTCGCGAATCCCGCGCCGATCAATTCATCGAACGTCTCGCCGGACTCCTTCTGTTTCCCTGCGTAACGCATCGCTTCCAGCACTTCCGTACGGCTGAGCGCAGCGAGCAGCTTGCGGTTCTTATCGACGATCGGCAGCAGATCAATGCCTTCAGCCGCCATCGTGTGCGCAGCGGATGCAATCGGAATGTTCGGCGCCGCCGTAATCGGGCTGCGCGTCATCAGCTTGTCAACGAGCTGTGTATCCGGCTCGCCTTCGGCATCCTTGGCGGTCATCATGCCGACGACTCGGCCGCGGTCATCTAGCACCGGAAAGCGCGAACCTCCTACCCTTGCTGCAAGCAGCATATAATCGTTCTTCGTCTCGCCAAGACGCATCGTCTCTACCGGACGGCTATAAGTAACGATGTCTTCGACGAGCATTATTTTCTGGCGGATTAGCCTATCGAACATCGCCCGGTTAATCATCGAAGCGACGGTAAAGGTGTCGTACTTGGAGGAGAGGATTGGCAGCCCCTTCTCATCGGCGAGCCGCTTAATCTCTTCGCTTGTGCCGAAGCCCCCCGTAATCAGCACGCCCGCGCCTTGCTCGAGCGCGCATCTATGCGCCCCTTCCCGGTTACCGACAATGAGCAGACTGCCTGCGTCGATATATCTCACCATCGCGTCGAGCTCCATCGCGCCTATGACAAACTTGTGCAGCGTATTATCGAGCCCCGCCGCGCCTCCGAACAGCTCGCCTTGCACAATTTCAACCACCTCGCCGAACGTCAGCCGATCGAGCGTCTCCCGGTTGCGGCGCTGAATGCGGACCGTGCCGATCCGTTCCTTCGTGCTGACAAGCCCGGCTGCTTCCGCCTCCTTGATCGCCTTGTACGCTGTGCCCTCGCTTACCTCGAGATCCTCTGCCATCGTGCGCACCGATAGTTTGGTACCGATTTCGAGCGCATTAATATATTGCATAAGACGCTCGTGTTTCGTTAGCGCTTCTAGCCCATTTACTCCGGAAGCCACGGACGGTCACTCCTTTTCTCGTATTCGATACGTTTTATTGTAGCAGAAGCAGGTCAAGTTTTCAGAAAAAACGTAGGGTAAATGCCCATTTTTCACTGTACCGGCGCTGTCCGCCAATCACCAAGGTATATCTGTCCTCATATGATGAATTAATTCGTGTGTCACTGCCTAACACTTCAGAAGCTGCACCTCGTCATCATCCAGCCTGGAAGGAGCTTCGTCGATGCTCAAATCGAAAGTCGCCGTTCAGGTCATCAGCCCAGGCATCTTGCCGGATGATGCCATAATGCTCGGCGATGCTTATTTAAGACAATGGAAAATACCGCAAGGACAGCCGGTCGTCTTGAAGTTTGGAGCGCTACGCCATTATGTCAAAGTGGTGCCGGTTGAGCGATATGACGGCATGCGCATCGGTCAAAGCTTGGCAAGAAAGATGGGCTTATTCGTAGGTACATCGCTTCGCATCCGTTACAACTACGATACGTCCACACTCTCGCTTGGCCCGTTGATCGGTGTTCTTATCAGCCGTGACGATCCCGAAACAAGAGATCGGCCATTCGGCTCCATCACTCTCTTCTGCAAGGAACTCGTCGATGCCTGCGCCGCCCAAGGCGCTCACGTTTATTTTTTCACTCCGGATCATGTGACAGATAATTTCAATAATGTAGAGGGATGGGTCTACTCCGATGGCTGGCGGAAAGTGATGATGCCCGTTCCCGATGTCGTCAACAACCGTTTAACGAGCCGTAAGCTGGAGAATCGCCTGAATGTGCAGCAGTTTATTAAAGAAGTGAAGCTGCGGCATGGCAGTACGGTGTTCAACGAGAAGTTTCTCGATAAATCCGAAGTGTTCGAAGCGCTGGTGAAGGACGGCTCCCTAATCAGATATTTGCCGGAGTCACATGTGCTGCGCAGCTTACCGATGCTCAAGGCGATGTGCAGCAAGTACAACACCGTCTTCCTCAAGCCGGTGCGCGGCAGTCTGGGTAAAGGCATCATCCGCATCTCGAGAGTCGATACCGATTCTTATTCAGCGCAATATGCGACTACGCTCGGGACGCGGAGACAGCATTTTAACGGGGTCGCCAAACTGTACGCCTCCATCTCCGGCAAAATGAAAACGGTGCGTTACCAAATCCAGCAAGGACTTCAACTGATTGATATTTTGGGGCGGCCTGTCGATTTCCGGGCGCTTGTGCAGAAGAATGAGATGGGCAAATGGATGCTTACATCAATCGTCGCACGTACAGCCGGAAGCAATCACTTCGTCTCCAATCTCGCCAGAGGCGGTACGCTCAGCACCGTTCGCGAGGCCGTCGCAAAGTCAAACCTTTCGAACAGCAATGATGCGCCGGGGAAGCTAACTCGCGCCGCTCTTGAAATTGCGAAGGGTATTGATACGCACATCCCTGCTCACTTCGGTGAGCTCGGAATCGATTTGGCGCTCGATACGAGCGGTCGGGTCTGGCTGCTCGAGGTCAACTCGAAGCCGTCCAAGAACGATAACACACCGCTGCACGATAACAAAATCCGCCCATCCGTCCGCAATATCATTCGCTATGCCCGGCATCTTGCCGAATTTTAATGAAAAGGAGGTAGCGACCGCTTGGCTATCTCTGAACAATCCCCAGTACTTGGCGTTATGATCAGTGAAATTCGTCCGAAGTCCACGTCAGGCACGCAAGGCGATAGCAAGCCGACTTCCGCATTGCCGGAGGACTCCTTCTGCCGTCTGCTAAGCAGCCTTTCGAGATCGCTTGGGCTGCTCGTTTATTTCTTCTGCGCCACCAGCGTCCCTTACTCAGCGAACCGGATGCTCCACGGTTATCAACTGCGGGGCGGCGAATGGCATGCAGGGAGTTTCCCGCTTCCCGACCTTGTCTATGACCGAGCTCTGCCTAAGTCATCCGATCATTACGCGCTGACGATAGAAGCGCTGAACGAACTAAAACGATTGAAGCCGTATACGCTGCTGAACGGCTCGCTTCCCGGCAAGCTATATGTCTACAGCGTGCTGAGCGGCAATACCAAGCTAGCGCCGCATGTCCCGCGCTCGATCGGTTATTCCGGCGCGCATAGTCTCGAACTTGCTGCTAATCAGCACGAGGAAGGCATCTTCATGAAACCATCTGCCGGCGCGCAGGGCAGAGGAGCATTTCGACTCATTCGGGCGGGAAACGGCTGGCGGATTGATGGCAGAGACCGAAGGAACCGTCCTCTTTCACATGCGTTCTCCAATTGGCGGAGCGTTGGCAGCTGGATCTTCCGATTTACAGCGGGAGCGCCTTACGTCATCCAGCCTTGCCTTAAGCTAGTTGACGAGAATGGCTGCCCCTTCGACGTTCGCGCACTTGTGCAGAAGGACGGATTCGGCAGGTGGTCTTTCACCGGCGCTGCTATGCGCACGGGCGAGAGCGGAAGCGTTACCTCGAATTTGCACGGCGGAGGCACAGCAGCAAGTGCTGCAGATGCGCTTGGTGAGCGCTTCGGCGAAGAAGCCGCAGCTCGGATGCTGCAGCTCATCCGCCGGATCAGCGAATGCGCAGCCGAAGTGCTGGAACAGCATTTCGGGCGGCTTGCCGAGCTTGGGTTAGACTTCGGCATTGAACAGGACGGCCGGATATGGCTGCTGGAAGCAAACAGCAAGCCGGGCCGTCAGTCTTTTGAGGATGATGAGCACACGTATGAAACTGCGGTCATGCGGCCGCTACAATATGCCCTGCATCTCGCTGCTCGCCAGAAACCGATATTTCATTCAAACCGAAATCAAGGGAGATACATCCAGGAGGTTCATCCATGAGTTTGACATCTTGTCATGTACACTTCTCACCATCAAACGATCGCATTGTCTACCTGTCGGGCTCACTCCTCAAGTCGCTGAAGCTCGCCGGCAAGAAGACCATCCAATTAAAGCTCGGTCACGAGGTCATAACCGCAGCGGTCAAAACAATTGAACGCCAAGGCCACCATCTCTATCTGTCCGCAGGCGTCCGCCAATCTATCCGTGTGCCGAAAGCCGGCAGCATCTCCTTTGTTCAAGGAGGCGACAATGAGGTTCAGCTCGGTCCGCTTATCGGAGTCCTGACAGACGGCGGCCGTAACAGCGAGTCTCCGTTCGGCTCCCGCTCCGGCTATATTCGTCAGCTGCTTCGGATGGGAGAACGCAAGGCATACTTCTTCGCCTTCACGCCGCGAGATGTGAACTGGAATCAAAACACGATCAACGGCTACTTCCTGAACAGCACTGGCGGCTGGTACCGCAAAGTCGTTCCGCTTCCCGATGTTATCTACAATCGGCTGCCGAGCCGCGTAGCTGAGACGACTTCTACGATCATGTCATTACGGGAGCGATTCATCCGCAAAGGCGTTCCGTTCTTCAACTGGAGTTTCTTCAACAAATCGGATGTGTATAAGCTGCTCGATAAGGATGTAGAGGCACTCCAGCACTTGCCGGAGTCCGTCACGAACCCTCGCTCGGAAAAAATAAAAGAAATGCTCGAGAACCATCAATTCATCTATTACAAGCCGACTGCAGGCAGCCTTGGCATCGGTATTTACCGGCTTACGTATCATCCGAAGCGCGGATACTTCGCCCGTTACCGCAGAGGCGGTACTAACGTCCTGCTGCGCTTTACGAACTTCAACAGTTTGATGCGGATGCTGGAAACGAGGCATGGCAGCGGACTCGGCCGGTACGTGAGCCAGCAAGGGGTACGGCTCATCGAAATCGACGGCTGTCCGCTCGACTTCCGCTTTCATATGCATAAGAACGGCAACAACCAATGGGTGCCGGTCGGCATCGGCGCGAAGAAAGCCGGCCGCGGCAGCGTAACTACGCATATCAAGAATGGCGGCTCCCTGCTCACGCCGGAGCAGGCGCTTAAGCAGGCATTCGGAGATCGCTCAGAAGAAATGCTGACGAAGGCAAAGGAGGTTTCCGTGAAGCTTTCGGAAGCGATCGAGCGCAACTTCCCGCATACGCTCGGCGAGCTCGGCCTTGATATCGGCATCGACAAGGACGGCGAGGTGTGGATGTTCGAAGCCAATGCGAAGCCTGGCCGTTCGATCTTCAGCCATCCGGCACTGCGCGCGCAAGGACGGGAGTCGGTCAATCATATCCTGGAGCACTGTATGTACCTCAGCAAGTTCACGGGGCAAGGAGGCGAAGATTGATGGCACTCGTATTTCACGAGGATTCAGCAGAAGAAGCCATCATTCAGAGCAAGCAGTCCGTTCTCGCAATATTGACGATTGAAGATGACATCCAGCTGTTTCGCGGCAACCGGAGCAACTTCGCCGACATAATTGCGGCCGGCGCCGATCATGGCTTCCTCGTTTACGTCGTAACTGTCAAGCAGCTGAAGCTTCGTCGGAAGCTGCTTGACGGCTTCACCTATGACAGAGAAACCGACACGTGGATTGGACAGAAGTTCCCTGTGCCGAATTTGATTTACAACCGAATTCCGCTGCGTGAGGATGAATTGCAGCCGGAAGCCAGGCGAAAGATCGCGGCCTGTGTCAACCATCCGCAAATTCAAATCTTTAATCCTTCGTTCTTCAACAAATGGAGCTTATTCAAGTGGCTTCGCCAATCGCGCACGACGCAGCCGTTCATTCCCGCTACGCGGCGTCTCTTGACAGCAGGAGGCCTCGGCAAAATGATGCTGAAGCACCGCTTCCTTTACTTGAAGCCAGTCAGCGGCAAAGCGGGCAAGGGCATTATGACGATTCAGCTGCAGCCGGAGAAGACGCTTCCCTATACGCTGAAGATTCAAGGCGACAAGGGCAGCACGAGCTATAACTGCGGCTCGATTGCGAAGCTCTGGGCCAAGATTGTCAAAGAAAGCAGCGGCGAGAGGTATATCGCTCAGCAGGGCATTCAGCTCGCGGCATTCAATGAACGCTCCTTCGACCTGCGGACGCTTGTGCAGAAGAACCGGCGCGGCCAGTGGGATATTAGCGGCATCGGCGCACGCGTCGCCGGCTCCTATAGCATTACGACGCATGTGCCGCGCGGCGGCAGCATCGAAGACCCAGAGAAACTGCTTGTCAGCGTATTTGGCCAAGATGAAGCACGTAAACTGCTAATAAAGACTCGCAATACTGCGCTCATTATCGCGAGGCAGATCGAGCGCGGCTCCCGCCGCAAGCTGATGGAGATGTCGATGGATCTCGGCGTCGATCAGGATGGCCATGTCTGGTTCTTCGAGGCGAATGCGAAGCCGATGAAGTTCGATGAACCGGACATCCGCAAACGTTCGCTCGACCGGATCTTCCAGTACAGCCAATATTTGCTGAAGATGCGTGGGCTGTAGCAGGAAAAACCGAACGTCGAACGTGGAGCGTAGAACATGGCATGTGGAGCGTGCGGCGAAGCGCGCCTGCGGGTTACGTGTACGCAAGGAGTGAACTCCCCTGTGAAAGTGAAGCTGTTGTCGCCGTCCCAGTGGTCGGCATCGAAAGAGAAGATCACTCGTTTCCTGTATCGGCATGGCGATCAACGGATTACAACCGCAGCGCTTGCCGCGCTTCAGGAGCTTGCTCCAGCGCGGCTCGCGGCAAGCCGAGCGGGCGACAGTGGCGGCGAAGGTGGAGCTGGAGCTGGAGCGAGCGCAAGTGGCGGTAAAGCAGGAGCTGGAGCTGAAGCGGCGATAGCGATTGCGGTGGTAGGCGGCAAGCTCGCCGCCGTTGCCTTCGCGGAGGATGGCGGCGAGCGTGCCTGCTTTGTCGTCGTCTCGCCGGAGTTTCGCGGCCAAGGCGCCGGAAGCGCGCTGCTCGCGGCGTTGCAGCGGCGCCTCGGGCGCCTTGCTTGCACGGTTGCTGCTGATAACCCAGCAAGCATGAGCATGTGCTTCCGTGCTGGCATGAAGGCGGTCAGCCTGCATACCGGGCCGACGGGTAAGCCGACGCTCCGGTTTGAGAGCTAGCGGCTGCAGGCTCATCCCAATCTGCTACCAACCGCTGGATTTTAGCCGATGCTTCCATGAGAACCTTTTGCTGCACCTTCGGTATCGAACGCATAAATTAAAGCCAACCGCAAAAATTTTTAGGAGGAGTTATTATGGGTCAGCCGGTTCTCGGCATCCTAACCCTCTATCTCAATGACAATGGCTTGCTCGAGGAGAGGCCAGTCTATCAGAAGATGATCATTGCAGGAAAGAAGCTTGGCCTGGAGGTATTCGTATTCACGCCTTCAGATGTGAACTATACACAGAACCGGATTAACGCACATATGTATGATGCCGCAACGCAGAGCTGGACGCGGAAGTGGCGTTCGTTTCCCCATATGATCTATGACAGGTGCCGGATTCAGAAGAGCCATCGATTCGTGGAGCTGAGCCATTTTCGGAGGAAGTATGGGCATCTCACTTTCCTGAACCGCGTGCTGCGCAACAAATGGACGGTTTACAAAACAATGCGTAAAGAAGAGGTTTTCAAGGAGCATCTGCCTCTAACTCGTATGTATGAGAGTTCGAATGACTTGATGGAGATGATCCGCAAGTATCCGCTCGTCTACTTAAAGCCGATCAACGGCACCGGCGGCCGCGGCATTCTTCGGATTGAGAAAATAGGAAGCAGCTACTCGATTCAAGGGCGGGATCAGGATCGCCGGATTGTATCGCCGCAGCGGGTCGCGCTTTCCAGCATTCAGAACAGGCTGGCCTCATGGAACTTGAAGGATAACCACTATCTCGTCCAGCAGGGCATTCAGCTAAAGCTGCCGAACGGGCGGGTCCACGACTACCGGATGCTCGTGCAGAAGAATGGGCAAGGCGAATGGGTTGTAACTGGCTGTGCCGGCAGGATTGGCGCTTCTCGCAGCATCACGTCCAATCTGCACGGCGGCGGGCAAGCGGTCAAAATGAAAGAGCTGCTCAGCGAGTGGATCAAGGACGATACAGCGACGCAAGACATCATTGAGCGGGCGGAGCTGCTCGGCGTCGAGATCGCCGAATTCCTCGAGCAGTCCTACGGACGGCTATGCGAGCTTGCGCTTGACCTTGCGATTGACCGCAAGGGCCAAATCTGGCTGCTCGAGGTCAACCCGAAGCCAGCGCGCGAAGTGTTCATCCAAGCAGGCGAACACGACACCTACCGGACCGCTATCATTAGGCCGTTAGAATACGCCATCTGGCTGCACGAACAAAAAAAACGACGGAAAGAGAAGCTCGTCCCGTCGTCATATGATTAAGATTAGGGAAACCCACGTTTTATTGAAACGGTGGGTTTCTTTGTTATTGCTATTGAGGTCGATTCCGCCGCATGCCGATCATTCCTCGGATATCCACGTTGCTCTCACGACTGTGTGAGCTGCTCACGCGCCACGCGTCGAAGCGCTTCCCAAGTGCCGCCTACGCCCCCGCCAGCTCCAGCAGCTGCCGGAAGTCGCTGATCAACGCGTCGGAGCCCTGCAGCTCCTCCTGCCGCCCGTAGACGGCGTAGGCGCAGCCGACGACCTGCAAGCCGTTGCCTTTACCCGCCTCCACATCCGAGGAGCGGTCGCCAACCATCCATGCGGTCTTAACGCCGTGATCGGCCATCAGCCGCGCGACAAGCTGAACCTTCGAGGCGGTGCCGAACTCGCCTGCGCTGTACAAGCCGTCGAACAGAGGTGCGATGCCCTTGTAGCGCGCCACCTCTTTCACATACTTCTCCAGTCCGTTGCTGGCTACGAAGAGCTTAAACCCGCGCTCGTTCAAAGCCCGCAGCGTCTCCTCCACATATGGATACAGCTGTCCCTCGCCAGCTGCAAGTCCCTCCAGCTCATATTGCAGCATGAGCTCGTCCGCTCGACGCTGCGCTGCTTCCGAGGCATCCGGCATCACTTTGCGCCATATATCTTCAAGCAGCATGCCTAGACATGCCAGCAGCTTCTCCACCGGTGGCGTAGGCTGCATGTACAGCCCTTCGTTGCGAAGCGTCTCGAAAATCCGCTCGTGCACGTGAACAAGCAGTGTATCGGTCTCGAACAACGTACCGTCCATATCAAAAATTATTGCTTCAGGTTTCGCTAACTGTACCAAGCTGCTCAAGCGAACAATCCCCATTTCACCATTTATTGCCTTTTATCATACTGGAAAAGAAGCCAGAGGCGCAAGACGCGCCGCGCTGACCATTTGTCGCTATTCACCAATTTCGCTGCTCTACCTCTATCCCTTACCATTTCCCCGGATCGATATCGCCTGGTTTCAATCCTGCCCAAACATTCGAAATAATCGCCTGCTCCGGATGCTCAAACACGAGCCACGCCGTCGGCAAGTACCGTCCCTCGCTGCTCTTCGTTGACGGCTTGTTCAGCACCGCTCCATCCTTCACGAGCATCGTGGAAGAGCCGCCGTCGAGGTTCGCGGCGATGACTGCGCCATGCGCGAGCATAATATTTTGCACATCGTACAGGTTTGCTCCAATGCTGTGGCCCGGCTGACGACCGTCAATGACGACGAACAGAATGGCCCCGTCCTCCCGCTGCCCCATCGCCGTTCTTGGCGCAATGCCCCAGCCGTCTGCGGCATTCTTAATGAGCCCTTTGCCATTGACGATAATACGTGGCTGGAACGTCACCGCTTCCTGCACGCCAAGCTGCTGCAGCTCTGCGAGCGAATAGCGGCCAGCGATCATTTTGCCCTGCTTATCGAGCCCAACGACCTGCGTCGAACGCGACTTGCCCAGGTCGCTATAGAACAGCTCCCCGCCCGACATCACAATGCCAATCGGCTGGAACCCGTTCCCCTGCCAATTCGGATCGGCGAAGCCGCCGCCGTTCACTCCTGCTACCGCGCCAGTACGCTGAACCATGCTCAGCACCCGTTCTCCTCGGCCCGCCTTCTCCGGCACGGCGATGCGGACCTTCTTCGGATCATTGACGGTCATGACGTATCCGCTGTATCCATGCCCGGAAATTTTCTCAATCTGAACGAGCGGCTTCTCCTGCTCTGCAGCACCGCTGTCCTCACTCGTCTGCTCCCCTGTTGAAGGATTGATCTCATGCGTATCCCGCTCATCACCCATCGCGTCGAATCGGTTCTGGTACTCCTTCACCCGTGAATCGAGCTCATGCTGCCCAATAATATATTTGGCCAAATAACGGTGCTGCGTCGTAATGAGCGTATCCGCGATCAAATAGCGAAAATTGTTGCCTGAAGGCGTAATAAACATCCAGATGATACCGCCTATGCCGAGCATAAACAATATAATTGCCGTGATTGCGACTCCTCTTACAATCCGCTTAAGACGTCTGGCAAAAGGTGACTGCGGAGGGTTGGTTCTACTTGGCGGAACAGAGGTCGTTCCCGGTCTGCCGCGTGTTGGTAAATTCGTTTCCATCTATGAAAGCTGCCTCATTTCCAAAAGTCGAATAATTGTCCGTACCATGTAGACGCCGCCTCCCCCAGAAAAGTTTCAGCAGCTCATGGAAATTTACATAATCTTCTTGTTCATGCACACGTCAAAAAAAGCCAGCATACCGTAATGGCACACTAGCTTTCTTCTACCCTTCAAGGCCATTAAAACACTTTTTTTGTATCTCGATCCGCCTTGATCATCTCGACTGCTTCCTTGAACCTCATCGCATGGACAATTTCCCGCTCACGCAGAAACTTCAATCCATCCTGCAAATCCACGTCGTCCGTCATATCGATAATCCATTGATACGTCGCACGCGCCTTCTCCTCTGCTGCAATATCCTCGTAGAGGTCAGCGAGCGGATCGCCTTTCGTAGCGATATACGCTGCCGTCCACGGCACGCCAGCAGAATTGGCATAGAACAGTCCGTTATCGTGATTGACATAGTTCGAACCAAGACCCGCTTCTTCCAACTGCCTCGGTGTCGCATCCTTCGTCAGCTTGTAGATCATCGTCGCAATCATCTCAAGATGAGCGAATTCCTCCGTACCTATATCCGTAAGTAAGCCAACTACTTTATCCGGTATCGAATATCGCTGGTTTAAGTAACGAAGCGCCGCCGACAGCTCGCCGTCTGCCCCGCCGTACTGCTCAACAAGATAGCGCGCGACCCGCGGATCACATTTGCTGACCCTAACCGGGTATTGCAGCTTCTTCTCATATATCCACATGCAGCATCGCCCTCCCTTCGTCTGCGCTTAGACTTGCCAAGGCCAAGGGCTCTCGACCCATTGCCAAGGATATTTGGAAAAGCTGTGCCCATACTGCATAAGAGGTCCATATTCCATCTCGTACTGCATCGCGCATTGCTGCCGCTGCTGAGCAAGCTGATTAAACTGCTGAAGCGCCTGCAGATCATTCGGATGCGTATCGAGGTATAGAGTTAGCTCAACGAGTGCAAAATCCAGCTGCTGCAGCTCCAGAAGCTTGCGGTAATAGTTCTCATCCAGCTTCTTGTTCATCCGTTATGTGCCTCCTCCCGGCTTGCATTTAGACTCGTAAGGGCTATACAATGCAGGCCAGAGCGTGCCCAGCCTCAGTGCATCCGCCAGCGGAAATTGCGGCAAATTCATCGGCTGATAAGGAATAAACTGATTGGGCGGAACGGAATAGGACTTCACATACTTAGGCGGACAAGGGTCGAAGGGGCCGACAAAAGGATACCACTCGCGCGTTTGCTTCGTCACATTCACCTGTGTATTCCTCCTCACAATGCGCTTCTCAAACAATGCTTCATTTTTCAAATATATGACAATCGCCTAGTTTTAGTTCCTATTCGACTTATTAAATGATTTCCCGGGCAATACATAACTCTACGCACACAAAAAAAGCCTGCACCTGATAAACAGGCACAGACTCCAACATTATTCTTGCTCTTGCTCCTCAGAGGAGCTATCCCGAGCCGTTCCCTTCGGCGCAGCATAGATGTGAACGCGCAGCACGCGCAGCCGCTCACTCTCCGCCACTTCGAACACATACCCGCCTGTCTCGATCTTCTTGCCTACGACAGGGTTGCCCTCGAGCTTCGTGAACAGCCAGCCGCCAATCGAATCAACGTCATCATCTTCAATATCCAAATTGAACAAATCGTTCATCTCTTCAATTAGCATCCGGCCATCTACCGAAGTGATGTCGCCGTTAACGACAACGTTCGGCTGTTCATTGTCAAATTCGTCATGAATTTCACCGACAATTTCTTCAAGAATCGACTCGGTGGTCAGCATGCCTGCCGTACCGCCATATTCGTCGACTACGATGGCAAGCTGGGAATGCTTACGCTGCATAAGCTTCAGCACGTGACTAATCTCCATCGATTCCGGCACATTCAATATCGGGCGAAGGAATTGGCGCACCGACAGCTCTTCATCCGGATCCGCTGTCAGCAAATCGGTGATATGTACGAACCCGATCAATTGATCCTTATCTTCCACGCAGACCGGATACCGTGTATGCTTCGTCGAATAGACGATCTTCATATTCTCTGCGAAGGATTGGTCTGCATACAGACAGTCCATATCGGTCCGCGGCAACATCACCTCGCGTGCAAGCCGGTCAGAGAATTCGAATATATTATCGAACAGCTGCAGCTCCTCTTTGTTGATGATGCCGCTCTTCGCGCTCTCATCCATAAGAATCCGAATTTCTTCCTCCGTATGTGCGGAATCATGCTCGCTTGCCGGTTCGACCCCAATGAAGCGCAGCAGTGCATTCGCAGAGCCGTTCAGCGCCCAAATAAACGGAAGGAACATCCGGTAGAAGTACAGCAATGGTATCGACAGCCAGAGCGAAGTCGCTTCAGACTTCTGAATCGCAAGCGATTTTGGAGCCAGCTCGCCAAGCACGATATGTAGGAAAGTAATGACCAAGAAGCCGATCGCGACCGAAATCGTATGCAAGACAGGACCATCTGACAAACCGATAGCCGCGAAAATCGGCTCAACGATAAGATCGGTAACCGCCGGCTCGCCCAACCAACCGAGCGCCAGCGATGCGAGCGTAATCCCGAACTGGGTAGCGGATAGATAAGAGTCCAGCCTTTTGTTAACTTTCAGCGCGTATTTGGCACGCGTATGCCCTTCGTTGGACAGCTGCGTCAAGCGGGATTGCCGCACCTTGACCAGCGCAAATTCCGCCGCGACGAAGAAACCGTTTAGCAATACGAGAAACAGGACAAGAGAAATATAGAGTACGATTTTGCCGAATTCAAATTCATGCACAGCGTTTGAACGCTCCTCTCATCGGTATGCAGCCGGTGTCGCCTCGACTTCGCCTTCACTTCTACAGAATAGCTTGTCGAGTACCGAAATCCACATCCCGATAATACATTTCTTTCACAAGCAGATTCGGTCCGCAGCAAGCAGCAGCCGGACAATGACAGTCTACGCTGCGAGCAAGCGGATGCTGAAGCCACCGTCCAAACAGTTCGTCCAGCCTGTCATTGCCAATGTTACCGAATGCCGGCACGTCGGAGAAGTCTGTCACGAACACATCGCCTGTAAACAAATTGACGTTTAACCGGTTACGGCCATCCGGATCGTTCCGAACGGTAACGAGCTTCTCAGCCGCAAGGCGCTGAAGCAGCTTGCGGTCCTCCACATTCTCGTTGCAATAGTAGAACGGCAGCGTACCGAACAGCATCCAAATAGATGGATCACGGCTGTCGAGCAAGGCGTTAACCGCGTCGCGCATTTGAGCAGGAGTAATAACAGGCAAATCTGCTGCGAACGCACTCGGATACATCGGGTGAACCTCATGGCGTTTGCAGCCCATCTCGAGGATAAGCTTGTGAATCTCGGGCATTTTGTTATAGGTGCGATAGTTAATCATGGACTCCGCCGAGACGAATAGTCCACCATCGCTGAGCCGACGCGCATTGTTGATCATCCGTTCATACATCCGTTCAGCCGTTTCTTTCGGAACCGGATGGCCGCTCTTCGCAAACCCGATTTCGTGAAAATCATCGCTATTCGTATAGTTAAACGAGATATGCATGACGTCGAGGTATGGGGCAATCTCCTCATACCGGCTGTAATCAAGCGTAATGTTAGAGTTGATCTGGGAGGTTAAGCCGCGGCTGCGCGCGTATTTCAAGAGCGGTATGATATATTCCTTCACCGTGCGCGACGAGAAGGTCGGCTCTCCGCCGGTAATGCTAATCGTCTTCAAATGCTCCACTTCATCTAGCCTGCGCAGCATCTGATCAAGCGGCAGCTTCGCAGGCTCAGCCATGACGAGCGTGTCGCCAACGGCACAATGCTCGCAGCGCATATTGCATAGATTGGACATGGTCATCTCGACGCTTGTCAGCACATGCCGGCCATGCTGTCTAAGTGAGATAATCGGATCCCAATGATCGTTGGATGGCGAGTATTTTGAATCTAAATCAGTTAACCGTATTGCATTTTGCATTTATTCTCAGCACCTGACTTTAATAAGTGTAAACGGCTGTCGCCGCCTTCTCGGCAAAAGCTTACGTTTCGCGGAGAAATCTAAGCAAAGGATATCGAAAACTTATACTTTCTTAGATTTTTAAATAAACGTTCATTCATCATATCTTCTTATTGTAATGTTCAAGCTCGCTTGTTGCAAACCTGCTGACCTAACCAATTCAGAGATCCAGCAAAAAGGAGCCTCATCGGCTCCTCTGTCATCTCGTATGAAAAAAGTGGTATCGTAATCCTTACGTGCCGGAAGCTTCCGGCAAATGCGGATCATCGTTCACGCCGACAATCATCGTTGTCAGCTGCTTCGACAGATCCAGCTCGTATGGCGCATTCAGCTGTTCGCCATTCTCATTATTCAGCACTCGCACAACCGGGCGGTGCGGACAAGAGGAATTAATGTCGACAACGACGCCGAGTTCACCTGATTGCAGCTTAACGGTTATACCGAGCGGATAGATCGCAACCTTATCCCGGAACAGCTGAAGCATTCTCTGCTCGTACAACGTACCCGTCCCTGCATACAACGACTCCACCGCCTCATGCGGCAGCATCGGCCTGCGATAGATTCGTGTTGTCGTCATCGCATCATAAGAGTCGACAAGCCCGATCCACTTTGCATATTCGTGGATCTGATCCCCTTCAATGCCCCGTGGATATCCGCTGCCATCCAGCCGTTCATGATGTTGATACGCACAATGTGCGGCAATGAGCGGAATGTTCGGCTCATCCTTCAGCAAATAATAGCCGCGCTCGGCGTGCCGCTTCATCTCTTCATATTCATCCATCGTAAGCGAGCCTTGCTTCTTGAGAATGTTCGGGCTAATCTGCGTCTTGCCAATATCATGAAGCATCGCGCCAAGACCAAGCTTCATCAGCTCGTCCTTACTGTAGCCGTTCGCAATGCCAAGCAGTGTTGTGTATACGGCAACATTCAGCGAATGCTGAAATAAATAATCATCCACAATGCCCATATTCATGAGCATAATCATAGCATCCTTCTGGCCCGTCAAATCATCAATGACCATTCCCATGATTTGTTTGAATGACTTTGCGATATAAGGATAGGTAACGCCGCTTTTTCGATTGGGCCGATCCATTAGATCACGGAAATTTGTGCGAATTTCACTAAGTGCCCGTTGTCTAGTCTCTTCGCTGATAAGATCAGGTATAACAAGGTCAGCCAATCGTGGGTCTTGGATGTAAACGAAATGAACCCCGCATTCAGAGAGACGGTTAATCAGCCGCGCTGATAGTTCGACATTCTCACTGAGGAGAACGACTCCTTCTTCTGAATAAATCTTCTTGGCTAATTGCATACCTGGTCGGCACATCTGTATGGGCAATAATCGCATCGTATCGACCCCTGCCTTGCATCCATAAATTGGTAATTTCGAGCATGATCCTCGTAAGTTTAATGTAAGGGATTTATGGAAAAAGAGCAACAACAGATTCGCCAAACATCGACAATATCTGTTAATTTTCTTATCTCATGACGAAAATCCAGAACAACGCCGCGAGAACGAACCGGTAGATGGCAAAATGAGTGAGCTTGATCTTCTGAATGAAGCGCAGGAACAATATGATGACGAGCCATGCGACTACGAACGAAACGAGGAAGCCGACGATGAAGAACATTAGATTGTCGCCTTCGATATATTTGTAGTTATCAAGCATTTCGTATCCTGTCGCAGCGACCATAATCGGTATCGCCATCAGGAAGGAGAAGTCCGCAGCAGCTTTATAACTTGTTCCTGTCAGCATCCCCCCCGCTATCGTCGAACCCGAACGAGAGAAGCCCGGCCACAGCGACAAGCATTGCAGCAGTCCGATCATGAATGCCTGTTTATAGGAAATATCGTCCATCGTCTCAGCAACGACCTTCACTCGGCGTGTCCGATTCAGCCATTCCGCCGCGATCATATAGATACCGCCAACAACGAGTGAGAAGAGCACCGGCGCCTGGTTAAAGCCTTCACCTTTAATGATATCTTTCAATAAATAAGCGAGCCCCATTGCCGGAACGATACCGAGCGCTACATGAATAAGATTCAACTTGCGGCGCTTTAATGCGCTGCGACCAGCAGACAGCGTGCCAAGCGACTGCTGCTTGCGCGAGAGACCGAACAGATCAAGAATTCGGTTCCAGTAAACGATAGCCATCGCTAGTATCGCGCCAAGCTGAATGACAATCTCGAAAGTAACGATCGCTTGATCGTCCGACGCAATATCAAGCAGCTTGTTCGTTAAGATCATATGTCCGGATGATGAAACCGGCAGAAACTCTGTCAAGCCTTCTACAATTCCCAAAATAACCGCATGAATAATGTTTTCCATTAGATCCTCCTGCACCTGAACCAATATCAATCTTTCGTTAACCCTTTAAACCGATTGCCAGCGTGTACGGCGGCTATCGGCAATTGCTTCTTTATCTTGAAGCTCTTGCTCTAATACGCCCCTGATAAACTCCGGCAAGTAATAGGCGATATCCAGCCCGTTCTTCATCTTCTCATAGCCGACGCCGAACGTGAACATGTCGATCGTTCCGACGACATACAGTTTATCGTCAAGCAGCGGTTCGCCATTCACCAGGACGGAAACGATTTTCTTAGAAGCCGGATTGTCCGGCATATACTCGATCACCAGTCCGTCAACAGCAAGCGTGCCTAGGACAAGCCCTCGAAAGCCAAAGCCGCGAATCGGCTTGTCGATATACTCCGGCAGCAGCGCCTCTTCGAGCGACAAGCGGATCATCCTGCCACTTAGCTGCATCCGGCACGGATTAATCGGCGACGGGCACAGCGCATGCAAGTCGCCTGCTGTCACTTCGCCTGCTGTGAGGCCACGGAGCAGCTGCCCCGCGTTGACGATGCCGATATCGGCTTTCGTCCAGCGCCTTAGCCCCGCAGCGAGCAAATTGCCAAGCGGTGACTCCCGCTCAGCAGTCAACGGCAGCGGCGCGTCCAGCACGGCGACGACCCGGCTAAGATGGCGCTCGCCTTCCGCCTTGAAGCTACCAATAATAGCTGTCGCCTCTGGCTGTTCGATGCGCGCTTCCATCGGTGTACAAACTGCTTTGAACCTCGGCCGCTTCAGGGCAAAATCGAACCAAATATCTACACGTCCCATATACTCGCCGAACTTCCCGGCAGCACACACATGCGTAGATCCGATCACTTCAGCCTCTTCCAACAGATGATGCGTGTGAGCGCCTAATATTAAATCAATGCCAGCGATCTCCTGCGCCATCCGCCGGTCAAGCGTAATCCCGAGATGCGACATAATAATCAGCACGTCTACTTGAGAGCGTAGCTGCTTCACTTGCTCTGCGACTTCATAAAGCGGATCAGAAACCTCCCAGCCGAGCAGTTCATAGAAATCTACGAAAGCTGCGGACGCTCCAATTAATCCGAAACGTATCCCTGCCCTGTTGATTATGGTAGAAGGCTTCATCCACGAAGGTCGCTGCTTCGTGTCCGCATGGAAGAAGTTCGCGCACACCGTTTGAAATCGGGCATGCTTGCCATACGCTTCATCCAACTGCTCCTGTGTGAACGTCAGCCCTTCGTTGTTGCCAATTGTAACGGCATCGTAGCCGGCAGCATTCATTAATGCAATATTCGCAAGACCATCGCTTGCTTCCGTTTCAACTCGCATCCGGTCCATATGGTCCCCGATATCCAAGGTGAGCACATGCTCGGCTCCATGAGAGCTCCGTATTTCATCTATATACGCGGCCATCCTGGCGGCCTGCTCCAAGCGGCTGTGAATGTCGTTGCTATGTAGCAGCACGACGTTTGGCGCATCCGTTGCTAATTCGTTCATGCTGGCCTCCCGCTTATAAGGGACTATCGCTTCATTCGCATTTCATCTGGTGTAAATGTAGATTTGAAGCCGTATGAAGCTTCGCCGCGATTACCTTCGTCATGCAGCAATCGGAAGACAATGACGCTTTTCACATTTAAGCATTCACTGGAACCATTCGGCACATACAGCCGTACTGGACCGCCCTTCGGCAGCGGCGCGCCATCTACTGCGAACTGAACCGCCGCATCCTTCAGCTGCTCCCATGGAATAACCGCTTCGAACGTATCGACGGCCTCCACTTTCAGATGCGTCGGCAGTGGCGCATCTTCCGCCACTCCTTGTCCGCTGCGGAAGGCGCTGAGCCATTCCGCGAAGTCAAACGCCTCGCCGGTACCGCCTACAACCCGCTCTGACAAAGGGAAGACACGACCTGCAAGCGCGGCCATGTCCTCCGGAGTTACTGCAATCGCTTCCTGTCCGATATATGCGATTGAAATCTTCTTCGCCTCTCCTTGCTCCGTCATGGCAATCCCTCGCTTCTTCTATTTCAAATACGAATACACTCAGCTATCCGCCGATCTGGGACATGCGCCGCGTCGTTGGCTCATGGCTCTGCGCATCGCCGGCCAGCTTCTCCGCCATCTCATGATTCAGCGGCTTAATATCCATCGCACGCAGGAACACCTTCTCCAGCTCATCGGGGTTGCCTAGCGCTGGCTTTACATTCAGCTCATCGACCCAATAGAGGCATGGCTTAATGCTTCCGTCAGCCGTCAACCGAAGCCTGTTGCATCGTTTGCAGAACTGGTCGCTGATCGGATGAATGAGCCCAAAAGTCCCTTTGCCGCCAGCAATTCGATAGTCCTCGGAAGGACCGTTGCCTAGTACATCGCTGATCGGCTCTATACCGAGACCAATCTCGCTTGCAATCTCAAGCACACGCGACAGCGGCAAATAATGATTGCGCCAATTGTCATCCGCATGACCAATCGGCATGTATTCAATAAACCGTACATGAAGCGGCTGCTCGGCAGCCATCCTGAGGAATGAAGCGATTTCGTCCTCGTTGACACCTTTTAACAGCACGCAGTTCAGCTTGATCGGAGCGAAGCCAACACTTGCAGCCGCTACAATACCTTGCATGACCCGCTGCAAATCGCCGCGGCGCGCAATAAACTTGAAACGGGCTGGATCGAGCGTATCGAGACTAATATTGACTCGATTGAGGCCTGCAGCTCGCAATGCCTCCGCTTGGTCCGCAAGCAGTACTCCGTTTGTTGTTAATGAAATATCCCGAATGCCAGGAATGCTAGAGAGCTGGCCGATTAATTCCGCCAAGCCCGGACGCACAAGCGGCTCTCCTCCAGTAATACGCAGCTTGGCAATCCCTAGCTTAGCGCCTACGCGAACGATTTCTGTAATTTGGTCGTAGCTGAGCAAGTTTTCTGCAGGCTCGAATTTCACGCCTTCCTCAGGCATACAGTACAGACAGCGCAAATTGCACCGATCGGTCACAGAGATGCGCAAATAATCATGCAGACGCCCAAAACGATCCGTTAATGCAGCCATAGCCCTCACTCCTTCCCACGCCATCAAAGCGCTAAAGTCTCTATACTCTAGCATAACATTTTTAAACCCATTATGGTATGCTATGGAGACCATTAACATTAAGATCCGAGAGGTTAAACAACATGTCTGTAAATTGGAATATACATCTGTTTGCTGGATTATCCGAGCGTTTCGGCCAAGCTACGCTTTCATTAACCCTTGAGAAAGCTACACTCACGGTGCTTGAGCTAAAGCAAGAGTTAATGAGCCGCTACCCTGCTCACGCTTCACTGCTATCCGTCTCATTTATGGCGTGTAATCAAGCCTATGCGGTAGATGAGCAAACGATTCAAGCAGCAGATGAGCTTGCATTGCTTCCTCCAGTGTCGGGAGGCGAAGAGCAAACCATCGACCCAGCCGCTTCTACTGCTGAGCAAGCCCAATATGTGGTTACAGCGGAGCCATTGTCTGTCGAAGCAATCACTGCGCTCGTCATCGCGCCTAACAATGGAGCGGCGCTGACGTTTACCGGTACGACACGCGAATGGACACACGGCGCCCGCACTGTACGTCTTGAATACGAAGCATATGTCCCTATGGCGGTGAAAACACTCAAGCAGATCGGCTCTGAGATTACGGAGCGCTGGCCAGGTGCATTATGTGCCATCGCGCACCGGATCGGCGTTGTCGATATTGCCGAGATCAGTGTCGTCATTGCCGTATCAGCTCCGCATCGTGACGCCTGCTATGAAGCAAGCCGCTATGCGATCGAGAGACTTAAACAGATCGTCCCAATCTGGAAAAAAGAAATATGGGAAGACGGCTCCGAGTGGAAAGGCCATCAGCAAGGCCCCTGGAACCCGACAACACCACAACTTTAGTCTTATTAAAAAGCAGTGCTATGGTCGCGATTTAGCGTCTAGAGCACTGCTTCTTTTACACTCTTATTGCCAATTTTCCATTTTATTGCTACCATGGTCTTATCATTTCCTTCATATTTGATGTGCCATTCGAGGTGGATTATGAGAATTCATGTGACCGAGCTTAAAGAGGGAGACATCCTAAGTAACGACATTTTCAACTCTTATGGGCTTCACGTGCTTTCAAGCGGCACGAGCCTGCAAATGAAAGAAATTTCCAAGCTAATTCAGCATCACATAGATTATGTTGATATTGATTCGAGGTTATTTACGGAAGTTTCCATTCGAACAATTGAAAGCGGACTCAGCCCGAAGTGGCTGCCGACCGTTACGCCGATCTATCAGGATGCGGTTAACGGATGTGAACAGCTGTTTCTCGACGCCTATCAGAATGGCGTAATCAATGAAGAAGACGTCGACCAAACGTTCCAGCCTCTGGTCGATACGTTCAAGCTCGAACGCGATGTTGTATCCATGCTGCTTTTGCTTAATACAAAGGACGACTATACGTATCAGCACTCCGTGCAAGTTGGCATGTTATCCTACTACTTGGCGGGTTGGCTTGGATATGATGAGAAAGAAACGGTGAGGATTGGACAAGCCGGGTTCCTTCATGATATCGGCAAATGTCAAATTACCGACGATATCCTGAACAAGCCATCCAAGCTGTCCAATGACGAATTCGAAATGATTAAGAAGCACACCGTGTTCGGACACAAAATCATCATCGAATCGTTCGGCGAATCGATAGCCTCAACGGTTGCGTTGCAGCATCACGAACGCATTGACGGAACCGGCTATCCGAATCGATTGCTAGGCGATCAGATGGATCCGGTGGCCAAAATCGTTGCCGTAGCAGATGTGTATAGCGCTATGATCTCTTCACGCGTATACCAGAAGAAACGCGACTTATTGATCGTCTTGAGAGAGCTGCATCGAATGAGCTTCAGCGAGCTTGATCCTAATACAACGCACACGTTCATCAAGCATATGATCCCAAATTTCATCGGCAAACAAGTCGAGCTTGTCTCCGGAGAGACCGGTACGATCGTAATGACGCATCCAACTGATTACTTCCGCCCTCTTATACGCATCGAAGATCAATTCATCGACTTGTCTATTGAGCGCGATCTGGAAGTAAAGCACATCACCATATAGAAGTCATTACCCCCCTAGACAAATGACCCCCTAATTCCCCATGGAAGGGGGATCCAGAGGGTTTATCAACCCTCTGGACACCCGGAAGGTATGGTGGTTGGAGCTGCTTTTTGCAGCTCCTTTTCTACGTCGTGCGTAGCACTCGCTTTCGTCCCTGTCGGGACTCGGGACACGCTTCTCATTCAGGCGCACCCGCCTTTATAAAACAAAAACTCCGAACCGTTAGCTGCGAAATGCAGCGTGGTTCGGAGTTCTTTTTGTTTTGCCCATACACACACGATTAAACGAGAGTGGAGCAGGTCGAATGCTTCCGGAGAAGCGTCAGCGATCGGAGGAACATTCGACATGCGCAGCGGAAATGTTTAACCAATCGAGCCTTCCATTTCGAACTTAATCAAACGGTTCATCTCAACCGCATATTCCATCGGCAATTCTTTCGTGAATGGCTCGATGAAGCCCATAACGATCATTTGCGTCGCTTCCGCTTCAGTCATACCGCGGCTCATCAGGTAGAAGAGCTGATCCTCGGATACCTTGGATACAGTTGCTTCATGCTCAAGCGTAATGTTGTCGTTCATAATTTCGTTGTACGGAATTGTGTCCGAAGTCGACTCATTATCAAGAATGAGCGTATCGCACTTGATGTTCGCTTTGGAGCCTTCGGAATTACGGCCGAACGACGCCAAACCACGGTAAGTTACTTTACCGCCGTGCTTACTGATCGACTTCGATACGATTGTCGAAGTCGTATCCGGTGCAAGGTGCGTCATCTTCGCGCCTGCGTCTTGGTGTTGGCCTTTGCCCGCTACTGCGATCGACAGAACCATACCTTTCGCGCCGCGGCCTCTGAGCACAACTGCTGGATATTTCATCGTCAGCTTCGAACCGATGTTGCCGTCAACCCATTCCATCGTCGCGTTCTCATCTGCTACCGCACGCTTTGTAACGAGGTTGTAGATGTTCGGCGCCCAGTTCTGGATCGTTGTATAGCGGCAACGAGCGTTCTTCAGTACGAGAATTTCAACGACTGCGCTGTGAAGCGAGTTCGTGCTATAGATTGGAGCTGTACAGCCTTCTACATAGTGAACGAAGCTGTCTTCGTCCGCGATGATCAGCGTACGCTCGAATTGACCCATGTTCTCGGAGTTGATTCGGAAGTAAGCTTGCAGCGGAATTTCACACTTCACGCCTTTAGGCACGTAAATGAAACTGCCACCGGACCATACCGCACTGTTTAGCGCTGCGAACTTGTTGTCCGCTGGCGGGATGATCGTTCCGAAGTATTCCCTGAACAGCTCTGGATATTCGCGAAGCGCAGTGTCCGTATCCGTGAAGATAACCCCTTGCTTCTCAAGATCCTCTTGCATGCTGTGGTAAACAACTTCAGATTCATATTGAGCGGATACGCCTGCGAGGAACTTCTGCTCCGCTTCAGGAATACCGAGCTTGTCGAACGTTTCTTTAATTTCAGTTGGAACCTCCTCCCAAGTTTTACCTTGCTTCTCGGAAGGACGAACATAGTACTGGATATCATCGAAATCCAGATCATCCATGTTGCCGCCCCACTTCGGCATCGGCATCTTATAGAATTGCTCCAACGATTTCAAACGGAACTCCAGCATCCATTCCGGCTCGCCTTTAATTTCCGAGATCGTACGAACAATCTCGGGCGTCAGCCCTTTACCGGACTGGAAAATCGCCTTATGCTCGTCGCGAAAGCCATATTTATAATCTTCTAAATCAGGCATTTCCTTTGCCATAAGTAAAATCCTCCTATCGTACGCGGTCTCCCACGTTACAATTGATTCTGATGCTCAATTCCTTTGCGCAGTGCATTCCAGGAAAGTGTTGCGCATTTGATTCTGGCCGGGAACTTGCTGACACCGGAGAGAGCTTCAATGTCCTCAAGCTCTTCAAACTCAGCAGGCTGGCCTTTGATGAAGGTGGAGAAACGTTCAGCAAGCTCCAGCGCTTCTTCCGTCGTCTTCCCTGTTACCGCTTCGGTCATCATCGATGCCGAAGACATGCTGATCGAGCATCCTTCACCTGTAAATTTGGCCTGCTTGACGATGCCGCCTTCCACTTGAAGCTGTAGGCTGATGCGATCGCCGCAGGTTGGGTTATTGAGGTTGACCGTTACCGAATCCTCATCCAGCGTTCCGCGGTTGCGTGGATTTTTGTAATGATCCATGATGACGCGGCGGTACAAATCATCCAATTCCATGACCGAAGAACTCCTTTGTTTCCGTAAGGCCATTGACCAGACGGTCAACGTCCTCCTCGGTATTGTATAAATAAAAGCTTGCTCTAGCCGTTGAAGAAACATTCAGATAGCGCATGAGAGGCTGGCAGCAGTGATGTCCGGCACGAACGGCAATACCCTTCGTATCGAGCACGGTTGCAACGTCATGCGGATGAACATCATTCAGGTTGAATGTTACAAGTCCAGCTCGGTTCTGCTTAGGTCCGAAGATCGAAATGCCATCTATCGTGCTCAAACGGTCATAAGCGTAAGCTGCAAGCTTGTGCTCATGCTGTTCGATTGCATCAAGGCCGATTTCGTTCAGGAAATCGATCGCTGCGCCGAGGCCGACTGCGCCTGCAATGATCGGTGTGCCGCCTTCGAACTTCCAAGGAAGCTCTTTCCAGGTTGAATCGTGCAAATCAACGAAATCAATCATTTCGCCGCCGAACTCAATCGGCTCCATCGCTTCCAGCAGCGCTTTCTTGCCATACAGCGCACCGATTCCGGTAGGAGCACACATCTTGTGGCCGGAGAATGCGTAGAAATCACAATTGAGATCACGAACGTCCACCTTCATATGCGGTGTGCTTTGTGCACCGTCGACAACCATAACAGCGCCGTTGCGATGTGCAATCTCTGTAATTTCTTTAATCGGATTTACAACGCCAAGCACGTTCGAAACATACATCACAGATACGACCTTCGTACGTTCTGTAATTGTCGCTTCCACGTTCTCGAGCTTGATGGAACCATCTTGCTCAAGCGGAATATATTTAAGCGTCGCGCCAGTTGCTTTGGCAACTTGCTGCCAAGGGATGAGATTGGAGTGATGCTCCATCTGCGTAATGACGATCTCGTCGCCTTCGCCGCAAACCGCTCTCGCGTAACTCGAAGCGACAATATTTAGCGCTGTAGTAGTGCCGCGCGTGAAAATAATTTCCTGCGGACTTGCCGCATTCAGAAACTTCGTTACTTTCTCGCGCGCGCCTTCGTAAGCATCCGTTGCCCGCGAACCGAGCGTATGAACGCCGCGGTGCACATTGGCATTGTCATGCTCATAATAGCGGCTGACGGCATCAATGACGGAACGCGGCTTCTGTGAAGTCGCCGCGCTGTCCAAGTAAACGAGCTGATGCCCGTTTATCGTTTGATGAAGGATCGGAAATTGCTCCCTGATCGCTTGTACATTCATCCTTCCAGCTTCCTTTCCAGCAGACGCTGGAGCTGTTCTCTGACCGCATCTACCGGAATTTCCGAAACGACTGGGGCCAAGAAACCATATATAATTAAACGCTCCGCTTCCGCTCTCGAAATACCGCGGGACATGAGGTAGTACACTTGCTCCGGGTTCACTTGACCAACGCTTGCTGCGTGTCCGGCTTTAACATCATCTTCATCGATGAGCAGAATCGGATTCGCGTCGCCGCGCGCTTTCGGGCTCAGCATGAGAACTTTCTCTGTTTGGAACCCGCCTGCCTTCGTAGCGCCCTTCTCGATCTTCGTGATGCCATTGATGATCGCAGTCGCTTGCTCTTTCATGACGGCACGAGTAACCATGTTGCTCTCTGTGCTGCGTCCGAAGTGAACCGCGCCTGTTGTCAGGCTCATCTGCTGACTGCCTGATCCGATACTGATGACTTTCGCATCCGAGCTCGAGCCATTGCCCTTCATAAGCGATTGCGTATCGGACAACGTGTGCCCGTCATGCAGATCGCCGATAATCCATTCGATGCGACCGTCGTTCTCAACAACCGCACGACGAATCGTTAGGTCGACTAAGTTCTCCGACATATTGTGCACCGTTGCATAACGTACGGTTGCGCCAGGCTTCACGATAACTTCTACAATCGTCGGCTTCGTGATAGCAGCTGCCGCATCGCCGTATGTGCTCACGACATTGTCAACGTAAGTGACACGGCTGTGACTGTCTGCAACGAGCAGTACGCGTGGAGCGAAAGCAGCCGAAGCGTCGTCGCTGATGAACAGCGCTTGAAGCGGCAGTTCAACTTCCACATTCTTTGGTACGTATAGGAACACGCCGCCATTCCAGATCGCGGAGTGAAGAGCCGTTAATTTATTCTCATCCTGAGGTACCACGCTGAACAGATACTGTTTCACGAGGTCACTGTGCTCACGAGCAGCAGTTTCCAAATCTGTGAAAATAACTCCCTTCGCTGCAAGCTCAGGGGATAGTTTGCGAAGCACGCTCGCGGAATTGCGCTGTACAACAAGGCCAGCTTGATCCTGTCCCGCCAATTCGCGAACAGCTTCAGGCAGCTCATCTACAGCTGCAATCGCAGCTTCTGCCTTGTGATTACCAATCGCTGTCAAATTCCAGCGGCTGATGCGGACCTTCTCCGGGTTCGGCCATTCCAGCGTTTCAGCTAGCTCGGCGCCCTTCGATCTTACTTCTTCAAGCCATGCCGGCTCGCCTTTGCTTTGCGATAAAGCAGAAACTGTCTGGCGGTTAACCGGAGTTGATAGTTGTGTACTCATTTCACTTGCTCCTCCTCCGATTAAACCTGTCCGACTGTTTCGTCTACGATGCCGAGTTCTTCTTTCACCCAATCGTAGCCTTCGCTTTCCAGACGCTCAGCAAGCTCTGGTCCGCCGGACTTCACGATGCGACCTTGCATCATGACGTGAACGAAGTCTGGTTTAATGTAGTCGAGCAACCTTTGATAGTGAGTGATGATCAAGAAGCCGCGATCTTCGGAACGCATAGCGTTAACGCCGTTCGCAACGATTTTCAAAGCATCGATATCAAGACCCGAATCAATCTCGTCAAGAATAACGAGAGATGGATCGAGCATCATCATTTGAAGAATTTCGTTACGCTTCTTCTCGCCGCCGGAGAAGCCTTCGTTCAAGTAACGGTGCATGAACTCAGGGTTCATCTCAAGCTCTTTCATCTTGCCTTCCATTAGGCGGATGAACTTGATCAGCGAGATTTCTTTGCCTTCTTCACGGCGTGCGTTAATTGCGCTGCGAAGGAAGTCGGAGTTCGTTACGCCGCTAATTTCGCTTGGGTATTGCATGGCTAGGAACAGGCCAGCGCGAGCGCGCTCATCTACAGCCATCTCCAGTACATCTTCACCGTTAAGCGTAACTTCGCCGCCCGTTACTTCATATTTAGGATGCCCCATAAGCGATGATGCTAGCGTACTTTTACCAGTACCGTTCGGTCCCATAATTGCATGAACTTCGCCGCCTTTAATCTCAAGGCTAAGTCCTTTCAAAATTTCTTTACCGTCAATAGCCGCTTTGAGGCCATCGATCTTAAAATGTGTTGCCATGGTAAACTGCTCCCTCCAGATGGTTACGACGAATGTCTCTGCCCTGCACGAACGAAACCCGCCTTAGTGAAGGCGGTAATTTCTGAAATGCATTTATTGAAACAATTCCTCTTTTATAATTATTCTAAATTGATTCTCAGTGATTCTCAATTATATATTAGTATAGTTTTCGAATGAAATCAATGAGCCAGCACCTTCATTCACGCCCAGCTTGTACAGATTACCGCCCAATCTTGCTGCGTATCTGCTCTACCTGCGCCTCAAACTCCTTGTCACTCAAGACAGGTTGCGCTTTCACGCCTTCGAAAGATGACCCTAGCTCCACCCATGATTTGCATCCGTTAAAATGGTCTTGCATCGGCAGTAGAACTGGACGCTCCAGCTTGCTTACCCGAAGCAGCAACAAATGCAGCGGTTTGGTCTTCTTCCACTTAAGCCTCTCATCTGCGAAAGTATCTGTCCAAATATGATACTCATCTAACAGACGAAGTGTGTCCTGATCATAAATTTCGATGTCGTCCACAGCTTCCGCGACCACGTTAATCTCGACCGTTGCCGCATTCGGCTGCCATGCCGCCATCAACTCTCGCACATCGTCCCGGTACGGCTCCTTAAGCAACTCAGGCCTCTGATGCTCATAAGCGGGCATTAGATAGAATCGAGGTGCCTTTAGCTGAAAATCTCGCGTTTCTTCCGCGATGCCGCCTTTGCGCAGAACGATAATTTGTTTCCCCTCGGTCAACGCTTTCACCGCGACCGCCCACTCTTTAAGCGCGACCGGCTGCTCTTGATCGAATCCATTATTCACCTATTTCCCCTCCGTTTCATCCGCAGTAACAACCATTATAGCAAATCAAGGTGTTCGAAAGCGAAAAAATTCGCTATACTATACATATTTGCGGATCAGCCTACACATGGCAGTCTAGCTCGAAGCTTTATTACGACCCGGAGGTGTGCTATAGATGTCTACGTATCATCCGTTAAACGAAGCAGAAGCAATCGAAATCGCTCGTACGCTTGATGGTGTTTTTGCCCCAGGCGCAGAGCTGAATTGCCGTGAAATCGGCGATGGCAACTTGAATTTGGTGTTCCATATTTCCGATCCGGCAAAGGGCAGCAGCATTATTATGAAGCAGGCACTCCCATACGCCAAAGTAGTCGGCGAATCATGGCCGCTCACGCTCGACCGCGCTCGTATCGAGAGTGAAGCGCTTATTCTCGAAGGCAAGCTTGCTCCAGGGCTTGTTCCAGCCGTATATCTATACGACAAGGACCTTGCGCTAACTATAATGGAAGACCTCAGTGACCATGTCATCATGAGGCAGGGATTGATTAATGGCGGACGTTACCCGCTGTTTGCCGATCATATCTCGAGCTTCATGGCGCAGACGCTATTTTATACCTCGGATCTTGGACATAATCAACAGGAGAAGAAGCTGCGCATGGCAAGCTTCATCAATCCAGAGCTTTGCAAAATCACCGAAGATCTTATCTTCGACGACCCTTATACGAATGCCGAAACGAACAGCTTCGAAGAGGCGATTCGCGATGAAGCAGAAGCTCTCTGGAATGATGGCGAGCTCCATCTTGAAGTGGCGCTGCTGCGCGAGAAATTCCTGACACAATCGCAGGCGCTGCTTCACGGTGACCTGCATACAGGCAGTATCTTTATCACGCCAGAATCGACGAAAGTTATCGATCCGGAGTTCGCCTACTATGGCCCGATGGGCTTTGACATCGGCGCCGTTATTGCCAACCTGCTGCTGAACTATGCAGCACGCGAAGGACGCGACAGCAACGAGTCGCAGCGTGAAAAGTACCGCGCTTACTTGCTAGAGACGGTCAAGGACGTATGGAACCAGTTCCACAGCAAGTTCCTTGCTCTGTGGGATGCGCATGGCGTTGACCGCCTAGCTGCGGCTGCTTCAGGCTACAAAGCGAACTACATGCGGCGCCTGCTGCAGGACACGATCGGGTTCGCAGGCTGCAAAATGGTTCGCCGTATCGTAGGTCTCGCGCATGTAGCGGACATTGATAAGATCGAAGATGCAGCTGCACGCGAACGCGCGCAACGACTAGCGCTCAGCATCGGCAAATCGCTCATTAAGCAGGGACGCAAAGCCGCTTCCATCGAAGAGCTTATCGATACGGCGCTCTCGGCTTCGACTGCTGTCAAGGCATAAAAGAAAGGTAGGAATCCCCTAACTATGACTACGGAAACAACGAGTTATAAAGGTTTACAATCCGTCATTTGGGCTGGCGTGCAATTGGATTTGCTCGATCAGCGTCTTCTGCCGGAAGAGATCGTCTATCTTCCACTTGTAACGACACAAGATGTATGGGAAGCCATTCGCCATCTGAAAGTACGCGGAGCTCCAGCAATCGGCATTGCCGCTGCATATGGCGTTGTGCTCGGCAGCCGCGACGCTAGCGAGGCTGGTGCCTGGCTGACAGCTGTGAAAGAAGCAGCTGCGCACCTTGCCACTTCCCGCCCGACAGCCGTGAACCTGTTCTGGGCGCTTGATCGGATGAGCGCACGCGCGGATGCTCTTGCTGCTGACGGCAGCGATCTCGCTGCCTGCAAGGAAGCGCTCCTGCAAGAAGCGATTAATATTCAAAGCGAAGACGAAGAGACGAACCGTCTCATCGGCGAGCACGCGCTTACGCTATTCCAAGACGGAATGGGCGTTCTGACACACTGCAACGCCGGCGGACTCGCAACTGCTAAATACGGCACAGCGCTCGCGCCTTTCTATCTCGCATTGGAGCAAGGCATCCATCTGCGCGTGTTTGCGGATGAGACGCGTCCAGTGTTGCAAGGCGCCAGGCTGACAGCGTTCGAACTGCAGCAAGCAGGCGTTGACGTTACGCTTATCTGCGACAACATGGCCGGCATGGTCATGAGCAAGGGCTGGATCGATGCCGTTATCGTCGGCACGGACCGCGTTGCCGCAAACGGTGATGTAGCGAACAAGATCGGCACTTACAGCGTTGCTGTTCTTGCCAAAGCGCACGGCATTCCATTCTATGTCGCTAGTCCGCTCTCGACGATCGATCTGAACACGCCGTCCGGCTCGGAGATTCCAATTGAAGAGCGCCATGCGGAAGAAATTACAGAAGGCTTCGGCAAACGGACAGCGCCTGTTGGCGTCAAAGTGTTCAATCCGGCCTTCGACGTTACGCCAAACGAGTATGTAACTGCAATTATTACGGAGAAGGGCATCGTGAAGCCTCCGTATAACGTGAATCTTAAAAAGCTATTCAACAGCTAATTCACGCTTCAAGCAATAAATAAGGGTCGCCTGGCAACAGCAGATGCTGCTGCCTGAGGCGGCCCTTTATTAATGTTGATCGTTCTATATCATTAACAGCAGCGCGTCCGCACCTTTCATGCCAGGCTTTATGCCAAGCGCCTCCGCTGCGATTGTCACCGACTCAAGCGGCGCAGCCATCAGCTCTTCCAGCGTTTTGACACCGACTGCACGCCCCGCAATGATGCCTCTATCTTTCAACCGTTCATTCAGAAGCGAGACATCGAGCGCCCCGCACATGATGTACCCTTTATCCGTCGTCACCGCAAGCAAAGTCGTTTTGGGCAGAAGCACTTCTACGCCAAGAACCGTTGTTTGGTCTGCGAGCACAATTGGAACCATCCGCATCAAACGAAAACCACCTCCTTCTACCCGCAAGCGCTTTTAGCTCATCGTTACATTTTCCTTTTCACTATATGCTCGCGCTTGCCGGTGAGTGTTGCGTCAGCCTGACCAAACGCGCCTGCTTTTTTACTGCAAAAAATCAATTCGGGACACTACAATATTTGTAGCGATAATGATATAGTTAGAATACTTTATGACGTCATGGAGTGGCACAATGAATCAATCAGATAAACTTCAAAAGCAAACATCCGCTCATTTATTCAATGTTGACATTCTTGTGCAAGGTGACAGCAACGCCATTGCGATGGAGAGGCTGCTTCATGCGCTGAACCAAGCAGGGTTTGCTGATTTTCGCATTCAATCCGGCATTGAGCTCGGCCGGCTGATTGAGACGCTTGAAACAAGCGCTGCGAATAAGCCAAAGGATACTAAAGCATCGAAGGCAGGCCAGAAGGCTGAAGCTGCCGCAGCGGCTACGGCTTTTAGCACGGAACGAATTAAGGCTTGCATCGCAGAGAACCGTTTAATCCGGCTAACGGCGAACAAGGGCTTCGGGAAGAATCTAAACATGCCATGCCGCATCCTCAACCTTGATGAAGCGTCACAGATGATAACCGTCTACCATGTCGATGAGAAGCAGGTCTATGCGTTCGCGCTTTCCGAAATTGAAGAGTTTGTATAAGACGATCATGAAGCCGAGCTGCGCCTAATAAGCGCACTTGGCTTTTCTTTTGCCACATTGCAAGGACTTTCGACATAGGTATTGATAATCATGTCGTCTGCTGTCAAAATAAGTGGAAGAGTTTAGGTGCTATTCCTATTTATTTTGGCGATCAAAGGAGACTTCATCTATTATGCGTTCTTTTTCTGTCCGTTCACAAATCATACTGCTCATCGCAGTAGTCCTGCTTGCGCCAATTACCGGTATAGGCCTCTACTATTATCACTCCATCACATCGAAGCTTGAGGTCATGGACCGCGGTGCTACCGACGAATCTGCCGCATCCGTAGAAGGAATGCTCACGATTCTCTCTTCTCATGTTATGGATGTAACCGTTACCAATTCCCACTGGGGAGACTATCGAACCGCGATGCTCACGCATGATCTCGAATGGATTACAGACAACGTGGCTGGCGCGGTCAATATTATACCAAATTTGGATTTTACCGTTTCGGCTGACTATGACGGCAACGTCGTGCTTCAGAGCGGCGACGTAGCGGATTTCATGGTTCCGAACATCAGCAAGCTCGGCATTGTGCAGAAAGCGAAGTCAGATGGCGATTTCTCAGGCCTGCTTGTTACGTCCAAAGGCATTGCGTTCATTGCCGCTTCAAAAATAAACGACGAAGAGAACAAGCTCTCCTCTCCCGGCGTACTCATCTTCGGCCGACTCCTTAATGCAGACGCATTGTCGTCCATTGCCAGCACGGTCGGCGTCGACGTATCGTTCTACTCGAAGCTTGGCGATACAGGCTGGATTGATTCGGACAAGGCTGGAGTTAAAGAAGCTGCTGTCGCTGAACAGCTCTACGATGATCAGATGAAATCGACTTCGCCGGGACAACCGATCATTGCGAGCTTGAACCAAACTGACCATCCTTATAGTGTCAAAATGTTGCCGGTAACCGATTATGCGGGCAAGCCGATCGGCGTTCTGTCGGTAGCCAGAGAGCTGCGCGTCAGCTCGGAAGTGGCATCGGGCTTAAGCAAGCTGAGTCTGCAAGCAGGTGCTGCCGCTCTCGTACTGATCGCGATTATCGGCTTCTTCATCGAACGCCGGATCATTACCCCGCTCAAACGGATCCATGCCTATTTGAAGTTAGTCGCTGAAGGCCGCTTGTCGGCTCAAGCTCCGGCAGGCGAATTGAAGCGCCGCGATGAAATCGGCTTTATTACCGGTACGCTGCAAACGACAGTGTCCGATCTGCATGATATTGTGAAAGGCATCGAAACGACGTCTACCTCCGCCTCTGGAACTGCAGCTGTCTTGTCAGGCGAGACCGAGGAAACTACGACAGGCATCGGACAGATCGTGGATCATATGCACATGCTGACCGAGGGTGCTGAAGCCCAGCTCGTCGGCGCGGCAAGCGGTACGAAAGCGATGTCCGGCATCGCAGACGGCATTCATCAAATCTACGAACGCACGATTTCGGTTACGCATAGCGCGACGGAGTCGACCGGATTCGCTGAGGATGGCCGCACGAGCATCAACAATGCTGTCGTACAGATGAACCAAGCAAGCGGCTCTGTGCAGCAGGTCGTGAATGATATGCAGAAGCTGGAGAAGCATTCGGAATCCATCGTGGAAATTGCCGAATGGATTGGCAAGATCGCGTCGCAGACGAATATTCTGGCTTTGAACGCGAACATCGAGGCTTCGCGAGCAGGTGAACATGGGAAGGGCTTTGCCGTTGTAGCGGACGAAGTGCGGAAGCTGGCCATGCAGGCAGGCGAAGCAGCCGGTCAGGTGCAGGAGCGAGTGACGACAATTCGCGAGCAGATCAAGGTTGCTGTCGCTCGCATTCAGCAGGGGCATATCGAGGTTAGCGAAGGCACACGGCTCGTTCAAACCGCCGAGCTTTCCTTCTCTCGCATCGCCGATTCGATCACTTCCATGAATGTGATGCTGCAGGAAGTGGCGGCGGCTACAGAAGAAATGACTGCCGGCAGCCAAGAGATGGCCGCGATGGTCGAGCAGACAGAAACCGTATCGCGAAATGCAGCGCAATTAACAAAAGAGGTGTCCGGCATCGCGGAAGCTAGAGCAGCCTCCGTGAACCGAATCACCTCTGTCATGAGTGAATTGAACGAACAGATTCAGGAGCTGGGCAGCAGCGTAGCCCGTTATTCCTGATTGCTCTTCGCTTTCCAAATTGCATAAGCAGCCATTGCCCACGCCACAATAAAGGCAAGGCCTCCAAAAGGCGTAATGATTCCCAGCGGCTTAATGCCGGACAAGCTAAGCGCATACAAGCTGCCCGAGAATAAGAAGATGCCGGTATGCATCAGCCGGGCAGCCCAGCGAATGCCGCGCTGTTGACCGATCCGGTCAGAAGCAAGCGCGATAAGTAGAAGTCCGATACCGTGGTACATATGATAGCGAACGCCTGTTTCGAATACGTTCAGCATTTCGGCTGTCAGCCGATCCTTCAAGCCGTGTGCGGCGAATGCGCCAAGCACAACAGCAACAAGGGCGTGGATGGCTCCATAAGCGCCATATTTATTAAACATGCCATTCTCCTTCCTTTCCGAATCCTATGATGTCTAAGTATAATTGGAACGATAGCAAACGATTGATAATGTGGATAAAGGAGATATCTTACGATGAATGAACATGACAATGGACAGCATTATGCGCCAGATCATTTCGATCCGGAGTCGTCTGAAATCGCGGCCGTACCCGTCAGAACCCAATCCAAGCTTGGCATAGCGTCATTTATACTTGGACTCATCAGCATTATCGGCTTCATCGTCGCCATCCTAGTTATAACATCATTTATTATGAACCACAACTTCCCTGACATCAACACCTTCAAGAATAGGGTTGAAGCGCAAGAAGAAGATCTGGCGGAATATGCGCCAATTATTATGGGCGGACTTATAGTCATTTTGTCGGGCATCGTCGGCATCGTGGGGCTTATTCTCGGCATTGTCGGCGTCTCTTCAAAGAACAAACGGAAGGCGTTCTCCATACTTGGCATCATATTGAATGCGATACTGCCAGTTGGCCTGATCGGCTTGTTCTTCATCGGCATCATTCTGGGAGGCTCGCAATAATAATAAAAGTGCCTAGAAGTTACGAAGCTTCTAGGCACTTTTTTTGTTTGCTTATTCCACTCTATTCGCCTGGCGCGTCAAACGGAGGCGGTTCGTAGCCAGCGCCAAATGGTGCATCCGGGCGATGGAATTCGCCCATCAGCGCACGACGCACCGGCGTCGTCCGGTCGAGGAACGCCTGCGAATTCTGCAGCCGATCCGACGGCTTCACCCATGGCGGGCTGTAAATGTAGTGCATCGTGTAGCGGTCATAGTCTCCGTCATGCGCATAAGTCCGATGCCATACGGCGTTGTGGAACAGCAGGACGTCGCCGGCTTTGGCACAGATGACATGGCCGATGGAGATATCGCCCTTCTCTTTGCGAATCGAATCCGGCATTGGCACCTGCGCGCGGTGGCTGCCGGGGATCAGCTCCATATTACCCATTCTCGGCAACGTCTGATCGGTCAGCAAGAATGACGCCCGAAGCTGAAGAAGCGGTATATGGAAGCTCAGCTTCTTGAAGTCATACGCGCCTGAGCCGTCCTGATGCCAGCCGCCCACCGGACCAAAGGCAGGCTGCTTCGTATTCCAGCCGGACTGCATAATGAAGCGGTCACCGTAGATACCTCTTACTTTCGGAATCACAGCCGGGTGATCCATCAGCTTCTCCAGAGCGAGCTCCGTTTCATAACCACGGCCAACTTGTCCGAACCCTTCGGTTCCAGCCGCATCGTGAATGCGTTTGGAAGCTTCCAGACATGCCTGCACTTCTTCTGCATTCAATACGTCAGGAATAATGATGTATCCCCATGATTCAAAAATAAAACGGTCTGTATCCGTAAGCTCTCCTTGTGCAACTACCGGGTTAAGCATTGAAGCATCTCTCCTAACTCTAGTTAATCATATGAGCTGCCAATTGTAATATACAATATGTCGTCATAATACTTCGAATGCCGAATTACTGTCAATGACTGGTTTTGTCGAAGCGTTAATAACTAGATTCGCCTTTTTTAGTAGACGATTTGCCCTGTTAAGCGCATTACAAAAAGATCCTTTCGCAAGGTTCTCCATACTTAGAAAGAAACGTTATTTGTTTGTACGCAGTGGCAGAGGCGCCGTTGACTGGCTCGGCACGAGATGCGGTTGAATGATGATTTTGCGGTACTTTGTTTCGCTCGATGAAAGACTGTGATGCTGCAGCAAATCAAGCAACTGCAAGGCGGCTGTTCGTCCAACTTCGTGCTCGTGCTGGTCAATGTAGGTGAAGAAGTTAAACTCCTTGCTCGGCGATATGCTGTCAAACGTGACGATCGACAGATCCTTCGGCACTTCCAGACCGAGGAAGCGAACAATCTTGTACAAATGCATGGCCATATAGCCATTTAAGGCGATATATGCAGTAGCAAGCCCGTTCTTGACATATCGGAAAAGCGGATGCTGCTGGTCAAGCTCTGCTTCATCATGATTGATGTGGAACTCCGTCAGCATGAGAGCCGGATTAATCATCTCGCCCCGCTCCTTGAGCGCTCTCATATAGCCGGAAACCCGCTGCTCGATCGTTGTCGTTGAGAGCGGCACATCCGAACAGATCGCAATGTCGCGATGACCAAGCTCGTATAGGTGATTAACCGCAAGACGCGATGCCTCCACGCCGTCTGAGCCGATGAAATGCGTATCAATACCGGACAAATACCGGTCAATAATGACGAATGGATACCGATCCAGCTTCAGGCGAAGAATCTCTTCGTTGTACGACTCCGCATCAACCGGGAAAATAATAAGACCCGCAGCGCCCATGCCGAGCAATTCACGAATCGCAACAGCTTCGCGTTCCGTTGAATTCTCCGAGAACATCAGGACGAGCTTATAGTCCGTCTGCGATAGTGCTTTCCTGATGCCGCCATTCAGACGAATCGAGAAGAAATCGCTTAAGTTAGGCATGATTAAGCCGATAATGCGGCGGGAGTCCGCTTGCTGAGTGCCTGCTTGTGTCGATGGGCCGCTGCCGCCCGTCATGTGGGCGAGCGGTTTCTTCATTTCCTGCACATAGCTGCCTTTGCCTTGAATCCGGTACAGCCAGCCTTCTTTCGCCAGTCCCGTTAGAGCGTTCGACACCGTAATGCGGCTTACATCGAACTTCTCCATCAATTCCTTCTCCGTGAGGATTTTGTCCCCGATCTTCCAGAAACCGGTCGTAATCTGATTCTTAATATATTCCTGGATGACCTGGTAGATTGGTATTCGTCCATCCTGCATACGAACCCTCCTATCCTTTTGTCTTTGTACCATTTTCATCCGTATTTGTATAGTTGTATTATAACGAATATAACATTTTGCACAAGCGCGAATTAGACTTATCTCCGGTACTAGGGAAAGTTAGTACTATGTTTTGCAAGAACGATGATTATACTGAAGGTAAGAAGCAAGAAAGAGGTGCCGCACATGGATAGAAAGTGGCTGCAGCAAGAAGGACAATCATGGACGCAGAAAGGCATTATTACATCAGAGCAATATCAGCGCATCCTGGCGCTCTACCCTCAGCAGAAGCGTGCGATCGGCATCATTCCGCTGCTAGGCAGCATTCTCGTCGGGCTCGGAATTCTCAGCTTTGTCGCTGCGAATTGGCAGCAAATCCCGCAGCTCATCCGGCTTCTCATCATAGCGGCGGCGATGATCGGCTTCTATACATCCGGCGAAGCTTTCCGCAGAAGAAGCTATGACAAGCTCGGCGTCGCTCTGATTGGGCTCGGCTTGCTGACCTTCGGAGCAGGCATTGTGCTCATCGGTCAAATGTTCCATTTGCAAGCATATGACGTTACATCATTTATCGCGTGGGGTACTGCAGGGCTTCTGTTAACGTGGCTCATTAAGAGCCGCTATCTCTTCATCATCACACTGCTCATCTTCACCTGCTTACAATGGTATAACTCAACGGAATTCAGCCAGTTCAGCTACGTTGCGTTTGCGATCATGATCATAGGGCTTGGCTTCTATTGGCTGCGCAGGCCAAATACGCTGCTCGCGTGGCTGCTCGCCGCAAGCTTCACGATTCAGAGCTTACTGCTTGTGACCGTACATGACTGGGCGTTCTCCTGGTTCTTCATTCCGGTCTGGCTGCTGTATACCGCTATGGATTGGACGAAGGAACGCAAATCGGTGTATCCGTTCCAAGCGATTCCGCTCGTCGCCGCTTTCGTGCACAATCTGTTTATCGTCCTGTTCTGGAATGATTCGAACGATTCCTCGTTCTTGAAGGACTTAGCCGCGCAGCCCGTTTGGTTCGCGCTTGCACTCGTGCTGTTCTGCGGGTTGTCTCTTGCAGGCAAGTATCGCAGCGGCCGACTATCCTCGGGCGTCGATTGGATTCTCGCGCTGCCCTTCTTCTACCTCGCTCATGGCGCGGATGCCGCTTACCTGATAACGCTGTTCCTTTTCTCCCTCTACCTGCTATGGCGGGGCTATGCGGAAGAATGGGCGGTCAAAATCAACCTCGGTACGCTGCTGTTCCTGACGAGCACGATGGCGGCTTACGGAAAGCTGGCATGGGATTTTATGGACAAATCAATCTTCTTCATCATCGGCGGCGTACTGCTGCTAGCGCTTAGCTGGTTCTTGAACCGGCGAAAAAAACAGTTTTTGACCGAGTTGCATGATGAGGAGGAACATCGCCATGACGACAAATAACCGCTCTAAACGTGGCGGGACCTTCTGGCTCATAGTGGTCGTTGCGATGCAGCTTCTCTTCCTCTCCGGCATTGTTCTCTACCACTACTCGGCGCTCTGGGTAGGCAAAGAAATCCGGCTGCAGACCGCTCCGGTCGATCCACGCGACCAGCTCTACGGCGATTATGTACAGCTTAATTACAAAATTAATAATGCAGATTGGTCGAAGTGGAAGGCCGAGGGGCGGAAAGCAGAGCGCGGCGATAACGTGTATGTGCTTTTGCAGGAAGCTGGTGCTGGTGGTTTGTATGAGATGCAAGGTGTCTATCGCAGCAAACCTTCTCACGGCGCGGACGAGGCAGTATTGAAAGGCCGCGTACAGTACGTCACTGACGAGACGATCCGTATCCATTACGGGCTGGAGCAGTATTACGTATCAGAGAATACGGGAAAATCACTGGAGGAGCGCGCGCGTTCAGGCGATCTCGTCGTCGATGTGAAAGCCGCCCCTTGGGGAAGCGTGGCTATTGAAAGAATAGAGCCTTAAGTCCGTCCCGATTGACAGATTGCTAGAAGCTCCGCGCTTTTTCGTTCACATAACCGTCCGAGTCTTGAATAGAATGAATAACAACAAGCTTAAACGGTATGAGGAGGTGCTGGAGGCATGGCAGATAATGAGGGAACGCTTTACACCGTGTCGCGTGAGGATTGGTCGCTTCATCGCAAAGGGCATCAGGATCAGGCGAGACACCAACAGAAGGTTCGCGAGGCGATCAAACAGAACTTACCCGATCTTGTATCGGAAGAGAACATTGTCATGTCCGACGGGAAGCATGTCATTAAAGTACCGATTCGCAGTCTCGACGAGTACCGCTTCGTCTATAATTTCAACAAAAATAAGCATGTCGGCCAAGGCGACGGCGACAGCCAAGTCGGCGACGTGCTCGGCGTCGACCCCGCTTCCGCTCAGAAAGGCGGCAAGGGCGAGAACGCCGGCGATCAGCCAGGCGACGATATTGTCGAAGCAGAGATCAGCCTAGCGGAGCTGGAGACGATGCTCTTCGAGGAGCTGGAGCTGCCGTTCCTGAAGCAGAAGGATCGCGATCAGCTGGAGACCAAAGAGATTCGTTTTAACGATATACGGAAAAAAGGGATCATGTCCAACATCGATAAGAAACGGACGATCCTCGAGAACCTGAAGCGGAATGCGACGCATGGCGATCCTGGCATCCACGGCATTTCGCCGGATGACTTGCGGTATAAGACGTGGGAGGAAATTATAAAGCCGCAGTCCAATGCCGTTATTCTGGCAATGATGGACACGAGCGGATCGATGGGCTCCTTCGAGAAGTACGTGGCGCGCAGCTTCTTCTTCTGGATGACTCGCTTCCTGCGGCACCAATATGAGAATGTGGAGATTGTGTTTATCGCGCATCACACCGAGGCGAAGGAAGTTACCGAGGAGGAGTTCTTCACCCGCGGCGAGAGCGGCGGAACGATCTGTTCGTCGGCGTATATTAAGGCAATCGATATTATCGACAGCCGGTTTCCTCCATCGGTGTACAACATTTATCCGTTCCACTTCTCCGACGGCGACAACCTAACGAGCGACAACGAGCGCTGCGTGAAGCTGATCGGCGAGCTGCTCAAACGCGCGAATCTGTTCGGCTATGGCGAGGTGAACCAATACAACCGCTCCAGCACGCTAATGTCGGCCTACAAGCACATCAACCTGCCGAACTTCATGCACTACGTCATCCGCGAGAAAGGCGAAGTGTACAACGCGCTGAAGTCGTTCTTCCGCAAGCGGGAGTTGGTTGTTTAGTGGATTCGAACGGGACTAACGTTCCACGTATGAAGACCTCCGTTCCACGTTAGTGGGCGGAGGTCTTTTCGTTGTTTCGCGTTGGCAGAGCTGTTGGCTTTCTATTCAGTCGCCCCCGCTCCGTTGCAGCTTATATGCCGGACCTTTCTGCTCCACTGTGATGGCGGCGAGTAACGATAGAATGCTTCAGAACCTCGATCACTTGGCTACTTGCATCAATTTCGTACGCTCGCTGTGCACTAAAGCAATCTAACTGCACACCTGAATTTCTAACGAATCCTATACACGCTATTCGACCGATTCTCGACGTTTTACAATTCTAACGAATCTCACAAGCGCTATTCGATCAAAAAGTGGCTTTTCTGCTCAAAAACCACGAAATAACGATGCTGAGGTTCTTTAGAATTCCAAAATGGCGATTTTAAGGCAAATAAGCTCAATACGATTCGTTAGAATGATCGAGCAAGGAACGCAGGAGATGGATAGAAGAAAATGAGGCAGTTTCAGCGAATGAAACGACTCTGGGGCCCTTCTACTGCTCAGAATTAAAAAAAGCCCCTACCCCCACGAATCCATCGTGACAATAGAAGCTCTTGCTCATTTTATTGAAATTATTCCACTCACACCTGCTCCACTTTCCGCACTTTCCCAGACGAGCTCCGGCTGTACAACATAAACGTCAGAACCCCCGCAATACCAAAAAGCGCCGACGCATACAGAATATCTGCGATCGGGATGACCTCCGACAGCGTCGTGCTGAGCAGCGGTCCGATCGTGCCGCGGATGCCGAATAGCATGAGATGCAGTCCGAACACGATCACTTCGCGTCCAGGAGCGAGGCGCAGCATATAGGCGAGGAAGCCGATGTCCCAGATCGCATCGCCAATTCCTTGCATGCCGCTGCCGATTAGCACCGCCGGATAATTACCGAATATGGCGTAGAGCAGCGGGACCGTTGCAAAAGCAGCAAAACCGAACACGACCGTATGCTTGGCTGACAGTTTATCAATAACGCTGCCGACGATCATATAGGACACGAGCAGGCACGAGAAATACGCAATGCGCGCGAAGCCGATCTCGGTATTCGTCAGCTCTAAGTGGTTAACTTGAATAATCTGATACAACGGATTCGCAACGAGATTGCCGAAACCGCTGAACATGCAAGCGAGGAAGAAGATGCCGATCTCCGGTTTCTGCTTAATAAGCTGCAGCTGTTCGGGGAGCGACGCCCGTTTCTTGGCTTGTCCAACGCTCGGCGGAACTTTGCGGGCTTTGACCTGATTGAAGACCAGAATCGAGATGACTCCTGTCACGGAAGCGAAGAGCAGCGGACCAGACGGCCCGGAAACATCCGTCCACTTGCCAATGAAGAACGCCGTCGGAATCATAATCAATCCCATAGCAACCCTCGTATTCCCCATCAGCTTCCCGCGATGCTCAGGAGGATACATCCGCACAACTAACGAGGCATAGGCCGGCGCTTGAATTCCCATAAGCATGTGAAACATAAGCGCTGCACATACATAGACAAGCGGCACGCCGAAGAATGCAGGCAGCAGAATAAGCGCTCTGGCGATAAAGTTCGGCACGATGATAAACGGCTTCGGCGACTGCGAACGTTCAATCCAGCCTGCCCACATCGGGGAGAATAGCAGCCCGATTGCAGGCGCGGCCGACAAGAGGCCGACTTGAATATTCGATGCGCCTTGTTGGATCGCCATCGGGATATAGAACTGGTTGAAGACCACGTTGAAGAAGCTAAATAATAGGGAAGCGGTTACATCATAACTGAAATTATGCCAGGCTCTTGGCCCGAGCTGCAACCGAAGCGATGAGACCATCGCTCGAATACTAGTCATAGTAGAATCGTTACCCTTCATAGAGAATTCATAAGATATAAGTAGTATACACTTAAGCTGGGCCTTTGTGTGCATTTACCATTTTGACAAACTATCTAGCACAGGCGCATAATGTACGATGAGAGTTTATTATGGAACGACGCACATTAATTCGTAGGAGGATTTCATCATGCCGATAAGGCAACTTAAACGGCTGCTGCAGATGAGGCCGTTTCTTTTTTTCACACTCATTCTCGTTGTCAAAAGCATGCTAGCCTACCTCGTCATCTTCGACGGAGGCCCATCCTTAACGTTATTCATTACAGAGCTTCCTTTCTTCTGGCTCCTGTTCTGTTTAATCGAATGGTTCGCTACAAAACGCAAGCTCGCCCTGTACGTAACGGCCAACTTATTCGTGACGGCCATACTGTTTGCCGTCATCATGTATTATAAATATTTCGGCATTATCGTAACGTACCATGCACTTGAGCAAGCAAATCAGGTAACTGCGGTCAAGAGCAGCGTCTTCTCTCTTCTCGACCCTTATTATTTGTTTATTTTCCTCGATATTATCGTCTTTATCTTCCTGCTCCTTCGCAAGTCGAAGCTGCAGAATTGGAAGAAATTTAGCCAAGTGCCATTGAACAAAGCTGTCGTTTCGCTTGTGTTCATATGCTCGCTTGCGCTGTGCTTGTTCAACATCCTGCCCAACCGCGCCAGTATGAACGAATTGGTAAAGGCAGAGGATATGGGTATTCTTAATTATGAGCTCTACACGATCTTCGCAGATTCCAAAATGCCGGAAATTCCGATGGCCGATATTAATCAGCAAACGATCGATCAAGCAAAAGGTATTACGGAGCCGCAATCACCGAAGTACTGGAAGAGTGCATCCGGCAAAAACCTGATTATCGTTCAAATGGAGGCATTCCAGAATTTCCTGATCGACTTGAAAATAGACGGTCAAGAAATTACGCCGAATATGAACAAATTGGCGCATGAGCACCTGTACTTCCCTAACTTCTATCAACAAGTCGGACAAGGCAATACATCCGACGCTGAATTCGTCGTTAATACGTCGTATTACACGCCTCCAACCGGCGCCGCTACGATGATCTACAGCGACCGTAAGCTTCCGAGCCTGCCGCGTCTGGCCGAGGAGAACGGTTATCAAACCGCTACGTTCCATACGAATGTCGTTGACTTCTGGAATCGCAAAGAGTTGTACAATGCGCTAGGTTGGGACAAATATTACGATCAATCCTTCTTCGGAACGGACGATATGGTATTCTTCGGTCCATCCGATGAAGTGCTGTACAAGAAAACGGCGGAGCAGCTGGACACGATGCAGAAGTCGGGCAAGCCGTTCTATTCACAGCTTATAACGATGTCTTCCCATCACCCTTTTACGATTCCTAAGGGTAAATATAAGCTGGAGCTGCCTGATCGTTATGATGGCACTTTCGTCGGTGATTATATTCGTGCGCAGAACTACGCCGATTATTCACTGGGATTGTTTATTGATGACTTGAAGAAGCGCGGTCTGTGGGACAACAGCGTCTTCGTCATCTACGGCGACCACCTCGGTCTGCCGATCTACTCGCTTAATAATGATGATAAGGCGCTTATGCGGGAGATTTACGGTCATGATTATGGAGTGACGGATATGATTAACATACCGCTCATTATTTCAAGCCCAGGCATCAAGGAGCCGCATCAAGTGCTCCCGCAGCTCGGGGCGCAATCCGATATTATGCCGACTGTCTCGAATCTGCTTGGCTTCTCATTAGCCGATCACATTCACTTCGGACAAGACTTGCTTAATCAGACTTCGAATATGCTGCCGGAACGTTATTACTTGCCTTCCGGTTCGGTTATTACCGATCATGAGCTATTCATCCCAGGCACAGCCTATAAGGACGGTACGCATCACCCGCTGAAAGGGACCGTACAGACAAACTCCAGCACCTCGGAGGACCAGTACAACCGCGCACTCAAGCTGCTCCAGCTCTCAGACAGTTATGTGAGCCAGCTGCCGCCGGTCGATCAGCCTTAACCCGTCCTGCATGCAAAAGCACCGCTTCCCTAAGAGCCATTTCAGGCTGATAGAGAAGCGGTGCTCTTTTTTGTGTCATCCTTTGTGTCATCCATAGAGAACATAACGAATTTCGCAAATAGTGCCTTTTCCTGTTTTGCTGCTGAATACGATCTGACCACCCATCACCTTCACGAGACTGACGACGACCATGAGGCCAAGCCCAGTCCCTTTCTCCTTCGTCGTGAAGAATGGCATGCCGATGCGCTTCAGCTGCAGCTTGTTCATGCCGATGCCGGTATCTGCAATCTGGATATATACGTTCGATTGGACAACCCTGGTCGTAATGGTGAGCACACCGCCGCCTGGCATTGCCTCAATGGCGTTCTTAAGCAGATTGAGCAAGCACTGCTGAAACTTCTTCGGCTCCCCCATAATGTAGCAGCTCGCCTCTTGCTCATGGATGATCTTGATCTCGATGCTCGACATCACGGACAGCGGTGAAACCCACGGGATAAGCGCATTAATCTCTGCTTTCACATCAATCGGGCGCGCATCCTCAATCGACGGCTTCGCATAGTTCAAATAGTCGGTGATGATGGAATTGGCATGTTCAATGCCTTCAATCGCATGCGCCCGGTAGCGCTCCAGCGACTCGGTGTTAATATTCGGCTTGCCCATCATCTGCAGAAATCCTCGCGTCGTCGTTAACGGATTGCGGATTTCGTGCGAGATGGAAGCGGCGAGCTGACCGATCATATGGTATTTCTCCGCATTGTACAGCTCTTCTTGCATCCGCTCGTGATTCCTTACTTGATAGTATGCGAAGAATACGAGCGCAGCAGACAGGAACGTCCCCGCCAATATAACAGCAAGCGAGCTGAGTTCAACCTCATACCCGCGCTTATAGTAGATGCCAACATAAACAGCTTCGTAGATAGAGATAAGCAGCAGTGTCCTGTACATCAGCTGGCTGAGCTCACATGTACGAAGCCATCTGTGATGAAACAGAATGCCGAGCAGCAAGATTACGGAAGTGCCTACCACCGTCGCGACGGGCTCCGTCCCCACAATCCAATACCCGCATACAAGAAAAGCAGCCCAGGCAACCAATCCTGCCAACCAACCTTCAAACATGGCGCCAAGCGCGGTCGGAATCGGAATGAGATACAAAGCGAACACAAGAGGATCGGTCGTCTCCATCAGCATGTAACAGATGCTTAACAATACGAATATCGCGATGAACAGCAGGCCTCTCTGCTTAACCTTAACCATAGCAATCGGCTTTACAATGAGGATCATCATACATGCTGTTAAAATGTAAAGCAATCCATGAAATTCTTGCACCAAAATGGACAGCATAGCAGCAATATCGACTCCTCTTGATATAGACAAGTTCCCGTTAGGAAAATATAGTTATTTTTCCCTCTAACTATATCACATGGCCGTCCACTTACTACCAGTTTTTTCTCATAATTCGACAAATCATTGCTCAGCCCAGCACACATATAGCTCATTTAACTGCTGCTGCAGTTCTTCTCTATGCGCCCATCGCTTCGTTAGCTCCTCTGCTTGAAGCAGCATCGCCTGCTCCATGAGCTCTGCATCAAGCAAGGAGAGCTCCTTCTCCACCTGCTCAATGCGAGCTTCCAGCTTCGCCCCGTCCGCAGAAGAAGACGCCGACTTGGTTGGCTGCTTGTTGGAAGCGTGCATCGTCACTGATTGCGATGTCGCAGCTGGCTTTGCACGAACAGCCGCAGCCCAGGCGTTCTCTGCCGCAAGCAGCTGATCTCGCTTCGCAGCATAATCGTCATAGCTGCCCTGGTAAACATCTATTCGGCCGCTCCGCAGCTCCCAGATTTGACTCGCAAGCTTATTAATGAAGTAGCGATCATGTGAAATAGCAAGAATCGTACCCGGAAAATCCTCTAGCGCCTCTTCAAGCGCTTCCCTCGCCGCGATGTCCATATGGTTCGTCGGCTCATCGAGCAGGAGCAGGTTCGGTTTCCTCAGGATGAGAAGCGCAAGCCTAAGCCGCGTCCACTCGCCGCCAGAGAGCTGGCTAACACTCTTAAACACATCAGCACCATAGAAAAGATACCGGGCCAAGTGTGACCGCGCTTCGCCTTCCTCCATCGCTGCTTGCTCACGGAAATAAACGAGCATGCTCTTCTTATCGTCCGCCGGATACTCCTGCTGCGCCAAGTATCCGATCTCGACCCGCGCACCTACTTCAATCATACCGTCATCGGGCGACTCTTCCCCCGTAATCATTTTGAACAGCGTTGACTTCCCTGTGCCGTTGCGCCCGAGAAGCATGATCTTGTCACCGTACAGCAGCAAGCCATTCGCTTCGTTCAGCAGCTCTTTAGAGCCGTAACGCTTGCTCACGTTCGTCATCGTTACAACTCGCTTCCCCGAACGGTCCTCCGGCTTCAGCTGGAACTCAGCGCTCTTCGGATCAAGCACCGGCCGCTTCACCTTCTCCATTCGGTCCAGCGCCTTCTGCATCGAGGCCGCCCGGCGGAAGAACTTCTCGCCGCCGCCATTACGCCCCCACTCCGTCAGCTGCCTAATCGACTCTTTCATCTTCTTGATCTGCTTCTGCTGCTCTTGAAATTGGGCGAACTGCTGCAGCAGCCGCTCTTCCTTCTCCTTCACATAACCGCTGTAGTTCGCATGATAGCTCTGTGCTTCGCCATCCTCCAGCTCGATGATTTTGCTAACGACATGATCTAGAAAAGCCCGGTCATGCGAGACGACTAAACATGCGCCGTCGTAGCCGTTCAGATACGACTCCAGCCAAGCGACGCTCTGCAGATCCAGATGGTTCGTCGGCTCATCGAGCAGCAGCAGCTCCGGCTTGCTAATCAGCAGTGCGGCAAGCCCAATCTTCGTCTTCTCCCCGCCTGAGAGCGACGCATAGCTTCGTTCATACATCGCCTTCGGAATTTGCAGCCCGTTCGCCACCGTATCAATCCTCGCATCAAGCTCGTAGCCGCCCTCGATCTGGAACCGCTCCTGCAGCTTTGCATAATCGGCAAGCAGCCGTTCTAGGCGCTGCGAATCGCCTGCCACCGAATTTGGATCCGACATCTGCTGCTCCAGCTCCGTCATGCGAGCCTTGCACGCAAGCAGCTCTTTGCAGCTTGAGGCCAGCACGTCGTATACTAAACCGTCATCCCAATGCGCTGGTATTTGTGCCAAATAGCCGATTCGCAGCTCTTTACGTATCGTGAGCATGCCTTCGTCCGGCTTCGAGAGCTTGGCGATCAGCGAGATAAGCGTCGACTTACCGCTTCCATTGCGGCCGACCAGTCCGATACGCTCCTTCTCTTGCACTTCGAATGTCACGTCTTCGAGGACGAGGTTCGCCCCGTAATATTTTTTTATATGCCCGCCATTTACAATTATCATAATGGAATCCTCCTAATAAAGTCGGAAGCACCGCCTTACCTTGGCCCGATCCCTGATTATAGATACAAGAAAAAGAGCCGCAGGCAAATTGCCCGCGACTCTTCGGTCATAATCCGATCGAGGTCTAAGGTAGGCGTCTTCGCATGAGTGGTGTAACCGTGTTCGTGTTTTTGGACAGACTGATCCCGTTAGGTCCAAAAACATGCACGATGCCAGCCATCGCAATTGGAAGCTGGCTAACACGGTCGTTCACCTTCTCTGCATTCATCCTACCTTCACCTCCTTCTCATTAGTTACGATTACATTACCATATGCTGCGGTCGTTACGCAACTGCGGCTTTCGCCTATTTCTGCAGCCTATTGTTCCGATTATAGAGCGCATCGTATAATGGAATCCAAGTTTATCCAGACAAGGAGGCTGTAATCCCATTATGAACAACCTATTCCAAGCGGTTGCTCGCCGCGATGCCGACGCCGTTCAAGCGCTGATTGATGCAGGTGCTGATATTAACGCAACGGATGAGCGCGGCCGTACGCCGCTGCTTGTCGCTACTCACGCGAACCATCCGATTATCGCCAAATTATTGATCGATGCTGGCGCAGACATTCACAAACAGGATCATATTCTGGACAACCCGTTCTTGTATGCTGGCGCTCAAGGTCACTTGGAAATCGTCAAGCTGCTGCTCGCTGCTGGTGCGAACACGCGGATTAGGAACCGTTACGGCGGCGTTGCTCTCATCCCTGCCTCGGAACACGGCTATGTCGATGTCGTACGCGAACTGCTGACGGGTAGCGATATTAACGTCAATCATATTAACAATCTCGGTTGGACAGCGCTCATGGAAGTCATCGTGCTCGGGAATAACAGCCAGAATCATATCGAGGTCGCGAAGCTGCTCATCGAGCACGGCGCGGATGTGAATATCCCCGATAAGGAAGGCGTTACCCCTCTCCGGCATGCGAAGCGCAGACGTTTCAACGAAATTGCTGCATTGCTGGAGCAAGCCGGTGCCCATCTCTAGCGTCTAAACTTGGATAAGAACACATGCTCTTTCTTCTGGCTCTTCTGCTCCAAATCTTTGGCAATATCTCCTTTGAGTCGGCTCACGCACTTCGTACATAGCTTGCCTTGACGGACAGGCGATTCGCACAGATCGCATGCATCGGCCAAGTTCGGATAATCGTATAGCTTCAGCTTTCCACGGCGAATCAGCGAACGAATCCGGGAAACACCGACCGAAGTGGCTTCGGAGAGCTGCTCATTCGTCAAGTGGCGGCTGCGTCTGAGTGTTTGTTCAAGCGCATTCAGCTCTGCATCCTCCGCCGCTGAACAGTCCGAACATAGATTGCGCAAATTTTTCTGAAAAACGTTGCCACAGCCTGGGCAGTGGGCGACAGATAGCTCTCTGGACATAGCTCAACCCTCACATCTACTAGTTCTATTGAACTAATCATATCACGGCTTGGTTAAATATTCATCTACCATTTCCCATACCCAAAAAAAGCACATATCACCACTTTCGTCCCCATACATATAGCTATGAAGCACAATTGCACGACAAGGGGGAAACGAATTTGCACCAGGATGAGGTCAAAGCGCTCGAACGAGCTATTGATGAGATAACGGAGATTGCTCAAGGATTCGGCCTCGATTTCTACCCGATGCGGTATGAAATATGCCCTGCCGATATTATCTATACATTCGGCGCTTACGGCATGCCAACGAGGTTCAGCCACTGGTCATTTGGGAAAACTTTCAATAAGATGAAGATGCAGTATGATTTTGGCCTTAGCAAAATTTATGAGCTCGTTATTAACTCGAATCCTTGCTACGCTTTTCTGCTAGACGGGAACTCCCTCATCCAGAACAAACTGATCGTCGCTCACGTACTTGCTCACTGCGACTTCTTCAAGAACAATGCGCGCTTTAGCGCTACGAACCGGAATATGGTCGAGAGCATGTCGGCTACCGCTGAGCGGGTCAGCCAATATGAGATGGAATACGGCACCGATGAGGTCGAGAAGTTCATAGATGCTGTTCTGGCGATTCAGGAGCACGTCGATTCGACGATAATCCGGCCATATAAGCTGGACAAAACACAGTATATTGAGCTGCTGAATAAGGAAAATCAATTGATTAAGACGCCTCGCATTTCGCAATACGACGACCTATGGAATCTCGACCAAGAGGAGAAGGAACAAGCGAGCAACGCAGCCAAGAGCGGCTCCGACACGAAGAAATTCCCGCCGCAGCCCGAGAAGGATCTCATCTGGTTCATTGAAGAGTATTCGCCGAATTTGCAGGATTGGCAGCGTGACATTATGTCCATGCTGCGGGATGAGATGCTCTACTTCTGGCCGCAGATCGAGACGAAGATTATGAACGAAGGCTGGGCTTCCTACTGGCATCAACGGATCCTGAGAGAGCTCGACCTAACGAGCGAGGAAACGATCGAGTTCGCGAAGCTCAATTCGGCGGTCGTGCAGCCATCAAGACACTCGCTGAATCCCTACTATCTCGGGCTGAAGATATTCGAGGATATCGAGCGCCGGTGGGATCATCCAACTCGAGAAGAACAGGAACGCCAGGGACGCAAGCCCGGCATGGGCCGTGACAAAATATTCGAGGTGCGCGAGTTCGACTCCGACATCTCATTCCTGCGCAATTATTTGACGAAGCAGCTCGTCGACGACCTCGACCTTTATATCTTCGAGAAGAAAGGCGCGGAGTGGAAAATTACCGAGAAAGCCTGGGAATCCGTGCGCCAGCAGCTCGTGTTCTCGCGCGTCAACGGCGGCTTCCCGAGCATAGTCGTCGTAGACGGGGATTTCAACCGCGTCGGCGAGATGTTCCTGTTCCACAAGTACGAGGGCGTAGAGCTTGATCTGAAATATGTGGAGCGCACGCTCCCTCACGTCGTGCAGCTGTGGGGCAAATCGGTTCACCTGGAAACCATCGTCGAGGACAAACGCATCGTGTTCAGCTGCGACGGCAAGAAGACGAGCCGGAAGTTCATATAAGGGTTTGTAAAAAAGAGAAGATCGCATCCTCTGGAGTCAGCCATGTGTATGGCTCCGGGGGATGCGATCTTCTCTTTCTGGAGCTGAGAGATCATATAGGATCTCTTCGCGCTTGAAAATCGGCTATTACACTGCTTAGATTACTAATTTGGCACTCTCGTGGCTGCAATGGGCAGCTACCACGGAGCTCTTGCCTCTACAGCCTCGCTAAAACAACCGTCCTGCCTCATCCTCGACCCGCTTCAGCATCGCTTCCCGCGCGGCGTCGTCTACCTGCGGCACGCTGCCGAAGAACAGATGACCCGCTGTTTCGATGCCGCAGAACTCGAAGATGCCGGTATCCGACGTCTTCTGAAGCGCACCTAGCATACCGATTGACTCGTAAATCTCGGTTGGCGTTCCGTGCGTATTGATGATGAAGCCCTTCTTGCCAGCTAGCAGCTTCTCAATATTGCCGTCATCGCCGTATGCGTACGCATAGCCGTACGCGAAGACGCGATCAACGTAGCCTTTGAGAATCGCCGGCAAGCCTGTCCACCAGATCGGATAAATCCACGTCAGAACATCGGCATTGCTAATGTACTGCTGCTCTGCACGAATATCTGACGGTATATCACCTGCGCGCAACGCTCCGAAGTCCTTCATGCTCAACACGGCTTCGAATCCGATCCCATAGAGGTCGCGGATGGTTACTTCGTGCCCTTTCTCTTGAAGCGTGCTAATAAGCCGCTTCGCAATCGCATGATTGAAGCTTTCTGGATTCGGATGTGCAATAACGACAAGATGTTTCATTGGCGGCAACCCTCCATGACAGCTGAATTTTGGAATTCATTCAAATTGCCCTGGACCCATCGGAATTATTCATCTATCCGTTTCACATCAACTGCGACGCTCAGCAGCGCTTCGGCCGTTCCGCGATAAACGCCTTTGACCGGCACAATATCCTTGTAATCACGTCCATGCCCCAGCTTCACATACCGCTCGCCGACTAGCGCGTCATTGGTCGGATCAAACCCGCACCACCCTAACCCCGGCACATAAGCTTCCACCCATGCATGCGAAGCTTGCTCAAAGTCCGCGCTGCCGCCTTGTAAATCACCGACAAAATGATACCCGCTCACATAGCGCGCAGGCACTCCTTTAGCCCGGCATGCCGCAATCATGAGATGGGCAAAGTCCTGGCATACGCCGCGCCGCCTGTGAATCATATCACTTGCAATCGTGTGCACGTTCGTCGCTTCCGTATCGTACACGAATTCATTGCGGATGCGATTCGAGACGCAGGACAACCAGACAAACACGCCTAGCCGTTCCAACTCATTCGTACCGCCTTCTACCGGCGTTTCCGCAAAAGCAGCCACCTCAGGCGTAATGCCGGTATATTCGGTCGGAAGCAAATACTCCGCAAATTCGTTGACCGCCCCGTCAGAAGCCAAATACCTCCATGCCTCCTGCGGAATCATCGCCTCTTCGCCCTGCTCCGGCTTAATCGCCTCTTTGGTCACCACGGTCATTTGCGTCCGAATCTTAAGGCTTTTATGCGAATTATTCACCGAGAACACATGGACCCGATTGCCGAAATAATCATAGTAACTGAAGAGAGGCGAATTCGGCTCCACTGAGATTGAATGCTGATAGCAGGATTGCTGCTCGTTCGTGAATGGCGTCAGTCGCAGCTCATTGACACTGTCCATCACCGGATCTCCATACGAATATTGTGTCGTGTGCGTTATGAACAGCTTCATGCGCTGACCTCCCCCATACGAAAAAAGGTAGATGCGAACGACGCGCCAAGCTGTCCTGCCGCCTGCAGCAATTCACCCGTCACATGACCTTCGGTCTGGATGTGCAAATCATCCCGTTCGAGGCAAGCGAGCTCCGCCTTCAGCTTCATGACTTGGCGGATGATCCGGTCATGAGCGACGCGCAGCTGCTTCTCCTGCAGCTGAATGCCGCGCAGATGCTCATCGAGCGAATCCAGCGAGTAATGAACCGAGCGCGGAAACACCTCGCTTAAGATCAAGAATTCCATAATCGCCTCAGGCGAGAGAGCATCGGCATAATAGCGGCGGAACGGCTGGTAGCCGCTCACGGAACGAAGCACCGCTTGAAGGAACGGATAGAGGTCATTACTTCCTTCCACATCCGGATAGATCATCGTCCGAGACATAATAGCAGACTGCAAGATGCGCAGCGTATTCTCCGTCCGCTCCAAGTAACGGCCGCACTCAATGAAATGCCACTCATTCTCACGGGGCATGACCGACTGCGTAACCCCATAGAATAGCGCTGTCCACTCTTTTATCCGGCCAAAAAACTGATGCGGCGATTCCTTTGTAAAGTCGCCGTCCTGCTTCTCGCGCAGCCATAGATAGAACCCATTCGTCACATCCCACAGCTCGCTTGGCAGCTTCTCACGCATCGTCCGCACATTGTCGCGGGCATAGTTGACGCAAGTAACAAGCGAATTATTGTTGTCACGGTCCAGTGTGATGTAATGGATCACATCACGCTCCGTATACGTGTCATATAGCTGCTCATAGGTATCACGGCTGCCGAGCGCATCCACGATGCGTCCCCATTTGCAGAGAGTCTGCGCCTTCTCGCCAGGCTCCCCTCTTGGAATAACCGACATATCATCGGCTTGCAAATGATAATGTATATCTATAAGCCGGGCATGGTTCTCCGCTCGTTCCATGTACCTCCCGATCCAGAACAGCGCCTCTGCATTACGATTCAGCATCATAGATCCCTCCGCTTCATACTTTCCGACATTAGCGACTAAGCACCCAGGTGTCCTTCACGCCTCCGCCTTGCGAGGAGTTGACGACAAGCGAGCCTTCCTGCAGCGCAACACGCGTAAGCCCTCCAGGGATGACATGCGTCTGCGTCCCCATCAGCACGAACACGCGCAAATCAATATGGCGCGGCTGCATCGAGCCGCCAAGCATGACCGGTGCACGCGAGAGATTCATCGTCGTCTGTGCGATGTAGCGGCTCGGATCACGCTGAATCGCATCGGCGAAAGCGCCGATTTCCTTCGCGCTTGCTGCTGGTCCAATCAGCATGCCATAGCCGCCGGATAACGACGTCTCTTTAACGACGAGCTGATTCAAATTCTCAAGCGCGTATTCTCTGTCTTCCTTGCGCGATAAAATATAAGTCGGCACATTGTTCAGAATCGGCTCTTCGCCAAGGTAATACCGAACCATATCCGGCACATAGGCATAGACGGCCTTATCGTCTGCAACTCCCGTTCCCGGTGCATTGGCAATCGCAACATTGCCCGCCCTGTATGCGTTCATGAGCCCCGGAACACCAAGCAGCGAATCCGCTTGAAAAGCGAGCGGGTCCAAGAAATCATCGTCAAGCCGCCTGTAGATGACGTCTACTTGCCGCAAACCGCGAAGGTCGCGCAAATAGATTTTGTGATCCTTGTACACGAGGTCGCGTCCCTCAACAAGATGGATGCCCATTTGCTGTGCCAGGAATGCATGCTCGAAATAAGCGGAGTTGTATGCGCCGGGAGTCAGCAGCACAATGAGTGGATCCCGCTTCCCTGAAGGCGCCAAGCTGCGCAGCGAACCGAGGAAAACATTGAGGCTTCGTTCGATGTCCGAAACCGTACTCGACAAGTACAAGTCGGGGAAAAGCTCGCTCATGAGGCTTCTTCCTTTGTACAAGTACGAGAATCCAGACGGGGTGCGAAGATTGTCCTCAAGCACGTAATACTGACCCATCTCGTCTCTTATTAAATCTATGCCAGAAGCAGTCATATAGACGTTCTGCGGCACATGAAGCCCGGCCATCTCCGGGCGAAAGTATTTGTTGCTGATTATCATTTGCCTTGGAATAATACCATCTTTCACAATCCGCTGTTCATGATAGATGTCACGGATGAAGGCGTTAAGCGCCTGTACTCGCTGCTTCATGCCCCGTTCGATTCCTTCCCATTCGTGCCGCGGAATGATACGAGGGATATAATCGAAAGGAATGGTCCGCTCAAGCGGTTCATTTTGATTTTGGGCATATAAGGTGAACGTAATTCCTTCTTCCAGCATGCGCTGCTGGATCTTCGTGTGGCGCGCAGCAAGCTCAGGCGGCTTCATACGGGCGAACGTTCGATGAACACCTTCATAATGTTCTCGCACCTTTGACTCGCGATCGAACATTTCGTCGTAGAATGATTGCGAATCGTACTGATTAAAACCGGATTTCATCGCCATCGACATCGTTACCGCCTCCAACACCTTCAGTGTCAATCTCATGTCAGCTTTTGTCAAACATTGTCCAAGCCATGAACGAATTATTACCTGTTATTTACTTAAATGATATCAAAACCGAACAATGGTGTCAACTTATATGACATGGTGATTGGACGATAATCGATGATCCTTTTACCCTTTACAATAATCACATGTCCGATCTGACGCCCATCCGGCATCTTTTCATACTATGCTCACGCAGCGAGATAGGCGCTTTTCCAATAATCATCTTCACGAACAATTAAATGCTTTACTTTCGAAACGTTCGTCGTGGAGACAGTCGCATATAACAGCTCTCCCGCTTCAGAGTCATCTTGCTGCTGGAATGCCAGCTTGCGGCTGGCCGGGTCATAGCTTGTAGCTGCCGCTACATTACCAATCACATTCCGGTCGATTCGCTCATATCCGTAATTACAAAGAGCCGCTGAAAGCTGCTCCATCGTAAGTGGATATCGACAGCTTGTCCCGTCTTTGGCAATAAATACAGGCCCTTTCGGCGACGCAGTGACCATGCAAATCTCATCCAGCCCGAGCCATACCGGCTGATCGTCTTCATTCAATAGCAGCAGCTGCATGTTCAACACTCCTTCACAATAAAATAAGAACTTATGTTCCTATTTTATCATAACTGGAGCTGCTTAACATTACGCATGTGCCATAAACCTCTTATCAAAGGAAAGCCGCAGCACGCTTGTGACAGCGTACTGCGGCATCTTTTCTTACCGATTCAACAGGCTGCCTACGTAGCGCAGCAATTCATTGGAGCAAACTGGGCAATAGCCATGCTCGTCGATAAGCCGTTTGGTCACTTCGTTAATTCGTTTGAGCTGCTTCTCGTCCGGCGTCTTCGTCGAGGTGGTAATTTTGACGATATCCTTCAGATCGGTAAACAGCTTCTTCTCAATCGCTTCACGCAGACGTTCGTGGCTGAAATAGTCAAACTTCTTGCCTTTGCGCGAATAGGAGGAGATCCGAATTAATATTTCTTCGCGGAACGCCTTCTTCGCATTCTCAGAGACGCCGATTTGTTCCTCGATGGAACGCATAAGCCGCTCATCTGGATCCATCTCTTCACCGGTCAGCGGATCTTTGATCTTCGACCAGTTGCAGTAGGATTCAATGTTGTCGAGATAGTTCTCGAACAGCGTTCTTGCAGACTCTTCGAAGGAGTAAACGAACGCCTTCTGGATCTCTTTCTTGGCGAGTCCGTCATATTCTTTTCTAGCCGTCGAGATGAAGTTTAAGTACCGCTCGCGCTCCTCCTTCGTAATCGAAGGGTGCTGATCAAGCCCTTCCTTCAGCGCGCGGAGCACATCAAGGGCGTTGATACATTGCAGATCCTGCTTAATGAGAGCACTGGAAATCCGGTTGATGACATAACGTGGATCAATGCCGGACATACCCTCTTCAATATACTCCGACTGCATTTCTTTCAGGTCGGCTTCTTTATAGCCTTCCACTTCCTCGCCGTCGTACATACGCATTTTTTTGACGAGGTCCATACCTTGCTTCTTCGTTTCTTTCAGACGCGTCAGAATCGAGAAGATCGCTGCCGAGCGGAGCGCATGCGGCGCAATATGAATATGCTTCATATCACTTTGCCCGATCAGCTTTTTATAGATTTTCTCTTCTTCCGACACCTTGAGGTTATACGGAATCGGCATGACGATCATCCGGGACTGCAGCGCTTCGTTCTTCTTATTGGCGATGAACGACTTATACTCGGTTTCGTTCGTATGCGCCACGATGAGCTCATCAGCCGAAATCAAGGCGAACCTGCCGGCCTTGAAGTTGCCTTCCTGGGTGAGCGAGAGCAAATTCCAGAGGAACTTCTCATCACACTTCAGCATCTCTTGGAACTCCATCAGACCGCGGTTCGCTTTATTCAGCTCACCGTCGAAACGGTAGGCACGGGGATCCGATTCCGATCCGAACTCAGTAATCGTCGAGAAGTCGATGCTGCCAGTCAAATCCGCGATGTCCTGAGACTTCGGATCTGACGGACTGAATGTTCCGATACCGATACGGCTCTCCTCGGAGATAACTACGCGCTCAACCTGAACATTTTCGATATCACCGCCGTATTCGGTTCTTACGCGCATCTGGCAGGAAGGACACAGACTACCCTCAATCCGGACGCCGAGCTCGCGCTCCGCCTCCGCCCGCAGCTCATGCGGAATGAGATGAAGCGGCTCTTCATGCATCGGGCACCCTTTAATCGCATAGACAGCGCCTCGCTCTGTTCGCGAGAACTGTTCGAGTCCACGCTTGAGCATCGTAACAATGGTTGATTTACCGCCACTGACTGGACCCATTAGCAGCAAAATCCGTTTGCGGACATCAAGTCGGCGTGCCGATGAGTGAAAGTACTCCTCAACCAGCTTCTCTACAGCACGATCGAGTCCAAATATCTCCTGCTCAAAAAACTTGTATTTCTTCGTACCGATGCCTTCCTCTACCACCCCGAATGACTCAATCATTTCGTAGACACGAGCATGCGCAGTCATGGCTGGAGTAGGATCTTGCCTTAGCAGCTCGAGATAGTCCTTGAATGAACCATTCCAAGTTAGCTTCTCACTTTCCGCCTTGTACGCCGATATTCGTTTCAAAATATCCATGCCGTAACCTCCTATAAGTTTTGCTAGAGGCAAAACTCACTTCGTTAGCATATACGCAGTTCATCCGGTGCTCATTACAAGACGTCGAATGCGGGTCGTTGACCATCCAGCCATCTAAAGCTGCCCGGCATTTTTTATTGAAGTATTACATTCCTATGCGCTTTCTTAAGGGAAGTTGCCCTATTTTTTAAACAAGATTCCGCCAATTTTCGCGCCTCTCCCCGATGGATTGACAACACTTCCGGTTGCACAGACAGCTTATTCACCTCTGCTCGCCGATTGGAAACGCTGGGAAATGCCAACCTGTATGTGACTCGGCCTACCCGTATGAAAAATGTCGAATGCAGCAAGAAACGACGAATGCCGCTCTAACCTGACACAATAAAGTTATTACATCCGTTGTAAGCCAAAAATGAGGCTGAAGGAGCGGACAGGAATATGATATAATCTCCAAAGACTTACGTCTTGCGCGAAAGTGGCGCCTCGCTGCCGCCGGCAAGGAAAGGGGCGTTCGCGCACATGGCAATCACACATGAAACTGAGCTGTATAAGCCAATCAAGTCGTATTTTGAAAGACAAGGCTATGAGGTGAAGGGCGAAATCATGCATTGCGACCTCGTCGCCATTCATCCGCAAACGGAAGAAACGATTCTGGTTGAGATGAAGAAAACGTTCAATCTCGCCCTGCTTCTGCAAGGGGTTGAGCGGCTTCGGCTCGGCGGCAACGTTATTCTCGCAGTAGAACGCAATCGTAAAAAGGGCGGCTCACACAACCAACGCTTCGGCGATCTTGCAGAGCTATGCCGGATGCTTGGAATCGGGCTGATGACGGTCACCTTCTTCAAGACGAAGGAGCCGCTGCTCGAAATGCTCTGCGAGCCTGGCGATCCCCCTGTCCGCGGGCAGCGGCGAACCCGGCAGGCGAAGCTGCTGACGGAATTCCGCGAGCGAAGCGGCGATTACAATACCGGGGGCAGCACAGGACGAAAGCTCATGACCGCGTATAAAGAGAAAGCGATCCGCGTCGCTTGGGCGATCAGAGAGCACGGGCAACTGTCTCCAAGCGCGATCAAGAAGCTGACGGATGTGGCGAATACGGGCCAGATTGTGCGGGATGACTATTACAAGTGGTTCACGCGCATCGAGCGCGGCTTATATGGGCTGAAGCCCGAGGGGATTGCAGCGCTTGCTGCACACGAAGAAATCGTGGAGGCGTGGCGGAAGAAACAAGGGGCCAAACAGCCATAATAAGTACATATTATTAAAGGAGCGAATTTACGAATGAGCGAGTCAAATGCAGTGAAAGTAATTGGAAATGTTGAGGATTTCACAGCTTTCCCAGCGCATGTAAAAGTCGATATGCAGCCTCACTATATTGTAGAGGCTAAGCGCAAAGAAGGCGAAGAGCAGCGCTACACCCTGATCTCGGCAATTTGCCCGCATGCAGGCGGCATCGTCCGCCCTCATCTGAACGAGCTCGTCTGCCCTCTGCACTACTGGTGCTTCGACGCACATACAGGCGAGTCAACGAACGTGCCTGGCGAAACACTCGAATGCGCTCCGTTAGAAATCCGCGACGGCAAGTTCGTTCTCGTCGAGGCTTAAGCTATTGATCTGTGAAACGCAAAAACCTCTAGCGCTGCAAAGCCGCTAGAGGTTTTTTTGTTCTTTTTAAACCGATGAGCATGTCAGTAATAGTGGAGCGGTTGAATGATTCTGGAGAAACGTTAGTGTTCGCCTTTGTATTCGGATTCCAACCATGTTCATATTGTTAAAAGGAATCCGAATACAACAGCGATCGAAAGAACATTCAACAGCGCAGCTATTACCCTCATGCTCTCTCGGATCTAGCAGCGTGCCAAAAACTCATTAAGCGTCTCCGCGAATCGCGTGATTCCCGTCGCCATGCGCTCGCCTGTCGTATACGTGAAGTTCAACCGCGCTTTATTGCGCTGTGGATCCGCCGCGTAGAACGACGCTCCTGGTACGAATGCCACGTTCTTCTTCACCGCAGCACGCAGAAGCGCTTCCGAATCAAGTGCTTCCGGCAGCTCAAGCCACAGGAACATGCCGCCCTTCGGCTCCACCCATTTCACATCGCTCCAGCCCTGCTGCGTGAGCAGGCTCTGCATTTGCTGCAGCCGCTCGCCATAAGCTTTGCTAATGGTACGAATGTGATCGTCCAACGGGAAATGCTGCAGCAGCTGATCCAGCGTCTGCTGGTCCAATGTGCTGGAGTGCAGATCCGCCGCTTGCTTCGCCTTTGCCATATTGCTGATTACTTCCCGATTACCAATCGCCCAGCCGGTACGCAGCGCCGGTGCAACTGTCTTCGAGAACGTGCTTGTATAAATAACATGACCTGCTTTGCCGTCAAGGGAGAACAGGGTCGGATAATTTGCATTCGGATCGAACTTAATTTCGCCGTATGGATCATCCTCAAGAATAGCAACGCCATAGCGATGGCTCAGTTCAAGCAGCCCTTTGCGGCGTTCCAAGCTCCATACGCGTCCTGTTGGATTGCCGAAGGTCGGAACAACATAAACCATCTTAGGCTTATGCAGTTTCATCAGACGCTCAGCTTCTTCGATGATCATACCATCTTTGTCACTCTCGACAGGCACAACAGTAAGTCCGCTAAGGTTAAATACTTGCAGGCTTGCCAGATAGGTCGGGTTCTCGACGAGCACGACATCGCCGGGATTCATAAGAACTCGCGTAACGAGGTCAATCGCTTGCTGCGAGCCAGTCGTAACAATCATTTCGTCAGGCGCAACATGCATATTTTTCTGCGCCATCCGGACGCATAGCTGCTCACGTAGAGGCAGGAAGCCTTCAGTAAGGCCATATTGAAGCGAGTTCTTGCCTGTACGGAACACACGCTCCGCCGCATCCCGAACCGCCTCAAGCGGGAATAGCTCCTCCGCCGGAAGACCGCCGGCGAATGAAATGATTTCTTTACCTTGCGTTAGCTTAAGTATATCGCGAACGGCCGAGGATTGAAGCCGCTGCACATTGTCTGAGAACCGATATTCCACTATCGTCCACTCCCTTTCCTTTATAAAACATTTTACGCTCAAAGCGGGAAGGGGGCAACTCCAAACCACAACAAAGTTCGACAACCTTGCCTATGAAATAGCATACTCCTGTAACAACTTGTTCACAACTTAGATCGTTTTCTTTTTGAACAGCGTTGGTTATAATAATTAGTATGCAACATGCAGTATAGGAGGTAAGAAGAATGACCATTAATTTTCTAATCGTTCTCACCGTTACAGCCTTGTTCCTAATTGCAATGCTCACTGCGTCTTACAACGACGATAAGACTAGCGGCATGTAAGATGGACATCAGCAAGAACGACCGCGCTCTCCTGTGCGATGGCAGCGCAAGTTCTTTGCTTAAAAAAGAAGCTTTCAGCGATTGTTCTTCAACATTCGCCGAAAGCTTCTTTTTGTTTACACTCATTCCATTTCACACAAGAACTGCACTCGTTAACCCCGGCGCAGTCCAGTCATCTCGGTCATGCAAACTGCACACAGATAACGTTCTTTAAATTCGCGCACATCGTCCAGCGTATTGCAGAATACGCAGCGAGGACGGTACCGCTCCAAAATAATTTGATCCCCTTGGACCAGTATCTCTACAGGATCCCCCTCATTCATCGAATATCTTTTGCGCAGCGATTTGGGCAAAACAATTCGACCCAATTGATCCACTTTACGCACAACACCAGCCGGTTTCACAATTCCACATCTCCTGTAAGTTGCATTTTGAAAGCTAACATGTTATGACAATTATCGCTTTCTACAAGGATTCGATAATGAAACTGTAATTCCTTCAACTTTTTAAAATTTCTTAGTATTGTGTAACATTTAATATTTTGAAAGTTAACATTTTTTAAATGTTTTATTCTAAACCGGGAAAATCAAGCTGGCGCAGCGCCTCGAATACGACAATCGCCGCGGAATTTGACAAATTCAGCGATCTTACCTTATCTGTCATCGGCACTCGAATGCATGTATCCAGATGTGCATCAAGAATTTCCTGCGGCAGCCCTTTCGTCTCTTTGCCGAAAACAAAGAAGTCGCCGTCCCGGTAGCTGTGCTTCGTGTACACTTGCGAGCTGCGCGTGCTTGCGCAGAAGAACCGCCCCTCTGGGTACTGGTCTTTCAGCTCTTGGAAAGAGTCATGGTAATGAATCTCGACCGCATACCAGTAATCCAGACCAGCGCGTTTAAGTGTTTTGTCATCCGTATTAAAGCCGAGCGGCTTTACAAGATGGAGAATCGTGCCTGTTGCCGCGCAAGTACGCGCAATATTGCCAGTATTAGCCGGAATTTCCGGTTCGACGAGTACGATATGGAATGCCATTGTTAACCTTCCCCTTCTAGTTTTTACATAGCTTTTACGTTTGGATAATCTCCTGCAAAAAAATGACTGCCATAATACAATTATAATTGCACGAAAAGGAGATCATAAACGATGAAGAAGAAAATATTAATCGTCGATGACGAGCCTTCCATCTCCATGCTGCTTGAATTTAATTTGAAGCTTGCCGGCTACGAGGTGCGCTGCGCTGCTGACGGTGAAGCCGTATTCGACTTCTTAAAGCCGTTTCGTCCCGACCTCATCGTTCTCGATCTCATGCTCCCGAAGATGGACGGCATTCAAGTATGCAGAGAGCTGCGAAAGCAAAATAATGCGGTGCCGATTATTATGTTAACGGCTTTGCAGGATGTCACTGACAAAATCGCCGGACTTGATAATGGCGCCGATGATTATATGACGAAGCCATTCTCGCCCCAAGAGCTGCTATCACGTATTCAAGCGATCTTCCGCCGTACACAGTCTCTGCCAGGCAAGAGTAACGAAGCCGTTCATGAGATCGGTCATTTGACAGTCATCACCGAGCAGCGTGAAGTGCAGGTGAATGGCAAGCAAGTCGAGCTTACGCCGAAGGAGTTCGAACTGCTCCTCTTCCTCTGCCGTCACCGCGGCAAAGTGCTTAGCAGGCAACAGCTGCTTCACGGCGTGTGGGACTATCACTTCCTCGGCGATACGCGTATCGTTGACGTCCACATCAGCCATCTTCGCGACAAAATCGAGAAAAACGCACGTACGCCAGAGTATATTATGACCGTTCGTAACGTCGGCTATAAGCTAGCTGGCCCTGGCAGCAACGCTGCCGATTCATCATTGGCTTAATTCTTTGCTCTTGCCCTTTGCTCTTCGCAACCAGAAGACCGCCGTCCACGAAGGAACGGCGGTCTTCTTTGTTTTTAAAAAATGCAGTGCCGCGGCAGCATAAGTGACCGGAGGTCGGTATGAAGCCGGAAATCGCCTAGGCGAAATGAGCTGCGTGGTCTAACCTATGCAGCTCATTTGCGCCTTTGTAGTTGGATATCAACCTCTAAATGTTTTATACAATCCGGGATATCCAAACTACAACAGCGATTGCAGGCTCATACCGACCGCAGGTCATGCCTTCTATTACCCGTTCCGTTTCTGGAAGTCAGCCATAAACTCAGCCAAAGCTTTGCAGCTCTCCAGCGGCACAGCATTGTACGTCGATGCGCGCAGGCCACCAACACTACGATGTCCCTTCAAGCCGACGAAGCCATGCTGCTCCGATTCCTTCGCGAACAGCTTCTCGAGCTCTTCCGTTCCGAGGCGGAACGTAATGTTCATAAGTGAACGGCTGCCTGCCTCAGCGAAGCCGCGGTAGAAGCCGCCGCTTTGATCGATTGCGTCATAGATCAGCTTCGTCTTATCGCGATTATACTGCTCAACCGCGGCAACGCCGCCTCTTTCTTTTACCCATTTCAGCATCAGACCGACCAAGTATATCGAGAAGGACGGCGGTGTGTTGTAAAGCGAATTGTTCTTCACATGCGTATCGTAACGAAGCATCGTCGGAATCGATTTCGGGCTTTCTGCAACGAGATCCTCACGCACGATCACGATCGTCACACCGGATGGGCCAAGATTCTTCTGTGCACCAGCATAGATCATGCCGAATTTGCTTACATCAACCGGACGGCTCAGAATATCGCTCGACAAGTCGCCGATCAGCGTCACATCGCCCGTTTCCGGATATTTAGCATACTGCGTGCCTTCAATCGTTTCATTCGAAGTGATGTGCAGGTAGGCAGCATTGGCAGGAATCTCGATTTCACTAAGCTCAGGGATGCGGTTGAACTTGTACGCTTCCGAGGATGCCGCAATTGCAGTCTCGCCGAACAGCTTTGCTTCTTTAATCGCCTTATCCGCCCAGCTGCCCGTGTTCACGAATGCCGCTGTTTGGCCTGGCGTGAGCAGATTCATCGGAATCATGGCAAACTGCGTGCTAGCTCCGCCTTGCAGGAAGAGCACCTTGTAATTGTTCGGAATTCCGAACAATTCACGAAGAAGGGATTGAGCACCGTCATTGACCTCTTCAAAGATGCTGCTGCGATGGGACATCTCCATAATTGACATGCCAGCACCGGCATAATCAATGAATTCCTGCTGAGCCTGCTGCAGCACTTCAAGCGGCAGCGCTGCTGGACCAGCATTAAAGTTATAAGCGCGATTCGTCATGTAGCTCACTCCACTCTTCTAATTTGCTTATGTGTATGATAGCAAGTTTAACGGCTTGCATCAAGTCAAAAAGTCGAACATATTCCAACAGTTCTATTAAGAATATTCGGATTTAGCTTCTAATGAAGATATAAAAACGAGCTCTCTGGGTAGAGAGCTCGTTTGAATGAAAATAATAAGTCCGGAATTAGCAGTCGAAGTACAGGCTGAACTCGTGTGGATGAACACGGATCGATACTGCTTTAGCTTCGGAACGTTTCAGTGCAATGAAATTCTCGATGAAGTCTTGCGAGAATACGCCGCCTTCAGTCAAGAACTCGGAATCAGCTTCCAGAGCGTCAAGAGCTTCGTCCAGCGTGCCTGGAACCGAACGGATTTCTTTTTTGTCTTCATCAGACAGATCGTAGATGTTTTTGTCGAATGGACCGTATCCAAGAGCAACTGGATCCAATTGACGCTTGATGCCGTCCAGGCCTGCAAGCAGCATTGCAGCGAATGCAAGGTAAGGGTTAGCTGTGGAGTCCGGTGTACGGAACTCGATACGGCAGCCTTTTGGCGTTACAGCTGCAACCGGAATACGGATTGCTGCAGAACGGTTACCTTTGGAGAACACGAGGTTAACCGGTGCTTCGTAGCCTGGTACCAGACGTTTGAACGAGTTAGTCGATGGGTTCGTGATTGCGATCAGCGCTGGTGCGTGATGCAGAATACCACCGATGTAGTGCAGCGCCAATTGGCTCAGGTTTGCATAAGCGCCTTTCTCGTAGAACAACGGGGAATCACCGTTGAAGATCGAGCTGTGAACGTGCATACCGCTACCATTGTCGCCGAAGAGCGGTTTTGGCATGAACGTTGCCACTTTGCCCCATTGACGAGCAACGTTGTTGATGATGTATTTATATTTCAAAAGATTGTCAGCTGTTTTAGTCAGCGTATCGAAACGGAAGTTGATTTCCGCTTGACCAGCTGTAGCAACTTCATGGTGGTGACGCTCAACGCGAAGGCCTGTTTCTTGCATGATGCGAACCATTTCGCTGCGGATGTCTTGCTGCGCATCGACTGGAGCAACTGGCACGTAGCCGCCTTTAACGCCGATTTTATAACCAAGGTTGCCGCCTTCTTCTTTACGGCCTGTGTTCCAAGCCGCTTCGTCGGAATCAACGGAGTAGTAGGACGTGTTCATTTTGCTTTCGAAACGAACGTCGTCAAAAATGAAGAACTCGGACTCAGGAGCGAAGAATGCTGTTGTGCCGATGCCTGTTGTTTGCAGATATTCTTCTGCTTTTTGAGCGATGCTGCGCGGATCGCGCTCATAACGTTCGCCGTCAGGTGTATGGATGTTGCACATAATGTTCAATGTCGGGTGATCCGTGAACGGATCGATGAAGCTAGCTTCAGTGTCCGGCATCATAACCATGTCGGATTCTTCGATGCCGCGGAAACCAGCGATCGAGGAACCATCGAAAGCTACGCCGTTAACAAACGTCTCGGCATCCACTTCCGTAGCAGGAAGCGTGATGTGGTGCGCGTGGCCAGAAAGATCCACGAAGCGGAAATCGACAAACATGATGTTGTTCTCTTTGATTGTGTTCAATACGTTTTGAACTGACATTTAGGTATTTCCTCCATTTCCGAATTTCCGAACATTTGAGATGTTTAGGACAGTTATTGTTCAACTTCTGATCTGAAACTATGATTGTTATTATAGATACCTGCTCTAATCCCGTCAATAGTCATGTCAGGTATTTCTAAAACCTATTGTTAGATAACTTCACATAATTGAAACATTAACCAAAAACCCGCTATTTACCTACAAAAAACAAGCTGCAGCCCTTCTCAAAGGAGGGCTGCAGCTTATCATCATCGTGAATAAACATTCACGGAAATCTTATATTTTCCACGTATTGAAGAACTCAGCCGGCTCTTTCGGCGTGTCAAAACGCTTTCCTACGAGGTTGCCAAGCTGTTCCAATTGTTTCAGAAGGTTCGCGAATTGGTCAGGGAACAGAGATTGAACTCCATCGCCAGTCATCGAGTTGTCGGGATCGGTGTGCATCTCGATTATGAGGCCGTTCGCTCCTGCTGCCACCGACGCTTTGGCCATTGGCTCCACGAGTTCCCGGCGGCCAGTGCCATGACTCGGATCGGAGATAACCGGCAGATGGCTCAGCCCCTGAAGTACCGGAATCGCTGCCAAATCAAGCGTGTTGCGCGTATATGTTTCAAACGTACGAATTCCACGTTCACAAAGCATAACGTTCGGATTTCCGCCTGCGAGAATGTATTCTGCCGCATTCAGGAATTCATCGTAAGTAGCACTGAAACCACGCTTCAGAAGTACCGGCGTCTGAATCGTGCCCAGCTTGCGAAGCAGGTCAAAGTTCTGCATATTCCGCGTGCCGACCTGCAAAATATCCGCATATTCCGCACAAATATCGACGTATTCCGGCGTCATAACTTCTGTTATCGTCAGCAGGCCATGCTTGCGCCCTGCGTCCGCCATCATCTTCAATCCCTCTACGCCTACCCCTTGGAAGCTGTAAGGCCCGGTACGCGGCTTGAACGCGCCGCCGCGAAGCACTTGACCGCCCGCTGCCTTCACGAGCCTAGCGATCTCATCAATCTGCTCTGGAGTCTCAACGGCACAAGGTCCGCCCATAATAGCGAGGTGCTCGCCGCCGATCTTCACGCCTTTAATTTCAATAACGGTATCATCCGGATGGAAGTCGCGGCTCGCAAGCTTGTAAGACTTTGAAATCTTGATGACGTTCTCGACATCTTTCATTGAACGCAGATGCTCTGCGAGCGATGGCTCCGCTTTGCCGATAATGCCGATGACGGTACGGTCCGTTCCGCGCGATACATGCGCTTGAACGCCGGACTTCTCGATCTGATGTACGATCTCTGCAATTCTCTCTTCTGGCGCATTGTGCTTCGTTATGACGATCATTATAATAACTCCCTTTCGACTGTTATACTTAGACGCGTGTTCGCTTTTAAGCTTTGACGCTTTTATGCTTTTAGGCTTTTAATCACTAAAGCAAATATACAAGAAAAAACCGACCTCGTCAAGGGATCGGTTTCCATGAGCATTCAACTTTATTCCGTCACAGGCTTCACTTCAATAGCACTTCGGCGAAGCTTCCGCTTCTCTTTACGCTTGTTCGCCATATATTGCAGCGTTAGCTTCACAGGGAAGTAGAACAGCGCGCCGAGGATAACTCCATCAATGATACCGCCTACGATCAGCTTCAAATTCATATACAGCAAATGGTCGAGCCAGTGCGGCGCGAACGGCAGAGAAACTTTCATATGCTTAGGCAGCACCCAGCCGCCGACCATACTATTTACGAACGCGATTGGAATAAAGATAATTTTGCCAAAAACAAATCCGATAAGCGCGCCGGCAAGGCTCGCATTAAACATGTAGATGAGCGGAAAAATCAAGAAAAACGCAAGGCCGTAAGTCGGCAGCGTAAACATCTCTACGAAGATACCGATCGCAAATCCAAGAGCAACGATGGATGGGCCGCCAGGCGCCCGCATCAGCTGTGTATACTTTAGTTTCAGCCAACGTTTAATCGAGCGCGGTTTTCGTGCAGTCTTCAATTTAGATGCGCTCCTTTCACTTACAAGGACGATTTCACTCGAACTGTAGGTAGCAATTTATTCAAATTAACCGTACGCTGTGCCTCCCAAGTTTCAGGCTTCGCCTCGTCAAATTGCTCCAGGTAAGCGATAACTTCCTTTGTAAGCGGAGTCGGCGTAGATGCACCTGAGGTGACAGCTACACGTTTCTTGCCTTTCAGCCACTCCAAGTCGATTTCTGAAACATCCGAAACCCGGTAAGCCGGTACGCCAGCTATTTCTTCCGACACTTGCGCGAGCCGGTTGGAGTTGTTGCTTCTCGGATCTCCAACGACAATGGTAAGCTCGGCTTGACCAGCTTGCTCAGCTACAGCTTCCTGCCGCACCTGTGTCGCCAAACATATTTCATTATGAATTTCTGCCGATGGGAATTTTGCTATCAGCTTGCTGATCAAATGTTTAATATCCCATTGGGACATCGTCGTTTGATTCGTAATAATAATGCGTTCAGCGCTAAGCTGAAGCTGGTCGATCTCCTCTGAACGCTCAATCAAATGGACATGCTCCGGCGCAATGCCGATCGCGCCTTCCGGCTCCGGATGGCCTTTCTTCCCGATATAGATCACTTCATAACCTTCCGCTACCTTCTCGCGAATGAGGTCATGCGTCTTCGTTACATCCGGGCAAGTCGCATCGACTAGCGTGAGGCCTTTATCCTTGGCACGCTTTCGCACTTCGGGCGATACGCCATGTGCCGTGAAGATGACGGTGCCGCTTGTAATCTGATCAAGAATTTCAAGCCGGTTCTCGCCGTCCAGCGTAATGACGCCTGCTTCCTTAAACGCTTCCGTTACATGACTATTATGAACGATCATGCCCAAAATATAGATCGGTCGCGGTAATTCTAAATTTTTTGCGGTTTGCAGCGCCAGCACCATTGCATCTACTACGCCATAGCAATAACCGCGCGGAGAGATTTTTACAATTTCCATACCTTGCGTCCCCTGCTTTCTACATGAAACCATACGATTCTAAAGTACTAACCTCAGGCTATTATACTTCATTGATCTTCTCGTGGAAAGCAACTGGGAGCCAGACGATAAACGTAGTCCCTTCTCCCTCGCGTGTCGACACCTCGACGGAACCGCCATGCTCATCAATAATCCACTTGGCAATGGATAACCCGAGCCCCGTACCGCTCGTCTGACCGCGCGATTCGTCCGCACGATAGAATCGTTCAAAGATATGAGGCACTTCTTCACTCGCCATTCCGATGCCAGTATCTTTAATAATGACGCCTGCCTGGTTGCCGGAACGGGCGGCGCGAAGCTCAACATAGCCGCTTGGCGTGTATTTGAACGCATTCTCAACGAAAATAAAGAACAGCTGACGCAAAAAATCCGCGTGTGCATCTACTTCTACGTTTGCAATAGCGCTTAGGTTCCCAATTCTCCATTCAGCATTTCTTGGAAGCAGCTGCGCCTTACGGGCAACATCCTCGACGAGCGGCAGCAGGGGCTGCACGCTCTTCTCCATTTCATAGCCTGCATCTGCGCGGGCAAGCGCTAGCAGATCGTTCACAAGACTCGACATCCGCTTCGCCTCGCCGGCAATGTCGCCCATCGCTTCCCTTGTCAGCATGACACGCTGACGCTCCTTATCGCTCAATTGCGCTTGCGAACTGCCTTCTTGCTCCGTTCCCGCTCCAAGCGCAGGCAGCCACATCCGCTCCAGCAACTCGATGTTGCCGCGGATCGTCGTCAAGGGCGTACGCAGCTCATGCGAAGCATCGGAAACGAACCGGCGCTGCGCCTTGTACGCGTCATCAAGCTCATTATAAGTCGTCTCGATTCTGCCGAGCATGCCGTTCAGCGTATCCGTTAATCGGCCCAGTTCATCTTTCGGACCGGAATGCGGAATCCGCATACTTAGATCAGACCCGTTATCAATCTGATTGCTGGCACGAATAACATTCTCGATTGGGCGCAGCGCTTGGCGCGCCAGAAATAAGCCAATCGTAAAGGCGATAAGCACGACAACGATAAGCGAGAAGATGAGCGTTGTGCGAAGCTCGTTAAGAAACTTATCTTCCCGGCCGGAATACGCCGCAACCTGAAGCATTCCGAACACTTCACCGTTCTGCTTCAACAGATGCTGATAAGTCAGAAACGGATATTGGTCGACCTGCAGCTCCTGAAATCCTTCATCGCTTTCGGTCACTTTCTTCTGTTCCGGGTATGGCAGCAGCATATCGAGGCGGCGCAGATTTTGCGTTGTCTGCACGACGCCTTTCTTATAATTGATCACTTGAATGTAAATCTCGTCATCTGCAAAGATCGAGGACGGCGATACCTTGAAATTGTCGAACATATCCAGCGTAGATGTAATGTTAATGGCATTCACCTGCGTCTCGATCTTCGCCTTCATTTCCTTATACGTGTTGTAGCCTACGAAGAAATAGATCGCTACGCCGAATGCGATGAGCGTAACAGCCAGAATGACCGAGTACCATAATGTAAGCCGCAGCCTGATCGACATAGATGCACTCAGCCTCCTTCGCCCCGCAGCACATACCCTGTTCCGCGAACCGTCTGAATCAGCCTTGAGCCGGTGCCGTCTTCCGTCTTCTGCCGAAGCATCGCAATATAGACTTCCAGCACATTGGATTCTCCGCTGTAGTCAAAGCCCCAGATTTTGTCCATAATCGAATCACGGGTCAGCACGCGGCGCGGGTTCTGCATGAAGAGCTGAAGCAGATCGAATTCCTTAGCTGTCAGTTCAAAGCGACGGCCGCCGCGGATTGCTTCCCGTGAATCGAGATCCAGCTTCAAGTCTTCAAACTGCAGGCGAGACCCGCCATCTTCAAGCTTCTCAGACTTGCGACGCAGCAGAGCGCGGGTACGAGCGAGCAGTTCCTCCAGCGCAAACGGCTTCACCAAGTAATCGTCTGCCCCTAGGTCGAGTCCCCGCACGCGGTCTTGAATTTCATCCTTAGCCGTCAGCATTAAGACCGGCACAGAGCTGCCGCCTTCACGCACCCGCCTTACCACTTCCCAGCCGTCCACCTGTGGCATCATCACGTCTACAATGAGCAAATCCGGGTCGCTTGAGAGCATTTGCTTCAATCCTTCAAGGCCATTGCTTGCTGTTGTCACCTCATAACCTTCAAAGGCAAGGCTTCTGCGCAGAAGCGAAGTAATCTTGTCATCGTCGTCCACTACCAATATATGCTGTCTCATACCGTTCCCCCATCATCAATTAACCAAATATTGTTGATTTTATTATAACGCAACATTTCGCTGCCATGAAACAGCTTGTCCACAAGTCTATCTTCAAGCCTATCGTCCAAAAAAAGCGGCGCAGGCAGTCATTAAGACTGCATGCGCCACATGGAACCCATCTACCTCATATTACTGCTGCTGCTCAAACTCGTTCTTATTGCCGACCTTCACTTTCAGATCCATCTTCTCACCATTGCGGACAATGTTCAGCGTCACCGTATCGTCGACACTCTTCTTCTGAATGGCTGCGATCAGATCTTCACGACTCTTATATTTCGTACCATCAAGACCCATGATGACATCATACTGTCTCAAATCAGCCATATATGCAGGCGATTTGTACAACACGCTCGATACGATGGATCCTTCTTTGCTTGTAAGACCAAGCTCCTTAGCGATATCATCGGTAATTTCCGCGAGGTTCGCGCCGATGAACGGAACAGGTTTTTTCGGAATTTCTTTGTTCGCCTTCAGGTCCTGAAGTACTTCCTGAATGGTGCTTGTCGGAATAGCGAAGCCTATACCTTGCGCCTGTGAGCTTACCGCTGTGTTAATACCGATAACTTCGCCCGCCAAGTTCAGCAATGGACCGCCGGAGTTACCAGGGTTAATGGAAGCGTCTGTTTGCAGCAAGTGCTCATATTGACGTGTGCCTTGCTCATCCGGAATCGTAATTGGACGCTCCTTGGAGCTCAGCACGCCTACAGTAACGGTGTGATCGAAGCCATACGGGTTGCCGATTGCAACGACCCAGTCACCGATATTAATCTTATCCGAGCTGCCGATTGGCAATGTCGGGAAATTCGTTCCTTCCACTTTAAGCACAGCAAGGTCTAGGCTGTAGCTTGTGCCAAGCTTCTTCGCTACGAGCGGCTTGTTGTAGCCTTGAACCGTAACTTGAATTTCATCAGCGTCGCCGACAACGTGCTGGTTCGTTAGGATATAGCCTGATGAGTCGAAGAAGAAGCCAGTACCGATGCCCTCAGGTGTCAGCTCTGTGCTGCCCTGATTCTGATTGCCATTCGATCCGTTGCCTTGATCTTGACCGCCTCCGTTACCGCCGAAGTCATCGCCGAAGAATTGGCTGAAGAAATCCATGCCGCTTCCGCTCTGATTGCTGGCACGCTGCTTCGTGAACGTCTCAATCTTCACGACCGCCGGGCTCGCTTTCTGGAACAACTGTGCGATGTTGTTCGGCCTTACGACGTCTGCCGCAGTAGATACCGAACCGTTGTCACCTGCGTTGCCTACAGCAGTCTTCGCTTGATCAGGTGAAGCTTGCGTTACTGTCCCCTGATCAGATGTGAACCAGTTCTGCTTATCAGAAACAAACATGAGCGATCCGACGACGACGACACCGGCTAAGAATGAAGCGAACATCGCTTTGAAGGTAGAACGGCGTGTTTCTTTCACTTGCCAACCGCTTCTTGAAGCGGATTGCGAAGGGGCGAACTGACGAATCTGCTGCGGCGGCGTTACTTCTACCGAGCTATGCGCGCCGTCCTGCCTACCAGCTGCATAAGGATCAGCTTGCGCTCCACTATGCGGTTCAGCGGCACTATCACCATTTGATTTAAAAGGCCCATACGAATAGTAGTATGATGATTTCTCGGTTTCCGATGAAGATGCGGCTTGAGCCGGCTTCACCTCTTGCTCATTATTCGAATGGTCCTGATCGCGATTCTCTTCGTTGCTGCGGTCTTGAAAGAATTCATCATAACCATTTTTCTTGTTTTGATCGTCCATTTTGTTTCTCCTCCTAAAGCGTATCGCTTAATAGTAAGCTTCCCATGGTTGTGGTGGATGTTATTTGCTGTTCTTCATGTTTCTATCATGCACAATCTACCTTAAATCAAACTTAAAATTGTTATAAAGCAACATAAAAAAACCGGGCTTGGCTAATAAATTTCAGCCTAACCCGATTCCAATTCTCGTATTCTCTTAATGGAGCAGCTTTTCTTCGACCTGATCGAGCACTTTCTTAGCAATGGTCACCCATTTCGACTCGACCTCGGCATCGGGATCAAGCGGCTCCTGGAACTGATCCACCAAGCTTCCTAATGTACGCGGATGTGCTTCTTTATCGAGTCCTTCATTGTAAACATGCTTCAGCACGAAAGGCTTTCCAATTCGGATCTTCGCATCCAAGTCTTGCGTTTCACTGTCGATATTGCCATTAATAACGTCAAAAGGCATCCGCAGCCACACTTTATGCTCATCATCCAGGAAGCGGTCGAAGTAACCGTGGTCATAGTCCCAATTGCCGCCGACTGCAAACTGATGCTCCTCCAGCGTATCTCTAACTTCCGCAAATTCCTTCTCGCTCGATTCCAGCTTTGTATCTAAAGGGATCATGGTAGGGCAACTCCTCTGGTCTTATTTACCGTTAGAATGCCCGCCGCTGCGGTCCATTATCCCGTCTTTACCCAGCCTTTGCGATGGGCGAAGACAGCTAGCTGCGTCCGGTCCTCAAGCTCGCACTTCATCAGCAAGTTGCTGACATGCGTCTTCACCGTCTTGATGCTGATATGCAGCTCTTCGGCGATTTCCTTATTGGACATCCCCTCGGCGATCAAGAGCAGCACTTCCTTCTCACGGTCGGTCAAGCCTTCATCCGCGCCTTGCGTGCTGCGCTGGCGCAAGCCTCGCGTCAGCGCCTGCGAAACATCATGCGTCATCACCGGCATACCTTTCGCAGCGCCGCTCAGCGCATAGATGAGCTCTTCCGCCGAGACAGTCTTCAGAACATAGCTGACCGCGCCAGCTTCTACTGCGGCTACGACCTTCTCATCTTCAAGGAAGCTGGTCAGCATCACGATCTTAAGCGCTGGAAATTCCTTCATTAAATGGCGAGTCGCTTCAACACCATCCAAGACCGGCATCATCAGATCCATCAGAACAAGCTGCGGAGGTCCTCCGTCAATGCCGGAACGCAGCATATCAAGCGCTTCTTGACCGTTAGCCGCTTCCGCTACCACTTCGAATTTAGGCTCTAGCATTAAGTATGTCCGCAAGCCCGCACGCACCATATCATGATCATCGACAATCATTATTTTGTAGCTGCTCGTTTGACTCATTGCGTAAGACCGTCTCCTTTATTTATATAGTTTGGCAGCGTCACGCGCACGCGTGTGCCGCTCCCCGGTTTACTAATGATAGAGGCATCTCCGCCGAGCTTATTCGCCCGCTCCCTCATGGTGGACAATCCATATGAACCCCGCTTCACTTGATCCGCACGGAATCCCGCACCGTCATCCTGCAACGTCATCACAATTTGCCGTTCGGTCTCGGCAACCGTCAACAGCGCGGTCTGTGCCCCGGCATGCTTCACGATGTTCGCCATCGCTTCCTGTACGATCAGGAACAGCTGATGCTCCTTCGCTTCGGACAGCTTCTCCTTGACGCGCCATTCGAGCACGCCTTGCAAGCCGTTCTGGCGGCAGTAATCCGGGAACCACTTATCAAGCGCCTCCTGGAGCGATCTGCCTTCCAGCTCCATCGGCCGCAGCTGTGCAATGAAGCCTCGCATCTGCTTCTGGGCTAGCGACGACATCGAAATCAATTGATTCATCACATCGCTGGCGCGCTCCGCATTCAGCTCGAGCAGCTTCGGCAGCGAGGAAGCTGACATATGAATCGCGAATAGCTGCTGGCTGACCGTATCATGCAGATCGCGAGCCAAACGGCGACGCTCTTCCAGCACTGCCGCTTCATTGGAAGCAGTCTCGCGCATAACCTGCTCCTCGCCAGAGTTCTGAATCCACTGCATCTTCTCATCGAGCGATTCGAGCATATCATTAAATTCGCGGTACGCCGGAGTCAACAGGCCCACCTCTGGCAGCCGCGTGCTGTAGTTGCCATGCGCGGTTTGCTTGAGTCCGAGCACAAGCAGATCGATCTGGCGCTGTATGCGCTGGGCAGCCCAATAGCCGAACACCGCGCTAATAAGCAGGAATACGACGGCTACGCCGATCCACAGCAGCTTGCTGTGCCCTTCGTCCGTCAATTCCGCCCCCAGCTGCCAGGTGAGCACCGAGATCGTAGAGGATGCAAGGAACAGCAGAATCATATCCCACTTGCTGTTCCGGAACAGTCTTACCATCATGCGCGCATCAACCTACTTTCGTGACACGCACATCGCCGATAAAGGTGCTGACGTGCAGCTTTATTTTTTTGTCCGTATCCGGGAAATACGGCGTTTGAATGTCCATGTTCTTGAAGATACCGCCCTCCCGATGCTCCAGTACGGCAACATCGCCGACGAATGCGCTGGAGACAACATGTACGCCGATCTCATAGTCGTTGGGCAAATACACTTTCACATCGCCTATAAAAGAAGAGATATTGACGATTGTCTCGCCAGGCGGAATTTGCGCCTTCGTCAAATCAAGTACCGTGTCGCCGATAAAATGCGAAATGTTCATCGGCTTCAGCTCCCAATAATCCTGACCGAGATAGATATCACCGATAAAGCCCGAACGCGTCTGTACGCCTGGATCGTGATTCCACCATTCTACGCGTTCATTGCGGTGGTGATGCTGGTGGTGATGCCTCATCCGGTGATGCGCATTCTGCTCCATGCGCGCCCGCACCTTCTCGGCGCGTTCATGCCAACGATGGACCTGCTCCTGATGCTTTAGCAGCTTCCGCTGATGCTTATCCATCTTCTCAAAGACGGGACCATAGCCATAAGCAGGCCCAACCGGCGGCTTAACAGCTTCAAATCCCATATTATCCGAAGGCGGCTCACTCGGGCCGAACGGAATGGATGGCGCAGGCGGCACTGGCGGAATGACATCCAAATCCGCTTCTTCAGGATTCATCTGCTTCGTCGGATCCGGATGAAGCGGAGGCGCAGGTGGAATCGTCACTTCAGGCTGGCTGTAATTGTAAGCCTTCCATTCCTCTTCTGGAGCAGCTTGATCAGCGACAATCTTCTTCCTTGGTTTAAAAATCACTCGTAAGCCAATAAGAATAAGGATAAGCGGCCCGCCAAACTGCAATAGGTCATGAACGGACCAAGTGAACCAATCTAAATTACGACCAAGAAACAGGACTCCGACAATGATCAGCACCGCAGAGCCGAGGAACGATGACTTACTGAGTACGTTAAGTACACCAAGTACAAGCAGCAATGCTGGCCAATACGTCGCTGCGACCATACCAATGTCGAAATCAATGACGCCGGCCTGCCTTAGCATGAGCCCTACGCCTACTACTATAATAAAGAGGCCCCAAAATAATCGCGTAATAAAGTTATGCATGCTCAACCACCAGCTCCCAATCGCTTTTGCAAGGTTTGTACTCCAAGTATACCCGAAGGCGATATGGACATAAAAGGGTCTGTCGATTGACCGAGACTACGTCTGCAGACCGAGCACGATAATGCGCTTACATAAATCACTGCAGTGAATCTGGAAATCCATTCTATCTCATGTCAGGTCTCATAACTCTGTTCGTTGACATCATTGACGCGAGCCTTATATAATGGGTTTCGGATTGGATGAAGAGACAAAACCTAACATGACGATCTTAACAGGAGATGAGCAAGTATGGATGTAAACACACTGTCCCAAGGGCTGGATACGATCTGGGTCGTCTTGACGGCTGCGATGATTCTACTCATGGAAGGCGGCTTTGCGCTGCTGGAGGCAGGCTTCGTCAGACAGAAGAACGCAGTAAGTATTATTATGAAAGTGTTTGTTGATATCGCTTTCGGCGCATTAATCTTCTATTTCATCGGCTTTGGCCTTATGTACGGCAAAGATGCCGGCGGGTTAATCGGCACATCCGGTTTCCTATTAAATGGAGATCTCTCCCACATCGTCGTCAATATCTCGCATGATACCTATTGGCTCTTCCAATGCGCCTTCGTTATCGCGGTCATCTCGATCGTGTCTGGCGCGGTGGCAGAACGGATCCATTTCAGAGCATACATTTTATACGCGATTGCAATGACTGGTCTTATCTATCCGGTTGCCGGTCACTGGGTTTGGGGCGTCGGCGGTTGGATTGGCAAGCTCGGCATGATCGACTTCGCCGGCTCCGCAGTCATTCACGCACTCGGCGGCTTTGCTGCATTGGCAGCGGCAATCTTCATCGGCCCGCGCATCGGCAAATTCACACCGGAAGGAAAAAGCAATATCGTACCGCCATCCAACCTACCGCTTGCCTCTGTTGGCGCGTTCATTCTTTGGTTCGGCTGGTTCGGCTTCAACTCCGGCAGCACGCTTAGCGCAACGAACGGCTCTATCGGCCATATCGCTGTAACGACCATGCTCTCTGCGGCTGCAGGCGGCGCAACGTGTATCCTGTTCACGATGTTCCGCTATAAGAAGGCAGATCCGCCGATGGTCATCAACGGCTCGCTCGCTGGCCTCGTCGGCATTACGGCAGGCTGCGCATTCGTCTCCGACGCGGCAGCCATTACAATCGGCATAGTGTGCGGCATCGCGATGGTTCTCGCCACCGAGTTTATGGAGAGCAAAGGAATTGACGATCCTGTCGGCGCATTCGCGGTACACGGCGTGAGCGGCAGCCTTGGGACACTCGCTGTCGGCCTGTTCGCAATGCCAGAGCTGACGAAGAGCGTTGGCCAAGGCCACTACGGCTTGTTCTACGGCGGCGGCCTGCATTTGCTCGGCATACAAGCACTTGGACTTGTTGTCGTCAGCGCATGGGGCTTCACGCTCACATGGGGAGCGCTCTTGTTAATCAAGCGCATCATGCCAGTTCGCGTATCTAAGGACGAGGAGCTCGTTGGTCTCGATGTCGGTATTCATGGCGTTCCAGCTTACAATCAGGATCATGACTTCCTTGATTTGGAGCAGCTGAAGACTGGAAGGTAATCCGTGTTATATAGAAAGAGGCTCCGTCCTCTCTTTGTGTGGAGCAGATTGTGCCCCGCATATAAGAGAGGTCGTTTTTTCATCCAAAAAAAACAAAAAAACCGCCCCACTTCGGACGGTTAAGTATTATTGCAATTCATCATCCATTTCGCTTGTTACTGCGATAATGTCAGATTCGTTATTTGTAGCCAGGATGGCACGCGCTTGTTCGACCTCAGCTCTAAGTGCACGAGCCTTCTCCATCGGACGTTTAACATAGTGGATGTATTCAACAGCCAAGTGATGATCCGGTTTCTTCCCGGAAAGCATACGGCGCAGAGTGGACATAGACAGATAAGCGCGCTCTTCTTGCAGGCGGCGCTTCTCATAGCGCTCCACCATTTGTTCGATCTCAGTAATCTCCTGCTCACGCTTGGCAATGTAGCTGTTCAGGAACGGGATCACTTCAGCTGCTTTACGATGTCTCAAACGTGAGGTCGGTATGTTTGTAATCGGTTCTGTCATGTAAGCTCCCCTACCTTCACCGTGTTATAAATTATCACATAACTTATTTTACACGATCGGTTCCCGTTTGAAAACATCTTTTTTGCGCGAAAATGTGATCATTATTTGACTCGAATGTCTGCTCCCAGCACTCCGATTAGCTGCCCGCCCGCACCACGAATCGGTACCGAGATCGTCAGGCATGGCTTCTTCGTAATCGCGGAGATGTAGACTTCCGAAGTGAAGGACTTGCCCTCCATCGCCTGTCTCCACCACTGACGTCCCTTCGCATTCAGCAATCCCGCTTCCGGCTGCGAGTAGATAAACGAGCCGTCATCTCTGTTGGACCAAATGGCTTCGATCTCCGGCATTTGACTGAGCAGCTGACCCAACAGCGCTTGATGCAGCACATCGTCCAGCGAACCGATCGCTGTATCCGTTGCCAGCCTCGTCAGCTGCTGCATCGAGCCGCTCACGTTAATGTTGGCGTCCTTCACTTCATTCTTAACGCCAACCTTGTTAATCGCCTTGGTCAGCTCATCCGATGACTTATGTAAATTCGTGCTGATCCGGTCCAGCTTCTTAATCTGCCTACGTTGTTTATGCGTGTCCGCCAATGTTACATCTACGCTTACAAGCGTCTGTGAAACCGCGTCGACAACATCCTTCAGCATGTCCGTCGCGCCTGTCATGCTAGCCGTCTGCTGCTTGCTCGCCGTACTGCTCTTGCCGACGAGCCGGTCAACCTCTTGGATTCGATTGAAGATCATATCCATCCGGTCTTTCGTCTGCGCCATCTCTTGGATGCCGTCCTCAACTGCGGACTTCTCAAGCGATACAGAAGTGACGACCTGCTTCACGCCATTCTCGATCTCCTCGACTAGCGAGCTGGAGCGTCTGACCGCCTCATGGCTCTGTTCCGCAAGCTTCTTGATCTGCTGCGCAACGACCGAGAAGCCGCGCCCGTATTCGCCGGCATGCGCCGCTTCGATGGAAGCGTTAAGGGCAAGCAGCGAGGTTTGGGAGACGATCTCTTGAATAAAGCTGTTGATTTCATTAATGCGTGACGTCTGTTCAATGAGTGCGCGAATATGCAAATCCATCTCGCCATTTTGCCGCTTCAGCTCATTCATCACTTTGTCCGTGTTCATGAGCGAACGACATACTTCTACTACAACTTCCTTCGTTTCCTTGCTCTCCGTTTCCAGAAGCTGCGCCGTATCGCTAATTTGCTCAGCGGATGCGGCAACCTCCTGCAGCGTGGAGAAAGTTTCACCGATTCGTTCCATGGCCCGCTCGCTGCAGCCTCGCAGCTCGCCTTCTCGAATTGCTGATTGATCTGTGATGTCTGTAAGCTGGCTAATCGACTGATTTACTTCCTCCACTGCAGCGGTGAGCTGATCCGAAATAACTAACGATTCATTGATAAGCTGGGACAATACGCCCTCTTCCTCAACGCTCGCCTGGGTAGTCTTAGACCCTCTGGACCAAATACGCTGCAGTGCTTGCACCTTGAAAACCACCTTTTTTGTTGAATGATGTCAGGAATTATACCATAGTATAGTCCACATCTTTCCAAGTGTAAACGATCAAAAGAAAAGAGGACCCTCATCAGGTCCTCTATCTTCTTTACGCTTCTTCAGTTAAGGAATAAGCTTATATCCTATTTCTCCGCTTTCTGAGAAGCCCCTTTTGTTGTTGCGCCAGTTGCACTTGCATTATTCTCAGAAGCAAACTCAGCATTATATTTCGTTTGGGCAGCATTCATTTTGTTGTTTTTATTTTTCGCCATCGCAGCTCACCTCCCCGTACATCACTTATTATTGCAATGTAGGGAAAAGTTTATGCTCGTCGTATACGAATAAAATTACGATTCAAGCAGCTCTCGCGGGATCGTTTTGTCGACCGTAACCGCCTGATTAAGAGCGTTCAGCCGAGCTGTCGTCAGCTTGCCGTTGCCTCGCTTCAGGATGCGTACCGTCACCTTCTTTTTGCCCCATTGCTTGAATACTTGCTTCCTCGTTTCAAAATATAGATCAATCTTCTTCCCTTTAATCGCTGAACCGGTATCTGCTACTACGCCGTATCCGTAACCGGGTATATAAAGCACCGTTCCAATCGGAAACACCTTCGGATCAGCTGCAATCGTAGATACAAAAGCCCGCCGCACCCGCACACCTGAATACGTAATGCCGTATTGCGGATGTCCCGGCTTCTTGCCCGTGGATTCCACACCTGCTGTATAGCCAGTAGCTACAACTTGTACGGAAAGCTCATTCACATGCTTGCTGTGCTTTCTATGCTGGGGAGCTTCTCCTCGACTGCCTGCTGCAGTGCATTCTGCAATTAGCAGCGTCATGATCAGTATCATGGCTGTCACCGCTGCAACGATGCGCTGAAACGACAAAAAGCTTGTCATCATCTGGTTTGTTATCCTCCTTATTCACGAAGGATGCCCCAGCGAGACAAGCTTTATGCGCTGACAGCCGCTTTCAGCAGGCCGTCCGTAAAGCTGTATTATATGGTTTTGTTCGCAATCTCAGCTTGCAGCAGTGCAATCAGCTCAGCAACCGGCTTCGAGCCAAGGTCGCCTTCGCCGCGCTTACGAACCGATACGGACTCGGACTGCATCTCGTTCTCGCCGACAACTAGCATGTAAGGCGCCTTCTCCAGCTGAGCCTCACGAATCTTGTAACCAAGCTTCTCGTTGCGAAGATCTGTCTCCACGCGAATGCCTGCAAGCTGCAGCTTCTCTTCCAGCTCACGCGCATAGCCTTCGTACGCTGTCGATACTGGAATGATCTTCGCTTGCACTGGCGAGAGCCAAAGCGGGAATGCGCCTGCGAAGTTCTCGAGCAAGAACGCAGTCATGCGCTCCATTGTGGAGATAATGCCGCGGTGGATAACGACAGGACGGTGCTTCTTGCCATCGTCGCCGATGTATTCAAGCTCGAAGCGCTCTGGAAGCAGGAAGTCGAGCTGCGCAGTCGAGAGCGTCTCTTCTTTGCCAAGCGCTGTCTTAATCTGCACGTCTAGCTTCGGTCCGTAGAACGCCGCTTCGCCTTCTGCTTCGAAGAATGGCAAGCCCAGCTCTTCAACAACTTCACGCAGCATACGCTGGGACATTTCCCACATCTCGTCGTTCTGGAAGTACTTCTCTGTATCCTTAGGATCGCGGTACGACAAGCGGAAACGGTAATCCTTGATGCCGAAATCATCGTACACTTGACGGATCAAGTTGACAACGCGCGCGAACTCATCCTTGATTTGATCCGGACGGCAGAAAATATGCGCATCGTTCAGCGTCATCGCACGAACACGGTGCAAGCCAGTGAGCGCGCCGGACATTTCATAACGGTGCATCGTGCCAAGCTCCGCCACACGAATCGGCAGATCGCGGTACGAACGCATATCGCTCTTGAACACCATCATATGGTGAGGGCAGTTCATTGGACGAAGAACTAGCTCCTCGTTATCGAGCGCCATCTTAGGGAACATGTCCTCGCTGTAGTGCTCCCAGTGACCGCTCGTTTTGTATAACTCAACGTTCGCAAGAACCGGCGTATATACGTGCTGGTAGCCCAGACGCTCCTCGAGGTCTACGATGTAACGTTCCATCGTTCTGCGCAGACGCGCGCCGTTCGGCAGCCAGAGCGGCAAGCCTTGACCCACTTCGCGGGAGAACGTAAACATCTTCAGCTCGCGGCCGAGCTTACGGTGATCGCGCTTCTTCGCTTCCTCCAGGAAGTGCAGATGCTCATCGAGCTGCGCTTTCTTAGGGAACGCCGTTCCGTAGATACGCTGCAGCATTTTGTTCTTGGAATCGCCTCTCCAGTATGCGCCGGCTACGCTGAGCAGCTTGAACGCTTTGATGCGGCCAGTCGACGGCAAATGCGGTCCGCGGCAAAGGTCGAAGAACTCGCCTTGGTCGTACATTGTAATTTGCGCCTCAGCGGGCAGGTCGCGGATCAGCTCCAGCTTGAGCGGATCATTGATCTCCGTGAAAATTGCGATCGCTTCCTCACGGCTAACGACACGGCGGCGAATCGGCAAGTCTTCTTTGATGATCCGCTCCATTTCCTTCTCGATCTTCACAAGATCTTCAGGAGTCAGCGATTGCTCCATATCGATATCATAGTAGAAGCCATCTTCGATAACAGGACCGATACCAAGCTTCACGTTGTTGCCGCCAAACAGACGCTTGATCGCTTGTGCCATCAAGTGCGCTGTACTGTGACGGTATACTTCAAGACCGTCAGCGGAATCCAATGTTACGATCTCGAGGGCAGCATCGTTCTCAAGCGGTGTATAGACATCCACCACTTTACCGTCTACTTTACCTGCGATAGCGTTCTTTCTCAGTCCAGTGCTGATCGAGCCTGCAACATCTTCAATTGTTGCGCCTTGCTCGTACTCGCGAACTGCGCCGTCCGGCAGTTTTACTTGAATTGCCATCTCACATGTCCTCCTTGTTTTACGCGGCGTGCTTATAAACCGCATGGTTGTGCTTCATTCTAACCAATCAATGCGGTTGCAGCCCAATAAAAAAAGCACGCATCCCGCGAAGGGACGAGTGCTTGTCATAGACCCGTGGTTCCACCCTAGTTCAATCAGCGCTTCATTGCCTCAAGCCGCCGATCCTTGTAGATGTTCTGTAACGGGAACAGCCCGGCGCAGCTTACTACCGTTCATCCTTGTGTCAAGAGAGCGGGTTCAACAGCACAGCTACAAAGGGGTATATCGCTACTGCAGCATAAGGAAATTTCAGCCAATGTTTCCTCTCTCTGGGACGTGCGGGCAAGCGATACATGTCTTTGTCAATGCTTTTACATGTGAATTATTATAATGCGTCGCTTAAGCCTTCGTCAAGCCCAGTCCAGTGTCTTACTAACTCACGGAATAACATTGCGAACGCGTTTCTCCTTGGCATTCTCAGTCATACCGGCAATAGGTTGACCTTGCTCGTCAAAATAGAGGTTGCAGTGCCCGCAGGTGCAGCACAGTCTCACCCTATGTTCAAATATCGTCTCCAGCGTGCGCATTACCGGAAGCTCTGGCTGGCGAGTGTGGATAACGATCTGCTGCGGCGACACCGTAATGAGCGTGCTCACGATCATATCTTCCATGTTCATCTCGGACTCAAGCATCTCCGCAACGATTCGGTCCGCCGGAACGGTATCGAGCAGCTGGAACTCGTGGTCATAAAGTACAAAGTCACTGCCGCCCTTATGCAGCACATGGACGATCGGCAGCTTCACTTCCTGCATCCGGACAAAATATTTCAGCAGCGAAATAAACTCCTGATATTGCTTATCCATTACATATTCATCGACGGCATAAGCGACGACTTCCTTGAGCTCTTGCCAATACGGAGCTAAGCGGAAGGTGACGAAGCCGTCAAGGTGAATCCGGGTATTGCTAATGAGGAACTGCTCCACCTCTTCGGAAACTTTGTTTAAACGCCGCTCTCGATCCGTCCTCAGCATTGCAGTGTCGGTATCATCGGCTTGAACGGCAGGCACTTGAGCGCCATACAGTATATTTTGACAATACCGCTCAAGCAGCTCGATCTCCTTGCTCTCTTCATAATGGAACTGCTTGCGAATAATGGCCTTAAGCAGCATCGGCTCCAGCTCTTGCATGATGAAATGTCCGATGGCGACTGCTGCTTCCCGATAAACTACCGGACCGTCTACAGCCAAATTGAACATAGGCAGCTGAGCATGGCATTGGATCTCCATGGTTTCATATTCGGGCCTTGTAAGGCGCACAGCATCTAACTTGGTATTGCTATTGTTATGTAAGCCGGCGAATTGTTCACTCATACATTGATGCAACAGATCAATCGCTTCATTTGAAGCCGAAAGCAAAGTAACAGTAAAGAGTTCCATAAGCACACTCCTAACTTTTTTAGCGATGAAATCGGAAGCAGGAAACAGGGAAACATTGTCTGTAGATTGTCTGTAGAAGACTGGTCAAGGGACGAAATCGCATCTATTGAGCCGCTCATACTAACGGCAATATTGGAGCTTGAAGGGCTGCGAGTAAGCTTTTGCGAGCTTCCTTAACAGTATATGGCTCAGCAAAAGCATATATACGATGTAGGCTCTACCTGCACTGGATAGGGATTGGAATGAAAGGGGAATCGTGGTATATTTATTTCCAAATGAAGCTGCAAAAGCCGGAGTGAAACCTATGGATTACGAGTCAATTAATTACAATAGATACCGTTGGAATCGTATGCTGCTGAATGGCTTCTGGTCCATTCTCGTCATTACGATCATTCTTGAAAGCTTGTACTGCACCGTCTCAGAATTACCAACAATGCAATTCATCATTGAATATATGGTCAGACCATCCGCGCTGCTGCTTGGCATTCTGCTCATGGCCGAGCTCGGGCTTCGTTTATATAACGGACGATATCAGGATTATATCGTCATCCTAACTTCAACGTTGATCGCCTTCACAATCGTTTATATCCACAACTCCATCAATTACTTGATACTGGCGTTGTTTTTGCCCATTATGGTGTCCATCTTCTACTTTCAAATCAAGAAGCTGCTCTTCGCTCTTTGTAATACATTAGCATCGATGTACATCATGTATGGCACGAATTACTTCGCCAATAACGACATTTCAATTGTCGGTCTCATCACGATTACAGTCATGTTCTGCGCCTTCACCCTCATCGCATGGGGGATTCAAAGCCGCGGCATGGAGCTGCTCAGCCATCTGAAATCTAATTTCGAACGGAATCAGGAGCTGCTCGTCAAGACGATCTGGATGGACAAGCTCGCCAAGACCGACGCGCTAACCGGTCTGTACAACCATATGACCTTTCATGAGTTTTTCGAGAAGCTGATCGATCAGCACGAACGCTACGGCCTCGCACTGCAGCTGGCCATTATCGATATCGACAACTTCAAGCATGTGAATGACAGGTACGGCCATCGTGCCGCCGATGCCATTCTAAGGTCCGTATCGGAGCTCCTCCGGAGCAAGTCGCGCGTGAACGACTTCGTCGCCCGTTACGGAGGCGAGGAGTTTGCCGTCCTGTTTACGGATCAATCGAGCAAAGAATCGCTAACTGTCGTCGAGCTTATCCGTGAATCTTTATCCAAGCTGCCGCAGCAATCGCTCGGCGGCGAGCCGATTACAGTCAGCGTCGGCTTCGCTGAATATACGACCGGCGAAGGCAAAGAACACTTCTTCAATCGAGTCGATACCGCGCTCTATAAAGCGAAGAACAGCGGCAAGAATCGCACGGTCATCTCGGCAGACCCGCCGCATGAGACCGGCGAGAGTCAGCTCGCTTAATAGCTATCAAACATAAAAAAAGCTTCCCCGGCCGGGGAAGCTTTTCATTATTTATTCCATTAGTTCTGCATCACGAAGTCGTTCGCTGCGTGCTCGGACTCGCTGTACACTTTGAGGATGTCATACTTCGTATTGCGCTGAGCAGGAATTTTGCCTGTTTCGCGAATAAGGCGAAGAATGGATTCGATGTTTACTTTATGCGTCGTGCCCGCTGCCGACACGACGTTCTCTTCAATCATCGTGCTGCCGAAGTCATTGCAGCCGTAAGACAACGACAACTTACCAACCTCTGGTCCCATCGTTACCCACGACGATTGGAAGTTATCAATATTATCGAGCGTAATGCGGCTGATCGCGAGCGTCTTCAAGTACTCCTCAGGCGTCGCTTTCTCCCGCTTCATGTTCGTATTCTCCGGTTGGAATGTCCACGGAATGAACGCGAGGAAGCCCTTGGAGTTGTAACCATTCGCAATGCACTCATCCTGCGCATCACGTACACGGAGAAGGTGAAGCGCTCGCTCTTCCATTTCCTCGCCGAAGCCGATAACCATCGTCGCCGTCGTGTTCATGCCGACACGGTGAGCCGTCTTCATGACATCCATCCAGTCGGTCCAAGAACCCTTCAGACGGCTGATCTTCCGTCTTGTCCGGTCATCGAGAATTTCACCGCCGCCGCCTGGAAGCGAGTCAAGGCCTGCTTGGTTCAGTTCGCGCATGACCTGTTCCAATGTTAAACCATCAGATACAGCTACCATCTTATGAATCTCCGCAGGGGAGAAGGAATGCATCGTAATGCCTGGATAATGCTGCTTGATCTTGCGCAGCAGATCCGTGTAGTACGTGAACGGCAGGTTCGGGTTCACGCCGCCTTGCATCAGAATTTCCGTACCGCCAACGTCCATCGTTTCTTTGATCTTCTGCAAGATCACCTCATCCGGCAGCACGTAGCCTTCCGCCGATCCCGGAGCGCGATAGAAAGCGCAGAAACGGCAATACACGTCACATACGTTTGTATAGTTAATGTTGCGTCCTACTACGAATGTCGTGATCGGATCAGGATGATGCCTTAGCATCAGCTGATTCGCCACATGGCCCATTTTCTCAATTTCCTCGGATTCAAATAGCGTTACTACGTCTTCGAGCCCGAGTCGTTCTCCTTGCAGTGCCCTGTCTAAAATACGATCTACTTGTTGCACGAGGGAGACCTCCTTCTCTATCCACTTTTCACTTTTTCCGTACCCAGTAAGGTTTCAACTTATACTACCACAAACGATTCACTTACGTCATTTCGCGACTGCCCGCGTAAAGCCAAGCCTAAACGGCGAAAAACGCGGCTAGTCCGCTAGGACTGCCGCGTATCGCTCTATTTGCGCTTAAATTAGCCTTTGAGCGCTTGTTCGAGATCTGCAATGAGATCGTCAATATCTTCGAGACCGACCGAATACCGCAGCAAGCCGTCCGTAATTCCGCGTTCATGGCGTACTTCACGCGGCATTGCCGCATGCGACATCATCGCCGGGTATGACAAAATACTTTCAACAGCGCCAAGACTTACCGCAACGAGCGGCAGCGTCACACGGTTCAATACCGCTTTCGCACGGTCCCCGTCACCAACGTCGAAGGAAACGACAGCGCCATAGCCTTTGGACTGCTTCTCATGAATTTCGCGTCCTGGATGATCCTTAAGCCCAGGGTAGAAGACGCGGGTAATATCCGAGCGGCTTTCGAGCCACTCCGCCAGCTTGCGCGCGCTCTTCTCGCTGTGCTCCATACGCGCTTGCAGCGTCTTCATGCCGCGCATCAAGAGCCATGACTCCTGCGCGCCGAGGACGGTGCCCAGCCCGTTCTGAAGCTGCTTCAGCCGCTTGCCAAGGCTTTCCGTTGCGACAACGGCAAGTCCTGCGAGCACGTCGCTGTGGCCGCCGAGGAACTTCGTCGCGCTGTGCAGCACGATGTCTACGCCAAGCTCGATCGGACGCTGATGGTACGGCGTCATGAACGTATTATCGAGCAGCGAAATGAGCTCATTCTCTTTCGCCCATGCTGCAATTGTAGCGATATCCGTAATCTTAAGCGTCGGATTCGACGGCGTCTCAATGAAGACCGCCTTCGTATTCGGCTTCAGCGCAGCCTTCACCGCTTCGAAATTCGTCATGTCTACGAATGTCGATTCAATGCCGAGGCGGTTCAACACCGTCGTCAGCAAGCGGTACGTGCCGCCGTATACGTCTTCTGTCACGATGACGTGATCTCCTGTGGAGAAGAGCAAGAACGCCGTCGAGATTGCCGCCATGCCGGAAGCGAACGCAAAGCCGCGCACGCCGCCTTCGAGCAGCGTGATATAATCCTCAAGCGCTTGACGCGTCGGGTTGCCGGAACGGCTGTAATCATGCGTCGGCGGGTTATGAATATCATGATGATGGAACGTCGATGCCTGATAGATCGGAACGCTAGAGGCACCTGTCGTTTCGTCTATTTCAGAGCCGAAATGAATCAGCTTCGTCGCAAATTTCTTCTCTTGGTTGTTGTCTGCCATCGTGTTCTTATGCCTCCCCAAGCTCGCGCTTTGCTGCTTCGAATGCTTGCGCCAAGTCTGCAATGATGTCATCGGCATGCTCGATACCCACTGAGAAACGAAGCAGACGGTCGTCAACGCCGATCTTCTGGCGAATTTCGATTGGAATATCCGCATGGGTCTGAACCGCCGGATAAGTCATCAGCGATTCAACGCCGCCAAGGCTCTCTGCGAATGCGATTAGCTTGATGTGGCGCAGAATCGGCTCCACGTAAGCAGCATTCTTCAGACGGAACGAGAAGATGCCTGTATTGCCGGAGGATTGGCGGTTCTGCACCTCATGGCCTGGGTGATGCGGCAGCGCCGGATAGTACACATCATCAATCGCTTCATGCGTCAGCAGCCAGTTAGCAACCGCCGTTGCATTCGCTTGATGGCGCTCCATCCGCAGCGCGAGCGTCTTCATGCCGCGCATTAAGAGCCAGGAATCCTGAGGGCCAAGCACCGCACCGAGCGAGTTATGCAGGAAAGCCATCTGAGCCGACAGCTCCTTGCCTTTCGTTACGATCAAGCCAGCCAGCACATCGTTGTGGCCGCCAAGATATTTGGTCGCGCTATGCACGATAATGTCTGCGCCAAGCTCGATTGGGCGTTGGAAGAACGGAGTGAGGAGCGTGTTGTCAACGATCGACAGCAGCCCTTTGGATTTGGCCCAAGCGCATACGCGCTCAAGGTCCGTAATCATCATGAGCGGATTCGTCGGCGTCTCGATCAGAATCGCTTTTGTCGCAGGCGTACACAGCTCGCTAAGTCCATCAATGTCATTCGTGTCTACATAAGATGCGGTTACGCCGAAACGGCTCATGATTTTCTCAAGCAGACGGTATGTACCGCCATATAGATCAAGGGAAACCAGTAGATGGTCACCTTGGCTAAATAACGAGAATACAGTCGTCAGCGCAGCCATGCCGCTGCTGCAGGCAAAGCCCGCGTCGCCGGATTCGAGCTCAGCCGCAGCTTCTTCCAGCACCGTCCGTGTCGGGCTCTTCGTACGTGCATAATCGAAGCCCGTGCTTTCGCCAAGCCGCGGGTGACGGAAGGCCGTCGCTTGATACACCGGGAAGCTGACTGCTCCGGTAACAGGTTCTTTAATGGATCCAATTTGCGCTAAACGGCTTTCAATTTTCATCTGATTATGACTTCCTCTCACCGATTATTGTTGAATATTCACTTGATTAAATGCCTGCTCCAAGATCATACGGAGTTTGCTGATAAACATAATAATTCAGCCAGTTCGAGAACAACAGGTTCGCGTGTGCTCTCCACGTGGACAGCGGCTGGCGCGAAGGATCATTATTAGGGTAATAGTTTTTCGGCAAGGCGATGTCCATCCCTTTTGCAACATCCCGGTCATATTCGTACTTCAGCGAGGACGGATCATATTCCGAATGGCCTGTGACGAAAATTTGCTTCCCGTTCTTGGATGCTGCAAGGTAGATACCCGCTTCATCGGAAACCGAAAGAATCTCCAGATCATCCACAGCAGCGACGTCCTCATAGCGCACCCCTGTATGGCGGGATTGCGGAACGAGGAACATCTCGTCAAATCCGCGAACAAGCGGCACATTCCTCTTCTCGACCGTGTGCGGGAAGACGCCGAACATTTTCTCATCGAGATCATATTTCTGGATGCCGTAATGGTGGTACAGTCCTGCTTGTGCGCCCCAACAGATATGGAAAGTCGAGGTCACTTTGCGAGCGGACCAGTCCATAATGTCCTTCAGCTCTTCCCAGTAGTTCACTTCTTCAAAAGAAAGCGTCTCGACCGGGGCACCGGTGATGATCATGCCATCGTAGTATTCATGCTTGATATCTTCAAACGTCTTGTAGAACGACTCCAGATGCTCGCTCGACGTGTTCTTCGACGTATGTGTCTTCGGATGCAGCAGCACAACTTCCACCTGAAGCGGCGTATTCCCGATGAGGCGAAGCAGCTGCGTCTCTGTCGTTTCCTTCGTAGGCATGAGGTTTAGTATCGCAATGCGCAGTGGACGAATATCTTGATGGTAAGCGACCGACTCATCCATGAGGAAGATGTTCTCATTCGTTAAAATATCTTTCGCCGGCAGTTGGTCTGGCACTTTAATTGGCATATTACTCTCTCCTGTTCTGTTATCGTATCTCTCGAAGAAGGAGCGCTAATCGAAAAAAGCCCCTCTCTGACAGAGAGGGGCATAAATTGGTAAAGTTCATGCGCCTCTCATCTCTCAGAAACTGAATCGTTTCCGCAAGAATTAGCACCGTGCGTTTTCACGCCGGTTGCCGGGCTTCATCGGGCTAGTCCCTCCGCCTGCTCTTGATAAGAAAGCTTGCTTATTCGGTTATGGTCATTCTTAACTCATACTTTAAATGATTCGCGTTTCCGCGTCAAGAAGCACACCTGAAATCATGGGCTAAACCCGCGTAACCACAGGCTTTTCCCGGCATATGGTATTACGTAGAGCGCTCCGTTACTTTGTGCTTGTATGGAAAGACATTGTCGGAGTATACTAGACAAGAATTGCGCTGATTTCCAAGGTTTTTGGAGCTTTCGCTCACTTGGAATCGCGTGAATTTTTCTCATTTACTAACTAAACGTGTTTAAAGGGGTGTTTACGATTATGGAAGGCGACCCGTGGCCTGCGGACAACCGCATTGATAACCAGCATAGAGGACATAAGCGCACCGGACCGAACAACAAGCCTTCCATATTCGCACCTGCACCCCTGCCGTTATTCACGATACATTATTCGTAGCAGGCTTTTGGCGATCATGGTTTGCTTGGCGCTCGCGCCCGTTCTATTCCTCTTGCCGGTATCCGGGAATGTGTAACATCGTTATGAGAGGAGGAACGCGGATGAAAATTCGTCTCGTAAACCAAGGTGTGTTTACACCGATCGAAGACATTGAGCAAGCTGTCTACCCGCCGAACGAAGGCTTCTATTGGATCGACGCGGATGTGGATGATCTTGCTGTGCTTCAGCCGATCTTCGCTTTGCATGAACTGGCCGTCGAGGACTGTTTGAGCGAGGAGGAGCAACGGCCGAAGATTGAGATTCATGAGCATGAAGGCCATTATTTTATCGTTATTAACAGCATCCGATTTGATGATGAAGAAATTTTCCTGCGTGCCTTGAATATTTTCTTGGGGCGTCATTATATAATTACCGTTACGAAGCAGAAGATTAACGAACTGCGTGCGTTGAAGCCGATTCTGCTGGAGGAGCAGGTCAGCCGTCCTGACCGGTTCCTGTATCACCTTGTCGATCTTGTCGTCGACAACTACTTCCTCGTTGGCGATCGAATTGAAGCGCGTATCGAGAGCTTGGAGGAAGACATTCTGGTGCACACGAAGAAGTCGCATCTGAATGAGATCATCGGTCTTCGAAGCGAGATTCTGTGGCTGAAGAAAGTACTTGGCCCGCAGAAGGAATTGATCGCGAAGCTCAATAAGAAGGATCTGAAGCTCATTGATGACGAGCTGCAGAAGTACTTCAGCGACATCTACGAGAACGCCGTAAAGATTGCCGAGACATTCGATACGTACCGCGACCTGATGGGCAACTTACGAGAGGCATATCAGTCCTCCGTCGCGAACCGCGCGAACGAAATCATGCGCGTGTTTACGGCACTGACGACGATATTCATGCCTCTGACCTTCATTACAGGCATTTACGGGATGAACTTTGACTATATCCCCGGACTCCATCTGCACGGCGGCTCCTATTTGCTGCTATCGTTCATGCTATTCCTGGGGTTCGGCATGTTCTATATTTTCCGCAAGAAGGATTGGCTGTAACAGCTATTGCAACAAAGAGGCTCTCCCGGGTCGCAATTGCCGCCTGGGGAGCCTCTTCGCTTATACATACGAGATTGGAGTTGTTAGTTGTAGTATGGTGCTCGCACTCGCATTTATCAAAGGTTTTCTATTCTCACTATCGCTCTGCTTCGACCTTGGCATCGTCAATGTCGCCATGATTAAGACCGGGCTGGAGAAAGGGTTCAAGCGCTCCTTCATGCTCGGCTTCGGCTCCTGCTTCGGCGACCTGACGTATTTGCTGCTGGCGCTGCTTGGCGTGACTATTATTTTTCAAATTCCGCTCGTCAAATGGGTTCTTTGGATTGGCGGCACGATCGTGCTCTCCTATCTCACGTTCCAGATGATTCGCAAAACGATCAAACCCGATCCGATCCAGATCAGCGGCGATGAAGACAGCAGCCGTGCAAACAAGAAGGAATTCGCATGGGGTCTTGGTCTTGCGCTCTCTTCCCCGACCGTCATCATTTGGTTCGCTGTTGCTGCGGGTCCGATTCTTGCGAGCTTGAACGTTCACTCTGCAGGACCTATGGCTGCATTCATCATCGGCTTCTTCGCAGCAGGACTTGCCTGGTCGACATTCATCGCCATCGTATCCGGCATCTCGCACAAGCGGGCAAGCACAGGCTTCGTTCGCGCCGTATCGCTGCTCTCCGCACTGATCTTCCTGATTCTTGCGATAAAAGTGTTCATCGACGGCTATCATTCCTTGCTCTAATAGCCCCTGCGATCTGTCTCTCTTATAGAAACGGTACCTTGAACGTTTTCTTAGTCAGCGGATACAGCCATTTGACGCCGCTCGGCGTTAATGTATCCGCGACAAGATGCGAAACATACCCGCCAATTGCGGTGTAGGCAACCCCTGGAATGCCGAGCTGCTGCTCCAAGCTCCATCCGATCGCTCCCCATGCCATAACTGCCCACACCGTATGAGTAAGGCCTCGATGATTCAGCCATGGCACCCACGCAATGAATAAACCCAGTCCCATCAGCCAGTTCATTTGAGTCGTGAAACCGGTGTACAGCAGAATACCGCCAATTGCGCTGACGAGCGCATTGCGGATCGCTCCAGTGCGAGACAATAAGCCGAGCAGTAGAACTGCAGCCGCCCCCGCCGTGAAGAGCGGATAGAAGATCCCTCGCGCCGCATACATATACACCGCGCTTCCGGCCAGCAGCAAGCCGCCCCATAGCAGAAGCTCCCGAATGAGCTTCGCCGCTTTGCTCAGCTTCCCGCTGAGCATGCTCGTGCCGTCTAGATCTGCGGCGAGTGCGGAGAATGCTGCAACGACCAGAAAGACGGCCGCATTCTTCGGAGTTATCGGATGAGTTGCAGCACCCACTACCCCGATGGCGATTCCGATCGCCAGATGTGTTGTTCCTTTCATACTTGCCTCCTGAATCGTATGTCTGAGGTGAACCAGCTGCAGCCGCCCTTTTTTAGCGGAGCAGCCCGGGACGCTTCCTACTTGATTGGTTCCAGCGCAACGGCTTCTTCGCGCCCCTTCTCGATATTCACATAAGCGAGCAGTATGATACCGATGATGAAGAACGCCAGCAGCGCGAGAATGCCGAGCCGGCTCGAGCCGGTAATGCTGCCAACGATAGAGAACACGGCTGGTCCCGCCACCGCAGCGAATTTGCTCGATAAGCTTAGGAAACCGAAGAACTCCGCTGTTTTCGAAGGCGGAACTAGCGTTGCATAGAGCGATCTGGCCGTTGCTTGGCTTCCGCCTTGAACGACACCGACCATTACCGCAAGCAAGTAGAAGTGAAGCGCGCTTTCCATGAAAAATCCAAGTATAACGATAATGACATAGACAAACAAGGAGCTATAGAGCGATTTCTTAATGCCTAGGCGAGCGGCAACTTTTATAAAGAGCAGCGTGCATGGGTATCCGACAAACTGTGTAATGAGCAGCGCAGCGATCAAATCGCTTGTCTCAATGCCAATGCCAGCTCCATAAATCGTCGCCATGACGATGACCGTGTTGATTCCGTCATTGAAGAACCAGAACGAAGCCATATATTTGAGCAGCTCCGGATAGGACTTTAGTGTGCGAATCGTCGCACCAATGCGCTGCATGCCTCTTTGAATCGCATCTCCGACACCTGCAGCTGTTCCTTGAGGCGTTTCCTTGACATTCCTCATGATCGGCAGTGAAAACACAATCCACCAAATACCAACAGTGACGAACACAATTTGTGTGGCGACCGTTTTGCTCGGAAAGCCGAGCTTCTCCCAGCCTTCTATCATCACGAGATTAATGAGCAGCAGCAGCCCGCCGCCCAAATATCCCATCGCATACCCTTTATTGCTTACCGTGTTGAGCGTGTCCGGCGTCGACACTTCCGTAATAAGCCCATCATAGAACGTGTTGGACGCAGCGAACCCGATTGTCCCAATAACAACGAGAATCGACGCGAACAGCCAGTCATCCTCGCCGACCAGCCCCATCGCAGCCGTCGCAAGTGCACCGATAGCCATGAAGATGGATAGAAACCTTACTTTGGAGCCTGCAAAATCTGCAATTGCGCCCAGAACCGGACATAGCAGCGCTACGAAGATCATCGCGATCGTCTGTGTATACCCCCAGTAGTTCTCAGCCGTATTGCCTTCCAGATTCGCACCAGCCACCGTTTTGTAGAAGACGGGCATTACCGCAGCCATCACAGTCGTGGCAAACGCCGAATTGGCCCAATCGTACATAATCCAACTGCGTACGGCCTTCGTGTTCATCGTCAATTCGCTCCTTTTTAAGGGCTCTTTAATGGGGCTTCTTCTGGACAACAACACCTTTCGACAGGTGGAGGGGTATATCCTGCTTTATTCCTTTAAAGCTGCAAATCACACTCGTATTTCGGTCTTTTTTTGCTGTCCGCCTATTTTTCCGATATACTTAAATCACTGTGATAAAAATCTTTAATCACTAAGGAGGGATTCGATTCCGTGAACATTAACCAGCTCGAAACATTGCTAACGATCTCACGAACGATGAGCTTTCGTAAAGCGGGTGAACTGCTTAACTTAACGCAGCCGGCTGTATCCGCACAAGTCAAAAGCCTCGAGGATGAGTTTAAAACGGTGCTAATCGATCGGAATCAGCCTGTCACCTTAACCGACCGTGGTCAGGTCTTTCTCGAGCATGCCGAAAAAATATTAGCCATCGTTGAGGATCTGAAGCAGAAGCTGTCCGATCTGAGCCAAACACCGCAGGGCCATATCGTGCTCGGAACAACATCTTCCATCGCCATTCAGATTTTGCCGCGCGTATTGTCGTATTTTCAGAACCAGTTCCCGCTGATCAAAACAACGATCCACTCCATGCCCTCTTCCGGCGTTATGACCAGCGTAGAGAACGGCACCGTAGACATCGGCATCACTTATCTGTCGGAGCGCAATCCGAATCTAGAGTCTTCAATTCTGTACTATGACACGTATGAGCTCGTCGTAGCGCCTGAGCATCCGATGGCCCATTTGAAGCATACTACAGTAGAATCATTGAAGGACATTCCCATGATTATGCTGTCTCCGGATACATTAGGACGAAGATTTCTCGATCAAATTTTCCGTAAATTCAACCTGCAGCCGAACATCGTCATGGAGCTCTCGAGCAGCGAGGAAGTGAAACGGATGGTTGAGATCAATCTCGGCGCAGCCGTTGTTTCCAAGCTGTCGATTGACAACGAAGTCCGTCTAGGCACGCTGAACCGTATTAAAGTGAATGAGTTCGACATGAGTCATCCGGTCGGCCTTGTCTATAAGTCAGGGCGGTACATCAACTCTGCCATGCAGCAATTTCTTAGCGATTTGAAAGGGATGCCTGAGGACCAGTTCATTAGCAGTGAATGATTGTTATCCAAGGAGGGATTTCATTTGAAATTCGATCTACATACCCATCATTTCAGATGTGGACATGCGGACGGCAATATTGAGGATTACATAAAGGCCGGCATTCGTGAAGGTCTCGGCGTTATTGGGATATCCGATCATTCCCCTTACTTTGGCAGCAAGCTCGATCATGAGAATCCCGGCATCACAATGGCGAAGAGCGAGTTCGCCCAATATGTAGATGAGGTCCTGCAATTGAAGGCGAAGTACGAAGGAAAAATTGACGTACTGCTTGGCGTCGAGTCAGACTTCTTCCCCGAGCATGCGAAGCTGTATGGCGACATCTTTGCCGGGTATCCATTCGATTATATTATCGGGTCTGTTCATCGTTCAGGCGGGGTGAGCATCTTTAACCGCAACCGCTGGAAAGGAAAATCGAGTGCCCAGCAAGTGGAGCAAAAGCGCGAGTATTACGATCTCATCGCGCAATCCGCTCGCAGCGGCATGTTCCAAATTCTCGGCCACATTGATGCGATGAAAGGCTATTATCCGGCTTTCTCGGCTATTAATACGGATGATGCGATTGATGCTACGTTGCAAGCAATCGCCGAGAGCAGCGTATCTATTGAGATCAACACCTCCGGCTCAACGAAAGATGTCGGCGGCTGGTACCCTTCCGACGCGATATTGGAGCGTGCTCTGCATTATGGCGTATCCGTAACGTTCGGCTCTGATGCGCACCGCCCTAGCCGGGTCGGCGATGAATGGGAGCTTGTTGCGAAGCGGCTCAAGGAAATCGGCTTTAAAGAGTGGGTGTATTACAAGAAGAAGCAACCGGTCATCGTGGCATTATAAAAAAAAAGTGGACCTGCAAGCGCAGGTCCGAATTTATATGATTAAAAAAGGGGGTCTTGTTTATTATAGTACCCCCTAATTGTAATGGGCGCGTAACAGGAATATTTCAATTGTGTAACAAATTTTTTTAGATGAAGTTGGTGGCGAGCGATGTGGTTTGCAGCAGCCGTCGGCAGCGCCGTCCTCTTCGGACTGGCGGGCTGGTGGATGAAAGTGTCCCAAATGCAGAGCGGTTCGTCCGCCTATCTGCTGCTGGGGCTATATATTTCAGGCACTTGCGGGTTTGGCGTTCATGCCGCCTTGGAGCATACTTTGCTGCCGTCGCTCGGCGATCCGCGCGTCTGGCTCGGTGGTTTGCTCATTGGCGCAGGATCTGCGCTTGGCAATGCCTTATTCATGAAAGCGCTGGAATGCGGGCCTGCCAGCCTCACCTCTCCATTGACGAATATGAACATCGTACTCGTCATCGGACTGGGCTTGCTCGTCTACAATGAACCGCTGAGCGGCACTGAGCTGAGCGGCGTTCTGCTGCTGCTCATCGCAGTCGTGCTCGTGTCGATGAGGGGCAAACGGCAGCAAGCTTTGATTCAATCGCGATGGTATTTCTACGTCAGCATCAGCATTGTGCTGTTCGCCATCCGTAACGGCGGGCTTAAAGTAACAGATGAGCTTGGGCTCGAAAGTGCGCCGATTTTATTCGTTGCTTACAGCTTGTCGATCATATGGTTCGCTTGGGCGTCATGGAAAGAACGACTGCCGGCTGTACCACGAGATCGTCCGAGCGATCGTCCGAGAGAAGGGCTTCGCCCTACTGTTGCAGCATCTGCTTCTTCTGCTTCTTCTGCTTCTTCTGCTTCTTCTGCTTCTTCTGCTTCTTCTGCTTCTTCTGCTTCTTCTGCTTCTTCTGCTTCTTCTTCTGCTGCAATCGGTATGCGCTGGGGCATCCTTGCCGGTCTGTTCTCTTATGGCGGGCTGCAGTTGTACGCAATTTCGCTCGAGACGGGTCAGGCTAGCATTGCCGGACCAATCTTCTCAGCGAACAGCCTCGTCGTCGCCGTTGGCTCAATCGTGCTCTATCGCGAGCGGCTTAGCACGAAACAGTGGATTGCTTTTGCCATGACGATTGCCGGCCTTGTTCTCATTCGATTGTAGGGCGGTGCCGGTGGATTATGCGTTACGTCCTGGGAACAGCCTTCTTACAATCGCTTCTGCTGCTTCCAGATAGTGCTTCATAGAACGGCGCAGCCGATTAATCGCCGACAGCTTCATGACAGAGCCCCAGCCTTCGTACCGGCCACCGCTCTCTTCAATCAAGCTGTGCAGCTCGCGCACCCGCTCATTGACCGTATCCAGGCGCACATCCTCGAAGCGGCTAATGACGAGCGGATAGGGATAGCCTTGATCCGGCTTTCCCTCCCTATCCTTCTCAATCACATAGCCTCGCTTCTCCAGCATCAATGTAATTTCCCGCCTGTCTACATCCTCCCGAAACAGCAGCCAGTGGTACACATTGCGCGGCTGTCCGATATCGTCACCTTTATGAATAAGTGCATAGATCATCTGAGCATTGTGTATAAATAGTTCCTCAAGCGCATCAGGCAACATAAATGTATAGAAGGTCCACTCCGGATCCGGCTTACGATACACCTGCGCGCGATAAGTCCAATTCTGTTCCAGCCATTCGTCCAGCTCCTGCTGGTTCAACCGACTGCTGTCCAAGTAATAATAGAACTCAAGCCGTCTTGCAGCATTGATTCGTCCGATGTAAATCGCGCCGGTTGTAAGCTTGAGCCAATGCTCCAGCATCGATTCAAGCTGTTCCAGCTGCTTAACAAAATTCCGATTCGTGCGATTATTAGCACGTACCGGATACAAATTAATTGTGATGGATAATAATTCGTCATATTCCGCGAGCGGATGCGTGTCTTTGTAGCCAATATTGACCAGAACACGCATATGCTCCGTTATTGAACGGCGTTCATAAAAACCCCAGTTGTCTGTCATCTTGCACCTCAGGTAGGTTCGTAAATGGATACAAGCAGCTAATCCATCCTGTATTATAACGGGTAACTCTGCAACATACTAGGTTATATTTCGGCATTAGAGGACTCGATCATAAGAATTATGATAAAATATGACTAAAGTGTATAACTCACTAAAGTATAGTAAATATTTAATAGCAAGTATTTTGACAGGCGAGTCGTTTAACTACTGCCCTTTTAAAAGGTCATGTGTTACAATGGATGTAAGAGAAAGAGGGGTGATAACGTGGATTATTCCAAAATGTGCCCAAAGTACGAATGTGCAACTGAGTTACTTGGCAAGAAATGGACCGGCATGATTGTACGCGTTCTACTTGGTGGGCCGAAGCGTTTTAAAGAGATGAAAGAACAAATCCCGGAGATGAGCGACAAGATGCTGACCGACCGGATGAAAGAGCTTGAGCATTGCGATATTATTAAACGAAATGTCTATCCGGAGATGCCCGTTCGGATTGAATATGAGTTAACAGAGAAAGGACGGGGACTAGAACCCGTTATCCAGTCGATTCAGGATTGGGGCGAAAATTGGTGTTAGAAGCTGCCGTTACCGACGGCAGCTTTTTTGCTGTTTTGGGGCTGGCTCCTAGGAGGGCTAAGCGGTTGATCGCAGTTGGCGCGCTAACAGTTAGCGCAAATAGTTGGCGCTGCTGGCTAAGTAGCTAGAGTTATATGCGGAGGCAGGGTCGGAGACCTAGAAACTGGAAACGGTGCGATTTGCGAGTATCAGCAGGCGCTAACGAACTCCATAAACCTTATTTGCTCCAAAATGGCTTTGTTTTCGTTCTAACGAACTCAGGACACGCTATTGCGCTCAATCCAGCCTACTTTACTTCAAAATGAAGCAAATAACGCCGCTGGAGTTCCTTAGAAATCTTAATCCCCCCATTGGGGCCAAATAGCGCTGCTACGATTCGTTAGCCGAGTTCGGCTATCTCGAAGCGTGATCGAAAATACAAAAAGCAGTGACCAAAGATCACTGCAATGCCCGCAAAGTCCTATGGACGGAGCGGGTTCTTTGTATTAGGCGCATGCAAGCGCCAAGGAGCGGGAGCTCCAGCCTGACTGGGTTTGAGCGACTTTGGTGGAACACCACGGGAGCGCAAACCCAGTTAGGCTGCCGCAGCGCGCCGAGCGGGCAGAGCCACGCTTCGCGTGTTCTGCGCTGCGCAGAAGCGCCGGCGACTTTGATGGTAAACGAAGAAACAGGAATTACGAATTAGAGCGACTTTGGTACGAAGTACCACGGGAGCGCTAATCGTAATTCCTGTTCGAAGTGCCCCACCACGGGAGCCATCCTATGCTTCTAAGCTACATACCTAGCCATTGCTTGAACAAATGCTTCGTCGTATCCTTGTTGATCGCTGCGATCGAAGTCGTCAGTGGAATGCCTTTCGGACACGAGCGTACGCAGTTCTGCGAGTTACCGCAGCCTTCGATACCGCCGTCTTCCATGAGCGTCTCGAGACGTTCTTCCTTGTTCATTTCGCCTGTTGGATGCGCGTTGAACAAACGAACCTGCGAGATCGCCGCAGGACCGATAAAGCTGTTCCGGTCATTGACGTTCGGGCAGGACTCGAGGCAGACGCCGCAAGTCATGCATTTGGACAATTCGTATGCCCATTGACGCTTCGTCTCTGCCATACGCGGTCCAGGACCGAGATCGTACGTACCGTCGATCGGAATCCATGCTTTTACACGTTTCAGCGCATTGAACATACGCTCACGGTTGATGACAAGGTCACGTACAACCGGGAATGTGCTCATCGGCTGAAGACGAATCGGCTGCTCAAGCTTGTCAACGAGCGCGCTGCACGCTTGGCGCGGCTTGCCGTTGATAACCATGGAGCAAGCGCCGCACACTTCCTCCAAGCAGTTGGATTCCCAACATACTGGAGCCGTGTCTTCGCCGCCCGCTTTCTTCGGGTTACGCTGGATTTCCATGAGCGCACTAATGACGTTCATATTCGGGCGATAAGGAACTTCAAATTCTTCCGTATACGATCCACTGTTCGGAGCGTCTTGACGCGTAATGATCAGCTTCACTTTTTTGGCTGCTACTGCTGTTTCCGCCATCGTTATTCTCCTTTCTATTTATCCTTGGAGTAGTCGCGTTTACGCGGTGTAATGAGCGAGACATCGACGTCTTGGTACGAGATTTGCGGACCTTCTGGCGTCCATGAAGCTATCGTTGTTTTCAAGAAGTCTTCATCGTTACGATCCGGGAATTCCGGTTTGTAGTGAGCACCGCGGCTCTCGTTACGCATGAGAGCGCCAAGCGTCATAGCTTCTGAAAGCTCCATCATGTTCCACAGCTGACGCGTGAACGCTACCCCTGCGTTGTTCCAGCGCGCAGTGTCGTTAATGTTAATGTTCGCATAACGCTGCTTCAGCTCTTTGATCTTCCCAATGGTCTCTTCAAGCTTATTGTTGAAACGAACAACCGTCATGTTGTTGGTCATCCATTCGCCAAGCTCTTTGTGCAGCACATATGCATTCTCAGTACCGTTCATTGCGAGGATACCTTCATACTTGTCGGTTTGCTGTTTCTTCGCACGGTCATACACCGAGGAAGAGATATCCTCAGCTGATTTCTTAAGGCCTTTAATGTACTCAACCGCTTTAGGACCCGTGATCATACCGCCATAGATAGCGGAGAGCAGCGAGTTCGCGCCGAGACGGTTCGCGCCGTGGTATTGATATTCACATTCACCGCAAGCGAACAAGCCGGGAATGTTCGTCATTTGATTGTAATCGACCCACATGCCGCCCATCGAATAGTGGACCGCAGGGAAGATTTTCATCGGGATTTTACGAGGGTCATCGCCCATGAACTTCTCATAGATTTCGATGATGCCGCCGAGTTTCACGTCAAGCACCTTTGGATCTTTATGAGACAGATCGAGATAAACCATGTTCTCGCCGTTGATGCCGAGCTTCTCGTCCACGCACACGGAGAAAATCTCACGAGTCGCAATATCACGAGGTACAAGGTTACCGTACGCAGGGTATTTCTCTTCAAGGAAGTACCAAGGCTTACCGTCTTTGTACGTCCAGATCCGTCCGCCTTCACCACGAGCGGATTCGCTCATGAGGCGCAGCTTGTCATCGCCCGGAATCGCTGTCGGGTGGATTTGAATGAATTCACCGTTTGCATAATGAACGCCCTGTTGGTACACCGCGCTTGCTGCAGTACCTGTATTAATAACCGAGTTCGTCGTTTTGCCGAAAATAATGCCAGGGCCGCCACTTGCCAGAATAACCGCATCCGCAGCAAATGTGTGCACTTCCATCGAACGCAGATCCTGCGCCGATACACCGCGGCAAACGCCGTCATCATCAAGGATGGAGCCGAGGAATTCCCAATGCTCGTACTTCGTTACGAGACCTTCTGATTCCCATCGACGAACTTGCTCGTCCAGTGCGTACAGCAGCTGCTGGCCAGTTGTCGCGCCTGCGAACGCCGTACGGTGATATTGCGTACCGCCGAAACGGCGGAAGTCAAGCAAACCCTCAGGAGTACGGTTGAACATAACGCCCATCCGGTCCATCAAGTGAATGATGCCTGGAGCTGCATCGCACATCGCTTTTACAGGCGGTTGGTTCGCAAGGAAGTCTCCCCCGTAAACCGTGTCGTCGAAGTGCTCCCAAGTGGAGTCGCCTTCACCCTTCGTATTAACCGCGCCGTTAATACCGCCCTGCGCACATACGGAGTGCGAGCGTTTAACAGGCACAACCGAGAACAGGTCAACATGCACGCCTGCTTCAGCCGCTTTTATAGTAGCCATAAGGCCGGCCAGACCGCCACCTACGACAATAATTTTATTCTTAGCCATATCATTTCGCTCCTTGTCTCAAACTTAAACGAGATTCGTCAATTGTAGAGCAGCAGAAGCCGCTTCTTTGAACTCATCGCCCTTGAACGATCCAAGCGACAGCAGGAAAATCACTGCCACAATAACGAATACGCCGATCCAAATGAACGAGGAGATGCGTTGTGCACGCGGTCCGACCGTAATGCCCCAGCTCACGAGGAATGCCCACATGCCATTGCTGAAATGGAAGGTTGCGGCAAGAATACCGATCACATAGAGCACGAAGTAGAAGCCGTTCGTTGTGACGTCATGCATCAAATTGCCCAGCTCTTCATGCGTTACCGCGCCGATCATAACTTGGTAGCGCGTCTGGTAGAGATGCCAGAAGATGAAGATGAATGTGATGACACCTGAAATCCGCTGAAGTGCGAAAGCCCAGTTGCGGCCATATTGGAACCGCCCGGTGTTCAGGTTGGACTGATAAGCGACATATAGTCCGTACACGCCGTGGAACAACAGCGGCAGCCAAATGCCGAACAGCTCCAGGAAGAAAACGAGCGGAAGATCATTCAAAAACTTGACACTATCCTCGAATCCTTGCGGCCCGCGCTCATATGCGGAAAAGTTCGTCACCATATGCTCGATAAGAAACAAACCGAGCGGTATTACTCCAAGTAAGGAGTGGATCTTACGCGATAAATACGAATTTCCTTTCATAACTTGTACGTTCTCCTTTCCAAACTGTGAGGTTACATTTCGCCATAATTCGCCAAAACCATTCTCCATTGTAACTCTGGGCCTAAAGAGCCGTCAATAAATAATAGACTGCCAAAAGCTGACGTTTCGCGAACAAAGCAGAAGCTTGTTTAAAAATGGCAAATAATAAAACTTCTATCCATTACAAATAATACTCCTTTTTCGCTTATAATGGAATTGCCGATTATTCATTAAAAGTTATAACTATTTTGCATATAGGAGCAGTCCCATGTTAGATGAGTTGTATATGTTCACCGTCGTGGTGGAGCAGGCGAGCCTAAACAAGGCATCCGCTGAGCTGAACCTGTCGCAGCCCGCACTCTCGCGCAAAATCTCCAAGCTCGAGCAAGAGCTCGGCGTATTGCTGTTCAACCGGATCGGCAAAAGGCTGGAGCTCACCCGCATCGGCCAGCTAACCTACGATTACGCCGTCGAGACCCGCCAGCAGCATCTCCGATATTTGAAGCTTGTAGCGGAATACAAAACCGCCGGCCGAAAGGTACTGACGATTGGAGCGAGCTTAACGACACTGCAAACGTCCTTGCCGGACCTCATCCAGACACTCACAGCGAACAGTCCCGAGCTCGACATCAAAGCTATTACGGGCAAAACACATGAGATCGTCACGCTTGTCCGCGAGCGCAAAGCCGATCTAGGCATCGTCGCTTCAGGCATAGATGATCCGCAGTTGAAATGCATTCCGCTGTTCGACGACCATCTCGTGCTTGTGCTGCCGCGCAATCATTTTGTGATGGATAAAGGCTTGCCTGTCATTGCAGATCTAAACGGCCTGCCGATGATCCTCTTCTCCAAAGGCACATGGTACCGCATCTTAACCGACGAGCTGTTCGAAAAATACCGCCTGCTTCCCGATGTCCGCATGGAAATCGACTCCTTCGAGGCGATTCTGCGGCTGCTGCACACCTGCAGGGCAGCGACGTTGCTGCCAAAGTCATATTTGCGTCCCGAGATGCTGAAAGATAATGATCTCATCGTTATCCCGATCCGCGAGCTGGAGGCGACGAAGCGGACAACGTCGCTGATTCATGCGGAGTCGGAGAGCTTAAGTCCGGCGGTGAGGCTGTGGATCGACGAGATCGCTACGCATTATAAGCGAGTTTAAGTTTGTTAAACAACTCGTTGAAGAATTCTCGAAGCTTAGGTCCAAGTGAACGGCTTCCGTCGCTGTTGAACTTGGGAATATTGAATTAAACTCCTAGCGGAGTATTCCCGAGTTCAAAGGCGATCGCTGTCGCTCTACAGCACGTTCACTTTCCCCACGCCTCTCCATCTTCAACGACCTGTTCAACTGCCTACACTCGCTTATCTGCTCCGCTGGCAGCATTGGATGAGCCGCAATCGCTGTTCCCAGCTCTGCGGCTCGACAACCAAAGACAAGGAGCCTGCTTCGCCCCAATCAACATCAGGCTGCGTGCCGCACCGATCTTGATTGTGGCGAAGCTTGCAAGAGCTCGAGGACAGCGCCAACAGGCCCTGTCCTTTATTGTTTGCCAATTTTCGTATCCAATACCATGGTCCGCATTAGAGCGTATTATTTTTGGACATGTCCGAATATAGATGGTACAAGCAGCTGCGCCTGTCCGCATGGATAATTTTGTTTCAATTATGATATGGTATTGAGTACATAAGGCTAGTCCACGCGAAACTGAGGTGTTAGGGTGAATTCGAATTTTCCCCATCAAGAGCCGAATTGGAAGCTGTTCTCCTGGCTCGCCATTATTGGCATTATTATTTATTTACTTATCCAGATCGTTCCGTCAACAGCAGAATCGTTCTTCGACACGAACAGTGAACCGGTCATTTCGAAGAGCAAAGCCGAGGACACTGCAGCCGCATTCGCGAGAAAGCAGTTCCATGTCACGCCAAACAGCGTGCACGCCGTTCATCAGTCCGACAGTCTGCTGTATGGCTATTTGGAGAAGAACAAGCTGTCGAAGAGCTACGAGAAGCTCTATGATACGCAGTTCCCGACCGATACCTTCCAAGTGACAGCGAAAATGCCCGACCGCAGCGAAATCTTCATCTATGTCCATATGCAAAAAGCTACTGTCGTCGCCTGGAATCGTCTGAACGTCGATCATATCACTCCCGCCAAAGGCAGTGAACTGACCGACACGGCGCTCAAGTTCGCGATGTCGAAGGGCTTCGAGAAGTCTAGCCTGAAAGTCAGCCGGATGTCGCAAGACACCGGACAAGTCTGGTATACCGCGGGTAAAGCAATTGGCAACGCAAAGCTTACCGTCGGCATACGCGCAGAGAAGCAACCGAACGGTTCCATACTCATTGCTGCTTATAAACCAACTTTCAAGGTTCCAAACAATTACACCGTGTACGTCGATAAGCAGAAGCGGCTTGCGAACTACCTATCCACGCTCGGCAGCTTGTTCCTGTCGTTCGTGCTGTTCATTCTGGCCATCATCTATGCATCGCTCTACCGGAAGCATACTTCCTTCCTGCGAGGAATCGCACTCACATTGCTATTCCTCGGCATGTATCTCGTCAATGACTTTAACATGAAGGATGGTCTCGCCGCCGGCTATGGCGAAATGCTGCATGTTGATACGATGGCGTATGCGGCCGTCATTGTCACTTCTATCGTTACTGTAATTATGGCGTTGTCCGTCTACTTCTCGCTCGTCGGTGGCGACGGCTTGTGGCGCGCTCTCGGACGAAATCTGTGGCCAAGGTTCAGACAGCCTGGCTATGGCGAGCATGTATGGCGCAGCATGTGGCTTGGATATCTTGCAGCTTTCATGCTGCTAGGACTGCAAACGATTATTTTCATCATCCTAATGAACATGAACGGCGCTTGGTCGACGACCGACGTTACGCAATCACCGTATAACCTGACCGCACCGTGGCTGTTCCCGCTGCTCGCATGGTGCGCTGCCATCTCGGAGGAAGCAGTGTTCCGCCTCTTCGGCATCGGTATCATGAAACGCTGGTTCAAAAATTCGTTCGTTGCGTCGCTCATCCCGACCATCATCTGGGCGCTTGGACATGTCACTTATCCGATCTTCCCATCGACGACGAGATTGCTCGAGCTGACGATTCTTGGATTGATTTTCAGCTTCCTGTTCCTCCGTTTCGGCTTCATCACCGTCCTATTCGCACACGCGGTATTCGACAGCCTCATGATGGCGATTTCGCTCATGTTCATGGGCTCTGTCGGCAACGTGCTTATTGGCCTCGTCTATATCGTGCTGCCGATCCCAATCGCATGGCTCATCCGTAATTTCGATAAAAAAAGAAGGACGAACCCTACGGTTCCTCCCTCAATGCTTCAATAATTTGCGCGGCGAGCTTCTCGCCGATCGACAGAGGCCGGAAATCTTCAATTCCGGCTTCTTTTATTTTTTTGATGGAGCCAAAATGCTTCAAGAGCGCCTTCCGCCGCTTCTCCCCAATACCCGGAATTGAATCAAGCTTCGACACGACCATCGACTTGCCCCGCTGCTCGCGGTGGAAAGTAATCGCAAACCGATGCACCTCGTCCTGTATGCGCTGCAGCAGATAGAATTCCTGGCTGTCACGCCCTAGCGGCACAACTTCCGGCGGATCTCCTGTCATAAGCTGCGCGGTCTTATGCTTCGCATCCTTCACGAGTCCGCACACTGGAATGCCTAAGCCCAGCTCGTTCTCGAGAATATCAAGCGCTGCTGAAATTTGCCCTCTGCCTCCATCCACAATGATGAGGTCGGGGAGCTCCAGCTCCTCCTTCAGCACACGTTCATAACGGCGGCGAATAACTTCGCGCATCGTTCCGTAGTCGTCCGGTCCTTTGACCGTCTTCACTTTATATTTGCGGTATTCTTTCTTATCCGGCTTGCCGTCGATAAACACAACCATCGCGGATACCGGATCAGTCCCTTGAATGTTCGAGTTATCAAAAGCTTCGATTCGGCGCACTTGCGGCAGCCCAATCGCCTCCGCCAGTCCTTCCGCCGCCTTAAAGGTCCGCTCCTCATCGCGTTCGATGAGCTTGAACTTCTCATCAAGCGTTACCTTCGCGTTCTTCACCGCCATTGCCACAACGTCACGCTTGCGTCCGCGAAGCGGCATGAACACCTTTACTTTCAACCATTTTTGCAGTGAATTACGCAGTTCGGCTTCGGCCGATCCCGCTTCCGGCTCGGAGTCGCTTTGTTCGGTGTCTTCTACAGTTAGTACCGGAATCGCTTGCTCCTCTTCCGATCCTGTGCCTGTGCTTGGCTGATCGTTCTCTCGCGCAGTTCCAACTGCTCCAGCTGCCTCTAGCGAATCGGTCGAATCCGCCTCTTGTACCGCTGACTCTTGCGGTGGTGTCGGCAAGAAAATCTCCTTCGGCAACGCCGGGTTCTCCGAATAATACTGCGTAACGAATGTCATGAAATCATCGTATGCTTCGCCGTAATACGGGAACGTCGTCGCCCTGCGCTCGATGAGCTTGCCCTGCCGCATGTACATAATTTGCACGCACATCCAGCCTTTGTCCGTCGCATAGCCGAACACGTCGCGGTCCATCGCATCGTTCAACGTAATCTTTTGCTTCTCCATGACGGCATCGATCGCGATCATCTGATCGCGGTATTCCTTGGCACGCTCGAACTCGAGTTCTTCCGCCGCCGCTTCCATTTTGCCCTGCAGCGTCTTCTTCACTTCTTCGTGTCCGCCGTTTAGAAACCGGGTAATCTCCTGCACCATATTCTCATATGTGCCAGGCTCAATATCGTACTCACATGGAGCAACGCACTGCCCCAAGTGATAATAAAGGCATACTTTGTCCGGCAGCACGCCGCACTTGCGCAGCGGATACAGTCGATCCAACAGCTTCTTGGTCTGCTGCGCCGCATAAGCATTCGGATACGGGCCAAAATATTTCCCCTTATCCTTCACAATCCGCCTCGTCACCTCAAGCTTCGGATGCGCTTCGCTTGTGATTTTGATATAGGGAAATGTCTTATCGTCCTTCAACAGAACGTTGTATTGCGGCATGTACTGCTTAATTAAATTACATTCAAGAATAAGTGCTTCCATGTTGCTCGATGTGACGATGTATTCGAAATCGCGGATGTGCGAGACAAGCCGCAATGTTTTGCCGTTATGACTGCCGTTGAAATACGAACGCACGCGATTCTTAAGCACCTTCGCTTTGCCGACATAAATGATTTTGCCGCTCTGGTCCTTCATCAGGTAACAGCCCGGCTGGTCCGGCAACAGCGCTAGTTTATTACGAATTCGCTCCTGCGCGAGACGCCTGCTAGCCGCTGATTCGTGACCTATTTGCTCCGTCATACTTGTCCTCCCCCCCAGCCTAATGCTAAATTTTATTGTACCACAACGACTCATCGTTTGCGGCTGGTCTCCTCATCGAACGGCAAATTCGCCTCACAATTGTCACGATCGGCGGCTTTACAATTATTCTGGAAGTTGGGTATACTAGGAGAAGCAATCGTCGTGCCTAAGGAGGAAGCTAATTAATGGAAAATGTTAGAGACCCACGTGAGCATATAAATGAGGAACCGCGTGATGATCTATTCGATGTCGCAATCGGCTTTGGCGGGTTCTTCGGAATTCTGTTCGTTATTTTCGCCGCTGCGGTGATCATTAAATTCGTCATTTCGTAATATGGTGGCCCTGCTTCGTTCGTCGGAGCAGGGCCATTTTAATTATAAGCAGTTGACAAGTGCTGCCATTAGAGCATAGAATGACAACTATCGATACCCAAGGGAGGCTGATGTAGAATGAGAAAATCAATTGTTAACGCTGTTGTTGTCGCATTCGCATCGGTCTTCGAACGGAACTAAGTACGTGACTTATAGTGACGAGCATTGAGGCGCAAATAACGCTTCGCCGGGCTCGTTCGCTGTATCACTCCATTAGAACCGCAGGAGACCAAACTGGTTTCTTGCGGTTTTTTTGTGTTTCCGTTTAAGTGCTGCGCCCCCTGGTTGGGCGCAGCATCGGAGCAGCCGCAGGAGATATTTTCCTGCGGTCTATTTGTCGTCTGTGTTAAGCAAGGAATTCAATACCACCAATTTAATTAAAAGGGGATTACCAGCCTGAATCAAAACCATGAGCAAGAAGAAGCTAAAGTGAACGTGCAAGAGAATGAGCTAGTTCAAAAACGAGGTCAAGAGCAAGGTCAAGAGCAAGGTCAAGGCCAAGAGCAAGTTACAGAGCAAGGTCAAGCCCAAGAGCAAGTTACAGAGCAAGAGCAAGTTACAGAGCAGGAGCAAGGGATAGTTCAAAAGCAAGTGCCGTTAAACTCGGCTGACCTGCTGCAGCAATTCGGCTGGAATGCGGGTTGGGAGGCGAGCTTCACTGCTTCGGGCGCTGCACTTCCGAAGGGCTGCATCCCTGCACGGGTTATTGCTCAATTCACGAACCAATATCGCATCATGACATCATCTGGTGAGCTATCCGCTGAAGTGAGCGGCAAGTTTCAGTTCCAGGCGAATACCCGGAGCGAGTATCCGGCTGTTGGCGACTGGGTCGCTGCCGCGCCAATGGATGGCGAGAAGCGCGCCATCATCCATAACGTGCTTCCTCGTCGCTCCGCGATGATTCGCCGGGCGTCGGGCAGCGTGCCTGAAGAGCAGGTCATCGGCACCAACATTGATACCCTGTTCATCGTTGGCGCGCTTAATGGCGACTATAACGTGAGCCGGATTGAGCGTTATCTCGTCACAGCCTGGGAGAGCGGTGCGACACCAGTCGTCCTGTTGACCAAAGCGGATCTGTGCGACAACATCGAGCTGAGCATAGCTGAGGTCGAAGCTGCCGCTCCCGGCGTGCCAGTTCATGCGGTCAGCGCTGTTGCCGGGATTGGTCGCGAAGCGCTCGCACCTTATCTGCTGCCGGGCAGCACGATTGCGGTGACAGGTTCCTCCGGCGTCGGCAAGTCGACGCTGCTCAACTGGCTGGCCGGCGGTGAGCTCCAGCGCGTGCAAGGTATCCGCGAGGAGGATGCGCGCGGTCGCCATACAACGACGCACCGCGAGCTGTTCCCGCTTCCCGGCGGCTTCATCATGATGGATACGCCTGGCATGCGCGAACTGCAGCTGTGGGAGTCCGATGGCGGCTGGCAAGAAGCGTTCGCGGACATCGAAGAGATCGCTGCGAACTGCCGCTTCCGCGACTGCCACCACGAGCGGGAGCTCGGTTGTGCCGTGAGGGAAGCGCTGCAAAGCGGCGCACTTGAGGAGCGCCGCTTCACGAGCTATAAGAAAACCGGCCGCGAGCTCGCGCACCAAATGCGCAAAGAGCAATCCGTCAGCAAGCGCCAACAGAAGAGCGCCGACAAGCGGCGCGAAGCTCGCACTTCGTTCTCCAAGCAGATGATCGACGTAGATTGAGCTAGCTTCAGCACGCGCTTAAGCCTGCAACGGCCGTCATGCGAGTAAAGCTGCCAAAGTAGGTCCTAGAAGGATCTACTTCGGCAATTTTGACGAGTTTCCGGCCCAATGTAGATATCTAGAGGACTCTCTTACACTCATCTGACGTGATTTCGCCCAATGTAGATACCTAGAGGACTCTCTTTCGCAAATTTAACGAGTTTTCAGTCAATGTAGACCCCCAAGAGGATCTACATTGACTAAGCTCTACGAAATGAGGTCCACTAACCAGCTTCATTCCTTCTTCCCACCACGTTGAAACTGTGAGGTCCACCACACCAGCTACATCCACGGAGCTGTCTTTGAACTATCTATATTTTTCTCTATCTCCCTCCTCTCATCCCCACCTCAAACAAAAAAAGCCCAAGCACCGCAACCTAACGCGGCACTTGGGTCTTTATTGCTAATTAATGGCTTTCAATTTATCTCCAGCTGCGGAAGCTTGCCCGTGGGCTTGCTCTTTCGCATGATTTTGGTTCGGCTTCGCGGAAGCTTCGAACCGTTTGCGTTCGGTTCGGTCGATCTGGACGACACGCCCGTCATGAACGGTAATTAGCACCGATCCGTATTCAAGTCCATTCACCTGCGTCGCAATCCGTTCAATCCATTCTTGATCGAGCACTATTGGTTTCGCCATCTCGAATCCCTCCTAAGGTCGCTTCCTATATTCTAAATCTCCGATACTCCTCTTTCCATGCATTCCACTAACGCTATGAAGTTCCGATTCGCTGCGAACTGCCTTTAAATATGAACAGGCAGCGGGTCCACCTTCAACGGGTTTTCCACCATTGTTGCCGTCTTATCCGAGATGACGTATAGCCGGTGAATGAGCACCGACACTTCCTCACCTGGCTGCAGCGGCTCTTGATCTAACGAGCGATGCGCGGATAACCGGTTATGACCGACCTGAATATCCAGCTCCAAGTGTGCGCCGCGGAAGAAAATATGCCGTACCTGGCCTTTCTCCGCAGCAGATGGAAACTGAATTTCCTGCTCGCGCCCAACCTCGACAAACTCCGGGCGGACCAGCGCCCTTGCACCTGCAGCAATCGAAGTGCCCTCGAAGCCGCGCAGGCTTCCAGGCTGCTCCACCACGCTCGAGTGACCGATGAAGCCGGCAACGAAAGCCGTCTGCGGGTCCGTATAGATATGAACCGGCGAGCCTTGCTGCTCCAATCTACCCTGCTGGACAATAAGCATCTCATCCGCTACTTCAACCGCTTCATCTTGGTCATGGGTTACGAAGATCGACGTAATGCCGAGCGTGCTGATCAGCTGTTTCAGCCATGTGCGCAGTTCTTTGCGCACCTTGGCGTCGATCGCCGCGAACGGCTCATCGAGCAGCAGCAGCTCCGGTCTCGGTGCCAGCGCTCTGGCAAAAGCAACCCGTTGCCGCTGACCGCCCGACAGCTGATGCGGATAGCGGTGCTCGAAGCCGCGAAGCCCGGTCAGATCGAGCAGCTCGCCGACGCGTGCTTTAATCTCGGCTTTGCTCGTCTTGCGAATCGTTAAGCCAAAAGCGATATTGTCAAACACCGTCATATGCTTGAACAATGCATAGTTCTGAAATACGAACCCGATGCCGCGCAGCTGTGGCTGGACATCGTTGACGCGCTTCCCGTTTATGATGATGTCGCCCGAATCAGGCGTCTCCAGCCCCGCAAGCATCCGCAGCAGCGTTGACTTGCCACCGCCGCTTGGCCCGAGCAAGCCGATCAGCTTGCCGCGCTCAATCTGGAAGCTCACATCCTGCACCGCAGCATGGCTGCCGAATGACTTATTCAAATTCCGTACCTCAATGTGCATCGTCAGCACTCCTTTCCGGACTTTTCGCATTCGTTCTCCACTCGATAAAGCTCTTGATGATCAACGTCAGCACCGCCAGCATAACGAGCAGCGAAGCGACCGCGAATGACGCCGAGAACTGGTATTCGTTGTACAAAATTTCAATGTGAAGCGGCAGCGTGTTCGTCTCGCCACGGATATGTCCCGATACGACCGACACAGCGCCGAACTCGCCCATCGCACGAGCGTTGCAGAGAATAACGCCATAGAGCAGGCCCCACTTAATATTCGGCAGCGTCACGCGCCAGAAGATTTGCCACCCCTTCGCCCCAAGGCTTGCCGCCGCCTCTTCTTCCTGTACGCCCTGAGCCTGCATGAGCGGGATCAGCTCCCTCGCGACAAAAGGAAATGTCACGAATGTTGTAGCGAGCACGATACCCGGCAGTGCGAAGATGAGATGGATATTGTGATCGGACAGCCACGGTCCGAAGAATCCTTGTGCGCCAAACAAAAGAACGAATACGAGACCCGAGATGACTGGCGATACTGCAACAGGCAGGTCGATCAGCGTAATGAGAATGTTTTTGCCCCGAAACCGGAACTTGCTGATGGCCCAACCTGCTGCTACACCAAACACCGTATTAAGCGGAACGGCAATTAACGCCGTTGTTAGCGTCAGCTTCAGCGCCGACAATGCATCGGGATCCCGAAGTGCCGCGAAGTACACGTCCGAACCTTTCTTGAACGCTTCGATGAAGACCGACAGCAGCGGAAGCAGCACGACAGCTACAAGGAATAGAAGTGCAATTGAAATAAGTACAATTCGTACAGCAACCGACTCGTTAATATGTTTAGGCCTTTGTGCGGCCTTCTCCTTCAAGGAAACCGTTACAGCTCCTGCCATATGCTCATGCGCCCCCTATGCCGTTACAACGCGGCGATTGCTCCGCCATTGCAGGTAGTTGATTAGAAGCAGCAGGATGAACGATACGATAAGCATGACCATCGCAATCGCTGTTGCACCTTTGTAATCGTACTGCTCCAGCTTGGTCATGATGAGAAGCGGCGCAATTTCCGTCTTCATCGGCATGTTGCCGGATATAAAGACGACTGATCCGTACTCCCCGATCCCTCGGGCAAAAGCAAGCGCAAATCCTGTCAGCAGCGCGGGAATGAGCTCCGGCAAAATGACTCGGCGGAATGTCCGCCACCGGAACGCGCCAAGCATGACTGCCGCTTCCTCAATCTCATTGTCGAGATCCTGCAGCACAGGCTGCACAGTTCTTACGACGAATGGCAATCCGATGAATATTAGCGCTAGCGTGATGCCGAGCGGCGTGAACGCGATCTTGAGGCCGAGCGGCTCTACGAGCTTGCCAACCCAGCCGTTAGGCGCATAGATTGCAGTGAGCGAGATGCCTGCAACCGCAGTTGGCAGCGCAAACGGCATGTCGATTAAGCTATCAATGAGCTTCTTGCCTGGGAAACGGTACCGCACGAGCACCCATGCAATGATGAGACCGAACACGAGATTCACGAGCGCTGCGTAGAAGGATGTCAGAAAACTGATTTTGTAAGAAGCAATGACACGCGGGTTAGACACCGTATGCCAGAACTGCTCTGGGGTGAGGCCGGATGTCTTGATGAATATGCCGGCTAATGGAATGATGACAAGCACGCTCAAGTAGAAAATCGTGAATCCTAGCGAGAGGCCGAAGCCAGGCAGCACGCTGCGAGGCTTCGTACGCTTTGTAATGGAACTTTTCATACGTAGAATCAGCTCCTGTCGATCGCTTATGAGCCAGGCGCATAGATTTGATCAAATACGCCGCCATCTGCAAAATGTTTCTTCTGTGCCGCAGCCCAACCGCCGAAATCGTCATCGATATTCAGCATCGGAATTTCCGGAAATTGATCAGCGAATTGCTCGGCTACGGATGCAAGCTGCGGACGGTAGTAGTTCTGAGCGACGAGCTTCTGAGCTTCTTCCGTGTACAAGTAGTCGAGGTAAGCTTCCGCTACTGCACGAGTGCCTTTCTTATCGACATTCTTATCGACAACTGCAACTGGCGGCTCTGCGAGTATGCTGATCGATGGATAAACGATATCGAATTTATCTGCGCCAAGCTCCTTCACGGACAGCAGCGCTTCGTTCTCCCAAGCAAGCAGTACGTCGCCGATACCTTTCTCTACGAATGTCGTTGTCGAACCACGTGCGCCGGAGTCAAGCACAGGCACGTTCTTGTACAGTGCAGAGACGAATTCCTTCGCTTTGTCTTCATCGTCATTGTTCTGCTTCAGAGCGTAGCCCCAAGCTGCGAGATAGTTCCACCGTGCGCCTCCGCTTGTCTTCGGATTCGGCGTAATTACTTGAACGCCGGGCTTGATTAGGTCGTTCCAATCTTTAATGCCTTTCGGATTGCCTTTGCGTACGAGGAATACGATGGTCGAAGTATACGGCGAGCTGTTGTTGTCGAACTTCTGCTGCCAGTCTTTATTAATGATTCCTTTATCGGCAATTGCGTCAATATCGTAGCCTAGCGCAAGTGTCACGACATCGGCCTGCAGTCCATCGATTACCGCCCGTGATTGAGCGCCTGAACCAGCATGAGACTGCTTGATCGTAACTTCTTGGTTATGCTCTTGCTTCCAATACTGTGCAAAAAGTTTATTGTAAGCTTCATACAGCTCGCGTGTCGGGTCGTAGGAGACGTTCAGCAGCTCCACTGGACCAGTCGCTTCTGGTGCTGCATTCGCTGAATTATCGGTGTTAGTTTCCGAATTCACATCATTCGTTGCTGCTGTCGTATTGCCGGAGCTTGAATTGGTGTTCGATTTGTTGCTCGAATTGCTGTTTGCATTCGCATTGTTTGGCGGGTTTTGATCCCAGCCGCAAGCGGTCAATGCAAGTGAGAATACGATAAAGATTAACAGGGCGTGAAGCGGTTTGGCATTTCTCTTTTTCATGTTTGTCATGTAAAAGCACCTCTCATCATCTTTATACAGATAACTAACCTTTGCTTTACGCCGTTTGATACGGTAGTAAAATTAAAATTAATCCTACCTGTTTAGTTGGTTTATATTTGAATCATAGCAACGGATAAGCTTTGTTGTCAATCAGTTTTTTAACATTTTTTATGATACGCATAAGCCTTTCTTATATATAGAGTTGTTCGTCCCTAAACGTCATCGAGAAAAGTTTTTCTAATTCATAGTTGACAGGTGGGAATTGTCAGATTATGATAAATCCATCGAGCCCACCGGACCACCGGAGGCCTTGGCAACACGCAGCATGTATTCGATTTTTCGTTTGCATTCACTGCTTTTTTGCCGGGGCCTCCTTTTTATTTCTACATAAGGCAGTCTTACATCAGGCAATCCAGGTGGAACAACGACAAACTTTATTTAGGGGAGCGTACAAACATGAAGAAAAAACTGCTGCTTACGATCACGATTCTGGCACTTATCCTTACCCTAGCCCAACCAGGCTTCGCTGCAACGAAGCCGAGCAAGCCGAATGTTGAGCTGCTCAACGTCTCTTACGATCCGACCCGCGAGCTGTATGCACAGTACAACCAAGCTTTCTCCGCATACTGGAAAAAGAAAACCGGTCAGACTGTAACGATTAAGCAGTCCCATGGCGGCTCCGGCGCACAATCGCGTTCAGTAATCGACGGCTTGGAAGCAGATGTTGTTACACTTGCACTCGGTTACGATATTGATGCCATTCAGAAAGCAGGCTACATCAAGGACGGCTGGCAAGCTCGTTTCGCTAATAACAGCTCGCCGTATACATCGACCATCGTCTTCCTGGTTCGCAAAGGCAATCCGAAGAAGATCAAGGACTGGAACGATCTGGTTAAGAAGAACATTTCCGTTATTACACCGAATCCGAAGACAAGCGGCGGCGCGCGTTGGAACTTCCTCGCAGCTTGGGCTTATGCCTTGAAACACAACGGCCACAGCGAAGCGAAAGCGACAACTTTCGTGAAACAACTGTATAAAAACGTGCCTGTACTCGACTCCGGCGCACGCGGTTCCACAACTACTTTCGTAGAGCGCGGTATCGGCGATGTTCTGCTCGCTTGGGAGAACGAGGCTTACCTGGCGCTGAAAGAGCATCCGAAAGACTTTGAAATCGTGACTCCTTCCTACAGCATCCTGGCAGAACCGCCTGTCGCAGTCGTGAACAAGAATGTCGACAAGCACGGAACACGCGATGTTGCCAAAGCATACCTTGACTATCTGTACACGACTGAAGGTCAACGCATCATCGGTAAAAACTTCTACCGTCCAACGAATCCGAAGATCGCTGCTGAGTTCTCGAAAAACTTCAAGAGCCTAGAGCTGACGAATATTAAAAACTTCGGCGGCTGGCAGAAAGCACAAACGAAGTTCTTCAGCGACAATGGCGTGTTCGACAAAATTTATCAGCCATAATAAGTAAGCAAGTTACAAAAACCCGCACATCAGCCGATGTGCGGGTTTTTTGTCCTGTTTACCGAATAGGAGCTGCGCTTCTTCCTCACTTTATAGGTGAAAGGAGTTTTACTATCAAATGTCTCCCATTCGAAAGAAACTGTCACGAGCAGCGATCGCCACTTCCCTTCTCACCGTACTCCTGTCATCTTCATACTTAGCATCATCCGCTCACGCACTGGTCGCGCCTTCTCCTCAGGCAACAGGCCATGTCAAAGTGCAGCTGCTCGGTATAAATGACTTCCACGGGCAATTGGATTACAAGGCGATAGCCGGAGGCGCTGCTGTAGGTGGAGCCGCGTACTTAGCCGCGTACCTCAAGCAATATAAAGCGACGAACCCGGATAATACCTTGCTCATACATAACGGTGATGCGGTTGGCGCAAGCTCGCCTATATCTTCGCTTGAGCGGGATAAGACCACCCTCGACTTTATGAAAAAGCTGGGCTTCAAGATAGGAACACTGGGCAATCACGAGTTTGACCAAGGGGTGCCAGCACTAATGGCACAGCTGAATGGCGCCGTGGACCCCATCAATCCCGACATTACGTATTCTCATACGGATATCGACTACGTCAATGCCAATGTCATTATGAAGGCTACGGGCAAGCCGATCATAGCGCCTTATGTCGTGGAACAGGTTGGCGGGGAGAAAATCGGGTTTATCGGCGTCGTGACGATGCTGACACCAAGCAAACTGTCACCTTCTGCACTTGAACCGGTCAACATTGTGGAGCAAGCGACAGTAGTTAATAAGGCCGTTGCAGCATTGAAGGCACAAGGAGTCAAAGCAATCGTTGTCCTTGCTCATGATCCTGCCACGCAGAGCGGCAAGTCGATTACAGGCGAAGCGGCTGACCTCGCGAACGCTGTAGATGATGAGGTGGATGTTATCTTTGCAGGAGACAACCATGTGAAGGTGAACGGATACGTGGACAGCAAGCTTATTATCGAAGCCTTCTCTTACGGTACCGCTTTTGCAGATGTAGATCTTGAGATCGATCCGGCAACACATGACATCGTTAAGAAAGAAGCAACAATCGTTGCTGTGAAGCAATCGGATATTAACCCAGATGCGGGGGTTGCCGCATTCGTTCAAGCTGCACTGACTAGGCATCCTGAGCTATCCCAGCCTGTAGGCACAGCAGATCGGGTCTATTCGAATATAAACGCTCATACGAGAGAGATCGCTTTAGGCAGCTTAATCGCCGATGCAATGAAGGATTCCATGCAAGCTGATTTTGCATTCATGAATCCAGGGGGCATTCGTGCTGGTATACCGCAGGGAAATGTACGCTATTCCGATCTGTACCGCATCCAGCCGTTCGGCAATCAGCTTGTGAAGCTGACGTTGACAGGCGCTCAGCTTAGGACTCTGCTTCAGCAGCAGTGGGGTGATACACCGGACAAAATAAAAACACTGCAAATCTCCGGCCTCAAATATTCGGCGGACTTCAGCAAGCCAATTGCGGAGCGCATCATTTCTCTAACGAAAGAAGACGGGACAGCGATTTCCGATTCGGAAGAATACTCGGCTGTAGTGAACAACTTTATGGCGTCTGGCGGCGACAACTATACCGTATTAACGCAAGGCGCTAACCCCATTGCAGGTGTTACGGATATCGATGCTTTGTACAAATACGTACTGAAGACGTTTAAGCACGGCAAGATTACCGCGTCTGTGAAAGGACGTATTACGAACCTGAATAAGGACCTCCATCGCTGGAGGTCCTTCCTAGCTGTATGCCTATTGAATGTTCGACATCCACTGCTCAATGGTCTGCAGGGCAGCTGGATCGGTGACAAAGCAAGCACGCGATGCAAGTCGAAGCTGTTGGAATAGCGGAATAGCAAGCTCTTCTTGCTGAGTCAGCGCGCTGACAGCAGTGTAGCCTCGCACGAATTCCTTCGTATATTCCTTAATATCTTTGGTATTGCCATGCAGCGTCCAACAGCCGATATCATCAGCAACACTTCCGAATCGAACACCGCCCCAATCGACCATGCCTTTGATGACACGATCTTCGACTAATAGCTCCGGCCCATCACCGCGGATAAGCTGCCTTCGCGGGTTGGATTCATTATACCAATCCCGTACGGAATGGATGGCTGAAGCAATCATCTGCCTCGTTGATTCCGGTTGTTCAGGCAAGATTCCTTGTTCCATATATCCACCCAACACGTCCTCTACCGTCCATCCACCGGAAGTATCGGTATGTTGCAAACTCACATGTATTTTCGCTAAAATTTCACCTAATACAGAGGGCTCGAAATCATGCATGGAAGCAGGGGTACCGCTCACATGACGTTGAACAGCCATTATCCACTCATCAGAACCGACATCTATTGTTGCACTGACTTCCCCCGCCCCCGTAAATATCGGCGAACCAGTCGTAATACCCGACGTCTCCACTGCTAGGCTGGCACGCAATCCAGCGTTGAAATGTTCGCTTTCATCGCGAGCCAATTTGACGATCGCATCTTTAATCCGCCACACCCGTGACGTAGTACCTGCCGCTAGCGGGTGCAGCTCATCACTAATCCCCCACAAATTCAATAGTGCCGATCGAACCGCATCCTCCGTCATTTTATCTTCCGAGGGAATCGAGCTTCCGCCTGTTGAATGACCGGTTGCGATTTCGGCCGTAATGTGTAAAGCATCTTTTTGCTCTTCGCTCAAACAACGATCATCTCCTATTTGCTGATATATAAAACACAAAGAGCCCCGTATCAAACAAATACATACAGGGCTCAATGCAGACTGCTAATATTCAACCAAATTGTTCTCAATTACCTGATCGTTTGCGGATAGCGGTATACGGAACGTCTTGATTTCACATGCCCCGAATTCCACATCCCACTTCCGTCCAAGCATCGGAATCTCGATTGAAGAAGCCGCTTCTTTACCGGAAGTTTCGTAGCAACGGAGAATATAGCCCTCTCCGTCCTCTGCCTTCTTAAACGCGGTCACGATAATCTGATCCGATGAAACGTGAATGCCGGCTAAGCTTTGCGGCAGCGTCCCTTCATGGTACGTCTCCACGATCGACACAAGCGGCACATTGAGCTCATTGGCTTTCTTGACAACCTGAGCATCCTGCCAGCCACCGGCATGAGGCACCAAGCCATATTTAAACTCTTGAACGCCTTGATCCATGAATTCGCACCACTCGTCTCTTACGCCAAAGTGGTCTGCAAATATCGGACTGCGCACGACTGTTATCCTGAGATCGTTATCAAGTACATCCGAGCTGTACTTACTGTCATTCACGACTGACAATCCATACAACTGCGATGTTCCTGGAGTCACTCCAGTCACGTCAATCCATTGCTGTCCCGGTTCTTCTTCGCCGTTGACAGGGCGCTCGAGATGACCATATGGAATTTCGTAGGTTGCTTTAGGCTGCTCCACGTTTACAGGGAAAGAGAGCTTGAGCATCTTATGCTCTTCACGCCAGTCCAATTTGACTTGAACTTCAATCTCGGACCGATCATGATAGAGTATAAAATCTTGGCGCAGTACGGAACGATTATAACGACTCGTCACCCGAAGTCTCGCACGAAGAGGCCCACGTTCCATTAGCCGGATCTCGGCATCTGCGAATTTGGCGATTTCGTTCCGGAATTGGAAGATTCCGTGACTCCACGTATCACTATCATGCTCATCGATGACAACTGGAACAGCTCCATTGCCTGAAAGCACGTCAAGGCCAGACCGTTTGTCAGTCAGCTTCTTGATGTATCCGGTATGCGATTCCAATTCCAACCGGATATAGTCGTTCTCCAGCACATTGTCTTCCGTATGCAGTAGAAGACTGGAAGCTTCCGCTTCCTGCTGCTTATCTCTGTATAACCAGTAGACGCGATAACCGAGCGCAGGAATATCACCCATGAATAACGTATCATACTTGTCATCGGAGCCATTCGTTCTCGATCCTCGCACTCTCTGCGTGAGGATCGGAGTTCCTTTATCGTCCGTGACGCCGGCCACATTCTTATTCACTTGAACAGGCGCTTTAATATCCCAAGAATGCGGGTTGAACACGACTAGTGGAATACCTTTGTCGTCTTGCTCCCATAGCACCCAGTCCTTTTCTTTGCTTAGAGGAGTAATGCCTTCTTTCATCGTATCAATCGACCACGATATTTTTTGAACAGCTGCATTGAGAGTAACCGCAGCGATCTGAAGCGACTCGCCGTAGGCTTCCCTTGCATCTCGGTAAGCTTCCTTAATGCTGCAGCCTCCCATAATATCGTGGAAATGATTGAACATGACATTCTTCCAGCCTTGCTGCAGCTTCTGGTCAGGGTATGGCAGCGAGAGCAATTGATGGGCAATCGTAGAGAACTTCTCCGACGTCAGCAATCGGTGTTCAGCACGCCGGTTATCAGCTTTCGATTCGGAATGAGTCGAATAGCATCCGCTGGCATGGTGCTGCAGATCATCGCGGTGTACAGGAATCGCATCACTATACATTTCGCTCATCTCTGCAAAGTACCGATTAGGCGAACTGAGAACAACGCGATCCGCGCCAAGCTCTTCTTGAAGCTGATGAACCGAATGCAAATTTGCAATCGTCGGTCCGCCACCATGGTTGCCTACGCCATAGAAATTCATATACCCAAGCCCATGCTCATCAGCTAATGCCGCTACAGCACGCGTCTTCTCTACTACGGCATCCCCCGTCTTCCACCAGTTGCCGTAACTGAAAGGAATCCGGAATGTCATCACACGACTGCCGTCAGCGCTTTGCCACCAGAACAAATCGCTATCCATTTCTTTCTCATGCTGTCCTGGACGCATGAACACGTAGTAATCCATACCGCTCTTCTTGAGAATTTGCGGCAGCATGCCATGGTGCCCGAATGAATCGACATTATAGCCGACATTGGCGGTTACTCCGAATTTCTCCATAAAATATCGCTGGGAATACAGGCTATGTCGCGCGAAGGATTCTCCTGACGGAAGATTACAGTCGGGCTGGATCCACCAGCCCCCGACGATAACCCATCTTCCTTCTTTAACACGCTCCTTGATTTCCGCGAACATCTCTGGAGCATTCTCTTCCACCCATTCGTAGTAAGCAGCACCTGCACAAGTGAAGATAAAATCGGGAAATTCCTTCATCCGGTCAAGCGCAGATCGGAATGTCGCCTTGATTTCCGCATAACCTTCTTGCCACTGCCATAGCCAAACCGGATCCAAATGCGCATTGCCGATCATGTGTATGCGAGTCCGTTCAGACATTATCTATTTCCCACCTTCGAACAGATACCTATTTGAAATAAAGAGCCAAATGCTCCTTAGCCTTAATAATGCCTTCTTGCTCTTTCTCGATCGTTCCCCAGAAACGGTGATCCTCAAGCTCGATACCGATGGCGCCTTGATAGCCGAGGCGATCCAGTCTAACCGCTACTTTACTCCATTCCACTGCACCGTGGCCTGGAATTGTGTAACGCCATGAGCCTTCTGAGAATCCGTACTTCGCCCCGAATGTTGCTTGCAGAACGCCGCACTCATACAGCTCATCGGTCAGAATTTCTGTATCTTTACCGTGAACATGATTGATTCGCTCGCCGAATTCTGAAAGCGCTCTTAAATAATCGATTCCAAGGCGCACCATGTGCGAAGGATCGTAGTTGAGGCCGTAGTGCTTGGAAGGGATCGCTTCAAACATTGCACGCCACATCTCCGGTGTACATCCGATTGTCGGATAGTGCGGAGCAGGACCTGGCCAACCTTCAATAGCGATATATACGCCTTCTTTTTCCGCATGACGGACAATTTCAGGGAAGCTATCTTTCCAGATCGCGAAGCTCTCGCTACGCGGTGCTGTATGATCCTCTGGCACAAGGCACATAAACATAGCCTTGCCACCCAGTGAAGCCATCTCCGTTATCTGTTTCTTAACAGATTCTGCTGCCGCTTCCCGACGAGCGTCGTCTTTGCCAAGCAATGCTCCAGTTCCGGAAGCATCAACAGATCCAATGCCGAGTCCGGCAGCATCGAGAATTTGCTTAACTTCTGGATTTAACCGTGGGACATCCAGTGTATCCAGTCCTACAGAAGCAGCCCATGCCGCCGTCTGCTCCAACCCTTGCGCACCGATCTTCGGTGGAATGCGTGTTCCGATTTGCAGCTTAATGACATTCCTCTCCCTTGGCAAATGCTATTATTTAATACCTGTGAATGTGATACCGCGGATAAACGCCTTCTGGACCAAGAAATAAAGAATCATAATTGGCAACGTAATCACTACAAGAGTCGCCATCATCAACTGCCACTCAGCACCGTGCTGAGATTTGAACGCCTGCATACCAAGCATGAGCGTATATTGGCTCTCATCGGACAAGTAGATGAGCGGACCTTGATAGTCCTTCCAGCTGCCCATGAATTGAAACAATGCGATCGTCAGCAAAGCAGGCTTACAAAGCGGAAGCATGATTTGCGAGTAAATACGCAGCTCAGATGCGCCGTCAATACGAGCAGCATCTTCAAGCTCTTTAGGCAAGCCCATGAAGAACTGGCGAAGCAAGAAAATATAGAACGGAGCACCGAATAGCGCTGGAAGCCACAATGGAATGTTCGTTCCTACCCAACCAATATTTTTGAACGTAATGAAGATTGGGATCATTGTCACTTGATAAGGCATCATCATGACAATCAGAGTTGCTCCGAATAACGGTCTTGCCCCTTTCCAAGGAATACGAGCCAAACTGTACGCAACAAGCGGACAAGAGAGCAATACCGCTACTGTAGCGAGACCTGAAATAATCAGAGAGTTGGATAAATATTTGAAGAACGGAATGTAATTAATGGCATCCGGATAGTTACTCCATACCATAACACTTGGAATCCACTTCGGCGGCCAAAGGAACAATTCAGAGTTCGATTTGAGCGATGTGGAAACCATCCATAGAAAAGGAGATAAGAAAAATGCGCCCATTATGATTAGAACAGCATGGGCAAATCCCCTCTGAAAGAACGACATTCTGCTACTTGTCTCCATGAAAGACTTCTCCCCTCTATTCTCTTCCTTGATAGTGGACCCAGCGTTTTTGCGTTGCGAAGATGATCGCCGTTAAGGCGACAACGATGATGAACAGAATCCATGCCATCGCTGAAGCATATCCCATCTTCAAGTAAGCGAAGCCATTCGTGTACAAATACATGACGTAGAACATCATGGAATTGGCCGGAGTTCCTTGTCCGTTCGTGAGTGTGTATGGCAGAACGAAGTTCTGCAACGCGCCGATCATACCCATAATCATGTTAAAGAAGATAACTGGCGTGAGCAGCGGCAATGTGATCGTCCGCATACGCTGCCAAGCATTGGCTCCGTCCACTTGTGCAGCATCATAATAATCCTGCGGCACATCTTGCAGACCAGCCAAATATATAACGACCGCTTGCCCCGTGCCCCACAGACTCATGAGAATCAACGATGGCTTGGACCAGACTTCACTGCCGATCCACGGCGGTCCAGAAATTCCAATTTTATCTAGCCAGAAGTTCACAAGCCCGAATTGCGGGTTGAGCAGCCACAGCCAGATGATAACTGTCGCTATTTCCGGAACTAAGCTAGGAATGAAGAACAGTGTTCTATAAATGCCCTGTCCTTTGATTTTCAAATTCAGAAGCATCGCTAGTGCTACACCTTGCACAATACTCAATGGTACAAAAATAAATGTGTAGTACAACGTGTTAGATATACTTTTCCAGAATACATCATCTTTGAACAATGTCGTATAGTTCTCGAATCCGACAAACTTACCAGGCTCTAGGATGCTGTACGTGGTAAAGCTATAGTAAGCTGACGCTAGTAATGGATAAATATTGAAACACAGCAAGCCCAGAATCCAAGGTGATGCAAACAGCAAACCGAACAGCGCGAGTTTCTTCTCGAACTTAGTAGCTCTCTTACTTTTCGTCTGCACAAGGGCAGCCGTATTATCTTTGGCGGTAGTTCCGACTGTTGCCACTCCCATTACCTCCCTCTATCGGTTCAATTCTGTATAAAGAGAGAGAGGGCGGAATGTCTCCGCCCAGCCCTCTTACTCCTTATTTATGCATGCTTAGGTTTAGCCGCCAAGTTTAGCGAGTTCGCCATCAACGTTCTTCTTAACTTCGTCAAGAAGTGCTTGTGGATCGCCTTTGCCATGGATCGCCAAATCCTGTACGCGCATTGTTTCGTTCCATAGGAAGGAGCCTACTGGTGTAACCGGTCTTGTGAATGCTGTTGGCATCAGATCAAGGAACACTTTCAGGTTCGGATTGTCAGCAAGTTTCAGCTCATCGTTAACAGCTGGCATTGCTGTAATGTCGTTACCTGCGTTAGGACGTTTAGCGTAGCCAAGCGTACCTTCTTTACCTGCTACGTATTTCAAGAACTCAAATGCTGCTTTCTCATGCTTGGAGCCTTTAGGAATAACGTACGACCAGCCGCCTGCCCATGTAACCGAAGGGTATCCTTCAGCTGCTGGCATTGGAGCTACGCCCCACTCGAAGTTTGGCTTGTATTTAGCCAAGTCGTTAAGTACCCAGTTACCATCGAACGCGAAGCCGACTTTACCGGACCAGATTGGGTTCATACCTGTTTGACCCATTGCATCGGAGAAGCTAGTCAGGTTGGCAATATCATATTTCTTCGCATAATCTGCCATCCATTGAAGAGCTTTTACGTTTTGCGGATCGTTAGGAGTCAGGTTGTGGTCTGCATCTTCCCACTTACCGCCCCAGTTCCAAGCTTGTGTATAGAAGAAGCCTTGGTTCATCCAAGGAATGAAGCCGATTGTATCATATTTACCGTTTTTGCCTTTTTTGAAGATTTTCTCCGCCATTGAATCCAGCTCTTGGAGCGTAGTTGGCGGCTTCTCAGGATCAAGACCGGCTTGTTTCATCAACGTTTTGTTGTAGTACATAGCGCGGTTATCAGTACCCCACGGCAAGCCGTACACGCCATCTTTGTAAACGACCTCTGCCCACAGACCTGGGTAGTAGTCTTCAGCTTTCAGTTCGCCGTCAGCGTCCATCATTGCTTTAATATCAGTCAGGGAGCCTTTAGCTGCCCATGAACCGATCAGGAAGCGGTCGAACAATGCAACGTCAGGTGGGTTGCCGCCTGCGATAGCAGTTAGCAATTTATCAGACGCTTGCGTTTGACCTGTCGTTTCCACGAAAGTCATTTTTACTTTAATGTTTGGATGTGCTGCTTCAAAAGGATCGACTACTGTCTTTTTAAAGTCCTTTTGGAAGTCTCCGCCCCACGGGAACCAGAAATCAATTGTAGCTTTTTCATCAGTCGCAGCAGTATTGTCTGCTGCAGCTGTGTTGTCAGCCTTGTTATCAGCTGTGTTGTTTGCAGCTGCTGTGTTGTTAGCTGCCTTGGTGTTTGTGTTCCCATCGGTGGATGCTGTGTTGTTATTACTGCTACCACAACCTGCCAGTGTTAAAGACAGTGCTGTAATTGCAGTTAATGACAATGCTACAAACTTTTTGTTTTTGTTCGTTGCCTGCACTTTTACATTCTCCATCTGGTAACCTCCCTATTTTTACTCGTTCCCGAGTACAACCTTATTGTATGCGTTTTCATTTAATCGCATAATGTGTTTACTTTTGCTTTTAGTGTGTTATTTTTTACTGTTTCTATCTGTTTGGTTACACTATTCGCCCCACTTCTACAAAAAAAGAAATGATTCCTCTTTGAATCATTTCATAGCCCCAATTATATGACATTTCTATCCCCTGAATGACGGGCTTGTCTGACAATAAATGAATGAAATCGGCCCCCTGACGTTAATAAAAAAAGCTGCCGCAATGAACAATGCGGCAGCCTGTACATAAGTCTATTGGATTAAAGATTCCCGTTACAATTATAAGTGGATGACCTGGCTGCCGTTAGCAGCGCTTTTCCAAGCGCCTTCGGTCAAACGAGCAATGCGCAAGCCACAGCTGGATGGCGCTGCCGCTTCGCTAACCTTACCAAGGATCAGATCGACGAAGTCGCGGTTCGGATCACTGGAATCAGGCAGCTCATCGTTCACTTCGGTCAGCTCTCTTTGGCCTTCCTTAGCGACTAGAATTTTACCGTTGCGATACAGCACCGATCCTTTGTCTCCATGGATGGAAAGATCCTCTTGCCAGCCGATGCTTGCGCTTCCGACCACGTTGAAAGAAGCGATTGCTCCCCCGTGGAAACGAACGGTTACGGACGAATCGATATCGACCTCTGTTCCGCGGTTGTCAATTGTAGCCGTTACGGTCTCAGGCTCCAGGCCGCTTACCCACAGCACTACGTCGAGAAGGTGGCTGCCGGAATCGTTCAGTTGCCCGCCGCAGGATAGCGCCGGGTTTTGTCTCCAAGTCCCTCTCGCACCACTCAGCCATGCTTGCGCTTGATAAGCATTAATGTAGTTGATTGTACCGAGTTCACCGCTCTGGATCAAGTTACGGATATAGATAAACTGGCCCATAAGGTGACGCTGGTAAGCAACCGCGAGATGTTTGTTTACTTCTGCCGCACGTGCAATAATCTTCTCGGCGCTCTCGGAGCCGTCAACAAACGGCTTCTCCATCAACACATGCAAGCCGCCGTCCAAACATGCCATTCCTTGCTCGAAATGCATGCTATGCGGCGAGACGATGATTGCAGCATCCGCGCCCGCTTGAGCAATAGCTTCGCGATAATCCGTATAAACCGGCAAATCGCTCAGCTGAGGGAAACGTTCCTTCACTTGGCTAATAGCTCCTTCAGAAGGATCCGCCAATGCCACGATTTCAGCCTCAGGCACTTCCAGAAGCCTTCTGATATGCTCTCTTCCCATTCCGCCGACGCCAATCATTAAGAAACGAACTTTCCCCATTTTGTTTCCCTCCTAAGGTTATTGCTTCAATTTAGCCAATTCGGCATTCACGTTCTTCTTCAACTGTTTGAGCAGTTCCTGCGGTGTACCTCTTCCGTTAATCGCGAGGTCTTGGATCCTGAACGTCTCGTTCCACAAGAATGAGCCGACAGGTGTAACAGGCCTCGTGTATGCTTTTGGCATCTGATCCAAAAACACTTTAAGGTTAGGGTTCCCTTCCAGGTTCAGCTCCTCATTCACGGCTGGCATTGCAGTTATATCATTGTTATCCATTTGGCGCTTCGCCCAGAGCAGTGTACCTTCCTTGCCTGCGACGAATTTAATGAATTCCCATGCTTCTTTCTCATGCACCGCACCCTTCGGGATTACGAAGGACCAGCCGCCGGCCCAAGTTGCAGGCTTCTTACCGCTAGGAGCAGGCATAGGAGCGACGCCCCAGTCAAACTGAGCTGAGTACTTCTTTAGATCGTTCAAGAGCCAGTTGCCGTCGTAGACAAAACCAATCTTGCCCGTCAAGAAAGCATTCATGCCGGTTTGTCCGATTTCGTGGGTGAAGCTGTCCAAAGATTCAATATCGTACGTCTTCGCATACCAAGTCATCCAATCCACGGCCTTCACGATTTGCGGGTCGTTCGGAACCAGCTCTCCATTCTTCTCCCAACTGCCGCCCCAGTTCCAGCCTTGCGTGTATAGGAATCCTTGATTCAACCATGGAATAAATCCAACCTGCTCGTACCTGCCGTTTACTCCCCTCTTAAACATCTTGGCCGCCATTGCGTCAAGCTCTTCAATCGAGGAAGGCGGAACTTCCGGATTTAGACCAGCTGCTTTCATTAACGTCTTGTTGTAATACATTTCCCGGTTATCCGTACCCCATGGAAGGCCATATACTTTGTTCTCGTATTGGGCTTCCTTCCATATCGCATCATAATAGTCGCTAGAGGAAATCCCGGATGCATCAACATACCCGGTCAGGTCTGTTAACGCTCCTTTGAAAGCCCATGAAGCGATTAGGAACCGGTCGAACAATGCTACGTCGGGAGGGTTAGAGGCTGCGATTGCCGTAAGCAGCTTATCCGATGCTTGCGTATTTCCCGTTGTCTCAACGAATGTCATGTTTACTTTAATGTTCGGGTTCCTCTTCTCGAACTCGTCGACTACATTCGCTTTAAATTCTTTCTTGTATTCTCCACCCCAGGGGAACCAGAAGTCGATTGTTACAGGCTTCACGGGGCTATTCCCCCCGCTTCCTGCACCAACGCCCGAGCTCGCTCCACCAGACGATTGCAATACATTATCCGTACACCCGGCAATCAAAGGCCAAACTAGCAGGAAAACGAGAATAAAGCGAGAGCTTAACTTCACCTCCACACTATGGACCTCCCTCAATATTGTATACGTTTCCAACACTCCGGAAAAAGTGGCGGGATTTGAGATTTAGTAGCTTTTTTTGTTTCTTTAATCAACAAGGGGGATAAACATACTAACACAAGTCCCTACGCCAACTTCACTTTCGAGCGTAAGCCCGTATTCCGTCCCATATGTCAATTTAATTTGCGCGTTAATATTCCGTAATGCGAAATTCTCTCTAATATCGGTTTGCTCGAGTGTGCTTCTAATCTGTTCCAGTTGATCCTCAGGTATTCCTACCCCGTTATCCCGTACCGTAAACAATAGTCCGGAATCTTGCTGCGCCCAAGAAATATGAAGCTCGCCTTTTCCTGTCAAGTTCTCAATTCCATGATAGATCGCATTCTCGACGATGGGTTGGAACAGAAACTTTAACACTTTGTTGTACTTGACCGAACGGTCTACAACAACTTCCACTGTAAACTTATCTTCATATCTCGCCTTCTGAATAGATAAGTAGCTCTCCACCAGTTCAACAGCTTCATCTACCGTAACAAACTCTCTGCCATCGCTTAAACTTAGCCGCAAATACTTCGATAAGCCGAAAATCATCGTGCTGATCGTATCAATCTTGTAGATGCGCGAAATCCAGTGAATGGAATCAAGCGTGTTATAAATAAAATGCGCGTTGATCTGCGAGGCAAGCATTTTCAATTGCGTTTCCTTCTTCAAGAGCCGCTGGACGTACAATTCATCAATCAGCTGCTTGATGCGAAACAGCATGACATTAAAACTTTCAAACAAGATGCCGAATTCATCATTGCGGCTGCGGGGGATCTTCACATCAAAGTCCCCTTCCCGAGCCTTCTTCATGTAATACATCAGTGTATACACAGGCCTGTGAACGAATCGTCCCGCGACAAAGGACAAGATGATCGCTACGACGACAAATGCGAGTGCAAGATAAACGGTAAACGTCTTGATCTGCCGGGTATCTTTGACTAGATTCTTCATCGGCACCATGCCGACCAATAACCAGTCCGTTCCTTCCATCTCCCGGTATACGATCAGCTTATCCTCACCTTGGATGCGAGCACTATAAGTGCCTTGAGCATTCTTAGGCAACGACAGCTCCGACAACTCCCTAGGCAGAGTCGTTCCCGGATCTTGCGCGATAATATCGCCAGATCGTTTCATAATGAATGTATTGCCGGAAGTACTGAAATCAATCTCACGGAGTATCTTCTCGATCTCTTCCGGATTAATTTCGTACAGTAGAACGCCGATAACTTCTCCTCGGCCTTGAAGATTCTTAAGCGCTCTTCCGAAAGAATATACGGGCGTATTCTCGTAATTCGGGCTGTTGATCGGCATGAAGGAGTATCCGATTCCAAATCTGACAACCTTCCCATCAGCCTCAACAATTCGGCGGCACCAATCCTGCTGGCACAACGACGGATCTGCTTTAGGCAGCACCGTAAACCCTGTGGATGTAATGATGGAATAACGATATGAGGTATCGTAATTGCCGATGATGTTCATGCTGACCGTATCGTTCTTGGAATTGACCAAATTCGTGATGAAGTTTGAGATCGTAGTCGTATTTCTAACTCGATCGTAATAATCGGTGAAGCCCCCTGTTATTCCCTTCTGAAGGTCTTGATATCCGAGTATCATCTGCGAACGATTATCATATTCTTCCAAGATCATCTGCAATCGTTTTTCCGCTTGTTCGATCGTCTGAAGCGCAATGGACCCAGCATTCGATTGAATTACGGATGTCGATTTCGTAAAGGATAGAAAACCCATTATGGCAACAGTAAGCGACATTGAAACAAAGTAGAGCACAAACACTTTAAATCCAATTGAATTCCAAAAAACTTCGCGCTGCAAAAATCTCATGTTCGCTCAGCCCCATTGTTGTTCTGGCTAGACACTATCCCGGTACTGCGTAGGTGTAAGCCCTACAATTTCTTTGAATGTTTTTACAAAATGCCGGAAATCGTTGTATCCGACCTCATCAGCGATTTCATAGATCTTCATCGTCGTGCCTTTCAGAAGCTGCTTTGCTTTCGTAATGCGCATGCCCGCTACATAACGAACGAACGTCTCTCCTACTTCCTCATGAAACAGCCTACTGAAGTAGGAAGCGTTCACATAAAGGTGATTGGAAACATCCTGCAAAGTGAATTGTCTTGTGAAATGCTTGCCAATGTACTCAAGCCCCAACTCGACAATTCTGGAGCGACTTCCCGTTTCTCGGATTCTCGTGCTCCACTTCAATAATTCATCGACTAGTTGGGTGCTCAAGCTCTCTAATTGGAAGCTGTTCGGAAGCAATTCCTTGAGTGTGCTTCGTTCGACTGCTTCCTCTTTATTAAGGCAGCCTTTCAGCTTGAAGAACATATTGGCCAGCAATATTCGCAAACCTTGAATGATATGCAAAGGCGCATACTTGGGAATAATCCCCTCGATATGCTGTTGGAGTTCTAACGCTGTTTGTTTGATTAATTCGTTGTCACCAACTTTAATCGCATGCGTGACTCGGTTTTCCCATTCTGGACTCGGAACTACCGATGGAATTTCATTATCGGCTCGAAGTGGCGGAAGCTGCTCGCTGTCATAAATTTTGCCCTTACCCTTAAAGAACGAATAGCTGCAAGCATAGACAGCTTCGGTATAAGCATTTGAAAGTTTATCCCATCCAACGTTACGGCTAAGGCCAATGCTTGCGGTCACTTGCAATAATCGGCTGCTCTCCTCAAGCACCTCCAGCAAGACGGAAGGCACAATCGTTTTCTTATCAAAGCCCGCTCCCAATTCCGGTGAAAATACGAGCGCAGCATCTCCATCTTCGTCGCTTAGCTTGCAGAAGAACGAGCGATATCCTTTGCCCTTTAACAATTCTTCGGCGATGTTCCCAATTGCGTAAAGCATAGAGCTTCTGCTGCTCCTCGCTTCTCCTTTAATTCCCCAGTCGTGAACGCGAACAACTGCGACTTGTATTTCTTCAGGATTCATGGACAGCTTCAATGCGCGCCAAATATTCTCCGCATCACCGATGTTCGGGGTGCTTTCCCCCCGCAACAACTGCTCAAGATATCTCTGTCTTGCCAGAGGCATGCTTTCACGAATTTGACCTTGCATTTCCTCGAGGATGCTGGCTTGCTTAGAATCATTCTCCAAGTCTTCCACGCATTTATGAACAATCTCAAGCAGCTCGTGCTCCTCGACCGGCTTCAGCACGTATCCGTAAGCTCCGCATCTTACTGCTTTCTGTGCATATGAGAAATCACTGTAACCACTCATGATGATTACCTTCGTGTGCATCTTCTGTTTATTAATGTGTTCGAGCAAGGTTAAGCCGTCCATACCTGGCATCTTAATATCGGTGATGAGAATATCGGGTCTGCTTCTAGAAAGCCATGTAAACGCTTCCTCGCCATTCTGCGCTTCGCCCCACAGCTCAATACCGTGAGCTTGCCAATCGATGGTCTGTTTCAGCCCTTGCCGAACCCATTTCTCGTCGTCAACGATAAGCATTGAGTACATCAACTGCGCCTCCTCTAAACAATGAAAGGAACCGATCGCTAAATCTATTGAATATATTATATTATATTATTTATCCCGTAAATGATTTGTCGGAAAATGGCACTTTAGTCAAACGATTTCCTTTTATTAATAGAAGCAATAACCTGTACGAAGAGCCGGAAGCTGCTGCTTCCGGCTCTCAAAGTACAGTTAGCGCCCGCGCTTATTATGACCTGTAACATGGACAAGCTCAACATAAGGACGAACGCGATCCATAAGCCGTTGTCCTTTATGAAGCTCATCGCCATCCTTGTTCGTAAAGCTGAAATGCTGCTCCAGCGCATCGAGTCCATAGTTCGACGTATAGAACGTCGGTTTGCGATTCATCCGGTAATTAAGAATGGAACCAAGCACATGATCGCGCACCCATGGGTTCAAATTCTCCGCGCCGATATCATCGAAGATGAGCAGATCGGTCTCTTTCATCAGATCGACGGTTTCCTTCAGCTTGAGCGGCTCCATCATAAGGGACTTCAAGTCTTCCACGAACTCCGGCATATATACGATCGCTCCCGTGAATCCTGCCTTCGCAAGCTCATGAAGCATATAGCACATGAGGAAGGTTTTGCCCGTGCCGAACGAGCCTGTCATGAACAGCCCTTCCTGCTGCAAGCCCTTCTCCTTCGTGATGTTGATATAGCGCATCAATTGACCGACCGCTTTCATTCGCTCTACATCCTTAGACACGATTTCATCCGCGGAATAGCCTTGAGACAGCGCGCGGTCATCTACATAGAAGCTGCGAATCCGGCTGCGAATCTTGTTCTCGCCTTGTTTTGCGAGCAGCTTCTTGCAGGATACTTTGCGGTCATTCAATTGAATAAGCGAACCGTTGCGTTCACAGGACAGCTCCGTATAATGCCCTTCAAAATCATTCGGGCAAGCGTCAAGTCCCGGACAATTCGAGCAGTTGCGGTATTCTTTCGTACATTGATAAATCTTGTTCATATTAAGCCGGATGGTTTCATCATCCAGCTCCGGATACTTATTGCGAAGCAGCCCGACCAACGGGTCAGCCAGCAAATCTTCCATCAGCTTGTCGGCTTGACGCAGCGCATTGCTGCCGCCTGGCATTCGCTTTAACAGGTCGCCTAGCGATTCCATCGCCATATGGGCCTCACCTCTTGTTTACGTTGTTTTACCATCTAATTTACGTGCCATCAACCGAATCTCTTCCATCTCCTCCGCCGACAGCGGCGATCCGCTTGGCGCTTCGGGCATGATCGGAATAGATGGCTTACGAGTCCCGCCGCCTCGCTGCGAGCCGCCTCGCTGACTCCGCGGCGCTCCCGAAGAAGCATTCGCCGCGCCGATGCCACCCTCGCGGCGGCGTTCTTTATCCGCTTCGACTTTCACCTGATCGCGCACGTAGCCGACGGCTTTTTCGAAGGAATCGATGCCTTTCATCAGCATGTTTGAAGCTACGGTATCAATAAAAGCTTTCGTCACGCGCTGCGCGTCGTTAAAACCAAGAACATAATGAATGAGGACGTTAATGACTGCACCTTGCAAACGATAATTATGATCGATGACTTCAAATACGCGAATGAGCCACTCCGGTACTGCTCCTGGGAAGAAACGCGCAATAAATCGGGTATGCGGCTCGTTCCGCATGAGCATGTTGTACTGGTGGATGTCGCACCGGCCTGCCAGCTGCGCAGGCACTTCCATATAATATTCAGCTTGAACCGCCACTTCATCCGGCATATCGTCGCTGCCATCATCCGTCTGCTCATTCTCCGCCTTCGCAGCGGACATTCTACCGTACATCCGCTGGCGTTCGTCCGTTCGCTTGCGGTCCTGGCGGTACATCTGATTCGCCCGCAGCTGCAGCTCATCAATAAGCATCTCGCCTTTGCTCGTAAAGATGTTGTCTTCATCGAGCAATCGGCTTAGATCAGCCGCGTCCAAGTTATATTTGTACGCGATGTAATTGAGCTGCGCAATCGCTTCCTGATCTCCGCGCAGACGCTCCACATATTGACGGTTCGCCGAGTTGCGCGGGAACCGCATAATAATATCGCCATACTGGATCCCTGCTGTCTCCAGTGTTGGCGGCTTAGGTGCTGGCTGCCTTGCCGGCGCTACTTCGGTAAGCGCCTGCTCCAGCTCAAGATCAATGCCTTGCGTATTCAAGCGGAATAGCTCGTAGAACGGCACCGTAATGTTCTCCCGCTGCAGCTCAGCGCTTGCGAGCTCATCATCTTCCTTCGCATAAAAGCATTCCCGCAGTGCAATAACGGAATGCTTGCCAACTTTATCACGCAGCAGCATCGTCAGATGCGGGCTTCCGAAAAACTCATCCGGCGATAAAGGCTTAATAAGTTCATATTCATAAACAACATCATCATTATCGAGCACACCGAGCTTCGATACTTGCAGCAGCCCGACCGCTTCCAGCCGCGAAGCATGAAGAACAAGCTCCTGCCTGCTGCGCTCGCTCATCTCTAACCCAAGGCCAAGCAGCAGCTTCCTCTGCGGTGCAAGCGGCGAATAGCCGACCTTGTCATCAGCTGCCTGCTGATAAAGCAGCTGGTACAAGCCTGCTGCGAATGCGCCAATCATAGATTGATAGATGAGCGCGATCATTTTGCGATCGACTGCACTCAACGAAAAATCGCGAAAGGTATAATAACGATGATGCTCAGTAAATTGATGTAAGCTTCCAATCCGCATCTCACTACCGACTCCATCCGCCTTTTATTCTTTCTACTAGTTTACCATAGGATAAGCCGCAGAAAAAAAAGAAAATTCCCCCTCTCGAGGGAACTTATTATGAAGTCCTGACTGTGCTCTAGTGCTGTGGATGATAATCCTCATTTAATCCTTCCATAACGCCATGGCTCACGAGCTCTTCCAGGAGCGCTGACCGTTCCTCGAACGTATCGGCAAGCTCCGGATGCTCCTGCTTATCAATCCACTGCGATATGATAAAAGCAGTGGTAGATGGATGCTTCATAAGCAGCTGCTTACTCGCTCCTTTAATACCGTACAGCTCACAATTCTTCAGTCTCTTCCGCAGCGCACTGGCATAATGCTGACTGACCTGATCCTCTGCTCCATAGATAAGAAGCACCGGCTGCCGAAGCTGACTAAGCCGCTTCTGCACGGAGCTGTCCAAGCATGCTGCCGTATACTCCCGCCATTCGGCCGCATCTCCCTGCTTCGCTTCCTCGTAGAGCGCTTGAACCTCCGCTTTGCTCCCCGCTTCGCCAAGTGCAGAATGGTACGCAATCGGATCTTTTGGAGCAAGCCTGCTTGAAATGTAAGAAGCCTGCAGCTTCGAGCGGGTTACAATGTCGGTATAGCCAGCTGTCCCATTAATGAGGATGCCGCCGATAAATCGCTCCGGATACGTCAGCAGCGCCGTCAACAGGGGGAACGACCCTGCGCCATACGAGCATAGATAGGCGGTTTTCTCACCAAGCTCGTCGAGCAGCTGCCGCATATCCTCGGCAATTAAGCCAATCGTAAGCTTCCCGCTCCCTGCGTTACTTGCGCCATGTCCACGGATATCGAACCTAATCAGCTCACTATCGCCTGCCAGCTTCTCCCCGAGCGGGACGAATAGGCGGCTTGTCAGACAAGGCGGATGAACCGTTAAGATCGGCGGCCCCCCATTATCCTTGCCAGTACGTTCATAATGCAAGCCCAATTGAAAAAACGGCAATGCACATCACCTCGGCTCTTCGAAAGCTGCAGCTGCGGAGCTTAAAGTCAGCTAGCTTTCTTCGTTTGATCCTTAGTATGGCCTTGCCGTCTGTAATTTCATCTTAGAACATTTTGTATCCGCCACGCCGTAATGCCCGAATCGTCACACCGCTTACGTATGCGCCAATGAGCGCTCCGATTGCTGGAACAATATCGACGAACGTAAAGGCGGAGAAGTTGTCCGCAAACGTCTTCGTTTTATCCCACGTTTGCCAGATGAAGATTGGAATCCCTACCAGAACATATAGATAAATCGGGAAAAAGGTTGTTTTGAGCAGCATGTTCAATATAAATCCGATACCGAACACCATTACAAAAAACAATACCGTTGCAATAATAAGCTGTAGAATATTAACGTCACCGTTCATGCCTTGCTTGATTCCCCTTTCGCTACGAATAAGTGTAGTAGATGGCTTCGAGGAAGTCAATTCATTCACAGCTGTTGTCACAAGTCCGTCATTTGCTCTCCTTTGTTCCATTACGTTACAATGTAGACGACAATTACACCTATAGAGGAGAGATACCGATGAGTGAAGCAGCTCAAACGCTGGAAGGCTGGTACGCCTTGCATGATTTCCGCACAATTGACTGGACGGCTTGGAAATTAGCAGACGAAGGAGAGCGTGCCATTGCACTGGACGAGCTTCAATCCTTCCTGTCTGAATGGCAGTCCGTTGAAGATAATAAACAAGGCAGCACCGCTTTCTATTCCATCGTAGGGCAGAAGGCGGATTTCGTCCTGATGCACCTGCGTGAAACGCTCGAAGAACTGAATGCCATCGAGAATGCGTTCAATAAGACAACCTTCGCACAATTCACTATTCCGGCGCACTCGTACGTGAGCATCGTGGAGCTGAGCAACTACATGGCGCCTCCGGGAACAGACCCGATGCAAAGTCCGGAAATTCTCGCAAGATTGAAGCCGATTCTGCCAAAATGGAACCACATCTGCTTCTACCCGATGAACAAGCGCCGCGAAGGCAACGACAACTGGTACATGCTCAGCATGGAAGAGCGCCGCAACATGATGCGCAGCCATGGCATGATCGGCCGTGGGTATGCGGGCAAAGTGAAACAAATCATTACAGGCTCCGTTGGCTTCGACAACTGGGAGTGGGGCGTTACGCTGTTCGCAGAAGATGCGCTTCAATTCAAGAAGCTTGTCTATGAAATGCGCTTCGATGAAGTAAGCGCGCGCTTCGGCGAATTCGGTGAATTCTACGTCGGCAATCGCATCACAGACGAGAAGCTTCAGCAGCTGTTCAGCATCTAGGGAACCAGTGGATGCACGTAGCCTTCGGTCGGTATGGGTTTCCACTCGCTGTTGTAGTCGGATATATTGGAATGTAATTTTTAATATGAAGTATATCCGCCTACAAAGGCGAGCGCTATCGCTGTTCCAACTCCATACCGACTCTTCGGCCACTTTGCACTGGCTTGTCGCATTATAAAAAAAGCGGATGTAACGTCTTCCCAGACGCTCCATCCGCTTTATTATTTAAGCCTCGTCATCCTCTTCGAGTAGACGTTTCATCTCTAAGTACGCTTCCGTCTGCCGGTCGCGCTCGCGGCCCTTCTCCTTCAACCGTTCAATGCCCGGAAGAATAAGAATATCCACTTCCTTCTGCACCGTATATACCAAGTCGTAACGGTTCTGCGACTCCAAGTAAGAGCCAACTTCCATCAGCGCATTGTAGCGATCTAGCTCCTCACGCGTCAGTAACCCTCGAACCTGCACGCTGCAGTGTCTCATTACAGGAACTTACCTTTTTTAACAACGAGTGGAATACCGCCGATGATGTACAGGTAACGGATGTCGATTGCTTTCTTCAGCATTGCCGCTACGCTGCCTTTATATTTCTTGCCGAACGCAAGACCGACTGCTTCGCCTTTTCCAAGGGAGGCAACAGTACCTTTGTTCTTGAATTCGAATTTCTTCAGCGGTTGGTTACGGATCGAAGCAACCAGGTTATGCGCGCAAACTACGCCTTGTTGCATAGCGATTTGAGCTGTTGGCGGGTACGGACGGCCTTCCGGATTGAACATCAGGGAGTTGTCGCCAACAATGTAGATGTTCTCATGGCCTGGAGCGCGAAGCGACTCGTCAACTTTAACGCGGCCGCGCATAACTTCGATACCTGCTTCTTCGATCAGGCGGTTACCGCGAACGCCAGCTGCCCAGATAACTGTAGCTGCTTTGATTTCTTCGTTGTCGCCAACGATAACGCCGTCGGGAGTACATTCTTTGATCGGTGTGCCGATGCGGAATGTTACGCCTTTCTTCGTCAGTACTTGCATGGCATACTCAACGAGCTCTGGATCAAAGCCAGGAAGCGCTGTTGGAGCAGCTTCGATATTGTAAAGCTTTACAAGCGAAGGATCAACGTCGTTCTGCTTGCAAAGCTCTGGAAGACGATCTGCCAGCTCACCGACAAATTCGATACCTGTGAAGCCAGCGCCGCCGACAACGAAAGTAAGGTAATCTGTACGGTGTGGTTCACGCTTGAAGCGTGCGAATTGGTACTCAATGTGTTCGCGGATCAAGCGAACAGAATTAATCGAACGAATGTTCATTGCGTATTCAAGCATACCTGGGATACCGAACGTTTCAGGCTCGCCGCCAAGGCCGATTACGAGATAATCGTACGAAAGCGTACCGTCTTCAAGAATAACTTTCTTATCTTGCGTACGGATTTGTACGACTGTCGATTTAACGAAGTCGATTTTGAATTCGTCAATCAGCTTGGAGATGCTAACACGTGCGTTTTCTGTCTTGTCTGTGCCCGCAGCTGGCATGTGAAGATGTGTCGTGAAGTAATGGTAATCATGCTTGTTCACGAGTGTTACGTCAGCTTCGTTGTAGTTCAGTTCTTTCTGAAGACGAAGTGCGGTCAAAACACCGCCGTAACCGGCCCCTAGAATAACAATTTTCGGTATGTTGCTCATCGCAGAATCCCATCCATTCGTGATTTCTTTGTCTTTTTCATAACATTGTGAAAAATTACACAAACACTGACAATGAATAATGTTAGTGTGTAACCCGAGTCGTGCTTTTATGAAAAGTCTGTGTCCAGTTCGAAAAACCGATACTAATACCTCACAGTTTACAAACTTTTTCAATAAAGTTCAAGGGTAAAATATACGAAAATATTTAGAACAACATCCAATTTTCTTATTTCCCCGAGGCTTGTCGAAACGATATAATGTACAAGAAGATTTATCCAGTTGTCTAGCGCTGAAACACGGGTTCCTGAATTTCATTTCGGAGGTGTTACTCATGTCTAGTTCTGTTGCTCCTGCACAAGTCGTCGATATCGTGATCATTGGCGGAGGTCCTGCCGGTATGTTCGCCGCTTTCTATGGCGGCATGCGCCAAGCTTCCGTAAAAATTATCGAAAGCATGCCTGGGCTGGGCGGACAGCTTGCCGCTATCTATCCTGAGAAGTACATCTATGATGTTGCCGGGTTTCCGAAAGTGACCGCTGGAGAATTAGTTGAGCAGTTGAAGAAGCAAATGGATATGTTTAAGCCGGAAATTCATTTAGAGGAAAAGGTTATTTCCGTGAACAAGCGGGACGAACGCGACTTCGAGATTGTGACTGACAAAACCGTACATTATGCCAAAGCGGTTATCATTACGGCTGGCGTTGGCGCTTTCGAGCCTCGTCGTCTGGAGCTTGCTGAGGCAGCCAAATTCGAGAAGCGGAATTTGTATTACTTCATTAATGATCTCAGTCAGTTTCAGGGCAAGCATGTGATGGTAAGCGGTGGTGGCGATTCGGCTGTAGATTGGTCACTGATGCTGGAGCCGATTGCAGCAAGTGTCACTCTCGTACACAGGCGGGATAAATTCCGAGCTCATGAGCATAGTGTGGAGAACTTGAAGAATTCCAAAGTGAACGTGCTTACCCCGTATGAATTGATCTCATTGAACGGCTCGGACGAGATTGCATCTGTCACTTTGCAGCACGGAAAGACTGCCGAGAAGAAGGAGCTGCCCGTTGATGCCGTCATCGTTAACTTCGGGTTCGTATCTTCCCTTGGTCCTATAGCGGAATGGGGACTTGAGATCGACAACGGATCAATCATAGTAGATTCCCGAATGGAAACAAGTGTGCCGGGTATATTCGCAGCAGGCGATATTACGACCTATCCAGGCAAGCTGAAGCTGATTGCCGTCGGGTTCGGCGAAGCGCCGACTGCGATTAACAATGCGAAGGTGTATGTAGATCCGACCGCGAAGCTCTCGCCAGGTCATAGCAGCAGCATGAAGCTTTAACCATTACAGCGTGACAGCGGATGATTTTCAAAATAAAAAGGGTATCCTAGACTTTAGCCGATCTTGAAATGAACCATTCACAGGTGGCAAAGGAGGGTACCCTTTTCTATATGTTATGTCCCATTTGTAACGGATTGGAGCAGCTCTATGCGCTTTGCCCCGTATGCTCCTTACAAACTGAAGATTGTGGACGGCTTGACGATTTCACCGGTCCATATGCACCTTATCAGCCTGACACGATTACCAATAGCGAGACGATTCCATCATTGTCGTTTGTAGGGAATAACTGTAGTCATGTTGTCTATTGTCCTAACTGTTCGGCTACGTATGAGGTACATATTTCGAAATGGCCATAATCGTGCGAGGACGAGGAGTAGGTTTAAGCAGTGTGGAGGTAGCCTTCCGCATTAATTTGTCTGCGCTTGATCTCGGCGTTCAATAGCTGGATAAATTCTTGATCCAAGTTATACTTGTTCGCCGTTTGGAACGCATCAAGCAACAGCTCGTCAGACAGCTGGTCCATATCGCTCAACTCCTTTCCTCTTAATTCCAAATTCATCTTAGCATGTCCAAAGAGGATGGAACAAGCGTTCCGATTATCCACATCCCTGTGTGGACAGCATGTGTGCAACTTGTGTGTAATCGTCGAATACTGAGGAAACTCAATGAGGATATTGTGGATACGTTTATACACAGCCCGACAATTTGCACAATTGATAAAAAACTTTAATGACACTCTATTAATCTATTAACTTAAACTATCAAATCAGTGATTCAATTATTGTGGCCTTGTGTTCACTTCGAAGATCCAAATCTTCCCGCTCCGATCAATTCCGAAGTCAAAACCGAGCTGTCCAATACCCGGAAACCGCCCTTCCAGCACGCTTGTCGACATTTGTGTCAGCTGGCGCATGAGCCGTTTCTTCGGCACGACGCTACTGCTTGAGAACGATCTGCGAATCCCCTCTGATCCGCTCAGGAGCGTGCCCCCGCGGCAAATATTCGTCACGAATAAGCCAGGTTTCGCCAGCCTGCCGACAATTGCCGTAATCGCCCAATGTCCGTCCGCTTGTTTGACATATTTCACCCTATAGTCGATTGGTCTGCCGCCGATGGTTGCGAGCCGAATTCCTTTTTGAATTAAATAGCGGCGTGCCCCTTTCTTGCCATTCAGCGATTGGTACATTGCATCGAAGCTCCCGAAGCGGTTCGTCTTGGAGTAATACGTATACGCGTAGCTCCCATTGTCTCGCGTTACTTTAATGACACCGTGACCGCCTGCTCCGCGCACTGGCTTCACCACAACCATCCCATGCGCCTGCAGCATACTGCTCAAATTCGCTTTCGTAAACATCCGTGTTGGCGGGATATGCGGAGCAATACCCGAGTGGGACAGCAGCGCCTCCGTCTTCGCCCATTTGCTGGCCAACTGCCTTCCTTGATCATCGCCCATGCGCCAAGCCTCACTTTCGTACCGTTATATGAGACAGCATATGCCTCAAAGACAGGAGTCTCTTGGATGATTGTAAGGGTCAAGTCGCCTGATTTAATAGGCTGATAGAACGATAGAACGATAGAACCGCTATTGCCCGGGCAATAAGCAGATTTGCAGCACAAAAAAGCCTTGCTGACAGATGCGTCTCTCTCATCCATCCAGCAAGGTTCTAGCATTCTTATCGTATGAAGTTAAGCCGCCGATGCGGATTTGTTCTTGAATGGCAGCAGTATCGCTTGGACGGCAAAAGCAAGCGCAAGCATGTCCGATTGTAGCAGCAAGTTAGCCGCGACGATGAGGCAGGCAAGCAGCTTCATTAGTGGATAATACTTGGGTGCAATGCGCGCATAAGTATCGTAATTGGCCGGGGCAAAGATGATCATCATGAGCAGAGATGCGCAAGTGAGGCCGAGCATGACTGCATCAGGCAAGTTGATATGCGGCAGCGTTGCCAGCACGATCGTTGATACGATTATGCAGTATAAGTTAGAGGGCAGGTGATAACCGCCAGAGATAAACCGGACAACGGCGAATAGAATGAGCAGCTCGGCAGTTCGAAGCAGCTCGCCTGTCGCAAGCCCTACCAGCAAAACAAGCATCGCGATGGCAACCGTATTGAACACAATTTCGAGCGCATAGACAATGACCGGAACAGAAGGCGCTTCTGCACCGCTTTCCTTGATTCTAGCATGCAATGCTGCGGCTGCTCTCTGAAGCATATCGACGACCCTCTCTATTGTTGATTGCTGCTTTTGTGAATCTCGCATTTTCTCCATAGTATACCAAAGTTGTTTACACTGCCACATCCTGATTATAATGAATAGGAAATGCCAGTCCGTAAAATGGATAAGGAGTGATACTTACGATGAAATACCGCAAATTAGGTAAGAACGGCCCTGAAATCTCCGTGATCGGCTTCGGTTCTTGGGCAATCGGCGGTGCAGGCTGGGCGAGCGCCTGGGGCGGCCAAGACGATGACATGTCGGCGGAGAGCGTGCGCGCCGCACTCGATGCAGGAATTACCTTCTATGATACGGCAGCTGTTTATGGGCTCGGCCATTCAGAGGAAGTGCTCGGCAAAGCGCTGAGCAAAGACCGGGACCGTGTCATCATCGCGACCAAATGCGGTCTCGTGTGGGATGAGAATGGCGCCATTACACGTACCGGCGCTTATGAATCCGTCCTTCGCGAAGCGGAAGCATCCCTTAAACGGCTCGGCACCGATTACATCGACCTATACCAGATGCATTGGCCGGATGCGGAACTACCAGCTGAAGAGACGATGCGTGCGATGGATAAGCTCGTACAGGACGGCAAAGTGCGCTATGTCGGCGTGAGCAATTACAACGTGGAACAGCTTCAGCAATCGCTCACCGTTAGACACGTCGACTCTTTGCAGCCGCCTTATTCGATTCTAAGACCTGCCGCGGAGAAGGAGCTGCTTCCGTTCTGCCAAGCAAACGGCATTGGCGTCGTTGCGTACAGCCCGCTCACTTCCGGCCTGCTATCCGGCAACTATACATACGAGACGACATTCGGACCGGACGACTGGCGCTCGCGCAACAAGGCGCATACGGGCGAAGGGCTGCGCAGCAATGTCGACAGAGCCGAGAAGCTGAAGCTGATCGCTGCGCGGTATGACATTACGCTCCCTCAGCTTGCTGTCGCATACGATCTCGCGCATCCGGCAATTACGAGCGCCATCGTAGGCGTGCGCAAACCGAGCCATATTCTTGGCGTATTGCCAGCCATTGATGTTACGCTGGATGAAGCAACGCTTGCGGAAATCCGTGCCATCGCTGCGGCGGAATAATGAATAAAGGGCTTCGAGGAGTGAACGGCAGGTACGTCGTTCGTGCTCTTCGCAGCCCTTTTTATTTAAGCGATATGTGCAATGGCATCGATCTGCACCATGAATCCCATTGGAGAAGGCGAGATCGTCCGCGCCGGATAAGGCTCTTTGAAATACTCTTTGTAGATTTCATTGAATGCACCGAAGTCTACCCCGACACTCCATTCGACACTATCCCCACTTCCATTTCCTGCAAAATAAAGCAGGAGAATCGATCCTCCATTCAGAAATCTATAAGATAATGAATTCTATCGTATTCTTCTTCATATGACCAAATTCAAGATGGGGGGTTAACCTAATAATGGAGCTCAAACAACAGATTGAGGATGTATTTCAAGCGGCGCAGTCGGGTAATGCTGTGCGGTTAAGAGAAATTTTGGAGTTGCATCCAGAGCTTGCGAATACAGAAAATGAACAAGGACTGACACCACTTGGATATGCAGCGCACTTTGGAAACAAAGCTGCTGTGCAGGTTTTGCTGGAGCATGGCGCGAATGTTGATGCGGTATCTCATTCCAAGCTTTCTTATATCCCGTCGAATACCGCTTTGCACGCGGCAATTGCCGGGGAACGCAGCATCGATGTCATTCGGTTACTTCTGGAACGGCAAGCGCAGACAACGATTTTTGACAGCAACGGTCATACTTGTCTGCACAGCGCTTCCTTCCATGACGATAACATCGAGATTATCCGCCTGTTGATTGAACATGGAGCCGAAGTTAATGCAGCAATCGAGGGTGGAGAAACCGCGTTGGCTCTTGCTGTGAAGCAAGGCAATCACCATGTAGCCGAGCTGCTTCGCAGCAATGGAGCTGGAATCGAATAAACAGCAAAGCCCTGACAGCAGAGCTGTCAGGGCTTTCGCGTATGAGGCTATCGCCTCGCCACTAATTCAATTATTAGCACTCGCCAGCTGCTGCCGGCTTACCTGCATCCGTAGCTGTGCGGAAGCTTGAGCCGCAGCCACATGTAGCACTAGCATTGGGGTTCTCGATGGTGAAGCCTCCGCCGATGGCGGACTCTTTGTAGTCGATAATGAGGCCGTTCAGATACTTGATGCTGTCGTTATCTACGACAACCTTCAAGCCGCTAAAGGCCATCTCTTTATCTGTATCGGCAAGCTCATCGTCGAAGCCCATGCCATAAGAGAATCCGCTGCAGCCGCCTTCCTTCACGCCGATGCGCAAGAACAGCTCCGGAGCTTCCTCCGCTGCAAGCATTTCTTTTATCTTCTCATTCGCTGAATCGCTAATTGTAATCATGCTATCCCTCCTTGGGCTTGTTTAACAAAATCAAAGCTCACTTTACATTCGTAAGTTAATTATACTCCACTTCGAAGATAGACTCAATACACGAACAACCTGCATTATGCCTTCCCCTTCATCGCGTCAGCGCGGCAAGACGTACAGCAAGATCGCAAAGAAATGAAGCGTAGAGCCTCCGAGCACGAACATATGCCATACCGCATGGTGATATTTAAAGCTGCGCCATACATAGAAGATAGTTCCTACCGTATAGAGCACGCCGCCGGCAATGAGTAAATGAAGTCCGGTCGGAGCAAGATTCTCCCTTAGCGGTCCCCAAGCAAAGACGATAATCCAGCCCATAAGGACGTATAGCACCGTAGAAGTGAACAGAAATTTGGACGCGTAGAAAGCTTTAAACACGACACCGCATAGCGCAAGCCCCCAGACGATGCCGAATAATGTCCACCCTGCCGCGCCTTGTACCCTATGAAGCACGATTGGCGTATACGTTCCAGCGATAAAGAGATAAATGCAGGAATGATCCATAATTTCAAAAAACTTCTTCGCTTTCCCCTCTGGAAAGCTGTGTACGAGTGTTGAAGAGACGTATAGCAGAAGCATCATCGAACCGTAAATCGTGAAGCTGACGACATGTTCAGCATTCCCTTTTAGCGCTGCAAAAACAATCAGTAGGACGAGCGCAGCAATGCTGAGTGCCGCGCCAAGTCCGTGCGTAATGGCGTTCGCCACTTCTTCCCTGCGCGAATACGTATGGGTGTTTGCCATAACTTAAACCTCTTTTCTTCCGCTGAACAGCAGCTGCTTGGTTGCAGCAGCCATATGCAGCAGCCAGTCCTATCCTATTGGAATAGCGTACCACGTCATTTCACTTTGTGCCAACCGACTTAAGTCCGGTACCTTCCAATGTCATGATACGTTGGCATGACTTAATAGTTGCCGCTCACCATAATGAGGTTTATAATAAGTTAAGTCATTGTCAATTGGTTTTTTAGAGTCGGCGCAAGTAATTTTTTTCACAATGTTGTTTATTTTCTATTCTTTTCAAACTATTTCACATCATACACCGGACTCAAACTGAACGTCTTCGCCAACCATGCATATGCGGGCGGATTCGTTGTTGTACGAAGGCCATCGCTTCAGGATGAACAGCTTGCGTTGCTGCTCATCCCTTTATGCATGGTCAAGTACGTGCCCGGCGGACTAGGAGGAAGCCGTTATGAATATTGCAATACCGACAGAAGCGAAACAAATGCAGTCCATCGTCGAGAAAGTTCGTGCAGGCGAGCGCCTAAACCGCGAAGATGGCGTGTTTCTGTACCACACAGACGATCTGCTCACAATCGGGCAGCTTGCCAATGAAGTGAATTTGCAGAAAAACGGACGTAAAGTTTATTTTATCGAGAATATGAGCCTCTACTTCACGAATGTCTGTGAAGCTCATTGCGCGTTCTGCAATTTCCGCAAGGATCAAGGCCAAGATGGCGCATATACGCTGAGCGGCGAAGAAATGATCGCTTACGTTGAACAGCACATCCATCCGGACGTGCGCGAATTCCATATCGTTGGCGGACATAACCCGCATGTACCATTCCAGTACTACGTAGATTCGCTCAAAGCGTTGCACGAACGTTTTCCGGAAGTCGCACTTAAAGCATATACCGCAGCAGAAATTGACTTCTTCTCACGCATCAGCGGCTTAAACTACCGCGAAGTCATTCAAGAGCTGATGAAAGTCGGCTTGATATCGCTCACAGGCGGCGGCGCAGAAATTCTGTCCGACGAGTACCGCAAGAAGATGAAGGTCGACAAAGCGGACGTTTCCCAGTATCTCGAAGTGCACCGCACGGCGCATGACCTCGGTCTGCGCACGCATACGACGATGCTGTACGGCTCCGTTGAGAAGAAGGAAGATCGGATCGACCATATGCTCCAAATCCGCGAGCTGCAGGATGAAACGAACGGCTTCCAAGTATTCATCCCGCTGTCCATGCAGCCGATCAGCCCAAAAGCAAGCATTCGCCGCCGCAACTCGGCGTTCGATGATTTGAAGGCCATTGCGATCAGTCGCCTGATGCTCGATAACATTAAGCACATTAAGGCTTATTTTATCAACATCGGCACGCAGCTTACGCAAGTCGCGCTTACGATGGGCGCTTCCGACGTTCACGGCACGATGGTAAAAGAACGGATCAGCCATGCTGCCGGTGCACTTACGCCAGAAGGCATCACTCGCGAGGACTTGATCTGGCTTATTAAAGGCGCAGGCCGTATTCCGGTTGAGCGCGATACATTTTACAACGAAGTTAAAGTTTACGAATAGCAAGCAGGTATTGCCACGGCTTCGGCCCGGACAAGCACTGATGGTCCGGGTCAGTTAGGCATATACTACGGATAATCATCCAAAAGCAGCGTAGAACTTATTGCACAAAGAAAGTTGGGATTTATCTTATGAAACGTTTTGTCATTCTTGGCGGCGGTTATGGAGGATTGACTGTTGCGCATAAATTGCTTGAGGGCGAATTGCCGGACGATACCGTCGTCGTACTGATTGACCGTATGCCTTATCAAGGTTTAAAAACAGAGTATTATGCGCTTGTTGCCGGAACAAGCTCGGATGTTGAGCTGCGTGTTGCCTTCCCGTCCGATCCAAGGCTCATTATTATGTACGGTGAAGTAACCGATGTGGATTTGGATGCGAAGCAGATCCAAATGGCCGGACAAGACCCGCTCGATTACGAGTGGCTCGTCGTGGCGCTTGGTTGTACGGATAAGTTCCACGGCATTGATGGCGCGGAATTGTACTCGAATAGCATTCAAACCTTCTCTGCTTCGCGCAGAACCTACTTGGCGCTGAACGATGTGAAGCCGTATGGCCAGATCAATATTGTCGGCGGCGGTCTTAGCGGCGTTGAAGTGGCTTCGGAGCTGCGTGAAAGCCGTCCGGACCTTAACATTCGGATCATCGACCGCGGTCCAAGCATTCTGTCCGCATTCCCTGGCAAGCTGCAGGAATTTGTGTCTTCGTGGTTTATCGAGCATGAAGTGGAAATGCGTGGACATGTTTCGCTGCATAAGCTGGAGGAAGGCGCTCTGTACGATCTGAACCATACTGCGCCAATTCTGTCTGATGTTACGGTATGGACCGCTGGCATTCAGCCTGTAGCGCTCGTGCAGCGCATGAACCTTCCCAAGGATAATCAAGGCCGTCTCATTATCAATGAGCTTCATCAGCTGCCTGATTATAACGAAGTATTCATCGTCGGTGACTGTGCTTCCCTGCCATTCTCTCCAAGCGCACAAGCGGCGGAAGGTCAAGGCGCACAGGTTGCTGAAGTGATGCAAGCAATCTGGGCAGGCAAGACGCCTAAGCTCGGCAAGATCAAGCTCAAAGGCGTGCTCGGCTCGCTAGGTAAGAAATCCGGCTTCGGCCTTATGGGCAAAACACCGATGATGGGCCGCATTCCGCGTGTCATGAAGAGCGGCGTGCTCTGGATGTCGAAGCGCCATTTTGGCTAAACTAAGACGTATATGTGCTTTCGTGAAGTGCTGGCTCCCTGCCGTCTAGGCGGCTTACGCCTTACATATCATCAATGAGCCGATCAAGCGCTTCACGTTCTGCCTTCTGCTTCTCTATGGCTTTCATTATCTCTTGTTCCAGTTCATCTACTGTTTCTGCGGCGATGATCGTACCATCGACCATCCCGAACGGTACCATGTAACATTCACCGCAATTGCCTAAGCAGCCGTACTCGATAACATCGTAGTCTGGATTCGCTTCGAGCTTCTTCATTAGACGGTCTGTGCCGTGATGCATGTTGCTCGCGCAAAATTCTATCATTGGTTTTAACATCTTGTTTGTTTCACCAGCCCTAGTTGTTTGATATCCATTTTCAATTGATTCACTTTGTATTATAATAGGGGAGAAAGGAGTGGATTGCAATGAGTGAAAATGCACAAAGCACAATGTACGACGAGGTTCTCGACGTACTGGATAAGCTTCGCCCGTTCTTGCAGCGCGATGGCGGCGACGTTGAACTCGTAGATGTTGAGGACGGCATCGTTAAGCTGCGTTTGGTTGGTGCTTGCGGAAGCTGCCCAAGCTCGACGATTACACTTAAAGCAGGTATTGAACGTGCTCTGCTTGAGGAAGTCGAAGGCGTACAAGAAGTTATGCAAGTATTCTAGTCTTCTATTATTTACAAATAAGAGTCTTGCCATCCGGTTGCTTCTAAGCAGCTTGGAGGCAAGACTCTTTTGTTGTTGTTTATCACGTCCGGGATGTACCAGAGGACTTGATGGACGTCTTGATCGGGTCGAACCCGCCCGTGACGTCAACAATATTGCCAGTCAAGTAGTCCGACTGCGGCAAGCACAAGAAGGAGATTACGCGCGCAACGTCCTCGCCGCTTCCCGGCCGCCCGCGCGGCGATTCCTCATCCTGCTCGCCGGAGACATCTGCAATCGTCCGCTCTTTGTTCACGCCGCGAATGTCGCCCGGACATACCATATGCACCGTAATGCCGCTCGCCGCTTCTTCGACGGCGAGCGTCTTCGTGAATGAGACGAGCCCCGTCTTCGCGCTGGCATAGACTGCCCGATGCGGCCAAGCCCGACCTTCTCCGGCATGACCGAAGCCGAAGTGAATGATTCTACCCCACTGCTGCTTCCGCATGCCTGGCAGCAGATGGTGGTCCAACAGCATAACGCCAAGTAAATTGCCGTTTACAAGTCCGATAATATCATCCGCGGAATAGTCGGCGAACAGCCGCCGCTCGCGAATGAAGGGTCCAGCATTGTTGATCAGAATATCGATGCTGCCCGTCAGCGACCACGCAAGCGCCTGCGCTGCAAGCTGCTTCACGTCGCTCTGCACAGCAATATCGGCGCCGATGGCTATCGCCCTGACGCCGTGCTGCTGTTCAATCTCAGCGGCGAGCTGCAAGGCCTCCTGCTCGCTCGACTTATAGTTCAGCACAATGTCGCAGCCCATCTGGGCGAGCGTTTGCGCTGTCATTTTGCCTAACCCTTTCGCACTGCCTGTCACTAAAGCAGTCTTGCCTTTCAGCTCCATGGGCTTTCCCCCTAAGTTCCTATCACTTTCTCATCTGGCGATAAGCATGATGAAAGGTCAGCTTAAGTGTGTCCAGCACGAGGTCCATCATTAGGTTCATGTCATCGACCTGCTGCGCGATATCCTCAAGATGATGCTGCTCAGAATAGGCATCATGGCTTTGACGAAGATCATCCTGCATCTCGGAATTCATAAAGTGGATCTCCGTATTGCGCCGTTTGCGAAGCCGATTCATCGCCGGTTTGCTATGCTCCTTCAGCTCCTGAAGCGGCACATAGAGTTCGGGATATTGATTGCGGTGCAGCATGTTACGGATCACGGTGAAATACGAGAAATGCGGCTTCACTCGCTCGGTCTGCAGCCCCAAGTATTCATTCATGAGCGTACCGAGTTTATCAAGCAAGGAGAACAGCCGAATGAACGCATTTTTGTCAAAATAGACGTATCGGTTGTAGTCCATCCGTTCCTCAGCCGACAGGGCTTCAATCGTCGTCGCCTTGATCTTTGCCGCATACTTGCCTGCAACATAGTGGCTTTGCTCCAGTTCATCCAGCGAAGCAATCAGTCCAAGCGTATAGATCTCGTACTTGCGCAGCTTATGATCCTGGTCATGTCCGCCTGCAATCTGTTTATTCAGCAGATCCGCATACCGTTCCATCGCCTGCATCGCTTCAAGCAGCTTTCCCTCTGACTTGCGCGGCGGTTCGCCAAACAATGCTCTGAGCATGTCCGATCCCTCCTGATGTCCTCGTGATGACGTAGACGGTTATGCCTGAAAATACGTCTTCCACTTGCGGTCGACCATCTCTACAATGTCCTCACGCGGGATTAGTTCATCCGGGTAGCCCGGTTTCATCCGCGCATCAATGACAAGCGGCAGCTCATAGCCGACATGATGGCGCTTGAGCGTTGTCTCTGCATAGATATCATCTGCAGGATTAAAGCGGGTAAAGACTGTCCACAGGAACGGAGTCTGTGCGCTGGCAATCTCGGCATCATCCGACAAAATAACGAGCGGCCAACGTGTTCCCTTCTCGCGCAACCGCCCAAGCAGGCGCTGCGGCAGCTCTGGCTCATCGGCGAAGGCTGCTCCGGATACGACTAGGCAGCCGCGGCAGTAAGGCTTGATGCCTGTGATTTCGTCGATCAGCCCTTCGTCGTAGACGGCTGGCAGCTCGCGCACCGGCTCCCCGACGCCAAGCATAACGGCTTTGCTGCCATGGTTCAGCTTACCGCCTGTATAATCCAGTGTATCATGAGAGGTCTTATCAAAGACAAACAAATCGGTTTCCGGTCTGAAACGCTCCAGCACCGTTTCCATCAGCTGCGGGAAGTTCGCCAGATCAACCGGCTGGTCCGTAATCATCAAATATTTTGTCAGCGTCAGCTGGCCTTCGCCAAGAATTCGGAACGCAGTGCCGAGCGCTTCACGCGAGTAGCTCTCACGGACAACCGCAGCAGCCAGCGCATGGAAGCCTGTCTCCGCGTACGTCCACAAGTCTTTCACGCCTGGCATAGCAAGCGGGAACGCCGGCGACAGCAACCGCTGCAGGAAGTCGCCCAGGTAGTAGTCCTCTTGTCGCGGCTTGCCCACGATCGTCGCCGGATAAATCGCATCTTTACGGTGCCACATATGGCTAACGTCGAAGACCGGGAAGTCATGCGTCCACGAATAGTAGCCATAGTGATCGCCGAACGGCCCTTCCGGACGGCGCACATGAGGCGCTACTCTACCGCTCATGACGAATTCGGCATGCGCCGGAATCCGGTGGCTGCCGCGCGGATCTTGTACAACCGGCAGCTTGCCGCCCATTATTAACGAAGACAGCAGCAGCTCTGGCAGATGCTCCGGCACAGGCGCAATCGCCGAGGCGATGAGCGCAGGAGGACCACCTAAGAAGACGGATACGGGCAGAGCCTCATTACGCTTCTCGGCTTCATGGTAATGGAAGCCGCCACCCTTGTGGATCTGCCAATGCATCCCAGTCGTCGAATGGTCAAAAACCTGCATCCGGTACATGCCAAGGTTATGCTGCTTGCGGTGCTCTGGATGCTCCGTGTAGACGAGCGGGAGCGTAATGAACGGTCCGCCATCAAGCTGCCAGCTCGTAATTGCAGGGAGTCCTTCGAGCGGTCGCTCTGCTTTGAGAGCGCCAAGTACCGGTGCCGAGGACGCCGGTACTTCTTTAATGCCCACTTTTAACGCATCCCAGATAAGCGAACGCTCTCCCCAAATCGCTTTCGGTGTCGGCGGGAGCAAGCGATCCATCGCGCCGACGACCTGCTTCATGAACGCTTCCGGACGCGGTCCGAATGCAAGGTCAACCCTTCTTATCGTGCCAAACAGGTTCGTCACTACAGGGAAGGGGCTTCCAATTACGTTCGTGAATAGAAGTGCCGGTCCCTCCTGATCGATGACCCGTCTATGTATCTCGGCTAATTCCAAGTAGGGATCAACCGGAGTATCTATAACTGCCAGATCGCCTTCACGCCGAAGCGTGTCGATCAATCCGCGCAAATCTGTAAAACTCATGCATTAAACCGCCCTTCGCGCCATTTCCAAGCTCGAATCATAAAATCACATAGGATGCCGAACAAGCCGGATATTATTAGGTTGTGCAAAATGCTCGTAAAAATAAACCAGTCATTGTTGCGAATTGTAATGGTTAGCAGCGCACCGCTCAGCACTTGGCAGCACACAAGAATGAACACGAGAGCCGCCGTGCTCCGCATATTCGCGTGTTGCTTGCCTTTGCAGACGCGGTTCACATGAATCAAGAACAGCAAGATTAGCAGCCAAAGTACGGCAGCAGCCACGCGGTGAATGAAGACGATGCGGGTCGCCCCTTCCATCGTCGGGATCAAATCCCCGTTGCAAAGCGGCCAGCCTACGCATCCGCCAGATGATACGGTATGGCGAACATAAGCTCCGAGATAAATGACGAAATAGCTGTAAACTAGAATCGAGAGCGAGAAGGCATACACCGAAACCGGTACCCCTCGCAACGCCTTATCATTAGCCTGCTGGCCATTCTTCAGCCTTCTTGTCCACATGACGAGCAGCAGCGTAAACGTGAACGCCATTATCGAGAAGCCAAAGTGAAGCGCCATTACAGCCGGTGAAGTCGGAAATTTCACCGCCAGTGCACCGAGCAGTGCTTGTAACAGCGTGAAGAAGCCCGAGCCGGAGGCGTAAACGATCGGCTCTTTGTTAGTGCGATACATCATCAGCGTCGCAATGAATGATGCCAGCACAAGCATGCCGACGATGCCGGTAATGAACCGGTGGCTATATTCGATTAAAGATTCAAGCGTATGAGCAGGTACAAATTTTCCGTTGCAAAGCGGCCAATCGGTGCCGCAGCCATCTCCTGAACCGGTCTTCGTCACAAGTGCGCCAGCCAGAAGAACGCATAACATGCCGATGCAAGTTGCAATCACAAGCGCACGATATCGGCTAAAATTCAACATAATCACCTAACTTCCGAGAAGAATCAACTCCAATTATAACGAACTGATGTTGCAAATACCATGTTCAACTTGTGAACAGGAAGCGAACCTTACATGAAGCGGCGGAAAGCCCGCAAACGGCTATATTGCAGCCGTTTGCGGGCTTCCCCATCAGTCCCAAGCGGTTAGCCTGGCAGCGCTTCTCCCACTTGTATCGCGCGATCCAGAAACTGCTCGATTTCCTCTCTTGTCTTGCGAAGCTTGCTGACGAATCTTATTAGCTCACGGCCTTGCTTGAAGGCAATAAAGCTTGGAATGCCAAGAATGTTCAGCTCGCTGCACAGATCTGGCAAATCATCGCGGTCAATTTGCACGAAATGAATCCGACCCGCATAATTCACTTCGAGCTCTGGCATGAAAGGCTCGATATAATGGCAGTCTTTGCACCAGGTGGTCTTGAAGATCGCAATCGTGACACCGTCACCTGAGACTGCTTCTCGAAAGGCTTCGTCTGTCGTTATGATATTCATCGTGGATTGAACTCTCCTCTCTATTGATTGGCTTATACCGGTTCACGGGTGATTACGAGCGTGTCATCTCCGAAGCTCTTATCCCAGGTCAGGCTGCCATGGAGTGCAGCAACGAATGGTCTTGCAGGCACATACGTCGTCCCGTTCACGATTGTCGGCGGGAAGCTCCACTTCACTGTCTTCCCGTTCACAACCGCATTGCTGCTGCCTGTCTTCAGGACGATCGTTGTGTGCGTCGCTGGATCAACAACGGTCAGCTTGCCGCTTGCGTCCTTCGTTACACTTGCGCCAAGAGAGCCCGCAACGTCACGCAGCGGAATGAGCGTTACGCCTGCCGGTGTCAGAATAGGTGCAGGACGACTGTAATTCATATCCAAAAATACAGTTTGTTCGCTAATATGCAGCTGGTTATGGAGCAGCCCATATACCACTGAATTCGGCTCAAATTGACGGAGCACTTCGTAGCCCTGCATCTTGTTCAGCTGGTTCACATCGAACGACTCAGCTGTCGTTGTCGGCTTCACAGGTACTACATCACCGTTTACGTTCCAGCGCTCAGTCGTGATTTTGACCCATAACCCTTCAAAAGGCATTTCATCCAGCTCGTCTTGAACCGCGAGAACGTCCTCATCCTCTTCATCGGCTGCAGTTTCAGGACGAGTTGCGAGTGAAGCGAGGTCCGGCTTGATCGATGCCTCGATGACCGATTTGCGGATATCAAGCTTGCTGTCGATGAAGACATCACCTAACACATATGTACCGTCATTGAAGATGCCGTCAACTAGCTCCTTATTCTCTTGCTCCGCTTTCTTCAGCTCGTCGCTTGTTTCCGTCAACATCTGCGTGATTTCGTCCACAGCTTGCTTGATTTGCTCCGCCGAGTCTTCCTCTTCAGGCAAGGAACCGAAGATGCTCTCTGCCCCCGTCGATTGCAGCGCATCCGCCTGGCTAGCTAAAGCCTCATATACGCCTGTCAACATCGCTTTCAGTCCATCCTGGTCCTTCAACAATGCGTCGATATACGACTTTATCCAATCCCACAGCTCTCTGCCCGTCAGCTCAGCATGAATCTTCATCCCGGTTACGGACTCGCCGTTAACATTATCCTGCCCAGCATCTACCGAGAGATGAGTCGGATTCGGCAAATTATTGATCGTGAAGCCGCTGAGCGAATCCATCACCTTGATACCTGTCTCCGTCACGCTCTCTGAAGCAGCTGCACCCGTTGCACCAGCTGCACCTGTCGTACTTGAGGCTACCGCCTCTTCTTGGGCTTCTGTCAAATGAATGATGATCGGTTCCTTTGCCCCTTCGAGATTAAGAGCGACGAGCTTCTGATCTATAGCGAGGTTGAACCCGATCTCCTTATCGCCGAGAGCCAGCTTCCCTGCCGCCGACATGTCGCCATTCTTCGAAGTCCTCACATTATCGAGCTGCAATGTAACATGAGAAATGAGATTGATCAGTTCCTGATCTTCCTTCGGCAGCTGCTTTAACGCCTCGTCTTTCAGCAGCAGCTTCAATTCAATCGTCTCCTTGCTCTCAAACGAGGTTACCTTCAGCGATTGCTTCAGCATCGCATTGAAATCTACGCCGCCAAGCGCCTGGCAGCCTGCAGTAATAATAAGAACGAGCGATAATAGCAGTATTCCTACCCATTTGGTACTAAATCTTCGTGTTGTCAAAATAAAAACACCCCTCCATGATAGATTAGACCTGAGGACTATTCTAACATGAAGAGGATATATTTGGTAGATTAGTTAGCTTGACGCGATGCTATTCTCATAAGCGGATTCAGCGCCTTGCGAAGCGGTCTTGGGAAGCTTGCCGCATCGGCAGCGGTAATGACGCGAAGCAGAATGAGCAGCGCGACGTACAGTCCGAACGAAACGCCGCCGGTTAAGATACACGACAAGGCATAGGTCAGCTTGACCGGAATGCCGGTAATGTAATGTCGGCAAGCATAATCGACAGCCCAGCCTGCACCTGATGAGATCGCAATCGTCAGCGCATAACCGATCCAGCGTGTACCGAGAATCGACAGCGTAATTTCCTTGCGAATCATCCGGAAGTTAAGCGATGCAATCGTCATGAAGCAGATCGTCGATGACAGAATCAAGCCGTACACGCCGAATAGCGGAGCAAGCGCAAGACTCGTCACGACCTTCACCGCGATACCAATCAACGCGTGTCGCATCGGCATCGTCGGCTTGTTCATGCTCGTCAGTATCGTATTGCTTGTCATCATCGTAATTTGGAAGATCGTACCCGCCGTCAGAGCCGCGACTGCAAGACTACCGCCTGTGTTAGCAAACAGCAGACCGGTGATCGAGGTAGCCGCAACGGTCATGATCAGCGAAGCCGGCACGCCTGTAAATACAACGATTCGCATAACAAGCGAGGCTTGACGCTCGACTTCCTTCATATTCCGAACCGAATACGCGGACGAAATAACCGGAATCATCGATTGGCTGAGCGCAATGGCCAGAATCGGCGGAATGCCGGCAAGCGCCTGTGCTTTCACGCCTAGCCAGTCAAGCATCTGGTCTGCATCCGGCACACTGTAGTAGCCGTGTGTCAGCTTAATAAAGAACGACGTATCGAAGAAATAAATAAATTGCACCGTCATCGACGTAATCACGATCGGAACCGATATTTTGAACAGCTCTTTGTATATCGACTTGAACGATAGCGTGGAACGCTTCTCGGTCATCGTCGATTTCTCGAGAGCCGCAGCCGACTTGTCCAGCGCATCCTGCCGGCGCAGCTTGCGCGCGTACGACAGCATGACGATGAACGCTCCAACGCTGCCGAATACGCTGCCGAACGTTGCGGCAGCCGCAATCCAGCGCTGGCCCCAGCCCCATGCCAGCACCATATAAGCAAGTCCAACCGCGGTTATGACGCGGAGAATCTGCTCGATGATCTGGGAGACACCGCCTGCCGCCATTAGCTGACGCCCTTGGAAGTAGCCTCTCATCATCGCAATGATCGGGAAGAACAGCAGCGCCGGCGCAATTGCCCGCACCGCAAGATCAGCGCCTGGCTTCTCTGCGACATGCGTCGCATATAACGGAGCGAACACGAGCAGCAGCACCGTAATGAGCACGCCGGTTACCGAGCCGAACAGCAGCGCCGCTTTGTAAATCCGCTTCGCTTCATCCGGACGGCCCTGCGCATAGCGCTCGGACACCATTTTGCTGATCGCACTCGGGATACCGCCTGTCGCAACAATAAGAAGCATCAAATAAATATTATTAGCGACGGTAAAATAACCGCCGCCGTGACTGTCCGTCATATAATCCAGCGGAATACGCTGGAAGATCCCGAGGAACCGGGCAACCAGCGCTGCCGCTGCTAGAATGATTGTACCTTTAATCAAGGAGTCCTTTTTCACCATGATGCCTATCTAATCTCCTTGCTGTAATTACTTCGCTTTAATTTCTTCAAGCGGCTTGTGGTTACCGCGAACTGGTGCTGCTACACCCGATGGAGTTGCCCAGCGGATACCGTTCTTAATAACTTGAAGCACATTTGGGTTGTAGTAAGTCGGGAATGTCTCGTGGCCTGGGCGGAAGTAGAACACTTTGCCTTGGCCGCGGTGCCATGTGCAGCCGCTGCGGAATACTTCGCCGCCTTCGAACCAGCTTACGAATACAAGCTCGTCCGGCGCAGGAATGTCGAAGTGCTCGCCGTACATTTCTTCGCGCTCAAGGTTGAAGTATTCTGGAATGCCTGCTGCAATCGGGTGAGCTGGGTTTACGGTCCAAATCCGCTCTCTCTCGTTCGCTTCACGCCATTTCAGGTCGCAGCCTGTGCCCATGAGCTTCTTGAAGATTTTGGAGAAGTGGCCGGAGTGAAGGACGATAAGGCCCATGCCGTTCATAACGCGCTTATGTACACGCTCTACAATCACATCTTCAACTCGGTCATGTGCCATGTGGCCCCACCAGATCAGAACGTCCGTGTTCTCAAGCACTTCTTCAGTCAAACCATGCTCCGGCTCGTCAAGCGTAGCTGTGCGAACCTCGAAGCCGTCCGTACCGATACCCGCTTTGATCGCTTCGTGGATACCGTTTGGATAAACCGCGATAACCTCCGCATTGCTCTTCTCGTGCTGGAACTCATTCCATACTGTTACTTTTACCATTTTTGCACAGCCTCCCAATAAATTAGTTTAAATCCAAATAAAGAAAATAATAATCATGGCAGCTTGAAGCACTATCTTCGCTACCATGCTGGTGAACAAGCCTACTACTGCGCCGAAGCCTGCCTTGAGTGCCTCGTCCAACTTGGAGCCGACAATTAGCTCGCCAATAATTGCGCCGAGGAGCGGTCCAAGCAGCAATCCGAAGGCCGGAATGACGAATGGCCCAATCAGGATACCGATTGTGCTGCCTATTATGGATGCGCGCGAGCCTCCGAACTTCTTGACGCCCCATGCGTTCACCGCGTAATCGGCGATGAACAACGACGCGACGATCAGCGTCTGTATGGTCCAGAACCAGAAGCCGAACGGTTCGAACGAAATAAAAAAGCCGTAAACGAAGAAAGCGGCATAAATGGCGAGCGCGCCCGGTAATATCGGAAAAATAGCGCCTCCCATGCCTACAACAAACAGGATGACGACGATAATCCAGCCTGCAATCTCCATTCACGCACTCATCCTTTCAGCACGTAGTCTCTGATCAGATGCATGACGGCGTGCTCTTCATTGGTCACGGTCACGACATCAGCAGCCGATTTCACTTCCTCCTGTGCATTGCCCATCGCAACGCCAAGCCCTACCTCGCGGATCATTGCAATGTCATTCAAGCTGTCGCCCATAGCAGCAACCTGCGACATGTCGATATCCAGCAGCGTACACAGCTCGCGAATTGCCGTTGCTTTAGACACGCCCTCCGGATTCATCTCCAAATTCCACGGAGATGAGTTCGTAATTTCAAGCCCGCCCCATGAAGACGTTTCCTTCAAAATTGCGTCACGCACCTCGGTGTCATCGATATGATAGCCGAATTTGAGCCAGTGATGCGCATCGAAATCAGAAGCGGGTTCTATCCATTTCTCTTTGTTGTAAATATCCATCGTTGTGTATGCCCAGTACCAGCATTCCGGATACGAGAGCGCAAGCTCATGCAGCCGCTTAAGCATATCGGGCGACATCAGCGTACGTTTGTGCAGCACATGCGGACGATGCCATATCTCTCCGCCATTCACCGTAATCATCGGCGTGTCTAGCTTCAGCTGCTCGGCGTAAGGCACCGCGCTTTGAAAGCCGCGTCCTGTTGCGAAGCAGACGGTGACCCCTGCATCCATTGCTTTGCGGATCCACATTGCGTTCTCGCTGCTAATTTCCTGACGTTCGTTCAGCAGCGTGCCATCCATATCAAGCGCTACCAGTTTAATCGTTCCCATGAGACCTCCCAAACAAAAACAACATTGTCCAGCTAGCGTTCATTTTAGCACATTACATGGAGAATCCAAACTGACGTTCATGTACGATTCTAATTATAGTGAGAGATTCGCGAATGCGCGCTACTCAATCTTGTGCTTTTTGTGTTCCATCTTGCTGCTTACACTCCAATTAATGTTCCCGTTAGAAAAAGAATGGCATACAGCAGCCGGCGAAGCGCGGCATGCTTCTTATGGCGTCGCATATGAATCCCCTCCTTGGCTTAAGCAGATGACATGCTATCTTGGCCTTGGTTTATGTTATGCAACAGTGTTTCCACTGTGCAACATTGGGACGGGCAGCGTATAAATTTTGGCGGGGCGGACTTGACCTCCTGAATGGGATGGAAAGACATGAGACGCAAACTAGGCGAATTGAGGAGGCTGGCTGATCGCCGCGATTTCTGCGATATCCCTTCCTGAGAGAGTGGATTTGCATTCCTCCCTCGTCAGCCCACGCAGCCTCGCCTCGTAACGAACTCCACAATCGTTATTCGTTTCAAAAAGCCACCTTCTTGATTTCTAACGAATCGAGGAGTCGTTATTCATTGCAATCCTGTCTCCTTTGGCACCACAACGCTTCGATAACGCTTCTGAGGTTCGTTAAATTTAGCTAAAGGCCAATCTGACTGAACAAGGTCATTACGTTTCGTTAGCCCAAGCAGACCCTCATACTGTTCGCGAAACAAAAAAGCAGCGACCACAGGTCGCTGCCAGCATGTATGTTAAACCTACGTTTACTATTTCAAATCACGTTTGAGGCTTGCCAGCATTCGCATTCGTGTTCGTCGCCGCACCGTTGGCCGGTGTTCCCGTCGTCGCACCATTCGTCGGTGTTCCCGTCGCCGTTCCATTCGCAGGAGGCATTGCCGGTGTTTTCGGTTTCGCCGGTACGCCGTGGAGACCGATCTCATCGTTGTACGCATCGAAGATTTTGCGTGCAACTGGTGCTGCACCGTAAGCGCCGAAGCCGCCTTCAGGAATGACAACCGCAACCGCAATGACAGGGTCTTCGGCTGGGGCAGATGCAATAAATACGGAGTTCTCAACGATAGCGCCGCTTACCTGCTGCTGCGATGTACCGGTCTTGCGAAGCACCTTGTATGGCGCATTATTGAACTCCGTGATGCTTACGTTAAGCATCCCTTTCTCAATTTCTTTCCAGTATTCATCCGGGAAGTTGATCGTATTAAGCACTTCCGGCTGATAGGACTGCACTACTTTGCCGTCCGCGTCACGAATCTCCTTCACGAACTGCGGCTTCATCCGCTTGCCGTGGCTCGCGAGCGTTGCAGCATATTGTGCCAGCTGCAGCGTCGTGTAGCGTCCCATCTGGCCGAAGGAGGCCAGAATGAGCGCGGACTGCGAAGATGCTGCCTCTCGCTCATGGAAGTAACCGATAACGCCTTTGCTCTCGTTAAGCAGGCCGCTCTCCGTATCGACGCCAAGACCGAACTGCTTCACGTAGCTATCCCAAATATCTACGCCGTTACTCGAGTCTTTGCGATAAAGCGCATCCCCGACCATCTTAGCCATAAACGGGTTCGAGGAATGGGAAATCGCCGATGATGGATCAAGCGTTCCATAGGCATGCCCCTTCGCGTTACCGATCCGTCTGCGCGACGAGCCTTTACCGTAGAAGAACGAGCCTGTATCTGTATATGTGCTTGAAGTCGTAAACAGCTTCTCATTGAGGCCGATCAAGATCGACAAAGGCTTTTGCGTGGAACCTAGGAACACAACGGAAGACGGATGCTTACGCTGCTCCTTCGGATCCTTATACGGTCCGATAACCGGACTGATCGTACCGTTCTGCAGCACGCTGCTGATCGTATCGTAGTCATCCGTGCTGATTTTGCCGCCTTCCCAGATGTTCGGGTCATAGTCCGGCATACTCGCCATCGCGATGATTTTCCCTGTCTTGACCTCCATTGCAACGGCATAGCCGGTCTTCGCATTATCCCGGTGGCGATCACGGTCAGGCGTGGTCTGCAAGAAATGCAGCTGATCCATAATCGCCTGCTCCGTCGCTTCCTGCACGTTCCGATTAATGGTCAGGTAGACGTTGTCGCCCTTCTCCGGCTTCGTAATGACGGGCGGCCCGATGATACGGCTAGCCGCGTTCACCGGATATGTCTTAAGGCCGTTCTTGCCGCGAAGGATATCTTGGTACAAATACTCCAGACCATCAAAGCCAACATCCTCGGTCTGCAAATATTTCAAGCGCGGATCGTCGGTCTTGCCGCGGTCCTTGTATAGATTATTCTCGGCGCCGCCGCCGAACTTCTTCAAGTAACCGACCAGCTGGACAGCCGTCTTGGTCGAATCGTAATGGCGAATGCTCTCTTCTACGATGTCGATACCCTTGTAATGGTCGCGGTTCTCCATGAAATAAGCGATCTCCTTCTCAGAGAGGCCGCTCTTGATACGGCGCGGAACCGATACGTTGTTCTTCTTGTAGTCGAGGTCCATGTTCTTGACGATTGTCTCGAGAGATATGGCTGCCTTCTGTTCGCCCTTTTGCTGGAACACGTAGTACAGCTGTCTTGCAGTCTCAATCGAATCTTCTTTCTTCGTTCCCGGTTCGATGCTGTAATAAAGCGATTGCGTCGATGTGGAGTAAGCAATTGCTTTGCCGCCGGAATCATAGATATTGCCTCGGATCGGCGGAATAAGCACGTTCGTCGAGCCCCGCTTCTCCTCCTCTTCCCTTAAGGAAGGGCCTTCAACGAACTGCAGAATAGCTAAACGGACGATAAGGACGCTAAACACAAAAAACGTAACGAAAAAGAAAAGATTGAGCCGGAACGAAAAGTTTCGCCGGTTCGTAATTTCCCGCTTCTGCGGATCGTCTTGCTGTACCACTGTAAATCTCCTTTCTCCTTACGATCAAGCTTGCTGGATATGCGAAGAAGCGAATCCCTTAGGATTGAACCAGGCACCGGAAGACGCCCATGTCGCATCGAGCGGAATCCACTTGCCTCCTGCATCGGCAAGCTTCACTTCATTCCACGCGTGCGGGCCATAGCTTCCATTTCCTGTAGCGCCAAGCCCTGTAACGACCTTCGCATCTAGCCCAATCGACCTCGCCATTACGGCATATAGTCTGGCCACATCTATACAGACGCCTTTTCGGGTATCAAAAGTTTCAGTTGGCGTCTGTTCTTTCCAAATGCCTTTATTCACATAATTATTCGCTTTATCCCAGTCATAGACGATGCGCGTGCCGATCCAATCGTAGAGCGCTCTCGCCTTCTCTTCATCAGTGTGCGCATTTATGGTTACTTTCACAGCTGCCGCTTCAATGTTCTGCGGAACCGCTGCGTCGATCACCTCGTACTTGCGCTCCAGCACCTTGCGGAACTCCGCCTGCACCGCATCGCTGAACACCGGACCTTGCTTCAGTACATCGCCAGCTACCGGGGTCAATATCTCTGCCGCCGTCTTCTTGTACAGCGCCGAAGCCCGGATCGAATCCACCCCTGCCGCCCCCGGCAGCAGCGACACATAGACGAAAAGAATCGCGATGACAAGGAAGGCTCGTCCCGCGCCTAGCAATGCCCCAAGCAGCGCCCCGGTCGCCCGGCTTGCCGTACCTGAACGCATGCGCTGCGGCATTCGGGACAATTGGCGAGAATCGGTTGCTTGCTCCGAGCGGACAAGTCTATCATATATCACTTCAAACAACGGCTCTATGAACTGGAGCAAGCTCCGTACGACGGCATAAATAAGCAGAAACAGTGCGCTGAATCGCAGCAGCTCGAAATCCCGCAAGCTCGTAATGAAGGTATACCACAGCTGCTTCACGGAGCTAAGCTCCTCCTGAGGCACGACAATGTGCCGCTCCACAAGCAGATCGCGTATGACTGGCGACAGTCTCGTCGCTAATTTGCCTGCTATGACTAACGCCAGCACGACAGTTGCCGCCTGCCAAATAAAAAAGAAAAGGTGCTTCGCGCTGCGAGGTGCACCTCTTCTCATACCTTGAATGATAGAGACAAGCAGGATGATCAGCACCATGAGCGCAACTGGTTCTGGTTTGAGCATCGGCAGAAACCAGCTATACATGATGAACCCTCCTCATTCGTTCCCGAAGCAGCAGCTGCTGCTTGCTAGACGTTCTTTTTCGCTTGATCAATCAAGCTTTGAATCGTAGAGTCAATCTTCCATGTGCCGAGCGACGTATCGTGGAACTTGACTTTCACTTCGCCATCTCCAGGCGTGCCGGTCAATTCCAGGTTCTTCGTCTTTACCGTGAACGTCCCGTCGCCGTTCGTCGTGAATGTCGCTTCAGCCGCTTCGCCAGCCATAGCCGTAATGGCTTCCTGCTTCACGCTGTCTGCGACCTTCGTGCCGATCGACTTGACATCCTCCAGCGAATAACCGCTATAAACAACGACAACGGATAGAATCGCCACGACGATGAGCCACTTCACAACCGTCTTCACAATACGAAGGACGATGAACAGCACAACGAGCGCAATGACGAGAAACAGCCATTTGTCCTTGAAAAATTGAATCCACGTGTCCATATCATAATTGAAATCCAAGCTCATCCTCACGCACTCCTCCATTATACCCGTCAAAAAGTTTCATTACAAAATATTATACCCTATGACCCTATAAGCGTAAACGGTGCCTGTTTGCTAGTGCTATGGACGGGCGCTAGACATATCAAGCGGCTCCCTTGCGTACAAGTAGTAACAACCTGTTCCCGCGAAAGTGGAAGGAGTGAGCGTTAGTTGAAAACCGCTATCTGGCTCTATCTGTTTCTGTTCATCGCTTTTTTTGATTTGCATGCCCAATATCCGATTCTAACACCGTTCGCGGTGTCGCTCGGAGCCGCGCCATCGTTCATCGGACTCATGATGGGACTCTACTCCATCACGCATTTGCCCGGCAATATCATTGCTGGCTATGGCGTCGACCGATTCGGCAGCCGGCTGTTCATCGTCTTCAGCCTTGCCGCCGCGGGCGGCATTCTGCTTCTGCAGTCGCGCGTAACGGACCCTTGGCAGCTGCTGACGCTTCGTTCGATTAGCGGTTTCGTCCTCGCCTTCCTCTCGCCGGCTTGCATGTCGCTGCTCGCGCGCATCACCTCCGACCGGGTTAAACAAGGCAAGCTGATGGCGGGCAACGGCCTCATGCATACGATCGCATCCGTCATCTCGCCAGCTGCCGGAGCCTATCTCGTCGCCCAGATCGGCTTCACGACCGCTTTTTTCGTGCTGGGCTGGATTCTGATCGTCACCGCTGCCTGCGCGCTGTTCTTCATCCGCGATATTCCGGTCACGCCGCAAGCGGCCGCGCTCACGCAGCCGCTTGCCGCGCATATGAATGCGCAGCAGCTCGGCATGCGCGGCAAGGCGTTCAAGGAAATAGAGAAGCCGCCATCTGTCCCGTGGTTGATCTACCTGCTTCCAGTAGCGATGAGCTGCGCGCAAGGCATTCTCTCCTTCGAGCTGCCGCTTATGGCAACGAGCAAAGAAGCGATGATGACGACGGGACTGCTATTCTCCGTTGTCAGTCTCGGAGCGCTGCTCACGCTCAGCATGCTGTTCTTGAACAAGCTATCGCCGTTTCTCCGCTCGCTCTGGGGAGCATTCATGCTGGCGATCACGTATTTTGCAATAGCTGCCGGTGTCCCTTTGCCGTTTATGAGCCTGCTCTTCGTCGTCGGTATGTGCAAAGGCGTCATCTTCCCCGCCCTCTCCTCGCTGCTGATCGAGCGCACCGGGGGTACCAGATACGGCCGCACCTTCTCGTTCTTGTCGGTCGCCTTCTCGGTTGGCGCGTTTATGGGACCCATGCTCGCCGGCCAGCTGCGCAATTATATTTCGCCTTACTATATCGCCTTCCTCAGCCTGATGATCGCAGTCTCCGTGCTCCCGTTCTACTCCTATACGGCGAGGACCGGAGGCTCTAACGCCCATTTTTCGCGAACTGGGTAGTTGCACAGGGCTATTATCATTCAGGGGCATACATTACAGTGTGGCAAGTGGCTAAGTTGCTTTAACAAATAGAGCAGCATCCCAAACGCCTATGATAATCATCTTGCGAAAGAGGGGTGACATTCACAATGTCAAATTTCGTAGATGCTGAACGCGGAGGACATCACCACGGCTTCACTTCTGCAGGTGCGATCCTTGTTCTCTTCATCCTGCTCGTTATTGTTATTTGCGGCTGTGGCGGCTGGTAATCATCCCCGAGCCAATCTCGATCATACGGTCTGCCTACTAAGGCAGGCCGTTTTTCGTCCTTCGGATATGTCATCTTCTCGCAGCAAATAAGGTATGATAACAGCAAGAGGTGAACCTTATGATGGACATCGCAATCATTGTGGAAGGCAAGAACGACAAGAGCCGACTGCGCCGTGTACTGAACGAGGGAGTGGATATTTTCTGTACGATGGGTACTCCGGGCGTTACTCAGTTGGAGAAGCTGCGCAGGCAGGTCGGCGACAAGCAAGCGTATATTTTCACCGACAATGACGCTTCCGGCAAACGGATCAGAGGGATGCTGCGCGATACATTTCCCGATGCGGAGCATATTCATACACGCCGCGGCTACCCCGGAGTTGAGAAGACGCCAGAGGATTATCTGATCGAGCAATTAGAAAAAGCGGGCCTCGAGGAGTACATCATGTACCCAACTCAAAGCGCCGCCATATGGAGTAAAGAGGATGATTTCAAATTCTAGCTGTCATATCAGTTAGCCCATCACATAGATGACGAACGTGACCGTCACAATACTTAACAAGGTGGAAATAAGCACCGCTTGCGAAGCATACTCCTTCTCATTGTCGAACTCGACCGCGAGCAATACGCTCGATAGCGAGGTGGGCACCGATGAAGAAACGATGAGCGCCTTCGCCATTAGCCCATCGATGCCGAGCAGCCAGACGACGAGACTTGCGAGCATCGGACCGCCGATCAGCCTGAGGCTGCATGATAGCAGCACGTCTCCGAGCATGAGGCTGCGCAGCGATATCTTCATACTGCCGAGCTGAACGCCGAGCGTGATGAGCGCAACGCCGATGAAAGCATTCGCCAAATAATCGAGCGGCACCTGCAGCGGATGGGGAATCGGCACACCGAACCCGCGCATCAGAAACCCGAGCGGAATGGCGTAGATAACAGGCTGCTTCAATATCGTCCGCACAATCTGCTTGCCGTTGATGCGATGCGCATTCACGCTATAGATCCCGTAAGTGTTCGGCAGGAGCGATTGCATCATCATAATCAGCACTTGCACCGACAGCGTAAACGGGTTCGAAGCGAACACCAGCTCATTCAATGGAATGCCGTAATTCGCGCTGTTGTAGAACAACACGCTGTTGCGCATCGCCCCGCGCCGCCCCTTCTCGATCCCCCGTACCCGAATGGCAATCTCCACGCAGCTGTAGAGCAGCAGCATGAATACGACGAAGAACAGCAGGACATGAACCGCAGATTGCAGCGAAACCTCAGTCGTATACAATAATTTAAACATAATTGCTGGCGAGAACAGATAGAAATTCAGCTTGGATAATGTCTTGATATCTAAAGAAAAAGCCCGATGCAGCGTGATGCCTAAAGCAATCATGACCGCAAGCGGGATAATGTTGTTCCATAGTATAGATAAAAATATGGCCACCTGATTCGTCCTCTACTCTTCCAACAGTGCATCCACGACTTTCGTAATCTTGTCTGCATTCTGTGTCTCATCGATGGAGCCAGTTAAATATTTTCGTACAACGCCTTGCTTATCTACGAACGTAATCGTGTCCGTATGTGTAAACAGGTTCGTACTCGGGTCTTTTGCAAGGCCGAGCCCAAAATCCTTCATCAGCTGAGCAGTCGCTTCCTCGCTGTCCTCGCGCAGAAACTTCCAGCCGCTCGCATCAATATCGAACTTGCCGGCGAACTCTTTCATCGCATCTAGCGTGTCTCGCTTCGGATCGAACGTAATCGACATGAATTCCACGTCTTTGCCGAAGCTGCCGCTCTCCTTCAGCTTGTTCTGGACCTGCGTCATCAGATAAGTCGTCGGCGGACAAATATCCGGGCAGTTCGCGTAGAAGAAATAGATCACGCGCACTTTGCCGTTCGTATTCTCAAGCGTCACATCGTTGCCGTCCAGATCACTCAGCGAGAAGCTAGGCGCCTTCAGGTTCTGATCCAAGTTCACCTTCGTACCCTTCGAAGACGATAAGTATAAATATACCGCCATTACCGCGCATAGCGCCAGCACCGCAATGGTAAAGCCGTATTTACGTACTACAGGCATAACTTCCGCCCTCCTACACTGCACCGTTCGTATCCACAATCATAACGAGGAACACGATCATCAAATAGTTAATCGAGATAAAGAAATTCGTTCTTGCCCATTTGTTCGTATCTGCTGTCTTAAGGCCAGCAAGCGTATGAACAAGCCACAGCACGCTGCCTAGCAGCGAAATAATGAGAAACGCATAGCCGACATAACCGTAAGTGAACATCAAAATCCCAGTCGGGATGAGCAGCAGAATGTACGGCTGCATTTGCAGCTTCGTGCGCTTAATGCCTTTCACGACCGGAAGCAGCGGGAACCCGGCTTCACGGTATTCTTCTACGCGGCGGATGGCAAGAGACCAGAAATGCGCAGGCTGCCACAGGAACAATAGCGCGAATAGAATCCAAGCGCCTGCATCTACAGAGCCTGTTACTGCACAGTATCCGATGACAGGAGGCATTGCGCCGGAAATACCGCCAATGGACGTACTCCACGTCGATGTCCGTTTCAGCCACATCGTGTATACCACAACATAAACAAAGAATCCAAGCAAACCAAGCCAGCCGCTCAGCGGATTGACGAGCGTGAAGAGAATGACCGATCCGATAATCCCTAGAATGATGCCGTAGATCAGCACATTCGCAGGCTTCAGCCGATTCGTCGGCAGCGCCCGGTTCTTCGTCCGTTCCATCTTCTTGTCCAGCTCGCGATCCCAGTAGTTATTAATGACACAAGCTGACGCCATTACTAGACCCGAGCCAATCAGCATGTAGATCATAAGCACCCAATCAATATCCCATTTTGAAGCGACCCAGAACCCGCCGAACGCTGCGAAAGCATTCAATCGTATGAGTTTCGGTTTCGTCAGGGCCACATATTCTTTAAACACAGCGAGCCTCCCCGTTCCACTCCTGCATGAGCCTTCTTTCGCCCATTTTCTGAGTTAAAATCGCTCTTAATCATACCGAAAAAACAAGCTGTTGACAATGTTCGCGGGTCCAGTTCATGAATTTGACACCCTTTGGAACCATTTTGCCCATTTATCAATACACTAGCAATGTGGTTATTGGCCCAAGTGGATGAAAGGAAGTGAAGGTCAGAGACATGGCAGCCATTAAATCGAACTCTGAGGAAGTCAAGCTGCTCGCTAGGCTTCTCCGTGCGGAAGCTGAAGGCGAAGGCAACCAGGGCATGCTGATGGTCGGCAACGTCGGCGTCAACCGTGTCCTTGGTAACTGTATCGATTTCAAAAACATCCGTACCATTCAGCAAATGGTGTACCAAAGCCCCGGAGGATTCGAAGCTACGCAGAAAGGCTACTTCTATCAGGCTGCCAGAGACAATGAGATTGCACTTGCGAAGCGCGTCATCAACGGTGAACGCTTGTGGCCTTCGAGTAATGCTTTATGGTACTTCCGGCCGGCCGGCAGCTGTCCGCCTACATGGTGGGACCAACGGTTCGAAGGCAAGTTCAAGGCTCATTGCTTCTACGTGCCGAAGCCTGGTGAATGTCCAGCGGTTTATTAACTTCAACTTAAATTGAATCATTTTTTGAAAGTGAGGAATTTAAACTTATGTCAAACGGTTACGGGTACAAAACAGCGGTAAGTCCAGCAAACACAGGACCAGCATTCGGTGGTTATGGCTACTATCCGCAGCAACAACCAATGCCAATGCCAATGCCAATGCCAATGCCAACTCCGCTCCCGGCTCCAGTGCCAACGCCATTCGTAGCTGGCGCTTCCACAATGCCGCCTAGCGTACCAAGCGGTTCTTTTGTAACACCGATGGGCGGTAACGTCGTTACGGTTCCGGCAACAGAGGAGTCCTATGTAGAGAACATCCTCCGTCTGAACAGAGGCAAAATGGCTACGTTTTATATGACGTACGAGAACAACCGCGAATGGAATGCGAAAGTATTCCGCGGCATCATCGAAGCAGCTGGACGCGATCATATCATCATTAGCGATCCTTCGACTGGCATGCGCTACTTACTGCTCACGCTGAACCTCGACTATGTTACGTTCGATGGTCCAATCAACTACGAATACACGTTTAACGGCGTCACGATCTCGAATACAACAGCTATGAATCCAACGGCAGCTACAGCCCCAATGGGCCGCTAATCGGCTTAAACGTCCATGCATGGACTTTGGCGCTTCCTCCAGGCACCCAGTCCGACATTTCATACCAAGAAGAACGCTCATCGCAGCGTTCTTTTTTTATGCCGGAAGCCTTTTCCTCCGTCGCAGCTTCCCAAACCTCGACGAAGAGAAGCGGCTGGTCCGTCCCTTCGTACAATTGAAATGCCCCATTAAAATCGTGCTGCTTCTTAGCCATCCAGCTCCGGTACTTGTCCTCAAAGGCCGGTGCGATGTGATATTCCACAAAACAGATAAACATGTCAGCTTCGTCCTCCCTGTAACAATTAGCAGCCCCGCCTAAATTTGCGCAGAGCGAAGTTTTCGTAATAAACGCCCACGATTCAGAAAATACTTAAGCGTACATATATGGAGTATAACCGCATTCGCACATTTATGTTTAACTTCACGAGGAGGTCCCCCTAACATGGATAGCGGAACGCATTTAGTCATGGGACTTGGACTTGCGGGGCTTGCCTCTGTTGACCCCGTTCTCGCAACAGACCAGACGCTGCATGCTGCCGTATTAATCGGCACGGTCGTCGGCTCTCAAGCCCCGGATTTGGATGGGGTGCTCAGGCTCAAAAGCAACGCCTTGTATATACGTAACCATCGCGGCGCGTCTCACTCCATTCCAGCCATTCTCATCTGGACGGTGCTCATAACTGCCGTACTCGAGCTTATATTCGGATTCCACCTGCCTTGGCTGCATGTTGGAGGCTGGGTGCTCTTGGCAGTCGTCGTCCACGTATTCTCGGATTTGTTCAACACGTACGGTACTCAAGCAGCGCGGCCCTTTACGGAAAAATGGATCTCCTGGAACATTATTCACATCTTTGATCCGGTCATCTTCGTCTCCCACCTCATCGCTATCGTGCTATGGGCGCTGCGGATCGGCGATCCGACGTTTATTTTCCCTTCGCTGTATGCGTTCCTTATTGTTTACTACATCTGGCGAACCGTCGTCCATCGCACGCTTAGCACGAGGATGATCCGGCTGGATTCCGTTCATGAGGAAGGCGATCAATATATATTGATCCCGACCATCTCGCTCTATGATTGGAACGTTGTGAAACGAAGATCAGATGGCTCCTTCTATATCGGCGACTTCCGGCACGGCAAGCTCCGCTGGATGGATCGGGCTAAGTGCTCCAATCATCCTGCCGTCGAGAAATCGAAGAATGACCATTCGATCCGCGCTTTTCTCTACTTCACCTCCTTCGCTTGCGCAGAGGTACAGGAGCACCCTTGGGGCTACGAGGTGCGCTGGTCGGATGTTCGCTACAGGCATCGCAAGCAGTATCCGTTCGTCGGCGTGCTGCTCATGGATACCGAGTTCAAGACTCTCGGCTCTTACGTCGGCTGGCTGAGCGAGGATCGGCTGCAGAAACGGCTGCGCATGAATACGTATTGACTTGAAGAAGCCTCTTCTTGCACAATAGAAGAGGTTTTTCTTCGGGCTTATCTTAAAGCAAAAAAGCAGAAGCTCAAGGCTGCCCTTGAGCTTCTGACCATTACTCTTTGGAGATTGGTGTGCCGCTTAGCGGTATGACGAGCCACCCGACAGTTGCTGTTCAGCAATTTGGACGAGTTTTCGTGTGATGTATCCTCCGAGTGAGCCTGCATCACGAGTCGAGACATTGCCGTAGTAACCATCTTGAGGGATCTGAATACCGAGCTCCTGCGCCGCCTCAAACTTCATTTGTTGAAGTGCTGCTGTTGCTTGCGGTACGACCAGCGTATTGCTGCTTCGAGATTGTTGTCCTGCCATGTGGTATTTCTCCTTTCATCTCTTACGATGGTGTGTTGCAAACTTATTATGATTCGTTTGCGAGAAGAATATGCTAACATTCATCAAGAATTTATCAGGTTAAGGAGACGGTTCTTTTATGTCCAAGCTAATGTCCTTGTTTTTCGCGGTTTTGTCGGTGCTTCTGATGTGTGCGACAGCTATTTCCATAAGCTATAGTGGGTGGCTCACCGTGCTGTTCTTCTTGCTCACGATATGTTGTATCGGATCAGGCTTTATTGTGAAAGCCAGAACGAGACGGCTTAACGGGCAAAATGGGGAAGAAAAAAAGGAAGTATAGCTGCTACGCGGCTATACTTCCTTTTTTCTTAGTTTCGTGAGCTTGCTGCCCACGGGGCATCGGTTAGCGAGGGAGAAGGAAGCCCATTCTCTCTTTTGCCTCACGAAGCGTTTGGTGCGCGATAACAGATACGTTCTCCGCGCCTTGCTTTAAGATATCATGAATTTCGCCGGAGCTGCGGATTTCCGCATAGCGCTTCTGCAGCGGCTCGAGCTTCGATACGACTGCCTCCGCAAGATCCTTCTTGAACGCGCCGTAGCCTTGGCCATCGTAACGCGCTTCGATCTCTTCCAGCGTCAAGTCTGCGCAGTGCGCGTAGATGCTCATCAGGTTGCTCACTTCCGGCTTCTCCGCTGGGTTAAACTTCACTTCGCGGCCGGAGTCTGTTGTCGCGCGGCTAATCTTCTTACGGATCACGTCCGGCGGGTCAAGCAGTGCGATGTAGCTCGCTGGGTTCGGATTGCTCTTGCTCATCTTCTTGGTGCCGTCATCAAGTGACATGATACGTGCGCCGACCTTCGGAATGTAAGGCTGTGGAACAGTGAACATGTCGCCATAGCGCTGGTTGAAGCGCTGTGCCAGATCGCGTGTCAGCTCCAAATGTTGCTTCTGATCGTCGCCGACAGGAACGAGATCTGCGTTATATAGCAGGATGTCCGCAGCCATCAGCGTCGGGTAGACGAATAAGCCTGCGCCAACCGAGTCTTTGCCGCTCGATTTATCTTTGAACTGCGTCATCCGCTCCAGCTCACCCATATAAGCAAGCGTCGTAAACAACCAGCCAAGCTCCGCATGCGGGGCAACGTGGGATTGCGCGAATACGCTCGCTTTCGCCGGATCGATGCCTGCTGCGATGAACAGCGCAGCTACCGCTTCTGTCTGTTCGCGAAGTGCTGCTGGCTCCTGCGGAACCGTGATGGCGTGCAAGTCTACGACCATAAAGAAGCACTCATGAGTTTCTTGCAGCCTGACGAAATTTTGAATCGCGCCGATGTAATTGCCTAGCGTCAGCTGACCGCTAGGCTGAATGCCTGATAGTACGCGTGGCATGCGAGTTCCTCCTCAAATACACTTTTTTGAACACAAAAAAAGCCCTCCGTCGCAAGGGACGAGGACCGTGGTGCCACCCTAATTTATTCGCTTGATGAGTAAATAACAAGCAAATCTCCAAGCTCCATAACGTGGAGCGAATCGGCGATATATACGGCAGTCCTCCAGAAGGGCGGCTTTCCTCATCGCGGCTCAGGGACCCATTCGGCATCGGATGCTTGCGCCGGTTCCCACCAACCACCGGCTCTCTGAAGCGTACAATCCAAGCTTACTTATTCCCGTCATTGCATTTGCAACCGATTATACTCCCTCCGGGGGATTTGTCAAGGGCTGGTGCCCTATGACTGTACCCTCGTTTAAACAGCTTTAGATCAGTTAATTCCCTTTATACCTTTAAAACCTCCTAAATCGCACTGACACCCCCTAAATCCCCCTAGAATGGGGACCCCGAGGGTTTCCACCCTCTGGACACCGGAAGGTTTGTCTTGAGCTGCTACAGCGGCGCTATAGCATTCTTTCGAACGTATCCTCGTTTTCGTCCCTGCGGATTTTCGCTACTATACCTCCAAACAACAAAAATAGCCGAGAGTCACGATCGACTCCCGGCAGTAATATACTTACTCAATCTGCATCAAATATGCTACTAAATCCTGCACTTCCTTATCCGATAGCTCGGATGTGTGGCCGTGCTGGTCGCCTGCCCGTTTGATGACGTCCTCCAGCGTGGCTGCGCTGCCGTCGTGGAGGTACGGAGCGGTCGCGTAGATGCCGCGCAGCGTCGGCGTGTCGTACAGACCGCGGACACGCTTGTTCAAGAAGCTGCCACGCGCATCGCCCGCATAGTCCGTGTCCGTCTTGCTCACCGTGCCGACGTCGTGCAGATAGTCCGTATTCGCCGTCGTCAGCTTGCCGTCACCGCCCACCGCCTTGATGCTATCCGTCAAGGCATCGGTCGCATGGCACGCGATGCACATCGCCTTGCCCTCGAACAGCGCCTTGCCTCGCTCGGCTGCGGCGGTCAACTTCCCGTCCGCTGTCCGGTACGGGCTCTGCGGCACCGGAAAAGCATCCGGCATCCGCATATACGCCTCCAGCGCATCGAACAGCTTCTGCTTATCCGCAGGCATCGGTTTCGCTGGATCTACGGAGGGCAAGCCGCCCATCTCGCCTTGTACCGTATGGATGTAGTCGGTAAAGTCGTCCCGACTGCCATCCCACATGAACAGCCCCGTCTCAAAAGCCAGCACGTTGCTCGGCACGTTCCGCGGCCCTTTTCCCGTCGTCAGCGTGAGCTGGTCCACCTCGCCGTCGGAGTGGCAAGAAGCGCAGCTCATCCAATTGTTGCCCGCGAGCGGATTATCATCGCTATTCGCGCTGTAGAACAGCGTCTTGCCTAGACGCTGCTGTGCATTCAGCCGGTCCGCCGCGATCAAGCGCAGCGGCTTGCCATTCACCTGAGCCCGCCCGCCTTCCTCATCAGGAGACGGCAGCGATACATAAGTCAAATCATGCGAGTTCGAATTATGAATATACAATTCGCGACCATCCGGTGCCATAACCATCCCAATCGGAAGATCTCCCGGCAAATGATGGATCATCTGACTCGCCCTGCCGCCTCGATCCAGATCGAACACGATCAAGTCTTCACTGCCGCCCATAAGCGCATATGCCTTCTTGCCTTCTGGCGTGAACACGATATCGGTTGGATTCGAGACGATGGTTGATTTACTAAATTTATCCTTCACATCAATCCCCTTAAACAGCTCCTTGCGCGCCCGCGTATCCTCCGCGCCGCTCCCTGCATCCACAACTGACAATGCTGGAAAGATCACTTCCTCAAACTGGATCGGCGTATCCGTATTCGTCAGCAGATGAGTCTCCCAGAGCGACTTGCCGTCAGGCGTCAGCCGCAGCTGTTCCACCGTATTCGGGGTTCCCTGGCTCTTCTTCCTATCCTTCATATCCGGTGACGCCGCAAGCTGGCTCTCTCCAAGCTGCTCCATCGTATCCGTGCGGAACCGCATCGTCCGCGCATGCAAATAATCGGACACATACAATGTCCCGCCATCTGCCGTCAGCGCCAATGCACGCGGATTATCGCCAGCCTTCACTTGCTTCAACACCTTGCGGCTCACAGCATCAATGACGGAGACCGTCCCAGAGCGATAGCTGCTCACATAAAGGCGCTTCCCGTCCGGGCTCTCCACAATGCCGTAAGGTTCAATGCCCGGTTTCGCCGTGCCAATGACCTTTCCCTCTCCCAATGCGACCCACTCGACACTGCCTGCATAACGGCAAGTCACATACAGCGTCTTCCCGTCCGGTGAAACCGCAAGCTCACGCGGCTCCTTGCCGACTGCGATCTCTTTCACCACTTTGCGGTCAGCCACATCAACGACGGACACCGTATTCGTATCTCCATTCGCTACATACAATAGCTTCCCGTCCGGCGAAGCTACAATGCTGCTGCCGGAGACCGGCGCAGGCGTCGCCTCATGCCGATCTCCAAACCATCCACAGCCTGTCGTAAACGCAGCCAAAGCGGCAAGTGCAATTGCACTCGCCGCCAGCTTGAAACCTCTCAAACCTTTATTTGGACACCGATACCGGTAAAAGGATTGGAGCAATGCCATACTCACCATGTCCTTTCTGGAGCTGTGGTACATTGTCGCCGTCTGTGTTGCCGGAATCGTCGCCTACTTTGTATACGTCGCCGGTATCCCAGAATTCGCTCGCCTGCATGCCTTCCTCAAGGGTCGGACCGTCCACCACTTGGCGGAAGAACGTCACATAGCGCTCCTGAATCGCGCTTTGATCCAGAGCCTTCGGCGAGTCTGTGTCTTCGCTCGTATTTTTCAAGTTGGACAAAGCAAGACGAAGCACAGCAGACACGCCGCCAACCGTGAATGCGTCATATTTTGCATCTTTGCCGCTTGTTTTGTATGCTTTAAGGCCATCATCCCACAGCTTCTCATCCATTGCCGTATACAGCTTACGTGCCGCATCGCGATATTTCTCATCTTCAGTCGCAAGGAACGCGGACGTTAAACCACGGATGGCGCCAATCTGCGCCTGCAGCGTCGTCTTCGAGCTTGCCTCGCCCTTCGCTGTATCGTAGCTGTCGACTGCCAAGCCGTTTTTATTAATTAACGATTGCAAGATGAAATCCGCTTGCTTCACCAGCATTGTTTTTGCATCTGCGCCTTCTTTTGTGCCCATGCCTTCCGCCGCATCCCCGTTTGCATAGCCAACTGGCAAGCCGTCGATCGCCCGCTCGAACATCCGCAGCGCCTCGATCGTATAGCCCGCTTGGAACGTATCAACCGTCGTGCCCTGCTTATCTCCGTCCGACTCCGTCACGAAAGCGCCAGCCTTCTCATTCCAGTGACGTGTCTTCACGTTATCGAAGACGCCGAGCAAGACATCGCGGGAAACCGTGTAAGGATCGCTGGACGCGACATCGTTCGAAGCATCTGCATCCGTATTTACTGCCGGTGCTGCCGGGAACGGATCACCGTCAAATACACGTGCAAACGCCGGATTGCGGCTCGGATTCGCAGCCCGCTGATCCGTCATGCCGAAGAACTCGGACGCCGGCCACAGCATCAGCCATTGATCCTGCAGCAAGCTGCGTCCATCGGATACGCTCATGCTTTTCAAATTCGGGTAATCCTTATCTCCATCCTCCGTTACATCAACGGCATGCGGCAAATACGCGCCTGCTGCCAGCGTGCCAAGCGACTTCGCCGATGGATTGTAGAACAGATGATCGCGTACGAATAAGAGCTTATTCCACACTTCCTCTGTCAAAATCATCCCTTGCATCCCGTCGCTGGAGCTTACGCCGAGCTTCAGTCCTTGGTCGCCTTCAGGACCTTCCGTTGCAGTAGAAGCGTCGACCTCCTCGTCGGACTTCGCGTCATGCAGGTTGCCAAGGAAGTCGCCTGCCCACAGCGATTGCTTCAGCATCGTGCCGCCATAAGCTGCTGGAATGAGCTGCTTCTTCATCTTGTCACGGCTCCAACGAAGCGTGCCGAAATCCACTTGAATCTTCGGAATATATGCGCCATCCTCGCCATCGGCGAATTTATCTGTCGCAAGCTTCTGTACGTAATGCGGATCGCCTGCGGAGTACTCAATAAAAGTCGGATACATGTTCTGCTGGATCTGATCCGCAGGTTGACCTACACTGTCTGCCATCTTCACAAAACGTGACGCAAGCAGCTCGTTATTCTTCACGCCGGCCTTCTGCGCTTCTTCCGCAACAGCAGGACCGTTCACGAGATGAAGCCCTAGACCGGACTTCTCCACTACTTCGTACATCGCTTCCTCAGAGTACTCATAGGACTCAATGCCAGCTATGTAATCGAACGCTGTCGGTGAATCCGGCTTGCCTGCATCCAGAACGTCCAGATCAGCACCAAGGGATTCCGCGAGCGGTTCGCCCGAAAGCTCAAATTCCGCATATGCAAACATATTTCCGGCTGTGTCGAAGCTATAATCCGTTACTTTCACCTGTGCTTCAGAGCCGCAGCCTGTTACTGCAACCGAACATGCAAGAACGGCTGATAACGCAGCGGCGCTTCTTGTTCTTTTCCCCATTTCCCACTTCATCTCCACAATCTCCCAACTGCAGTAATAATGAGAATCATTATCAAAAAAATATCACATATTGCGAATTCTACTCCTTTACTAAAATGTTGGCAATGGTTTTATACGTTTCTTCATAAAATTAATAACTGGGCTGTCCTGCCTCGCTTCACGCGCGCATAACTTAATACATAGCGCGAACAGCTTGACCTAAACAGCATCGGGCACTTGTTTTCATGGAAAGGAGACCAAGAGCAGTCATGCATGACTTTCAGCATATTTTTATAAGCATCATCGTTGAAGCATTCCCGTTCATCCTGCTTGGCGTCCTCATCTCGGCGCTTCTGCAAGTATTCGTCTCGGACTCGATGATCGACCGGATTACGCCTCAAAATCCTATTGCAGGCGTCCTGTTCGGCAGCTTGCTCGGTCTGCTGCTGCCGCTATGCGAGTGCGGAATGATTCCGGTCGTACGCCGGCTGATTCGCAAAGGGATGCCGCCATATATCGGGATGGTGTTTATTTTTGCAGGTCCAATTATTAATCCCGTCGTATTCACATCCACGTACAGCGCTTTTCAGTCCGAACCCCTTATCGCATACTCGCGAATGGGACTTGCACTTGTGGTCTGCGTCCTGCTTGGGCTCCTGATGTACCGATTCATGAAGCGAAGTCCGTTGAAGCTCGGCATCCACTCGCTATCCGGACGCTCGCGCGAATCCGATTACGGTCATAACTACAATTATGGCAGCATGAATGACGGCATCCGCGGACGGATTCAAGCAACCTTCAACCATGCCTCGGACGAGTTCTTCGATATCGGCAAATATTTAATTATCGGCGCCTTCATTACAGCGATTGTGCAATCACTCGTGAAGCAGGATGTCCTCATGTCCATTGGCGGCCATCCGGGCATTGCCAATCTGTTCATGATGGGTGCCGCCTTCGCGCTGTCGCTCTGCTCCACCTCGGATGCTTTTGTCGCTTCATCGTTTCACGGCATTTTCGGACCTGGCGCCCTTCTCGCGTTCCTCGTCTTCGGACCCATGGTTGATGTGAAGAGCCTGCTCATGCTCTTCTCTACGTTCCGCAGCAAAGTCGTGATTGGCATCGTACTCTTCCTGGTCGTCAGTGTCTGGGCGCTATCCATCCTAACGGAGAAGCTCTTTTTCCATCTCTAACCTGAAGGAGGTATACGAGTCATGCGGACACTTTCTACCGCTCAGCGCAGAGCAATCATTCACCATCTTGTTCGGAGCGGCATATTAACCGGCTTCGGGCTTTATATTATTTTTCTCGTTCAAACCCATACGCTAGCGCAATATGTCGAGCCTAACTTGTCCGTGTATGTGAAGCTATCAGCAATTGGACTGTTTGCCACTGCCATCTATCAGCTCCATTCTGCCTTGCAGGAATGGCAAGGTGTCACTGCTGCTCTCTGCGATTGCAATCATGAGCCTTCTGCATCACTGCTCGCGAATCTCGGTATTTACAGTCTATTCGTTCTTCCGCTAGCGCTTGGCTTCCTTCTATAAAATTGGAAAAAATTACATTGAAATAGTTGAATCCGTTTTCGTATAGAAACCGCCATAGCAACCATACTAAACGCAAGAAGAAACGACGGTGAGATACACGAGAACGGCAATACGTAGTTTCTTCCGTAGCACATAAGAGCAGGAGGTGATTACAATGGCTAGTACATTAGTCGTACCAGGAGCAAGTGCGGCGCTTGATCAAATGAAATACGAAGTAGCAAGAGAGCTCGGTATTGCGTTCGCTGCAGATGGCTATTACGGTGACATGATGACTCGTGACGCAGGTTCGATCGGTGGTAATATCACTCGCAAGCTCGTTCAAATCGCAGAACAACAACTTGCAGGCAGATCCGCTCGCTAATCAAGCGCAGAACGATAGAAAAAGCTGCCCCGCATTGAGGCAGCCTTTTTCTCGTTATGTATAGTTTAAGGCGTCTCACGCAGTGCGTGCTGTGCATACTTCGGTGTATAGCGGAACATCCCTGCCGCCAAATTATAGTTACTCTCGAACGAGATACTAGCCGACCACGTGCTTGTGCCGGAACGAACCGAGAAATCATATAATATTTCCCCATGCGTCCAATTGCGCTTCAAGCGAATGGAATCGACAGCCATCTTGCGGAAGGCTTGTACCTGCTCTCTGGTCATGCCCTGCTCCGCTTCACCAATTTCTCCGTTCTTGCTCTCAATTGGATTGTGGCGAACGCCGTACTTGCCAACGATGTTATTACGAATTTGTATGATTACAGTACCTGCCAAGGAATGATGAAGCTCCTCTTCCAATTGCTTAAAGACGAAATCAACTTGACGACTTAACGGCATTGTATCCAAATTCATCCTTGTCCGCCTCCATCTTCTTATCTTATTAGGCGATACCAGCCTACGGACCCATTATATGTCATAGAATTATAGACATCAACATTATTTTACAAAAACCTTACAGAAAAATAGTTCATTCGACATCTATCCGTTATATTCAACTCCTTCTTTCGACATCTTTCGTTTCGAAGATACGAATATAGACAAACCTCTAGGCGGTGATATAATAGTGGTATTCCAAATAAAGGGGCGCTTTTTACGATGCAATGGTTCCATTCTATGTCGATTCGAAACAAGCTTTTGACCGGTTGCTACACAATTGTCGCGATCTTCTCAATTGCGCTCATCCTTGGATTACTGCTGACCGGTGGCAGCATTGTACTCGGCCTTGTCATCATTGTGATAGCGGCAGTAGTAACCTTCCCTCTTGTTCGCGTCATTGAGAATGCGCTTACATCGTCGATTGATGAAATGACTTCTATCGCGTTCAGCATTGCGAAGGGCGATTTCACTCAGAAAGTGGACACCTCCTCTTCCGCATCGCTTGGCGAGCTCGGCCATTCGTTCAACAGCATGGTGGACAAGCTGCGCGAGATATTGAAGGAAACATCAACGATTGCAAGAGTCGTAAACGATACGAGCCGCAGCATCTTCGATAAAAATATTAACTTGAAGCAAGTTATGGAGCAGGTGGCTACTTCCGCCGGCGAGCTTGCAACAGGTGCGAATACGATTTCCGAGGATGTCAGCGACATGGCGGACTCCATTCGTGATATTGAGACGAAAGTAACAACGTACGCGCATTCCACAAAAGAAATGAACATGCGCTCTGAACAAACAATCGCGCTCGTTGAACGCGGACGCCTGGCGGTTGAGAGTCAATCGCATGGTATGTCCCGCAACGTTGAAGCGACTTCTCAGGTGGCGGAAGCTATTGAGGAACTCGCGCGCAAAGCTGATGGTATCTCGGCCATTACACGCACGATTTCTGATCTCGCGGAACAGACAAACCTGTTGTCGCTGAACGCTTCAATTGAAGCAGCACGAGCAGGCGAGCACGGACGCGGCTTCGCTGTCGTTGCTCAGGAAGTACGCAAGCTGGCGGAAGAGTCGACTTCCTCCACGAAGGAAATACATACGCTCGTACGCAGCATCGATCAAGGCGTTAAGCAGGCTATTCAGAATATTAAAGTGAACGAAGAAGTCGTTCAGCTGCAAATGCAAATGCTGCGCGATTCTGAGCTGGTCTTCTCCGAGCTCGTTACAAGCGTACAGTTCATTACGCAGCAAATTACCGAGTTCTCGGCTGAGAGCGATCAGATGATGGAGAGCGCTCGCAAAATTTCCGGAACCATCCAGAACATCTCCGCAATTACGCAGCAATCGGCAGCAGGCACAGAGCAAGTGTCCGCTTCGATGAACGAGCAGATGGGTTCCGTTCAAGATGTTGTAAATGAAACGGAGAAAATGCAGCAGATCGTCATGCAGCTGCAGCGCACAATGTCGATTTTCAAAATATAATCCAGTAACAGCTATGTCCTCCATCCTCCCGCTTCTGGGGCCAGGGTGGGGGATTTTTTGTTATAATGAACACATTCATTTGTAGAGGGGAAGTTGAAGAAATGACACAAATAATGCGTGCGGTCGGGCTCACGAAATACCTTCCGATCGAGCGAGAAGATAGTTTGATGGATATCGAAGTGGAGAAGCCCGCTGCCCCGACTGGGTGAGATATACGGGTCAAGGTCGAAGCGATCTCGGTAAATCCGGTCGATACGAAGCAGCGCGCGCCGAAGGATAAGGTTGAAACGGCTCCCCGCATTCTCGGCTGGGATGCGTCGGGTATCGTCGATGCGGTCGGGCCCGATTGTCATTTGTTCGGGCCAGGTGATCGTGTGTATTATGCGGGCAGCATTACGCGTCAAGGAAGCAACAGCGAGTATCAGCTCGTCGATGAGCGGATCGCGGCCCTTATGCCAGCTTCGCTTGATTTTGCTGAAGCGGCTGCCTTACCGCTAACAGCTGTTACAGCGTGGGAAGCTCTGCACGACAGGCTGCATATCTCCAGAGCTCAGACCGACAATGCCGGTAAAACGATTCTAATCGTAGGTGCGGCTGGCGGTGTTGGCTCCATTGCACTGCAATTGGCGAAGCTGGCAGGTTTGACTGTTATCGGAACGGCTTCCCGAGCGGAGTCTCGGGAATGGTCTTTGAGGCATGGGGCGGATCACGTTATCAATCATCACGAGCCATGGACACCCCAGCTTGAGGCCATCGGCCTCCGTTATGTGGATTACATACTGTGCACCAATGCCACGACAGCTCACTTCATGAGCATGGTTCAAGCTATCGCTCCGCAAGGAGGGATCTGTTCCATCGTCGACACGACCGAGCCTGTGCCGCTGCATCTGCTGAAGAGCAAGAGCGCCTCCTTCGTGTGGGAGTTTATGTTCACACGAGCCATGTTCGAGACGGCCGACATGATTGAGTAGCACCGGCTGCTAAACGAAGTCGCGCAGCTCGTCGTTGAAGGCGCGCTGCGGTCGACGATGACGGAAAGGCTGTCGCCGATTAACGCCGCGAACCTGCGTGCCGCGCATGCGAAGCTCGAATCCGGCTCGATGATCGGCAAGCTGGTCATTGAGAAATGGCAGTAACGAGAAAGGTCTGGGACGCTGCGTGAATGTGGCTGAGATGGCTGAGAGAGCTGAGAGAGCTGAGAGAACGAATACGCCCTCTCGGGTAGCAGCAGCTGAGGCGGGACTGCTGAGAGTGCAAATTCGGCACTCTCAATTCAGCAAATAGCCGAATACGTGCTGCTCTTGGGGCTGAGAGATCATATATGCTCTCTCGTTCTCGAAAATCGGTCATTTCGCTGCTGAGAGTGCAAATTCGGCACTCTCACTTCAGCAAAAACCGTACTCGCACTGCTCCCCTCGGCAAGCGGCTTCAACCTGCTCTGAGAGAACATATATGTGCTCTCGCTGGCTTTTCGGGTTAGTTATGGTGCTGAGAGCACCTATTTGTGCTCTCAGCACCATTTTCGCGCGACAAGCGACTTCGCTCCGCTCGGAGAGAACAAATATGTTCTCTCGCTGGCTTTTCGGGTTAGTTTTGGTGCTGAGAGCACCTATTTGTGCTCTCAGCACCATTTTCGCGCGGCAAGCAGCTTCGTACTGCTCTGAGAGAACGTATATGTTCTCTCGCTGGCTTTTCGGGTTAGTTTCCCCGCGGCAAGCGGCTTCGTCTTGCTTTCCAAAAAGGTCGAGTTCTGGGGCAAATTTATGCCCCGAACTCGACCTTTGCACTTCCTATAGCCCTTTATTGTAATCGTAACCGATTACCTGCAAGAATGTCCGAGCAAGAACGGCATGGCCCGTATGGTTCGGATGAACGCGATCCCATGCGATTGTGCCGGAATATAGATGCTCCAGCACTTGATTGAACGCAGCCTGCGTATCAACAAACAGCGTGCCATGCTTCTCGGCAATGCGCTTCACAGCCGCACCGTAACGATCCATCTCCGCACGCATCAAGTCCTGCGTATTCGGCTCGATGTAGAACGGCGTCATCAACACGATTCCTTTTACAGAAGGCAACGTCTCGGCAACGAGCTGATCCAGCGTCGACTCATATTGTTCGAGGTAGACGTGCTGCTCTGGAATTGTCGGGCTGTCATATTGGCGCCACACATCGTTAATGCCAATCATAATAGACAGCCAGTCCGGCTTCAAAGCGATGACATCGCTCTGCCAGCGATCCTTCAAATCCAGCACCGTATTGCCGCTCGACCCCATATTCACGACACGAATGCCAAGCTCCGGGTAGGTCGAGGATAGCAGCGCATCAACGACGCTTACATATCCTTTGCCGATTGCGCCGAACAGTCCTTCTCCGACCGGTCTCGCGCGTTCGCAATCCGTAACCGAATCCCCAATCATCACTAGTTTATCTTTGCTCGTCAGACGCATGATTCTTCCAATCCTCCTCTATTTCCACTATTCTTCCAAGAAAAATTGAATCACTTTATCGTTCAACCCCGGGAGATGTTCATGTCCAAAATCCGGATAAATTTCAAGCCGCTTCGGCGCGGTAATTTTGTTATAGGCAGCGAACTGCGATGAAGGCGGACAGATCGTATCCATCAAGCCGACACCCATCAGCACGTCGCCCTTAATCCGGTTCGCCAAATACTGAATATCAATGTAACCGAGTCTCGTGAAAATCTCTTCTTCGCGTTGATGCCGCGGATCGAAGTGACGGAAGAATGTGCGCAGCTCCGCATAAGCATCCTTGTCGAGATCCATATCCCATACGCGGCGGTAGTCGCTGAGGAATGGGAACACAGGCGCAAGCTTTGACACACGGGGCTCAAGCGCAGCGCATGCAATTGTCAGAGCACCACCCTGCGAGCCGCCCATCGCATAGACACGCTTCGGATCAACCTCTGGCATCTCCAAGGCAATCCCAGCTAGCTGTGCGGTGTCGAGGAAAATATGACGGAACAAGAGCTGGTCCGCGCTGTCGTCCAAGCCGCGAATAATATGGCCGTTATGCGTATTGCCCTTCACGCCGCCGCTATCCTCGGAGCCGCCGCCTTGTCCGCGGCAATCCATCGCAAATACGGAAAATCCAAGCGATACATAGATGAGACGATCCTGCCAATCACCAACGTTGCCCGTATAGCCGTGGAACTGGACAACCGCGGGATGCGGCCCGTTCGAATGGCGCGGACGCGCATATTTGGCATGAATACGTGCACCTTTTACTCCTGTAAAATATAAATCAAAGCATTCTGCTGTCGGCGTCTGGAAGGAGCTTGGAACAAGTTCAATGGCGGCGTCAACCTGACGCATCTCGTTCAGCGCCCGCTCCCAATAGTCGTCGAAGTCGGACGGGCGCGGATTTATGCCTGAATACGTTTTCAATTCATTCAAGGGCATATCAATTGTTGGCATATGTACGGTCTCCTCTTCACCATTATTCCTCTTCATGTTACGTGGTGAGCTTCCTGCTGTAAAGTGTGAAGTTGCGTCTCATGCATGATCACGTGCGGAGAGGGCACAATGAAATCGAATGTTTAAGACGGTAAGCACAGCAGGTAGTTTATTTTGGTTGACGGGGGGAGAAGGTCCATGGGAACGATGCGCAGAGCACGCAGATCATTGTTGCTGCTTCTGACCTGGATCCTGTGCGTTTGCAGTGGCATAGATGCCATACAAGGCGAAAGAGCTGCCGCATCTGCGAGCCCCCCTCCGCTATCTGAACGCAATAGAGCTGCCGCGACAGAGCTCGGGAGCAGCTGGCAGTCACCAGCAGAAGCCGAGCCCTCCTTCACGAGCGGCCAGCAGCTAAAGAAGAAGAAAAAGAGCCGTGCAGAAGCGATGTCTTGGGTTACGCTGCAGCGTATGTTCCCGGGTTCCTTCGTAATCTGGGGACCACGAGGCTCACGCAGAGTCGCGCTTACGTTCGACGACGTGCCCGATCCGCGCTTTACGCCGCAGGTGCTCGAGACGCTTGCCCGCTACAAAGTGCGCGCAACGTTCTTTGTCGTTGGCTCTCGGGCAGCGGCACATCCGGCGCTCGTCCAGCGGATCAGCAGAGAAGGGCATATTATCGGCAATCATTCGTATGATCACGCTGTATTTTCGCGTATCTCGCGCTATGCATTCGAGCAGCAAATTGTACGGACCGACCGGATTATCCGCCCTCTGATCGGATATAGCCCGAAGTTCATCCGTCCGCCTTATGGAGAGATTACGCCGTACCAGGTCGATTGGCTGCGCAGCCGAGGATACATCGTAGTGAACTGGGATACCGATTCGGTCGATTGGAAAAGCCTCGACAGCAACCGCATTCTCATCAATATAAAGCGGACGCTGCAGCCCGGCTCCATTATCCTGCAGCATGCAGGCGGCGGCGAAGGACAGGACCTCTCCGGCACGATAGCGGCGCTACCACGGCTCATCAATCTACTGCGCAGCAAGGGCTATCAGATTGTCACACTGCCGGAGCTCTTGAACCGGCCAGCCGGGCGCAACTGGCGCAGCCGTTAATCGCCCCAGCCGCCTTAGCCCAAAAAAAAGAAACCCAACGTCCATAAGACGCGGGGCTCTTCAAGGTAAGACTAATCTAGAATAAATACCTTTACGAATTGGAAACCGAAGTCGCTCGCAGCTTCCTTCGATTGCGGAACAAAGATATCAATACGGTCGCCCTTAATGGCACTTCCCATATCGGTAGCAACTCCCATCATGCCGCCGACTGGCAACCCATCATGGTCGTAGCCGGTAATATACAACTTGCTTCCCAGCGGAATGACGCTTGGGTCTACTGCAACCGTACCGAGCTTCAGCGGATTGCCGAAGTAGTCGACTGCTCCCCAGCCGTTCTCTGACGGATGTGCCGTATATGCGCTTGCTTTAACCTGTACGACATCCGAGACGTCATATGCTCTGCCGCCAACTGTAATTTCGTTTTGGTTCGCTTGTCTTTTCGCTGCCGTCGATTGGCTCGACTTCTTCTTTGCAGCTTTCTTCACCGTTTTCTTTGCTGCCTCTGCTTTAGGGGCTTTCTTCGGCTCTGCCGCTTTCTTCTCAGCCTTCACCGACTTCTCGGCTTTCACAGATGCCTCCGCTGAATTATCCAGCTTTGCCGTTTGTTCAGTCTGCTTCGACTGTTGCGAAATCGGCTGCGGCGCATCCTGCTTCGAGTTCGCGACTGTCACTGTCGTTGGAATAACGATCGTCAGTCCCTTATACACATTCGCAGGATCGATCATCGGATTCGTCTTGAGCAGCTGCTCCAGCGATACGCCGAATTTCTGCGACAACGACCAGAACGTATCCTCGTCCGTCGCTTTGTACTCCGATGCTGCTTGCGCTGCGCCCGCGTGCGTGAAGATCGCGATGCTAAGTGCAGCGAGTAACGCACTCTTTTTCCAGAATGATTGCTTCAATATGAACTTCCTCCTTTAATTTACGGACATATATCCTTGTTTGAACGACCCGGATATATTCCGTCAATACGATGCTGACAGGTCAAGCTGCTTAATGGCTAAGCCAGCTACTCATCTTCATCGCATGCGGCCTACGAGGTTAGTTGTCGGATTCGGACGAAAGGAGTTCCGCCCTACGCTTGTTAACCAAACGATTCACCCCAGCGCTGCTGACAGCGCATTAACCAGCCAATAGCTGACTGGCGAGCAAAAGCGACTTTTTATTACGTCAGCATTGCTCTAAAAATATCCCCCGCACATAATGTTTCGGCTCGCGTTAAAGGATAACACAGAAACTCATGCAAATCCTACAGGAAAAAGTGACCAACATCCCCGTCATGCTGCATAATCACAGATTGCGCGGCAGTCGAATCGCTACCGTCGTCCCTTTGCCGGGGACGCTTTTAATATCCATTTTCCCTTGATGGCCTTCAATGATCCGGTAACAAATCATAAGGCCAAGCCCTGTTCCGCTGTCCTTTGTCGTGAAGAACGGACCGCCGAGCTTCGGCAGCTGCTCCTCTGGGATGCCTGTTCCTTCGTCGATAATCGACACGGCAATATGCTGCGCATCTACATTCGTAAGCGTAATGGTAATGATCCCGCCGCTTGGCATCGCCTCGATGGCATTCTTGAGCACATTGACGAATACTTGCTTCAGCTGATTCTCGTCACAGAGCAGCTCCGTCACATCGGAATCGAGCAGAGGGATAATCTGCACATCTTTCAGAATCGCCTGCGTTTCGAGCAGCGTCAGCACATTGCCAATAATCCGGTTCAGATCATGCTTGCGGAACTGGCTTGCTTGCGGCTTCGCCAGCGCCATAAACTCCTGTACGATCGAATTGATCCGGTCGAGCTCCACGAGCATAATGTCAAAGTACTCATGATACTTATCAATCTTCGTCTTCAGAAACTTCGAGAATCCGATCAAGGAGGTCAGCGGATTGCGAATCTCATGTGCAATTCCCGCCGCCATCTGTCCAGCAACGGAGAGCTTCTCGGAATGAATGAGCGCCTCCTCCTCTTTCTTCCGTTCACGGATATCGCGAAAGACGCTCTGGACGACAGTTCCTCTCCCCGGATAGTTATGTATACGGGTACTGGATACCTCCACATCAATAACTTCACCCCTCACGTCAATGAGGCGGCATTCCTCGAATTCATTCGGCTCATCCGTCTGCATGACCGCGCGGATTCGCTCCATTGAGCGAAGCTGATTATCCGGGTGCATGAACTTCCAAATCTTTACCTCATCCATGATCTCTGACAGATCAGTCATGCCAAGCAATCGAAGTCCCGCTTGATTGGCGAACAGCACTTCGATTCCGTCATGCACAAAGATCGGCTCTGGCAAATATTTAATTAAACGCTGATAGCTTAGCGCAACTGAATAAGACGCATCGATATCGCGCTCTTGGCTTGTAAGCATTAATTTCCTCTTCGTTCGTTCAGCCAACGTCTGGTTGCAGTATATTGCCCTTGCCTTCCGCCGCATAGTGGACCTCCGAGTAGTCAAATTCGTAAGAGTAGATTTCGCCTTTATTTACCCAATACCTGCGCAGAATGAAGAATTAATTTTCTCTCATTCAATAATTATGTAAACCTAATTTAAAAAAAGCGGCCATCTGGGGCCGCTTATCGCTGCTTGCTCTATTATGATGTAAACTCTTGTACCCATTCACCGTTGTAGTATGCAACGCCAATTTTCTTGTAGTTGGCGCTCATAATATTCGCTTTATGACCTGGACTGTTCATCCATGCCGTCATGACTTCCGCAGGCGTACGCTGACCCTTGGCAATATTCTCGCCAGCATAAGAATAAGCGACTCCGTATGCACGCATCATATCGAACGGGGAGCCGTAGGTCGGCGAGTTATGGTCAAAGTAATTGTTCGTATACATATCTTTCGCTTTATCCAGCGCGACCTTCGTGAGCAGCGTATCGGACTTAAGCGCCGTAAGGCCTGTCTTAGCGCGTTCCTGGTTCACAAGCGACACAACTTGAGCTGCAAAAGTAGACTTGTCCGTCGTGCTTGTTGTTGTGGAACCGGACCCTGTGCTGCCACTGCCAGCTGTTGTCGTCACAGGCACCTTCACAATCATGCCTGCCCAGATTATATTCGGATTCTTAATGGACGGGTTAGCCGCGATTAACGTGTTCAAGCTCACACCGTATTTCTTAGCGATTTTATACATCGTATCCGTGCTTGTTACTTTATAAGAGACGGAACTGTTCACGGAGGCTGCTTCTGCCTTCTGCAGGGCCGCTCCTCCTCCAAGCGCGATCAAGCTCGCGGCGAGTACACTAGCTACACCTATACGAAATGGTTGCATCTTCATGAAAAATCCTCCTCGTTTACAAATGTTGTATGCCGGGCGCCCCGACGCCACTCATACTAACACGGGAGTTATTCACTTTTCATGAACTAAATATTGGAAAATAGGCGTCAAACCCGCTAGAAATCATCATTATTAACAAAGTCTAATTTATCGGCTTTCTTGAGATTGCACTCCGAGCAAGCGCATACGCAATTGGCTGGCGATGACAGTCCGCCCTTCGATTTGGGCATGACATGGTCGATCGTGTCGCCGAATTTCCCGCAATAGCGGCAAATATAATCGTCGCGCTGCAGAATAAGCAGTCTGAAGTCCGTCTTCGTATAAAGCTTATGGATCATGCCTGAATTAATAATGCCTGCTGCGCCTTCTTCGACCATACGAACGGCCATCTCCGTCGGTATGACCGTCGACCAGCGCTTCCCTGTCTCCCGATAGCCGCGCAGCCTGATATGCCCTCTTCCCCTGTCGTTCAATACCGAGGTCGCGAACGTGAAGGAGCCTTGAATCTGCTTAATGACGCGGTCCGGCGGCCGAACGGGCAGCTTCACCACTTCTACTGCCTGCTCTGTCTCCTGCTGCTTCCGCAGTCTTGCGGATTTGTTGTAACGTCCGCGGCGGCGCCTATGCTTTCTCTTGCGCGTTCGTGCGGGCGGTGATTCCGATGCGATACCTTCGCCAGCTCGCGGTTCAGCCGCAGCAGCTTGTCCGACTGCAGCCACTTCTGCGGCTGCTTGGATGGTTATGTTCGCAGCCGTCTCTACAGCGAGGGCTGAATCCGAATGCAGCGGCAATACGGCCGTTATCGTATCACGCTTGCGCCGACGCATACAGGAGCGGCATGTTCCGCGCCGGCCGCTCTTGCCTGCCCGCTTCGTGAACGCGGATTGCGGCTTCTCTTGCCCGCATACTGTACATTGCTTCATTTCCATCGCTCTATTCTCGCTTTCGCTTTAGCCTGATATTAAGCCGTGCAGCTTGCGGAACTGCTCTGGCGTAATTCCTTCCGTCTTGCCGAATGCCGCAATAAAATGACTGGAATCGCGATAACCTGATAGCTGCGCGATTTCTTTAATGGAGCGTGAGCTGTCGCCAAGGCTCATCATTTCTTTGGACTTGATAATTCGCAATCGAATCAAGTAGGCATAAGCTGTAATGCCGAAGGCTTGTCTGAACAGTGAATTCAAGTAACGCGGGCTGATCAATAGCTTCTCCGCCATATCCGTAAGACTTATATCGGGATCGCCGTAATTCACATCCAGCCATCCGAGCAGCGGGTCCAGCTTCTCCAAATGCTGGAATACCGATGACCGGCCGCCCTTCTGTCCATAAATCTTGATCATCGTAAGGAACCGGTACAGCTGCGCCGATGCGTTGAGCCCGGTCCGGTCCTCGTCATGCTGCGCTTGATTGATCATCGCAATGAGCTGCGATGTGATTGGCGCATCTTCATCCCAATGCAGCCACTCCGTATGTCGAATGCCAAGCGACGCAAGCATCGAAGCGGCCAATACGCCGCCGAATGTCACATAGAGCGTTGACCATTTCCGCCCGCCTTTAGCGGCATAGAAATGCGGCACGCCTGGGAAGAGCAGCGAACCATGCCCCGGCGGCAGCGAGTAGCGTCTGCCGTTCAGCTCGAATTCCCCTTCTCCTTCAATCGTTTGCAGCCAGTGGAAGTACGGATATCCTTTCGTCCGGTCTACCGATTCCTGCTCCGGATTGAAGCCAATGCTATCCATATATAGCGGCAGCTCGAACTCGCCGCTCTTGAACATGAACCGGTTCTGCTGCTGCCCATTTATGTAATGTTGCTTCCGCTCAGTTAGCTGTTCCATATTATGATATCCTGCCTAAACTATTTTATATATCTCTCACTCGAATCTTACCATAAAATAGAGCTGTTATCATCTTATTTGCATAAAGGAGATTCACACAGATGGATACGACTAAATTGCCCAAAATGTTATATGGCGGCGACTACAACCCGGAACAGTGGGACGAAAGCATTTGGCCCGAAGATATGCGGCTCATTCCGCTTGCGGGAATGAATATTGCAACAGTGAACGTATTCTCCTGGGCGATGCTTCAGCCCAATGAAGATACATACCATTTCGAGACGCTTGATCGCATTATGGATATGCTGCATAAGAATGGCATATATGCGTGTCTGGCAACTAGCACAGGCGCACATCCAGCTTGGATGGCGCGCAAATATCCAGAAGTGCTGCGCACCGAGTTCGACGGCAAACAGCGCAAATTCGGCGGGCGCCATAACTCCTGCCCGAATAGTCCGGTGTATCGCGACCTATCTACTCGGCTTGCTTCCAAGCTGGCTGAACGTTATAAAGACCATCCTGCCCTGCTGCTTTGGCATGTTTCCAATGAGTATGGCGGCGAATGCTATTGCGATAACTGTGAAGCCGCATTCCGCGACTGGCTTCGCGCCAAATACGGCACGCTGGACAAGCTGAACGAGCAGTGGAATACCTGCTTCTGGGGACATACCTTCTATGAATGGGACGAGATCGTGCTGCCAAGCGCACGATCGGAGCAGTGGGCGTCGGACCGTACCTGCTTCCAAGGCATATCGCTTGATTACACCCGCTTCAATTCCGACAGCCTGCTTGATTGCTACAAGCTTGAGTATGACGCGATTAAAGCGGTTACGCCTGACATGCCAGTAACAACCAATTTGATGGGCACTTATAAGCCGCTCGATTATTTCAAATGGGCGAAGCATTTGGACATTATAGCTTGGGACAACTACCCTTCCATGGATACGCCCACAAGCTTCACCTCCATGACGCATGACCTCATGCGCGGCTTGAAGAATGGCGCGCCGTTCCTGCTCATGGAACAGACGCCGAGCCAGCAGAACTGGCAGGCGTACAACACGTTGAAGCGGCCGGGCATCATGCGCTTATGGAGCTACCAGGCGGTGGCGCATGGCTCGGACAGCGTCATGTTCTTCCAGCTGCGCCGCTCCGTTGGGGCCTGTGAGAAGTATCATGGTGCGCTGATCGAGCATGTCGGGCATGAGCATACCCGCGTATTCCGCGAATGCGCGCAGCTCGGCAAGGAACTGGACAGCCTTGGCACGAAGCTGCTCGGCTCGCGCATGCCTAGCCGCATCGCCATTATGTATGATTGGGAGAACCGCTGGGCGATTGAATATTCGAGCGGTCCGACCATTGATCTCAAATATGTAGATGAAGTTCATAAATATTACCGCGCCTTGCATGAACAAGGGCATCAAGTCGACATCGTGTCATTCGAGGACGATCTCAGTCCTTATGCCATCGTGCTTGCTCCAGTCATGTATATGGTGAAGCCGGGCATGGCTGCGCGAATTGAAGCTTATGTCGCAGCTGGCGGTAAATTCGTCACGACATTCTTCAGCGGTATCGTGAATGAGAACGACTTGGTAACGCTCGGCGGTTATCCGGGAGAGCTGCGGGGATTGCTGGGCATATGGGCAGAGGAGATCGACGCGCTATTTCCAGGGCAGCACAACAGAATTGTCATGAAGGAAACAGTTGGCAAGCAGTTGCAAGTTGGCAGCGAGTACAGCTGTTCGATTCTATGCGATCTCATTCATGCCGAAAGCGCAGAAGTGATGGCTGTGTACGGCGATGATTTCTATAAAGGAATGCCGGCGTTAACCCGCAACCTATTCGGCAGTGGCGAAGCGTGGTATGTGGCGTCAAGTCCGGATGCCGAATTCCTGCAAGGCTTCCTCGGCGCATTGTGCGACAGCAGCAGCATTAAGCCGCTTCCTGGCAAGCAGCCAGGCGTTGAGGTAACTCTGCGTTCGCAGGATGACCGCTCCTACTTGTTCGTTCTAAATCACAACGCAGCAGAAGTCACGATCGAGCTTGGCGAACACGCCGGCGTCGACCTGTTAACCGGTGAAACAGCTGCCGGCCAAGTGCCGCTAGAAGGCTACGGTGTCCTTATTATTGAGCAAATTGCTTGATATTGCCTCGTTCCCTGATCGCATAGCCCCTCGCGCCGCTGAACATATTAGTGGGTGTGAAGGGAGCTTGATCAGACAAATGAGAAGATTTTTCGGAACATTATTAGGGATTTGTTTAGCGGTCGGCGTAGGTGTTCTGATTTATAACGCAGTGTCTGGACCTGGACCGAACAACACGTACAAAGCGGCCAACAGGGCAGGCCATGAAGTGAGGTATTTGGAAAACAAAACCGGCAATGGCGTGAGGTATCTGGAGCGAAAAGCAGTTAACACGGCAGACGAGCTGCTGCCGTTGAACAACCGTACGTACCGCAACAACATGTATGGCAATACGTACAACGGTAATTTGTACAACAACAACAACACGTACCGCGGTTATTCGTACAATGGCACAGCTACGCCACTTAACAACAACGATCATCGTTACAATGCTTATTCCAATAACGGCACTCTTCAAGGTAATCTCGGCAACTTAGGCAACTTAGGCAACTTAGGCAATTTGGGCAACATAGCCAACAATCAATGGTACGAATGGATAAACGGTCAGCTGCGTCAAGTCACTCCGGGTACAACAGGTAATACCGGTGGCGGTTATAATTATGGCACAGGCGGCAAAACCGGTTATCCAACCGGCAACACTGGCACTGGTAATACGGGCAACACAGGGAATACGGGCAACACTGGCAATACCGCAGGCTCAGGCAATGCAGGTTCCAGCGGCAATCAATCCATTGCACAGCAAATTTTGCAGCAAGTGAATGCAGAGCGTGCTAAAGCCGGCCTATCGGCATTGTCGCTTTACGATCCGCTATCGAAGAGTGCTCAAGCCAAATCGACAGATATGCGCGACAAGAACTACTTCTCGCATGATTCACCAACGTATGGCAGCCCATTTGATATGATGAAGCAATTCGGCATCAACTATTCGTATGCCGGCGAGAATATCGCTGCAGGTCAGAAGAGCGTTCAGGAAGTGATGACCGCTTGGATGAACTCTCCTGGTCATAGAGCTAACATTCTTAGCCCGAACTTCACGAAACTCGGCGTTGGTTATGCCCCAGGCGGCAACATGAGCCCATACTGGACACAGCAGTTTATCAGTCCGTAAGCCGTTAATATTCAGTACAACCTAACGAGCATTGCACCGTATCTTAACGGTCAATGCTCGTTTCGTTTGATACATGAGTATGCAGCTTCCGGAAGGAGCCGGGCGATTCGCCAGTCATTTTCTTGAACGCCTTCGTAAAATGATGAATATCCGCAAAGCCGCAATACTCTGCGATCTCCTCCAGACGCAGCTCGGATGAGACAAGCAGCTCCTTCGCGTGAGCGATGCGCAGCTCCAGCAAGTAGCGATGCGGCGGAATGCCGAATTGCTCGCGAAACTTGGCGCTAAACCTGGATGGAGATAAATTCGCACGCTTTGCCATCTCGTTCACTGTCAGATGCTCGGACAAATTGAAGGAGAAGAACGATGTAATCCAATTCAGCGGTTGAGGCGCTGCTTTCTCCGCTTCCTTCAAGTCCGTGTGATCTTCCAGTATCGCCAGTATCACATCGGTCGCCAATGATTGCGCACGAAGCTGCATAATCGGATCACGATGCTGCCAGCATTTGACCATCTCGACAAATTTATCTCGCAGCACGATCGGCTTCTTCGGGGTCAGCTTTACCGGAATGTTGATTCCATTGAAGTCATTGAGCTTCGGCTGCATGAGATGAACATAAGCGGTTAAGTCCGTCTGCCCGCCCCTAGTTGGGAACCGCTCTTCCCTTAGCTCGTCGTAGAAGAAATCGAGATGTACAAACGGCGTGATCGTATTCGTCCGCCCTTCTAATTCGACCAAGCTCTCTGGTTGTATGAGACAAAACTCTCCGCTGCCGAATTCATAAGGCACGCCATCAACCGTAAACAAGCACGAGCCTTCTTGAAAATACACGATTAAATAATCGAGCAGCCTGCGCTCCGGGTAAGTCCACGGTTTGCGTATGGCAAAATCCCCTTCCCGTATGTACGGAACGATTGGGCGCTTCGCCATCATTTCGGATAAATACATCATATCGTTACGCCTCCCTCATGCAGCTATGCTCTCTCTATTGTAATAAACACAGTCGTTTTTGACAAAAAGGATAAGATATCGGAACAAAGAAGCTGATACCGTTCAAGGGCTATAATAGCATCATATTGCATGCGAGTATGAAATAAGGGGAGCGATAATGATGGAAACAAATACGAATCTGGCTCAATTGCCAACTTTAGCAGAGGACTATGAACTTTCGGCGGAGCAAATCGCGTCGTATCAGAAGAACGGCCATATTTTTCTGAAAAATGTACTGAAGCCGGAAGAAGTGGACATCTATGAGCCGATTATCGAAGGTGTCGTCCGCGAACACAATAATCAGACGAAGCCTGTCGAAGAGCGCGACACCTACGGCAAAGCATTCATACAAATTACGAACTTGTGCGAAATGAGCGAGTCTGCGAAGCGTTTCACCTATGCGAGACGTTTTGCCAAAATCGCAGCTGAGCTGATGGGTGTAGATGGCGTGCGCTTGTACCATGACCAGGCGTTGTTCAAAGAACCAGGCGGCGGTCATACACCGTGGCATCAGGATCAGACGTACTGGCCGCTCAGCAACAACAAATCCATTACGTTGTGGATGCCGCTCGTTCCGATCTCCGAAGAAATCGGCTCCATGACGTTCGTCGACGAGTCGTACCAAAGCGGCTACTTGAGCCGCCAAGATATTTCCGATGAATCGCATAAGACGATCGGCTCCTATGTAACTGGCAAAGGGCTGCCGACGACCAACTACGGCGCGATGGATGCAGGCGATGCGACTTTCCACGCTGGCTGGACGATTCACTCCGCTCCAGGCAATCCGTCGGATCGGATGCGCGAAGTCATGACGATCATCTATATCGCAGACGATATGATCGTTGCCGAGCCGGATAGCAACGCACGCAGAAGCGACCTCAATAGCTGGTTCCCAGGCATCAAACCAGGCGAGCTTGCTGCTTCCCCACTTAATCCGGTTCTGTATAATAAGAACGCATAATCCTTACGACTTAGAAGAGCTCTTTCTGCTCACGCAGAGAGAGCTCTTCTTCTCTATCAATCTCTTATGGTAAAATAGAAGTCCAGTGCTTACCGAAATAGGAGATTGATTACTTATGGAAACAAATACAGGTTATGAAACAAGATCCGCAGCCAGCTATGAGCGGAGCAGACAGACACGCAAGAAAGGATTATCCGTACCGCTGTTTCTCTTCATCTGGGTTCTACTCATTGGCTCCGGCTTGCTCGGAACGATTTGGTATACAGGCAAGCTCAAGCAGAACTTAACCGATCAAGTCAATCAGCAGACCGCACAGCAGATTACCGCCATGCAGGCTGACTATAAGAAGCAGCTGGATGAGCTTGCGACGAATTTCAACGGTGAGCTTGGTAAAATTCAGAGCAAAGTCGATGCACTAAACGAGCTGCTCGAGTTCTCCAAGGACAATATGAGCAGCAAAACCGATAACAGCAACAAACTCTACAGCCAAATTGCCGAAGTGAAGAAGCAGCTGAATGAGCTGAAGAAAAGTTTGGATGTGCTCAAATAATGACCGCCAAACAATTAAATCGGCTCATGTTGGTGTCGCTAGCCCCCTTTATCGGCATGATGATATGGCTGCTTGGCACGAACCGATCCTTTGAGCTGAAGGACTCCGCCTTCCCGAAGGATCATACTCTGCACGCCTCCATTCCAGAGGGGACTAATCTAGTCATAAGCGGCCTCGATCAAGCGAAGGCGATGGCTTTACATACCGCTTCTTCAATTAAGAAGAGCGTGAAGCAATATCATGCCATGAATGAAAACTTGAATGGTGTCGTCGTGTTGACCCGTTCCCAGCTTGGCCGTCCGGCGCTCATCTATGACCGCCGCATTACGCGCAAGATCGGCTCGCCGGTTCAACAGGTACAATCCGACAAGCTGACAGCTCAGCTGTTCACGATTAACGCGCAATATTTCAGCGGCTATGCCTTGAAGGTGAAGCTGAAATCATCGAAGGGTATGAAGATGGTGCTCGGCAATGACAAGTACGGCAGCGCCGAGACGACGCTATCCGCTGTGCGGAGATACAATGCTATCGCAGGCGTGAACGCCGGAGGGTTCGCTGACCAAGCGGGCAAACGGTATCCGCTCAGCACAACGGTGCTGAATGGTCGGTATCTCGGAGGCTTCCAGCCATCGGAGAAGGACCTCTTCTTCGTCGGAATTAATGAAAGCCTGAAGCTCATAGGCGGCAAAGTGACTGACCAGAGTGTTCTCGATGCGAAGAAGCTGAAGTTCGGCGCATCCTTCGTTCCTGTGCTCATGAAGAACGGCGTACCGATGCCGATTCCAGCCAAGTGGCAGAGCAGCCCTTCCCGCGCACCGCGCACTGTAATCGCGAACTACAAAGATAACCAGCTGCTGTTCCTCGTCATCGACGGTCGCAACGAAGCAGGCAGCTCCGGCGCAACGCTGGAGGAGATGCAATACTTGCTCGCACGATTCGGAGCCATCGACGGCTACAACCTTGACGGCGGCGGGTCTTCGTCGCTCATCTTCAACGGACGCATCATTAACCATCCGTCTGACGGCACGCTCCGGCCTCTGCCGACGCACTTTTTGTTTTTTAAATAACGAAAGCAGGCTGTCCAGAAATCTGGGCAGCCTTTTTCTTAAAGCAAGGATTGAATGATCGGTTCTAATTCGGATGGGGGAGTCGTTGTTTCGTATCTGCCATGCAGCTGACCGTCCGGAGTAATCAAGAACTTGGTGAAATTCCACTTGATTCCATCACCGGCGTAAATGTCAGGATATTTTTCACTTACAAAGCTTTGCATCATTAGACCATCTGGCGTTTGAGGATCGGAACCTTGAAAGGGAGCCTGCTCTGTCAGAAATAGAAACAACGGATGCGCCTGCTCTCCTCTAACCTCGATTTTTTCAAACAACGGAAACGTCACTCCAAAGTGATTCTCACAATACTCCCGCACTTCCGGGTTACTCCCTGGCTCTTTCGCGTTGAATTGGTTACAAGGAAATCCGAGCACTTCAAACCCTCGCTCTTTATAGCTTTCGTATAGCTCTTGAAGAGCAGCGAATTGGCGAGAGTAAGCGCATCTGCTGGCCGTGTTGACAATAAGAAGAGCTTTGCCCCGGTAATGGGACATTTGAATTGGAGAACCGTCAATGGTGTTCACTTGAAAATCATAAATAGTCATTGGCTAGCCACCTCATTTCCGTATCATACGGAAACAATAACACAGCAGATTTTATTGCGATAATATATAAAATCAATATAAACTATAGATATATCAAATAAAGCTACAGCGTCTGAAGCAAAATAAGTTGCAAAAAACCTCCAATTCCGCCCTTTCAGGCAGAACTGGAGGTTTTCTTCTATTACAGGTTAATGACTTTGCCAGTAGCTTGCGATTCAAATGCTCCAAGAATAACAGCCAGCGATTTGCGGCCTTCTTCGCCGGAGATGCTTGGCTTCGTCTTTGTTACGATCGAGTTGATAAACGCGTCAACAACGCCGCTCGACTCTTGTTTGTCGTTTGTGCTGATCGCACCAACGTTGTAGCGCTCGACTGTGCCGTTGCGCAATTCAACGATGATTTGATCGTGCGGGTCCGTACCGATCTTCAGAACGCCGTTCTCGCACCAGAACACTGTGCTGTTGTCTTCGCCCTTGTAGTACGTCCAACTGGCAACAAGCGTACCGATTGCGCCGCTCTTCATGCGAAGGAGGCAAGTAGCGTTATCGTCTACGTCTGTTCCTTCTTTGTCCAGCGTACCGATGTAGCCCGTTACTTGAGCGACTTCGTCGTCAAGCAGGTAACGGATGAGGTCGGATTTATGTACGCCGAGGTCACCCATAGCGCCCATAATCGCTTCTGGCTTGCGGAAGAACCAGCTGCCTTTACCGTCTACGCTCCAGCCTTCCGGACCTGGGTGGCCGAACGACGTGCGGAATGTAAGAACGCGGCCAAGCGAGCCGTTATTAAGAATTTCTTTTGCCTTCACGTGAGGAGGCATCAGACGTTGGTTGTGGCCAACCATCAAGTAAACGCCGTTCTTGCTTGCCGCTTCGATCATTGCAGCCGCTTCTTCGTCAGTCGAAGCCATTGGCTTCTCAACCAGAACATGTGCGCCAGCATTAGCCGCTGCGATTGTTACTGGAGCGTGAAGGTAGTTAGGCGTACATACGCTAACTGCGTCCGGTTTGATTTTGCTAAGCATTTCTTCATAGCTTGTGAACGCTTCTGCGCCGTACTTCTCTGCAAGCTCTTGCGCGCGCTCGATAACCGGGTCAACGAAAGCGACCAATTCTACATTTGGATTTACTGCGTACTCAGGAATGTGACGACGGATTGCAATTGCCCCGTTACCTACAACGGCTACTCTAACTTTACTCATAATAGCGTATATCTCCCTTAATCAAATGATGGATTTAAGCTTTGTGCCCGTTCTCACGGAGCCAGTTGATGCTCGTTTGTACCGATTCAAGCGGTGGATTCGCACATCTGTCTTGCTCGACAACGATCCATTCCACGTTTGCTTTACTTGCTGCTGCGATAATCTCGTTCAGCGCGAGGTCGCCATTGCCAAGCTCGACTGTGTCGATTTGCTCGCCTGGGATGCCTTTGCGGAAGTCTTTCAAGTGAAGCAGCGGCAAGCGGCCTGCATACTTCGCGATATAAGCGATTGGATCTTGGTTCGAGTATTGTACCCAGCCGATATCCATTTCCACTTTCAACAGGTCAGCTGCAACCTTCGTGTACATCGCATCAAATACGAATTCGCCGTCAATCTTCAGCGCGAATTCAAAATCATGGTTATGGTAGCAGAATTCAATGCCTGCTTCATGGAACTTCTTACCGAAGCTCTCTAGCTTCGTGATCAGATCGCGCCAGAACGCTTCGCCGCCGGCTACCATCTCAGGGGAAACCCAAGGAAGGATCGCATAACGCGCGCCGATTGTTTTCAAGTACGCGATTTCGCCTTCAATATTCTCTTCAAGCTGCTGCAAGCCAATGTGGCTGCCGAAGCCTTCAATGCCAAGTTCATTAAGCAATGCTTTCAATTCTTCAGCAGGAATGTCGCCATATCCAGCAAACTCAACGCCCTCATAACCCATAGCCGCTACTTGACGAAGCGTGCCTTTAAAATCTTGAGCCAACTCGTCACGCAGTGTGAATAATTGCAAACCGATCTTCACGATTAATCTCTTCCTTTCGGGACGGTTTAGCTAGCGTTTCGGATGAAACGCATAGCACCTGTAAGTTTACCAATCTGACACTCATTATAGTAGAATTTGAGTGCTTTCGAGATGTATTATATAACAATAACATGTACAATCTTGCTACAAAATGAGGTGGAACAGATGTTATCCGAAATTATGAGCTGCAGCTATTCGTATCACACTCAGCCCTTCCAAATCACGAATCACGGGAGTCTGCGCGCCTATCTCTTCCGCTTGCAAACCGAGGGCACTTGCGAAGCGCTCGTGGACGGAAGAATGCAGCGCATTGAAGCCGGTGACCTGCTTCTCTTCAGGCCAGGCGATGCCTATCATCTGAATGTCATCGCACCGCAAAGCGATGCGGAGAACGGGGCAGCCCAGATACAGAGCAACGCCAACGTCAAAAGCGGAGACTACTACGTGATCTGCCGCGGCAGCTGGCTCGATGAGTGGTGGAGCCGCAAGGAGCGCCCCCGCAAAGTGAAAGTCGTTCCCGACGAGCGGTGGCTGTCGATATGGCAGGCTCTCATTCTAGAGAAGCGGCGCTTCGAAGCGGAGGATACTGAGCTCGCCGACTACTTGCTCCGCGCACTCTGCCTCGGTCTAGATCGCGCAATCACGACGCAATCCGACCTGCAGGGCAAATCCTTCATCGCGACTCGAATGAAGAACTTTATCGACGAGCATGCTGCCGATTCGTTCAGCGTGTCCGATATTGCTAAACATGTAGGCTTAAGCGTCTCGCGCACCGTTCACCTTTTCAAGGAATGCTATGGCATGACCATCATACAGTATACCCAAAATGTCCGCTTATCCATGGCGATCGAACGAATCAAATACAGCACCATGACCTTGGAGCAAATCGCCGATACATGCGGCTTCGGCAGCTATTCTTACTTTTACCGCGTCTTCCGGCAGAAGTATGGCGTGTCCCCGGCTGTCTACCGCATCCAATAATGAGTTGAGGCCCCTTCCTTGGGTAACACTATGTCAAAATGGTGCAGGAGGGCGGCGTGCAGCTTGCGGTTTAAAGATGTGTTCTCCATTATCGGTCCTTCAATGGTCGGGCCGTCCAGCTCGCATACGGCGGGAGCGGTACGCATCGGTCTTGTCGCGAATCAGCTGCTTGGCGCCGCTCCGGAGCGGGCAGAAATTCTGTTCTATGGCTCGTTCGCGGCGACCTATCAAGGGCACGGCACCGATCTTGCAATTGTGAGCGGACTCCTTGGATTCGCAACCGATGATAGACGAATTCCCGAAGCTCTGGCTATAGCCGAAGCGAGCGGTGTTGAAGTCATATTCGGTCAAGGGAAAGGTCTGTTCTCTCATCCGAATACGGTAAAGCTTCTGCTCGAAACGAGTGTTCCGAAGCCGAAGAGGCTGTCGCTTGTCGGCACATCGATCGGGGGCGGAAACATCGAGATCGTAGACGTGAATGAGTTTGCGGTGAAGATAACCGGCAGCTATCCTGCGCTCGTCATTCTGCATAAAGACAGGCCCGGTGTCATTGCAGATGTCACCTCCCTACTGGGGTCCGAAGGGGTCAACATCGGGCATATGTCCGTCGACCGCAAAGGCAGAAGTGGCGAGGCATTGACGGTGCTGGAGCTGGACGGCATGCTGCCCGACTCGATTATCGGTGAGCTACGGAGTATCGATCATGTGCAGGAGATCTCTAAGATTGATCTTAATTCAGTGTAAGCGAGGCGAATGATTGCGATGAACTTTCGAACGCTGGCTGAGCTCGGCGCGCTCTGCGCGGAGCGCGGCTTATCCATTGGCAAGCTGATGCTGGAGGAACAAAGCGCGGAATCCGGCAGGTCGCAGCAGGACGAATTCAGCAAAATGTCCGCCTACTACGACGTCATGAAAGAGGCGGTGCAGCGCGGCCTTCATGAGAATACGACGTCGCGAAGCGGGCTAACCGGCCTTGATGCGCAGCGAGTCGTCGCCCATCGGCAGCAAGAAGAGGCATGCCTCGGCGAGCATGCCAGCAATGCGATGGCGTATGCGCTCGCCGTCTCAGAGGTCAACGCCTCCATGGGACGCATCATCGCGACGCCAACCGCTGGCTCTTGCGGCATCATCCCGGGCGTATTCGTCAGCAGCCAGGAGCGCTTCGGTTGGGACGACGAGCGCCTCGTCTACGGTTTGTTCGCGGCAGGCGCCATCGGCTACGTCATCGCGAACAACTCGTTCGTCTCTGGCGCAGAGGGCGGCTGCCAAGCCGAAGTCGGCTCCGCCATCGGCATGGCGGCAGGCGCGCTCGTCGAGCTGCGCGGCGGCACGCCTGCCCAGGCGATTCACGCAGTCGGACTCGCGCTCAAGAACACGCTCGGCCTCATCTGCGACCCAGTCGGCGGACTCGTCGAGATTCCGTGCATCGTGCGCAACGGCTTCGGCGCAGTGTCCGCGCTTGCCGCCGCGGATATGGCTCTAGCCGGCGTCCGCAGCGTCATCCCCTCGGACGAAGTGATTCAAGTGATGCTCGAGGTCGGCTCCGCGATGCCGGAGATCCACCGCGAGACAGCAGGCGGCGGCCTAGCAACAACGCCAACCGGCCGCAAAATTATGAAGGAGCTTCGGGAGAATAAGGAGCCAAAGCCTCCTCGAAGCTAGATAAGGCTTCACCAGTTATGTGGTGCTATTAAATTGCAGTGGTTTCCGTTCAAGAAGGGTACCTGATACCCTTCTTTTGAAGTTTTCGATGCTTTTCCGCCCAAGAGGGGTACGTAGTACTCTTCTTTTGAAGTTTTCACTGGTTTTTCGCTCAAGAAGGGTACGTAGTACTCTTCTTGATATTACTAACTAGTCCACCAAACCAGCTACTTTTCCTCATTCCAACGAAATGCTGCCAATATAGTCCATCACACCAGCTTCTTTCACTCACCCCAGTGAAAATCCGCCAATGTAGTCCATCAGGCCAGCTACTTTTCCTCATTCCAACGAAATGCTGCCAATGTAGTCCACCAAACCAGCTACTTTACCTCATTCCAACGAAATGCTGCCAATGTAGTCCATCAGACCAGTGACTTTCACTCATCCCACCGGAAATTCGCCTATGTAAGCCAACAAACCAGCTTCTTTCACTCATCCCAACGGAATTCCGCCAATGTAAGCTACTTTGAGTACTCTCTTCCCCTCATTCTTCCGACTTCCCGCCAATGTGTATCCCCAGGGGACACTCTTTCTCTCTTTCTGCCGACTTCCCGCCAATGTGTATCCTTGGGGGGACACTCTTCCCTCCTTCCCCCGAATCTCCACCAATGTGTATCCCTGTGGGACTCTCTTTTGCTCTTTGCTTTTTACTCATTTGCTCTTTGCTCTTTTGCTCTTTTGCTCTTTTGCTCTTTCGCTCTTTCTCCCAGTCTCCCCCGCACCAACACGCTTCCTGGATATACATCCTTCGCTCCGCCTATCCTCTCGGCCAAGGAAACGACGCCTTCAACCCGATCCGGCTCATGTCGATCGTCTCCCATCCTAACCCGAAAGCTGGCGATTCCGGCTCCAGCGCAAACTGTTGCGCTCCGTCGTTCGACTTTTCAATCACAAGCAGCGGATCCTCATGCAGCGTATGCGCATCATAACGCCCATCCGACTGCATCCGCCACTCTTCCCAAGCAATTGGACGATGCCCACGCTTATCGTCACCATAGATGCCCGACACCGTTGGCAAGCTCTCGCCATTGAAGTATAGGTTGTAATCCGCTTCCTCCAGCCTGCGGTCATCAAAGTTAACGAAGTGGTACAGCTGTTCACCGGACTCATATGCGATATTGCGAACGAACGAAATGTCCCGATTCGCTTCACCTGCCATCTCCTGCGTGCCGAACGCCGCCCTCGCCCCGTTGCGGATAAGCAAATTGTTCTCGATCCGATTGCCGATCCCTTTGGCGAAAATCACGAACCACAGCGTCCCGCTCCCCCTACTAAACAGGTCGTGAACGACATTATGCGAGACGAGGTAATGGTCGGAAGCATCATCGAGATAGATACAGAAACCATAGGAGAAATATATGCCGCTATGATGGAACCGGTTGTACGTAATCCGGTTGCCGATGCCCGCTCCCCACGACTCCATCATGCCGCCGTCTTGGCTATCCTTCATGACATCCCACACGTTATTGCGCGTAATGACGTTATTTCTTGTATGGGCAAAATCATAATGGTTCTCCCAAGCCACCTTCATCCCATAATAAGACTCTTCCATCGCTCCGTAGCGCAGCCCTTTCAGCGAAATGCCATACCGCGGCATTCCGTGAATTTCATTATGCGACACTTCGTTCGAGCCGCTCTGATAGAGCTGGATGCCGCTCCCGTGACCAATAAGCTCGCCGCCATAACGAATCAGATTGTTCGTGATCACGTTGTTTTTGTTCACATCCGAACCCACAACAGTTGCAAAATCCCCCTCTCCAGGGGATAATCCCATCACATAGACACCGTTATAGCCCAGGTGTTCAATGAGATTATCCGCAATCACATTTCGCTGGCAATAGCCATTCAGCACGACGCCACTGAAGCCGCTTTGTATAATCCGGCAACCACGCACAGAAATCCCCACTGCATTCTCCATATAAATCAGTCCATCTCTGCTCTCCATATGCTCGCGGTTCGAAGAAGGCATGCGATACTGCTGCGCGCAATCCGAATAGGCAATCGTCAGCCCTTCGAAGCAGATGCCGGTTACCGGGTTATCCGCCGATTCTCCGCAAAGCTCAATTACCCGCCGTACCGTCGGTACAACAATCGATTGCTCTGCGATTGGAAGCTGTCGCGGATAATAATAGAGCTTGCCTTCGGCTTCATCGCAGTAGAACTCGCCTGGCTCAGTGAGGAGCTGCAACGCCCCCTGAATCCGATAGCGGGAGCCGCGGTCGATCCCCCACGGGGCAGGCTCTGCGAACGAGATCTCCAACGCGCTCCAATCGATCTCCGAGATTGTCTTCGTCTCCGTGAACCAGTTCCACTCTCCTTCCCCAGGCCAAATATGTACCTGCGCCCCCGCATCCAGCCCAAAGTCCGGCAAGTCGCCTTCCGCGAACCGGAAGCCGCGCCTGACATCGCGCTCCGCTTTCCCTGCAGCCGCGTTATAACCGGCCTTCGGCCAACACGCCTTCACCGCTCGCACACCATTCTCATAAAGCGTATGAACCACCGCACTTGCACTTGCACTTGCACTCGCACCATCCAGCCGAGCACGATAGATTCCATCGCGATAGTGCTCCCAACAAGCATCGCCAAGCACCTTACCGCCAGCGATGCACACCTCTTCCCCAGGCATGGCTCGATACGTCACCGAACTTCCGGCCGCTGCTCCCCCATCGCGCGAATCGAAGCTTAACGGTGCAGCAAGCTCATACACACCGCCACCAATCCACACGGTGATATTCTCCGCATATCCAACAGCCAGCTTCTCACGCACCAGCTCCCTAGCTCGCCCAATGCTACGCACCGCTTCTCCGGCAGAAGCGCCGCCGTCCCTATCATCGCCACTCACGACCGACACATAAAACTCCACCCGAACTCCTCCCTCCACAACCACATTTCCACGCTTTCACAATAGAAAAGGAGGCACAGGCGCTCTCTCCACCCGTGCCTCCTCGCATCCCATGCTTTTTTAAGCTCTGCTTCTTTTCAGCCTTACCTCTTCAGCTCTAATTACTTCAACCCTTGCTTCTTCAAGAACTCATCCCACTGCTTCTGAATCTCTTGGTCAATCTTCTCTTGACCAGCAGCTTTCAGCTTCTCGAGATATTTCGGAATGATTTCACTCGGATTGACCGCACCAGTCTCAAGTGCCGGAGCGTACTCGTTATTAACTGCTGCCGTATTCGCAAGCTCCGACTTAATCGGATCTTGGTTGACGGAGAAGCCATACGATGCCGCTACCATTGCGCTGTTGTTCAGATCAATTGTCTTCTGCCATACATCCGCTGTTTGCGGTGCTTTCAAGTATGCATTAAACTGATCGCCGAATACCCAGTCTACGTTCGGTGCATAGCCCGAATCCTTGATCGGCTCGATGTAATTCTCGTCTTTCTTCGTGTAGTGCTTGCCTTCAATACCGTAGCAGATCAAGTTGTACAGGTATTTATCCGTGCTGAGCAGGTTAATGAACATGAGGGCGCGCTCAGGATTTTTAGATGTTTTGCTAACGACTTGCATCGCGCTCGCGATACCTGTGAAGTACGTATCGGAAATCGGTGCGTACACCACTTCGTTGCCGCCATTGTTATTCATTTCATCTATTTCGCCGCCAGGCTTCGTCGTAAATTCGATGCCTACCGCCACAGTACCCTTTTTCTTCAGATCACCGAAGTTTTTCAAGATCGGAGCATCGTCGTTGATGTAACCCGCGTCGTACCATCTGTGCAAAGTTTCATAGTATTCCTTCTTGGCATTGATTTGCTCTTCACCGGTAAGGATCGTATAGTTCGGGTCATCCTTCTTGTAGGAGACAGCCAAACCATCCGTACCTACCCAATCCGGATCCGTGTAGAAGCCCCATGAATTCTGGCCAAGACCGAACGGAACGATGCCAGGCTCATTGTCCTTAATTTGTTTCAGGAACGGTTCGATGTCTTTGTACGAGTGGATTTTGCTAATATCGAGGTTATATTTGTCGGCAAAACGTTTCTGAATAACCAAGCTCTTCGTCTTCGCTGCAACTTGATACACAGGGAAGCCGTACACTTTGCCGTCATTGGCTTTCATATCTGGCCAGAACTTATCTGGAATGTTCGCACGCGCTTCCGGAGCATATTTATTTATCATGTCGTCTGTCAGCTCAAGCAGCGCACCTTTATCGATGTTCGCTTGATAGCTAAGCAGCCAATACTTCGAGCCCCATGCGACGTCGAACTCTTCACCGGAAGCCATAATCGTATTCATCTTCGGATCGTACTCATCGAAAGAGAGCGGTTTCAAGTCAACCGTTGCGTTGATCTTCTCCTTCAAGTACTTATTCACTTCATCGTTTACCAGCGATAGATCAGGACCGGACGGATTGCTCGGATAGTAGAACGTCAGCTTCACTTCAGGGAGCTCTTCCTTTGCCGGCTCCGTTGTTGCGTCTGCCGCATTATTCGTCGTATCCGCAGCGGTATTGGTCGACGTGTTCGATGTGTCCGCCGCCGTATTCGTCTTGCCTTCATTGTTTGTGCTGGAATTATTGTTGCTGGAGCAGGCTGCGATAATGCCGAAACATAACAGGACAAGACATAGTTTGTAGATAGCCCCGGATACTTTCATTTTCATGAACGACACACCTCTCAATTTTAGTTAACCCCATACCTTTTAATTAATCAAGTACAAACCGCAATCGTTATCCCTCACCTCCCTTAATAGCCGATCAGTCCGTCATTATCCCTTCAGTGAACCAACCGTAATGCCCCGGACAAAATATTTCTGGAAGAACGGGAAGATGACCAACATCGGCCCCCCCGCCAAAATCGCCATCGCCATCCGTACAGACAGCGTCGGGAAGTTCGCGAACTGCAGCTTGCTTGCCGCTTCCGCGAGCGGTGAATTCGCCAGAAACTCGATCTGAGACAGAATGCGTACGAGCAGCAGCTGCAGCGGTACATATTTGTCGTTGTCGATGAACAGAAGCGCGTTAAACCAATCATTCCAATAGGCGAAAGAGATGAACAAGCCGAGCGTTGCCAGAGCAGGCGTCGACAGCGGCAGAATCATCTGCATGAAGATCCGTGTTTCGCTCGACCCATCCACCTTGGCGGACTCAATGATCTCCATCGAGATTTTGTCCAGGAAGCCTTTCATAATGAGAATGTTGTACGGGCTGAGCAGCAGCGGAATGATGAGTGCGCCGAGCGTGTTCTTGAGGTAAAAATACTGCGTCATCAGCATATAGAACGGGATCAGGCCGCCGTTGAACAGCAAAGTAAAGAACACGTAGAACGTCAGCGGACGCTGATAGCGGAAGTCCCGCCGGGAGATCGGATAAGCGGTTAATGCAGTAAGGAACAGGGCAACGACCGTACCGATCACCGTAATTAAGATGGTGACGCCGTAACCGCGAAGCATAATATTCGGCTCCTTGAAGACGATTCGGAACGCCTCGAAGCTCACTTCATGCGGAATGAACCGATAGCCGTATTGAACAAGACTGTTCTCAGACGAGATGGATACGGCAATGACGAGCAGAAAAGGCACCGTGATGAGCGCACATACGATGATGAAAAAGGCATTTATGAACCAGTTGGCACGTTGGCCCTGTTTATTCAGCGGCATAGCATGTATTCCTCCTAGAATAGAGAGCTTTCCTTATCAACTCTGCGTACCAGATAGTTCGCCGACACAATCGTTACTAGACCAACGGCGGATTGCAGGAATCCGACAGCTGCGCCCGAGTTGATGTCCCCGAGCTTCGTCAGAGCGCGGAACACATACGTGTCGATAATGTCTGTCGTCGGAAAGTTCATCCCTACATTGTTCGGTACAAAATAATGCAGGCCGAAATCGCCTCTGAAAATATTGCCAAGTCCCAAAATGAACAATATGATAACGAGCGGCTTCAGCAGCGGCAGCGTGATCCGGAGCATCATCTGCGGCCTTGAAGCCCCGTCCAATCTGGCAGCCTCATAATACTCGCTGTTAATCCCAAGTATCCCGGCGTAGTAGACAAGTGTAGAGAAGCCGACGCCCTTCCACACGGCTACCAGCGGAAGGATGAAGATCCACGGCTTCGTCTCGAAATACCATTTATGCGGCGATAGGCCAAAGGTTTGGAGAAGGTTGTTCATATACCCGCTTTTATGCTCAAGGAAGGCATAAGCGATATACCCAACGAGCACGAGCGAGATAAAGTACGGCAGAAACATCGTCGTCTGGTAAATCTTCACCATCCGGCCCGACACTTCATTAAGAAGAAGTGCGAAGAGCAGCGCTGCAAGTGTGCCCAGTATGATATAAGCAAAGTTGTAGAGCAGCGTGTTCCGTATAATGCGCAGCGCATCCTGCGACTTGAATAGAAACTTGAAGTTGTCGAGACCTACCCATCTGCTTCCGAAGATGCCTTGGTCGTACCTGAAAAACTTGAAGGCAAGAATTAAGCCGACCATCGGGATATAGCTGATAAGCAGTTTGTACACAATCCCCGGGATCGCTAGCATGAGCAGTTCTCGATTTTTGCGCAGATAAATCCATTCTCTCTTGAGCCATCTCCCCGTTCGGGACCATAATTTCATAACGGATGACCGCCTCCTTCTGACATTCATCTTGCCACGGCAGCACGAACGCCAGCTAGAATACGATCTTCGAATAGCTGTAGCAGACGCATGTAAAATGTTCGAATTTATGTAAATAACGCAAAAAGACCGCCGTTCCCACTTTAGTTTCGTGAGAATCGGCGGCTTCGTCTTGCGGACTTGCCCCGTTATGAGATCGACTTCTTCATCCGATATTCCTTCGGCGTGCTTCCGAACTTCCCTTTGAACAGTCGGAAGAAATAGCTTGGATTGGCATATCCGCATTTCTCCATAATCTCGATTACGGTGTAATCGTCATTCTCGAGCAGCTGTTGAGCGTGCCGGAGCCGCACATCGTTCATATATTCGGTAATTGAGAGGCCGCTGCTGTCTTTAAACAGCTTGCCGATGTATGCCGAGGTGAGCTTCACGGTCGAAGCAATCGACTGCTGGCTGAGATTGATATCGGCATATTTCTGCTCGATCAGCTCTTTGATCGTCTCCAATATCATATCATTGCGTTCCATGCTGGCAGGCCGCTGCCCTTCGCAGATCTTCGCGCAGAGCGAGAGCAGCGTAATATACATCTCTTCCAGCGATTCTTTCTCCAGTGCCATATGGGTCGCGTATTCGAGATCGACGTCCAGCTTAATGAGCCGGTTGTTCGCAATTTCAACTGCCGTATTCTTCATTGCCCAAGCGAGGTTGGACAAAGCACGGAGCATATCGTCATATTGGAACCCCGCCAGCATCGTGAACGCCTTCTCAAGCTCGCTTCCTGCCTCGGACATTTGCCCCTTCCTGAGCGCCTCGGTCAGCCTCCGTTCGATGATGTCCGGAATGACCGTCTGCTTGTTGGTTAAATTCTGCTGCACTTGATCCGAGGTAATGATCGCTTTGTTGCCCACTATAATTTTGTACATACAAAGCTGTTGCGCCTGATTATACGCAGTTGAGATATACGGGAATTGTTGAAACGGATCGCTGACTCCGCAGGAGAGCGACAAATTGTAATAAAGCTCGATCGTTTGCTGGATTTCACTAATAAGCGGCACGACCTGCCCGAAATGGACCTGCTCGTCCTCTACGCCTCTAGAGACGATGAGAACGACATGATCGCCCCTCACCTCCACCGCCTCGCAAGGATAGCTGCGCGACATCATTTCGTGTGCGATATTGACGATTGCGAAGCTATACATTTTCTTCGCAGTGCCAGTCGTACTTTGGTCGAATGAAGCGTAATTATCGATCCTCAGCACGCACACGACAATTTCGTCGGATACCGATATTTGCAGCCCATGCTTCTGGATGAGCTCCAACATATCATGATGCGTAAACAGACTGCTGTCGGTCAGAAACTTGCGCAAATAATATTTGTTCACAATCTGCTCCGAGCTAATCTCCTGCAGCTTATGGCTCAGGCGCATATAATTGTCGCTCATGAGATGGAATTCATCGCCTTCATACGTCGCTTGAGACTGGCCGCCTTGCTTGTCAGGCTGCTGAAGCCGAATACGCCGCAGCATTCGCTCAATCGGTGTGTAAAGCTTGTACGACAGCCAAATCGAGATGCCGATTGCGATAAGGAGAAATACGACCGCGATGACGATCGACTTTATCCGTGTTTCTCTAACATCCTTCATTAGCTTGTCATAGGGCTGAACATAGATAATTGTCCAATTGCGAACGCCATCGTCCATATACGAGATGAGATTCTTCTGCCCGTCAATTTGGCCGACGACGAAGCCGGATGCCTTGTTGCTCGTAGCTTTATTTGTGGCGATGAGCTGCTTGATTTGTTCCTTCTCCGCCACGCCAGCAGAGGCTTGCTTCAGATCTGAGGAGTAGAGCTGCCCGTCTTGATCAGCGATATAGATCTCTCCGCCCTCTTGGCTGCTCACCGCATCCATCTTCTTCAAGCTGTTGAATACCCAGTCCGACTTGATGTAGAGAATGATTGCGGATTCCGACCTTGAGAACGGTTTCAAGGAATTCGTGACGAGATAGGCAAAAACGTCAATCTGTCCATCTTCTCTTTCCAGACTTACAGGTATTAAACGTGATGTGGAATGCGGTTTATTGGGATCAAACAGCCAGGAGCGTATTTTCGCCTTCGTTATGCCGCCATCGAGCAAAAAAGCAGTCGATGTCGCATAGATTTCATTTTGCGTGTGGTTGTATACAGCAATGGAGTGCAGGAAGGAAGAGCTGTCCAAGTAGCTCGACAGCCGGCTGTATCCGCGGATCCAGTCCATTTTGGGGAGCTTCTGGTCAAACAGCATGGCCGCAATCTGATTGTCCTTGTTCACGTAGTTCGATAAGTGGCTTATGATTTCGTTCATATAGGAAAGATTATATTGAATCTGTGACAGCACCTTCAGGTTGGACTGCTCCTGATTGCGCCGGACTGATTGCTCCAGCACGTAGGTGTTGACGAGTGTAAGTGCGATGAGTACGATAACCATCGATAACATTATGGAGATTAATACGCGCTGCAAGTACTTCTTTGACTTGTAAATGCCAAAACCTATCATGCAAGCTCCCCTTCCGTTAGCTTCTGCGGCATAGCTTTATTATGTCATTAGAGGAGCAAGACTTCTATACCCAAGCCGGCCCTAGTTTCTTTACGCCGGACATTTTTTTCTTTATAATTGACCATTAAAGAGGTGTAGCATGATTATTATTAAAACCAAAGAAGAAATCGAAAATATGCGCAAAGCAGGAGAAATTCTTGCTGCTTGCCACCGCGAGATAGCGGGTATGATTAAGCCTGGCGTTACAACGAATGAGATCGATCAATTCGTCGAAAAGTTTCTTGAGAAGCAAGGCGCAACGCCTGAGCAGAAAGGGTACAAAGGCTACGCTTACGCGACATGCGCTTCCATCAACGACGTTATTTGCCACGGCTTCCCTTCGGCAACTCCGCTGAAGGACGGCGACATCGTTACGATTGATATGGTTGTCAATCTAAACGGTTGGCTGGCTGATTCCGCATGGTCCTATGCGGTCGGCAACGTCTCCGAACAGGCCCAGCGCTTGCTTACGGTGACAGAGGAGTCCATGTATAAAGGCATCGAGCAAGCGGTTGTCGGCAACCGGATGGGCGATGTGTCGAATGCGATTCAGAAGTATGCGGAAGAGAATGGCTTCTCGGTCGTTCGCGAATTCATCGGTCACGGCATCGGCCGCGACATGCACGAAGAGCCGCAAGTGCCGCATTACGGACCTCCAGGTCGCGGCATTCGTCTGAAAGCTGGCATGGTCATGACGATCGAGCCGATGCTGAACACCGGAGCTTGGCAGAGCAAGATCGACAGCGACGGCTGGACCGCTCGCACAATCGACGGCGGACTTTCCGCGCAATATGAGCACACAATTGCGATTACGGAAGACGGCCCGATTATTTTGACGAAGCAATAAGAACAAAGCCTCAAGTCTGCCAACCAGCTGCTGCCGGTTATTGACTTGAGGCTTTTTTGCGCCTTTGGCGACAAACGACTGCAATTTGCGCCTTAGCTTAACTAAAACATTTCTCAATAAGCGCCATCCGAATATACAAACCGTTCACAGCTTGTCTGAAGTAAGCCGCCCGCGGGTCTTGGTCCACATCCGGGTGGATTTCGCCAGCACGCGGAAGCGGATGAAGAATCATCGCCTTGTCCTTCATCGTATCCAGCAGATTGCGGTCGATAATATATTTGCCCTCTGCCTTCGCATACTCTTCTGGCGACGGGAAGCGCTCCTTCTGAATCCGCGTCTGGTAGAAAACATCCGCCGTCTGTGCAATTCCCGCCAGATCCGTCGTTTCTTCGTAGGAGATGCTTTTCTCATCCAAGTACTGTTTTACATACGAAGGGATGCGAACATTGTCTGGAGAGATAAAAGAAATATGTACGTTGCGATAATTCGCCAGCAGGTAGCTTAACGAATGAACCGTCCGGCCATAGGTCAAATCGCCGATCATCGCGATATGGACGCCATTGATGCCGCCGAACTCCTTCTCAATCGTGTACAGGTCAAGCAATGCCTGCGTCGGATGCTCCCCAGAGCCATCACCGGCGTTGATAACAGGCACCGTAGATACGGCAGCCGCCCGCTTCGCCGCACCAATATCCGTATGCCGCATGACGATGAGATCGCTATAGCCGGCAATAATTCGGATCATATCTTCGAGCGTCTCGCCTTTGATCGCAGAAGAGAACTGGCTCGCATTCTCCGTGCCAATTACACGTCCGCCGAGGCGGTGCATCGCCGATTCGAACGAGAACCGAGTACGAGTGCTCGCTTCGAAGAACAGCGTGCTCATAATTTTGTTCGGGAAGCGCTGTGTACCGCCCTCGCCTGCTACGACCTCCATCGCCTTTGCCGAGCTGAACAGCTGTTCAAGCTCCTCCCGGTCAAACTGCTTCGCGCCAAGTACATGATACAATGATTTCACGGTTTGAAGTCCCCCTACATTCATGATGACAACAGATGCTCAAGCGTATTATAAGCGAGTTCCTTCGCTCGTTCAAACGGGGAATAAAGCTGCAGCATCAACCAATAATAAGCTTCTCCTCCGGATAGCGGATATCCGGCTTCTTCTTACCCGAGCTGAACAGCGAGATAAACAGGAACATCCCGATTCTTCCGATGAACATGAGCACAATTAGCGTGATTTTGCTTCCGAGATGAAGTGAACCTGTAATGCCCGTCGACAAGCCGCAAGTACCGAATGCCGACGTCACCTCGAAGAGGACAGCGGACAGATCAAATTGATGCGACTGCGACATGAACACGGCGAATATGCCAGTCAACACAAGCAGTACAGCCAGCGCGAAGAACACGAAGCTCTTAATCGTATCTTCCATGCTGATGGAACGATTGAATGCCCTCGGTACCCGCTCGCCTCTTGCAAAGCTTAGAATTGCGAGCACAATGATGGCGATTGTCGTCGTCCGAATCCCCCCGCCCATGCTAGAAGGACTTGCCCCAATGAACATCAACCCCGAGATAAGCAGCAGCGAGGCATGATGAAGCGACGACACATCCACTATGGTCAAGCCTGCGCTACGGGAGCTCACCGATGTAAAGAGCGAATTCATCCACTGCTGATGTAAGGGCATATGGCCGAACGAGTGGCCCGCTTCCGTTAGCCAGATGATGATGGCGCCAATGAGCAGCAGAATCGCATGGGTAGACAGCGTCACCTTCGTGAACAGCGAGAAGCGGAAGCGCTTATTCGTGTTGCTTCTGCGGCGGTTGCTCACATACTCCCACAGCTCCGCCATCACCGGGAATCCGATCGCCCCCAGAATGATTAGCAGCATCGTGAAGCTTTGGACAAAATAATCTTTTGAATAGCGCACAAGCGAATCACCGAACAGGTCGAAGCCTGCATTCGTAAACGCTGATACGGAGTGGAACATCCCGTTAAACAACGCATTCGAGAGTGAATCTGTATAGCCAGTCGCATAGAAGTAGGTGCCGAACAGCAGCGTGCCCGTCAGCTCAATGGCTAATGTCAGCACAAGGACCACCCTCATGAGCTGGACAAGTCCCGCCAGCTGGTTCCGGTTCTGATCAATCATTATGAGCTTACGCTCAAGCAGGCCGATATGCTGCCCCATCAGAAACCAATAAAAGCTTCCAAGCGTCATGATGCCGACGCCACCGAATTGAAAAGCCGACATCAGCACGATGGCGCCAAATGTACTGTATGTATCAGTTGTCGATACCGTCGTGAGCCCCGTAACGCTTACCGCGCTTGCAGCGGTGAACAGCGCATCAATCAGAGGAAGCTTAACCCCAGGCTTCAAACTTACAGGCAGCTTAAGCAGCAGCGTAAAGACGACGATTCCGATCATATAAGCCAAAATAATGATTTTGCCCGGAGAGAGCTTCCTTATTATCGTTCTAAGCATCGCAAGTCAATAATTCCTTTCTGGATATGGACGTATGGATGTTGTTTGCCCTAATTAAGTACAAAAAATCCTCTCTGCATATAGAGAGGATTCTCTTCTTCTATCGCTACTACTGATACGGGACAAAATGATACCGGTTTCCTTCGGTCCCCAAATACTTCTTCACGAACCTCTCGCGCATCATGTCCATGAAATAAAGCGGATCCGCGATATAAGCTGCCCCAGGTGTTGCAGCTAACGCATTAATCTGCGCTTTCATATCCTGCATCGCCTGCTCGGGAATGTAGTAGTCGCCAAGCTGATCATCCATCGCCCATACGAGTACTTCCCTGCAGCTGCCCGCCTGCTGCTGTGCCTGCTCCTGCAAACATTGAATCGCATGAAAATTACGTTTCTCCAAATAAAAATCAATCAGTGCATTGTTGAGTATCGTCGTTGCAACATCATCCAGCACCAGCATTCGACCATCTTTCTTCGAATCATCCGGCATCTCGGCTTTCCCCCGTTAGCATTTGGAGCTAATTCCAGACTATCCCTATTCGTACTTATGTACTATATATATCACATAAATTGTCAGCCTGCTACAAATTAATGTTGCCCTTGCAGCAGCGCGACAGCGAGATAGACCGCGGTCCCCCAAATAACGAGCGCAGACACTTTGTTCAGCAGCGACAGGATTTTGCCGGATTGATCCATGCTGCCAATCATTCGTCCCGCGAGCGCAAGCCCAGTGAACCAAAGCCAGGACACAGCGATACATACAAGCGCAAATGCAATCCTATCTGCTCCCGAATAGCTAAGCGAGCTCGTCCCGATGACACCGACAGTGTCAAGGATAGCGTGCGGATTAAGCAGCGATACCGATAACGCGAACGCCACTTGTCTCCTCGTATCAAGCTGCTCTGCAGGCTTGCCATTTTGCCCGCCACTGCTGCTGCGCCAGGTTACCCAGCCCATATAGAGCAAGAATAGAATGCCCATGCCTTGCAGCAACGCTTTCAGCCAGTAGATCCCGAGCACAATCGCAGATACGCCGAACACCGCCAGCGAGATGAGAAGCGTATCGCATAGAGCAGCTGCGATGACAACTGGCAGTACACGGTGGAACTGACGATGTGCAGCACCTTGATTGAAGACGAACACATTCTGTACCCCAAGCGGCAAAATCAATCCAAATGCTAAAATAAAGCCGTTTATTATCGCGTGAATCATGATGTGAAATACACCTACTCTTTATTAAGAATAAATAAGCCTGAAAATCCCCGCACGATTGACTGCAGTAAGTAAAATGAAAAAACCCTTGAAGATCAAGGGTTAAGTGTTACGCGCAAACGCAAGAAAGATTATTTAATCGCCTCAACATAGATAGAATTCTCAGGGTGGGTATTATCGAAGAGATCCGTATTACGAAGAACAGGTGAGGCACTTTGACTATAAGCGGATAAATAAACATTCTTAAATCCCGCTTCTTTCAAACTCTGAATCAATTTAGTTTGATTCCACCAATTAATATGGTTACCAGGATATTTATTTTGTATTTCTAAAGAACACTTTGAAACGCAATAATCCAATGCCTGATCATAAGGCAATGTTTTGAATGTGTGTTCAAGCTCTTCATCGCTAATTTTCACAGTATTAGGATCTGCATGCAAACTAGAGGTTTGACCAGCAAAGTGGAACAGGAACACCTGATGTATAGATGCTTCGTTCATAGGTATGCTTATATTAACACGTTCCATTTGATCTTTAGTGCTATAAGTGTCAATCATTTTGTAGAAATATCTATCGTTCTTTTTAAAAGCATTGTATGCCAAATCGATATTGGGAGTTGTTACCCTAAAAGTCCCGCCTTCTTTCAAAATTCTATAAGCTTCATTGAACATATTTTGTGCACTTACATTCGGAATATGCTCGATTGTATGACTGGTGTAAACCACAGAAGCTGAATTACTTTCAACGGGCAACGGAGTATTCTCAAGAAGGTTCCACTGAATATCAACTTGGTTCATCGCATACCAATCACTGGCATAATCTACATTTTGCCATGCAACATGTCTGAATTGGCCAGCTCCAATGTTATAAAATCTTCTATTTTCTGTAGCTTCTTCTCCATACAACCTTTTATACATCCCTAAATCATTGTTTGTATCTTTATAGGTCTTTATTTCTATTCTTTCAAAATTATAAATGCTCATATTATGAAGTTGTACCGCTATCTCTTTGTAGTATGTACTTGCTATTATGATTTTCGAATAATCTAATCCCGCTAACTGATCTGGCGAAATGACCTCAATCCCTTCTATTCTCTCGCCCCACTTACGGGAGTCATTATCGCAAAAATATAAAACATTATACTTGCTTTGCACAAAATAAAGTACTGAGAGACCATATTTAGAAGCTCCAAATAAAATAACATTCTCCATGTGTGAATTTCTCCTCGTAGTTTGCTGTTAGTACATACAAGTTTAGATTAACATATATACGCTCCATTGCAATCGATACAGCTGCTGTCAATGAATAGAAGCACTGTCTATATCGCGAAAGGACACCGCTTCGAAAAAAAAGCCGAAGCGCGGCAGAATTCACTCCTACACGCGCTCGGCTTTCATTAGATTAAAAAAGAAAAAAGCCTTATACAACAAGGCTTTTCTCGGAATGCGGTCGGAGGGATTTGAACCCTCACGCCCATAAGGCGCCACCCCCTCAAGATGGTGTGTCTGCCGTTCCACCACGACCGCGAAGTGATATGTGATTGTCCATATCAAGAAAATAAAAGTGAGTCATGTAGGATTCGAACCTACGACACCCTGATTAAAAGTCAGGTGCTCTACCAACTGAGCTAATGACTCGCAAATGGTGACCCGTAGGGGACTCGAACCCCTGTTACCTCCGTGAAAGGGAGGTGTCTTAACCACTTGACCAACGGGCCTAAATTCGACTTGTTTCGACATATTGTCCGAAGCAACGAAAATTATTATATCCCGCTGGGAATCAAAATGCAAGTCCTTTTTTTATGTTTTTTAATCGTTCACTTCTATGCCTAATGCTAACGCCCGTTTAAGCGCTTCTTCAGTAAATTTATGTTTTCTGTACTTAGCTTCAAGCTCTTCCTTAGACATCGGAATCCAGCGAAAATCCTTGTTTTGATAAATCCATACTTTCGTGCCCCAATCCACATGAATCGTACGACTGGCAACTTTCTTCACAACGCCGATTTCCTTAATAACTCCTGATACACCGAATATCTTCACACAGTAATGATTAACAATATCCCTCAAATTATCTCTCCACCGTTCTGTTTATCATTTATCTTATTATACCCTGCAAGCCGGAAGTTGCAGAAAAAACAGACCGCTTCTCTTAGCAAAGAATCGATCTGCAAAATAAAAAAAGCCTGAAAAGGCGAAAAACCCTTGATATACAAGGGTTTTTCTTGGGATGCGGTCGGAGGGATTTGAACCCTCACGCCCATAAGGCGCCACCCCCTCAAGATGGTGTGTCTGCCGTTCCACCACGACCGCGGAGTGATATGTCGTAATTCCATATCAAGTTATTAAATTGGTGACCCGTAGGGGACTCGAACCCCTGTTACCTCCGTGAAAGGGAGGTGTCTTAACCACTTGACCAACGGGCCGAGTTGCTCTTGCAATCTCGCACCTAGTCAAGATTGAAGAATCATTGCTTTACTTAATGCCACTTAATAAAAATGGCGGAGAAGGAGGGATTCGAACCCTCGCACCACTTGCGCAGTCTAACCCCTTAGCAGAGGGTCCCCTTGAGCCACTTGGGTACTTCCCCAAAGAATTGGCTCCCCGAACAGGACTCGAACCTGTGACAACTCGATTAACAGTCGAGTGCTCTACCAACTGAGCTATCAGGGAATATTGTTTGAGTGACAAGAAATAATTTATCACGTCTGAGATTTGAAGTCAAGCATATAAAGCAATAATTGTCCGCGGCATCTTCCGCACGCATATCGCCTCGGATCGGCCTTCCGTTTGCGCAAGTATTCCATGCCGCAGCTGCGGCACACAAGCTTAAATCGATACGGCTCCGTCTTGCGTTTCTCCCCTGGCGGAAGCGATTTGCAATAGCGGGTTCCGCCGACTTTGGCGAGCAGCTGCTTGAAGTCCGCATCCCGGTGCTGGTATCCCCGTTTCAAAATATGTAAATGATAATGACAAAGCTCATGCTTGATGATTTTCTCCGTTTCCTCTTCCCCATAATTGCGAAGCTGGTGCGGACTAATCTCGATATTATGCGACTTTGTGAAATAACGGCCCCCCGTCGACTTCAGCCTCGCATTAAACGAAGCTTTGTGACGAAAAGGAATGCCGAAGTACTGCAGCGAAACCCGCTCTATCCATTCCTGTAACTGATGATCCTGCATCGAATAATTCTCCTTGATTAAAGTTACCGCGTATACTTGAATTTTAAAGGACGAATACGCTACACTGTCAAGAGGTATTCATCGGTCAAGTCATCAAGTAGAATATAGGGGGAAAATCAATATGCCAGCAATGCGTTATATCGTAATGAAGAACGGACAAGACGTCTCCTTCGTCGAAATGCCAGCCTCGCACGCCTATCAACTAAGTGCGCTTAATCTGCGCCTTCATAAAGAGATCGACAAGCTGACAGCTGTTCATGTGCCTGTGCTGCCTTATGCAATCGCAGAGTGCGCGGACGTTGAACTGCACGACAAGTCGATTTCCGTTCATTCCGGCCTCGATTACATGAACGAGCTCGAGAAAGACTTCTCCTCCGTCGAAGAGAAATCCTACCCGCTCATCTCGCTCCTCACGGAAATCCGTGCGCTGCAAGCGCAGCTGGAGCAATGGTACGAGGAAGAACTCGACATGTAATTTCGCGAGAAATGCATGTTTTTGTAAATGGGACCTGCACGGACATTCGCCCGCTCTCATAAGCTAGTTATTACAACGAGTGATAGCTGGAAGGAGGGCGAAGCTATGCCGCAATGGCTCTGCAACCAACTGATGCGTGCTTTCTTAAAGAAGGATCGCCGGCAAATTCGTCTCTTGAACGACTGCTGGTACTTCTATCGTACTAGCGGACGTCCTGATGATGATTCCGCAAGTTTATAATTAAAAAAGGGTGCTATCTCTTTGCAGTGACTTAGCTTTACAAGTGACTGCTCGAAGATAACACCCTTTTTATATATGCATGCCTGCAGTTATTCCGGCTTGCGCATCGTGAGGCTGACGCGCCCCTTCTTCTCATCAACGCTCAGCACCCAGACGGTTACTGTATCGCCGACGGATACGACATCCATCGGATGCTTCACGAATCTGTTGCTCAGCTGCGAAATATGGACAAGCCCGTCGTTCTTAATGCCGATATCGACGAAGGCTCCGAAGTCAATTACATTGCGCACCGTTCCGTGCAGCTCCATGCCCGGCGTCAAATCCTCGATGCTCAGCACGTCCGTGTGGAAAATCGGCGCTGGCAGCTCCTCACGCGGGTCTCTGCCCGGGCGAAGCAAGCTGTCGATAATATCGCGCAGCGTCGGTACGCCAACGCCGAGCTGTGAGGCGATCTGCTCCGTTTGGATCGTTTCCAGCGCGGAACGGAAAGAATCAGTACCAAGCGCTGTCAACTTGACGCCGATTAGGCTGCACAGCTTGTCGACAACAGCATACGATTCAGGGTGAATCGGAGTCCGATCGAGCGGATTATTGCTCTCTGGGATGCGGATGAAGCCGATACACTGCTCGTACGTCTTTGCGCCGAGACGCGGAACCTTCGAAAGCGTCTTGCGGTCGCTGAATTTGCCGTTTTCTTCACGGTATTTCACGATGTTCTTCGCCGTCGTCGCGTTAATGCCTGCCACGTACGAGAGCAATGACGGTGAAGCCGTATTAACGTCGACACCGACATGGTTAACGGCCGATTCGACGACGCCTCCCAGCGACTCTTCAAGCCGCTTCTGGCTAACATCATGCTGATATTGGCCGACGCCGATGGCCTTCGGCTCGATCTTCACAAGCTCGGCAAGCGGATCCTGCAAGCGGCGTGCGATAGACACGGCGCTGCGCTCTGCAACGTCGAGCTTCGGGAACTCCTCGGCAGCAAGCTTCGACGCCGAGTACACGCTTGCTCCCGCTTCGTTGACAATAATATATTTCAACTCGCCAGCGCCTTGCGCTCCTCTTGATTTGCGTCCCTTAATCAGCTCAGCGATGAACTGCTCCGTCTCTCGCGACGCAGTGCCATTGCCGATGACAATCAGCTCAACTTTGTAACGATCAATGAGGCCGTTAATGAGCTTCTCTGCTTCCGCTACTTTGTTGTTTGGCGCCGTTGGGTAGGAGACAGCAACCTCAAGCAGTTTGCCTGTCTCGTCAATAACAGCCAGCTTACAGCCTGTACGGAACGCCGGGTCTACACCAAGCACGACGTTACCGCGAACAGGCGGCTGCAGCAGCAGGTTGCGCAAATTCACCGAGAAAATGCCGATTGCGTGCTCCTCCGCTTTCTCCGTCAGCTCTCCGCGAACTTCGCGCTCTATGGAAGGTGCGATGAGCCGTTTATACGCATCCTCGATCGTCTGGAGCAGCAGCGACTTAATCGACGGTGCCGTGCCCGGACGGATCAAGCTGCGATCCATGTAATCATGGATCTTCTCGACTGCAATGTCGAGCGACACACGCAGCACTTCCTCCCGCTCGCCGCGGTTAATCGCAAGCGTACGATGCGGAGGCAGCTTCTTCAGCGGCTCTTGGTACGCGTAATACATCTCGTACACCGACTCCTGCGATGCATCCTTCGCCTCGGTCCGAACGAGTCCTTGATCAAACGTATAGCGGCGCACCCATGCACGAATCTTCGCATCGTCTGCGAGCTGCTCCGCAATAATATCCATCGCGCCTTGCAGCGCTTCATCTGCCGTCGTTACGCCTTTCTCGGCATCTATGTAACGTGCCGCCTCCGTCGCCGGGTCAGCGATGCGCGGTTGCGACAGCAGCCACTGGGCGAGCGGCTCCAATCCGCGTTCCTTCGCGACGCTTGCGCGAGTCTTCCGCTTCTGGCGGTATGGGCGGTACAAATCCTCGATCTCCTGCAGCTTCACCGACGCGATAATCGATTGGCGCAGCTCTTCCGTCAGCTTGCCCTGCTCATCAATGATGCGCATAACCTCACGCTTGCGGTTTTCGAGATTGCGCATATATTGCAGCTTCTCCTCGATGCTGCGCAGCTCGTTCTCGTCTAGCTCACCGGTCATTTCCTTCCGGTAACGGGCAATGAACGGAATCGTATTGCCTTCGTCAAGCAGCGATGCCGCCGATTTCACTTTGCTATATGGCAAGCTCAGTTCTGCAGATACCCGCTTCAATATGCGTTCCTGCTCGGCTGCTTGCTCCTCAGGACTCAGTTCGATCCGTGATGCGGAGCCGCCTTCGAGCTCTTCATCCTTTAGTTTCGTCTTCGTTTCTGCCACGCTTATGATTCCTCCATTAGCTCATGGAATAGATAAAGCCGGCTAATTAAGCCGGCACAAAAGGATTGTTTGCCATTTCAAAACCAATTGTCGTCTGCGGGCCATGTCCAGGATAGACACGAACGGCAGGATCGAGCTTATAGAGCTTCGTGCGAATTGAATCGTACAAGTCGCGTTCCTTGCCTCCCGGCAGGTCGGAGCGTCCGACCGATTGACGGAACAGGACGTCTCCACTGAGCAGATGCTCGCCACATAGCAAGCTTACGCTGCCCGGGGAATGACCCGGCGTATGCATGACGCGGAACGTATGACCGATCAGCTCCAATTGCTGACCTTCGGATAACGCATATTCAGCAGGCTCAGTCGTGAGCGGAGGCGTAACATCCTCCCAGCGAGCAGAGCCGTTCTTGCGCGCATCCTTCAGCCAGTCCGCTTCTGCATCATGCAGATACACAGGACAGCCGAACGCGCGACGAACATCGTCAACACCAGCCATATGGTCAAAATGCGCATGCGTCAGCACGATCGCCTCAATCGTCAAGCCGCGTTCCTTGATCCGCTCGATGAGACGTTTCGGTCCCATACCTGGATCGATAATAAAAGCACGCTTGCCCGTTTCCTCGGTGAGAAGGTAGCAGTTTGTTTGCAAAGGGCCGAGCGTGAATGTTTCAATCTTGAACATGTTAGACAGAAGCGAGCAGCTGGCGCAGCTCTTCGAGAATCACTTGCTGATACGCCGTACCTTCACCATAGCGGCGGCCCATTTCTTGACGGGCAATGCCAATCTTCTCTTGGTAATCCGCTGCTTCACGGTCCGGATTCGCCTGCTTGAATGCCGTCATTACTTCTTGCACATGTGCAGGACGCGGGCCCCATTGACCAAGCACGTGACCGCCTGTATCAGCAATAATAACGATTGGTACAGCACGGCCGCCCATCGTCAGAAACTCATCCATCGTATCCAGATGCTCTTCCATAATGAGAACATCGACCGGCATCTGTGTCAGTTCAAGCGCTTTGAACACGACAGGCACGTTGCGAACAACATCGCCGCACCATTCTGCCATAAGAATCAAACAGCGAAGGTCGTCACGGTTAGCAATCGACTCGAAAAACTCACGGTCGTCTTCCTTTGCCCACTCGAAACGGTTGCCCCAATCTTGGAAAGCCTCTTTATTCTTCTGCATTGTATCTACAAATTGCTGCGGGCTAATGCCTTTGCTGAGTTTGCTTGCTACATTCTTCGCCATCGTTATTCGCCTCTTCTCTATTAGATAGATTGCTTATAATATCCAATTGTATCAAACGCTTCACCCTCTGTACAAATGCCCCATTAAATTGTTTTGCCCTTGCGCTTCATCACTTTGTAGAGCACATAAATGACTAGAACGGCAATTGCGATTAGAATCGCAGGCTGCACGTAAGGCGCTGCTGTTTTATCGATATCCTGCCAGCTATCTCCTGCTTTTTTGCCCAAGTAAACAAAGAGCAGAACCCAAGGAATCGACGCGAGAGTCGTTAGCAGCGTGAACAGCCCGAACGACATTCTTGCCATCCCCGCCGGAATCGAAATAACTTGACGCATGATCGGCACGAAACGTGCAGTGAACACGATGCCTGTACCATAACGGAGGAACCACTGCTCCGCGATGTCGAGATGCTTCGGTTTGATTTTGATAAACTTGCCGTATTTCTCGAAGAACGGGCGGCCTGCGAAGCGGCCAATGCCGTACAGAATCCATTGCTGCGCCACCGCGCCGACTATACCGAACAATACTGCTCCCCAGTATGTAATTTTATGAGCGGATACTAAGTAACCGGCATAGCCAAGCACGATTTCGCTCGGAATGACTTCAATCATTAGACCGATCATGATGCCGAAATAGCCAAGTCCCTCAATCCAGTGCAGCAGCTTGTCTACGATTTCATGAAATAAGCTCAGGTACCCCATCTCCAATCCTACCTATAATTTGTAATGGCTTCTTACGGTATTCTAGCACACTTGCAAACCCGCTTTAAAGCAAAGTCATCGCTGCCTAAACCTATGCATAGACTAGCTATCATATTCTGTGAAAGCAGGTGGGCGGATATGTCAAATATTTTTGTCATTAGCAGAAAACAGCTGTGGCTGTTTTTCCTCGTGGTGATGGTCATGATTACGGCCGCTTTTGGGCTGCGGTGGAATCAATCTCGGGCTACGCTTGCTGCCCAGCAAGAGATGCGCGTCATCCAGCTCGTAACGGGCGAGTTCAAGACGAAGACCGATGACGGCAAAGAGCTCGAAGTGTATCGCTTCGATCCTGGGACGATCGTCGTGAACAAGGGCGAGCATGTGGAGCTGCGGATTACGGGGGTAAACGGGAAATCGCATCCTTTTGTCATCCATGAGTTGGGGGTAAAAGGGGAGATCAACAAGGGCCAAACGACGACCGTGCACTTCACCGCGGAGCAAAAAGGGACATACCCTATCCTCTGCCTCACGCATACATCACTAGCCAACGGCGGGCCGATGATTGGGTATATTGTGGTGCAGTAATTTTCGAAGGCGCGGACGCGGCCAACCACTGCTGCGCGGTAGTGCGAGAGCTGCGGAACCATTGCAAAGCGGAAGTACGAGAACGATGGAACCAATGCCGGGCGGTAGTGCGAGAGCTGCGGAACCATTGCTGGCGGATGGGCGAGAATGATGGAACCAATGCCGGGCGGTAGAGCGAGAACGAAGAACCAATCGAATTATACGGTAGGAAATTGGACAGGTTTCGCAACGAGGATTCACTGGGCGGTTGCCGAGAGATCATTTCGTTCTCTCGGCATCCAAATCCTCTCGGCAGTAAACTGCCCAAACCAACTGGACTTAGCTCTGAGAGTTCCATATGCGCTCTCTCAGTTGTGGATGTGGGTACTTGGTGCTTCTCTTTGGTGAGTACGGCTGTTTTGCGCTGTTGTGGAGGTACGGAGTACCCATCTTTGCTGGAAAACGGTTGTTTTTAGCTTATGTAGGGTTCATGGTACTCTTCTTTGGTGGATTACGGCTGATTTTCATGAAAGTAGGGTACGAGGTGCTCCTCTTTGGTGAAAAATGGCTGTTTTTCTCGGATGTGGGGTACGGAGTAGTCTTCTTTGCTGGAAAACGGCTGTTTTTTGCTTATGTAGGGTACGTGGTACTCTTCTTTGTTGGGATACGACTAATTTTCGCGGATGTGGGGTACGTGGCGCTTCTCTTTGGTGACTAGTGTGCGGGTCTTGTGACCAGTCCGTTTCGGGACGCATATATAGGGTTAGAGAGGAGTCGGTGATTGATGAAATCCGCTGCCCCGAAGCATGACTCGGCCTATCCGAGTGCCCGCAAAGTAAGACGCGCGTGCCAAAATGAACTCTATCGCACCATCAAAAGACTCGGCGTCTACATTCCGAAAGAGAAAATCGAGCTTGCCGAGAAGCTTTATTTAGAGAAAGTCACTTTCAGTCTCCACTATATTCATGAGAATGCCAGCAACCGAAAGCTGCTGTCTGACTGGTGGGATGAGAATGTGAGCGAAGGGATCGCCGAGTTGTGGGAAGTCGATCGGGCGAAGCTTTGCTCAGCGTTCCGCGATGCTTTTGGCGGATGAGGATTGATGAGGAGATGCAAGAAAACAAGGAACAGCAGCACAGCCCTCTCAAAGAGCCGTGCTGCTGTTGTCATAAATGAGGGATAAGCTGCCTGTTAGCCAATAATGGCATAAGTTTGGACGCCAGCCGGAATGTTGCGGGAACGGAACTGGACGCCGTTAGCATTGAACGTACGGATATTGTAGGATACATTCGTCAACGTTCCGATGTTGTTGAAACGAACAACACCGAAGCTGTCAAAGGAAGCTGTCGAGACAAGCTGACCATTCCGGAATAAACGAGCGAAGAAGCCGGTTGTATTGAACGGAACGCCATTTTGATTGACCCAAACAACCGTTAGACGGTTAAAAGTTGGACCAGAGCTTGAGCCATTGGAGCCAGAACAACTACTTTGAACCGATTTGCGGATGATTCTACCCGTACTAGCTGGATTATACAGTAGTGGTTTTACGCGTTTAGTAGCCATAAATTATCACTCTCCTTTCGGGGTTTGCTATCAGGATATGCAAGTGCCCCTTTGATAGAGTGGACAAACCTTGGGGGTGATTAGCCTATTTTTTGGGGCGTGGTGAACTGGCGGGAAAAGAGCAGTGCGGTGAGGAGTGGACTCGGTAAAAAAAGAACGTCTGATGGCCACTGTTGGCTACCGGACGTTCTTTCGCAAAATAGTTGGGCGAGCTACGGGGAGAATGATCGTGTAATTGTTATAACGGGCTCCTCGAGTGGAGACTTGCCCGCTGGGGGACCGATCTGAAGCAGCAGCTGGCGGCTCTGCTCCGCTGCCTCTAACGATTCGGAAGTGACAGCGAATTTGCGGCTGTTCACGCCGAGAGCTTGGCGCTCTTGCGCCTCGTACGCCGCGAAGAAGGTAACCGCCGAATCCGCGGCCAGCCTCGCGTCCTCGAGGCGCCCGGCAGCTCGCATCCCAGCGGCGAGCTGCGACATAGTCACGACCGCTTCAGTCTGGTGATCCAGACTGAAGCGGTCGTAGCGCAGTGCAAGGCGCGTATAGTGCGCTGCGCCTTGCACATCACTACGCTCGGCCGCTAATTGGCCGAGCGCCCAAAGAAGCGGCACTGACTGCGGCTCATACCGCAGCCCGGCCGCTAGCAGCACCGCCCGTTCCGGCGGCGGTGCCAGCTCTGCCAGTTCGATGCGAATCCGTGTCCAATACGGATTCGCATCGAACGCCGCGCGAAGCGCGGCTGATTGGCGAAGCGCGGCTAACTGGCCAGTACCGGAGGCCTCAGAGGCGGCCTCTCGGTACTGAACAGCGCGATCAAACCGCACGCCGAGCACAGCGGCGGCGGCAAGCCACACCGCAGCGGCTGGCAAACCTAGCCGCCGCCACTTCACGCTCGCTACCATCTTCTGCTCGCGCTCCTCTAACTTCACACTCGCTTCCACATCTCGCTGCCCCAACAACCCACTCGCTACCACATTCCGTCCGCGCTCCCCCACCAACTCACTCGCTACCGTCCCCCGCTCCCCCATATAACAAACCACAAAACCGATCAGCAGCAGCCAATAATAGCCGAACGACATGTCGAAATCGACCGCTGCATGCAGCAGCAGCACGCCAATCGGAACAAGCCCTACTCGGTCCGAACGCCAGACCTGCCGCAGGATAACAACCCCTACCACTGCACATATGATCAGCCCTATAAGACCCAGATCAAGGGCGAGCTCCAGATATCCGCTATGCACCTCATTGCCGACATAAGGCTGCGACTGCACCTGAGTGAACAGCATGCGCCAGCTCTCTCCACCTCTTCCAAGGAGGGGGGCGCGGCGAAAAAGAATCCAAGCATCCTGATAAAACAAGCTGCGCGCACCAGCCGTCTCATATCCTCCGGTCAACCGGCCGTGATTGAAAGAGGGGAGAAGCAATGCGAATGACGCTAATCCCGCCAGCAATCCACTCCAAGAGACAACGCTTAAGCGCTTCGCCTTCATATGTTCCAGCAGCCAACGCAAAGCAACGAAGCCACCGACCGCGGCCGCGCAGATCGCAGTTAGCCATACAATCTCCTCAGGCGTAGCCCTCGCACGCTCACCTCGAGCACCAATACCAACAATTAACCGATAACCAAACAAAGCACAAAGCAACATCCAGCCACTGTACAGCAGCCAAACCGTCCGGTCATTTGTTGGCATACTTCTCGGTGCTGCCATCGGTGGCGCTATTCCCAACAGTGCCGTCTCTCCTGTCTCTCCTGTCTCTCCCGTCTCTCCCGTCTCTCCCGTCCCTCCCGACGTTCCATTTGCCTCCGATCTCTTCCCTCCAACCAACCACCACCCCGCTAGCCACCCTATCACCGTTACGAGGCAAGCTCCGCGAGACTCCGTGAGCAGCAGCACGAGTGCGGCGGGAACTCCCCCTGCCGAAGCCACTGCCAGTGATAACGCTTTACGAGACCCTGCTGCTTGGATGAGAAACCACAGCAAATAAGCACCGGCAACCGCACCTAGAAAGTTCGGGTATTGCATGAAGCCTGCAAGCCGGCTGCCGACTGCTGAGAGTCTTGGGTCTGTCGTAATCAGCACGATATTGGGGAATGCAATTAGCCCTGTCCAGCCAGCCAATGCACCAACAAGAACAAACCATCCAGAGGTATACAGAGCCGCAACTAAATACCTCCGGTACTGTTTAGCGCTGAACCAGATCGTCGTTGCCGACATGAAAGCTGCATAGGCGGACCAGCGAATCGTTTGTTCGAGGCTGCTCTGAACAGATGCGGGATGATGTGCCAGCGCCAGCACGTATAAGAGTGCGATAATCAAAAGCCCATATACCGGCGACAGCATTCTTTCTACCGGCAGCTTCCTTTCTGCACTCGGCATCCACAACCTATGAGCGACGACAGCGAGCGCGCTGCCAACGATAATAAGCCATTCCCAGCGGTAGAAATCCGTATCGAAAAACATCCCATATCCGTAAGCACAGCCCGACAGGACGAAGGCAGCAAATAATGCCATTAAAGCTGTTAATCCAACACTTCGCATAGCCTTGCTCCCTCCTTTTCTTGTCAGCCGAATCCAACTTCCTTTTTCATCCAATTGTAGCATAATGCATCAACACACAAAAAAAAGACACCCACCGGATGCCAATCATCCGACCTGCGTCTTGATGGAACTGGATATGAAAATGTTAAAGCGATGCCAAGCAGCTACCGACTCCTCGCCGCCTTGTCCTGCTTAAGCTGAAAGTAATTCTCGACCTGTGCGCGAAGCAGAAAAGCACGAAGCGCGCGCTGTTGCAGCTCATCCAAAGCTTGGAAGCGAGCTCCGTAGAACTTCCCTTCGCCTTGATCCTCGACCCGAATAACCTCCATTCCACATTCGAAGCTGAACCCGACGGACAGCGATACTTTTAAGGTTTCACCCCTCTTAATATCCGCGCCTCCAGCAGTAAGAATAAAGCCAAGACCGGTATCGCTAATATTGCGAACGGAGATGTCTAAATGATCGGCGGCTTCAACCGTAGTTTCGCCTTCCTCCGTCTTTAACGTTCTGGAAAGCGTCCGCGTAATCTTCCCCTTCACTTGAACGGCAAAACGAATCGATTCCCGCTTCTCTTCCAGCCCTTCAAGCGCACGAACAGGGAAAATAACGGCTAGCGATCCTTCGGCCTTCGCAATTACCGTCGACTGCAGCCGATGAATGCCAACGGGAGAGTAGATAGTCATGCTTACAGGATCACCGAGCTCAAAGTTTTTGAACTCGGTCATTTCGATTTCCATCATGTCGCCTTCTGCATGAGCGAGTACGCCTGTCGACACATACCCGTCTTTCTCAACAACAGTTCGGCTATGAAGCAGTGCTTTAGTGGAGAAGGTTGCCTTGCTCGTGCTGTAGTTGTCCTTGGCGCGTTCATTTATGCCTGCCATTGTAGTTGTTTTCCCCCTTCACATGAAAGAACGCTCTCAACATAGGACAAGCAAGTTTTATCCCGTTATAGCTCTCTCGTAATCATCAAATTCTGCTCATTCTTCAGATCTATATCGTAGACCCCGGCAGGTGCGTTTCCGTCCGCTTCCCGAATGACTCTCACAATCGGACGGTGCACGGCAAGCGGATCATTGCTGACGACGACAGCAATTTGTCCCGTACTTAGCAATACAGTCGTTGCAACGGGATAGATCGAGATATGTTTGCAGAACAATTTGATCAGATCAATGTTGAAGTATGTATTGCCTGCTGCAAACAAAAACTCAATCGCCTCCGAAGGCGTATGCCGTTTGCGGTGCGGCCTTGGCGAGATTAGCGCATCGTACACGTCCGCAATCGCGATAATCTGCGCATATTCATGAATGCCGTCGCCTTTCAGCATGCGCGGATAACCGGAGCCATCGTACCTCTCATGGTGCTGCAATGCGCAGTGCGCAGACAGAAGTGAAATATCATGATGTCCACGAATCATATTGAAACCGTCTTCGGTATGTTTTTCGATAAGAATACGTTCTTGGTCGGTAAGCGCTGTAGCCTTCGTTACAATATTTTTGGGCACTTGTGTCATCCCGATATCAAACATCAATGCGCCCATGCCGAGCTCTTCCAGCTGATTACGATTGTAGCCTTTGGCTAGTCCCATAATGCCAGCTAATATCGCAACGTTCAGTGAGTGCTGAAACAAGTAGCTGTCGGCAACGTGGATATTCGTCAAGCTAACCATGACATCTTCACGGCGCACCAGGTCCTGCATAATGTCGCCGAACACCTTGCGGAAATTTCGTCCAAGGTCTGGGGCAATCGCCCTGCCTTTGATGAGAGGCTGATCCATAAAAGACGTCATTGTTTTGAAGATGCTGTCAGACGCTTTCTTCCTTGTTTCATCCTGTATGGCTGGTGTTGGCTCTAGCCCTTCCGTAAGCGGGTCATCGATAAAGAGCATATCGATACCGAGACCAGCCAAACGATCAATAAAGCGCTGACTTAGCTCTACTCCAGCTCCAAGCAATATGTTCCCGTTCTCTTGGTGAATAGGGCGGGCAAGCTTTTCCCCCGGCTTTACGGAGTTAATATGAACCTTCCTCATCGTTGTTCCCGCCTTTTATCGCTTACAGCATATTACGCTTGCAACGCAGCCGGTTCTGTCGCTTGTTTCTTGTGCAAATATTTGTCGGCATACATTCGTTTATCGGCGCTTTGCGTAAGCTGGCTTAGCTCCATGCCGTGTTCCGGATACGATGCATGACCTACCGAAACCGACAGTCTAAGACCAGTCCTTAGCGATATGCTTTGAAGCTGTTCATGAATTTGTTTCATTAGTCTTTCCAGAAGTTTCTCATCGGCATAAGGGCAAATGATAATAAATTCATCGCCGCCCCACCGGCCGATAATTTCGCCTCGGTCTCCGCACTGCTTGAGCGTAGCCGCAATGGCTGCGAGCGCCGTGTCGCCTTGCAGATGCCCCAATCGATCGTTAACATCCTTGAAATCATTGACATCGAGTAACATAACGGTCATTCTCTTCCGTTTGCGCGCGGCCTGCCGCAGCAAGGTCTTGAAGCTATCCTCAATAAATCTGCGATTGTATAAAGCGGTCACTGTATCCATTGTCGCCTCAAACTTCAGACGATCATACTTCGTTCCAAGCAGCCATCCTAAAGAAACAACAGCCGTCGTAAAAGCGCACAAGCCAATAAGGACAGGGAGCAGCGTATGCGCATGACTTGCCAATAAACTCAAACCGCAGGCAGCGGCTATTAATCCCAGTGCAACTGCCAGTGCTGAATTCCGCCCATGATGCGACATTCGCTTGCCCCCTCATCGTTACAGATTGACGACCCGATTTCGACCGTCATCCTTTGCGCGATACAGCGCCGAATCTATTTTCGAGAACAATTCTTTTAAATAATCCTTAATGTCTTCATACTGCTGATGGAAAGGTTCTTCCACTGCTATCATACCCATGCTGACCGTGACCGAGATAGGAGGATAACCTCGTCCAACCGGAACCTGATTATTCTCTACCACTTCACGAACGCGCTGCGCGAGCATCTCTGCATGCTCCTTCGTCGTGTGCGGCATATAAAGGATAAACTCTTCGCCGCCATAGCGCGCCAATATATCGGTTCGGCGCAATGAAGAGCGAACCGCTTCCGCCGTGCGCCGAATGACTTCATCACCAACAATGTGGCCATAGCTATCATTCACTTGTTTGAAGAAATCAATATCAAAAAGAATGAGTGCAAACGGTATCTTATATCTCATATTCGTCATCACTTCGTGTTCAAGCTGCTGCATTAAATATCTACGGTTATAGCAGCCGGTCAAGCTGTCCGTAATCGCCATCTGTTCGAGCTTGCGGTTTGCCTGAAACAGCTCATCCTGCATATATATGAGCGCCCGATTCCTCTCCTGCAGTGAAGAGTTATGCTCCTCCGACTTCAAAATAAGCGACTTCAGCTCCGTAATATCCTGGAACGTAATAACTTTGCCGATTCGGCGACCGCTCACGATAGTCGGAGCGACATGCAAGGAGAAGCATTTCGCAGGTTGCCGGTTCTGCTCAATTATAATTTCCGTTTGAATCCGGGTTGAAGGCTGATGATGGTATGCATGCAGGAACGATTCTTCGCGAGCTGAATCCTGTGAATAGTTTGCAAGCAACCTCGCCATATTCAGCTTGTCGCCTATATGCGTGCGAATGTACGGACGAATAATCCGGTTCATCTCGATGATGTGATCATGCTCGTCCAGTACGATAATGCCGACAGAGAGCGTGTCGACAACGTCCTGATGCGCAATCTTGACGAGATCGAGAGTACGATTCTTCTGCAAGGCGAATAAGAAATATAGATTGGACAAAACAATGCCAAGCGACGTGAGCCCCGGAATTACCGGCAGCCACGGGTCAAGCACTACATTCACAAACAAATCCAGCAAGGCCAAGGATACGATGATGACAATGCCAATTAACGCATTGACGATGCTTACTCTATCTTCTTGCTGCGCTTTGCGTAAACGGTAAGTTTGCAACAGCATGCGGACGGAGATTCCGTAATAAGAGATTAAGAGCGCTGCCAGCACCCAAAAAATGGGACCATAAATCCGTTCGGTGTAGCTCCCATTTACCGCATGCATAAATAGACCTGCCGGATTCCATACGATGAATACCGACATGATGAGCGATGGCGAGATCATGAATAGGACAAATTTACGGCTTGGCCGATAGGCGGCGTACACTAAAAATCTAGTAAACAGGAGCCACCCAAAGCCAAGCATCGATAAACAGACAAAGGAAATATTAATGTAAATGATCTGGAGGTTGGGATTATCTGTTGAGTGGACACCGACTTGACCAATCGGCCATAGCATCATGAAGAAGTGGAATAACAAATAAACTTTATGCTGCGTCGTAATGACGTTGAATGTGAATACATAGATGAAAGTAGCTAACAAAAATATAAATAAACTTATATCAAACCCGGTCATCAGTCCCATATTCTTCACCCAAATCATGAAATAAATGTTTTCTATGTAGAAAGGTTCGGGACAATTTTCATAGTTGCAGCTTCATTCTAACATACCCATTATTTGTTCGACAATAACTTCATTGCTCAGGCAAACGGGATCCAAGCGCACGCTCCAAATAAGGAGAAATATTCAGCATATCGCGGAATGTGACATATTCCTGCCATTTGCGGGCTTTCTCCGCACTGCCGCCGCTGCCGGCTGTCCGCACTGCGCGAATCAGCATGTTCTTCGGCGTATGCTCCGGATCAATAAATTCAAGCAGCTGCGTGCGGTAGCCGAGCACTTCCAGCAGCTGTGAACGGATCGCATCGGTTGCAAGCGCGGAGAAACGCTCCTTCAACAAGCCGTGCGACAGCAATGGCGCCATCGCTTCATTCTCAATTTGACGGAACAGCTCATGCTGGCAGCAAGGGACGGAGAGGATAACGGAAGCTCCCCACTCCACCGCTTTCACAAGCGCTGCGTCCGTTGCGGTATCGCATGCATGCAACGTCACAACCATATCGACTTCTGACTGCTCCTTATATTGTGCGATATCCCCTACTTGGAAACGAAGACGGTCGTAGCCGAGCTTATCCGCAAGCTCCTGGCAGAAAGCGATAACATCCGCTTTCAAATCAAGCCCGACGACGGAGATCCGCCGCTGTTGCTTCACCGCAAGCAAGTGATACAGTGCAAACGTCAAATATGATTTACCGCAGCCAAAATCAACAATCGTAATTTCGCGTTCTTCCGGCAAGTAGGGCAGAACGTCCGTCACCATCTCAAGGAAACGATTGATTTGACGGAACTTATCCTGCTTCTTCGCCGCAACTTTGCCATCCTTCGTCATAATGCCGAGCTCTACGAGAAACGGTGCCGCTTCTCCCTCTTGAACGACACGCTGCTTCTGTCGGTTGTGGTCAAGCGATTCCGGTTCAGCCTTCGCCGTAGAAGGCTTCGTTAGTACAGTTGCCTTTCCCTTCTTGGAGAACAGCAACTGCACATCCGCTTCATTCGACTTGATGAGCGCTTGGCGGTAATGCTGCTCCAGCCATGCAATCATACGGTCCGCTGCGTCAGTATGCGGCACGTTATCATGTGTTACTTTATTGCCAATAAAATATTGAAATTGATAGTGTAGCTCGCCTCTTAGCTCAATCGGGCGAATAATGGTTTTGGCAGGCACATCGCCGTCCTTGCGCCGCAGCTGGCTGAAAGTTGCCTGTCTCAGCTGACGTGTGCGCACCCACTCTTCTATGTCGAGCTGCCATTGTTCCTTACGATCCATCTCGCGTATTTCAGCTCCTAGTGTACTTCTGTCTGATTTTCTACTTTCTCTAAGCCCTCTAATACTTCTTCGCGCGACAATCCGCCAGCCATTAACGACTCATCAGGCAGCTGCAGCAGCCTGCGGTAGAAATTAACGGCATCCTCTTGAATGAAGACGCCGTCTTCAAGCAGCTCATACATCACGTTCTCCGCTTCATCATAACGACCATCGCCCTCTTGCCATTCATACATAAGCAGCTTCGTCGCCTCCGGCAGTTCATAAACATCCAGCTTTTCGGCCATTTCCGCCGCTTCCTCGGAGGGCGTTCGCAGCATAGCCGGCGCATCCAGCAGCGCGAGGCGCATGAAGAGGTGGAACGATTTCATCTGCAGCAGATAGGCATGATCCTTCCGTCCGAGCTCAATCAATATTTCTGATTCTTCCTTGATGAGCAGCGCGATGGCATGCAAATTAGCAGTCTCGACAACGCCGTGCACCGTCATAATCCGCACCAGATCGGCGTCCGACAGCTGGCGAATCACTTTGCTGTTCATCCGGAATTTGCGGTCCAGCTGCTCATCAATGAAGAGAAGCGCTTCCTCGCTCTTGCGTTGCTGGCGCAGTCCCATCACTTGCCCGACCACTTCGCTCATTTGCTCAATCATGCGCATAAAATAATCCCTTTGAAACAATAGGGCCATCTCCTCTCCACGGAGCTAAATCTTGTTTATAAAAACGATCAGCGCTTCAGCCAGCTCCGCAGGAGACTCCACCATGCTCATATGACCGGATCCTTCCAACAGCACCTGCGATACAAGCGGGCCGTCAACCGTGAATGTATTTGCTGGCGCAACGACTGCATCCTCCGAGCCAGCTACGAGCAGAATCGGAACGTTCAGCTGTTCCAGAACGGCTGTGCGATCAGGCCTTGCTTTCATTCCTAATGCAGTCGCTGCTGCGGCTGCGGCCGAAGCCTCGTAGCCAATTTCAGTGATATGTTTAACCTCGGCCTTCATGGAATCGCGGTGTGCCGGCGCAAACAGCTTCGGTACAAGTCCGTCCGCGAAGGAACGAATGCCGTTCTCGAGCAGCGACTGCGCCGCTTTATCCCGGTTGCCCTTCGCTTCCTCGCCGTCTGGCTTCGCCGTCGAGTGAACAAGACTTAATGACGCCAGCTTCTCAGAATACTGCTGCGCGAATGCGAGTGAAATATAGCCGCCAAGCGAATGACCGAACAAACAGATGCGCTCGATGTTAAGCTCATTCAGCAGCGCGAGCAGATCCTCCGCAAACTGCTCCATCGCGTATGGCGACTCATCCGGCGCTGAGCTGCGGCCGTGGCCTCGAAGATCCGGAACAATTACCCGTCCATGCTCCTCAAGCGCCGGTACGATCTCCTCCCAATACGCAGAGCTGCCGCAGAAGCCATGCAGCAGCACGATGCTCGGCTTCACTTGTGCCCCAGCACCAGAATCATAGTAGGCCAGCTGCTGCCCATTCGGTAATTGTACTTGCCCGTTCGCTAAAGAAATTACACTCATCATAGACACATCCTCATATCGGAATTAGCGTTCAAATTGCCAAGCCTGCACGATAACATCAGCAACGGCGCGTGCCATTCCCACCACTTCATATAATGACGCGTGCTGAATCGCCCAATACGGCTTCACACTGCTCGGCGCAACAATGCCTCCGATGCTATAATCGCCGATTGGCGCCAGCCGCTTCCCAACCGCGTGAGCGGGATAGAGCGGTCCACGCGCTATCATATAACTCGGTGTTTCATCCTTTTTACCCAGACTCGCATCTATCGCAACAATCGCAAGCTCCCTCGGAATCGCAACAGTCAGCGCTTCGTAACGATCCGCATCACAGGGATGCGCCAGCGTGCCGATTACATGAGGGAAGCCAGCTTCCGTAAGCATCGTTCCGACCCAAGGGCCGAACGAATCTCCAGTCGAGCAGTCCGTCCCGATACATACGAATGCGATACTCGAACGATCTGGATGTTTAGCCGACGCTTCGCGAAGCAGCTCCGTTACACCTTCAATCGACACCCGCTCCCGGCTGACCGGGTCTGTTTGCCGATATTTTCGCGTTTTCGCCCGATTGCCCATCATTAAGGTTCTCCTCTTGAGTTCTCTCATTCTTCATTGTACCGAAATCATCCAGCCCCATCAAATTGACGTTTGGCGCGAAGATCGCTTTGCATGATATGCCATAGCAAACATTGCTGCCGTCGTGATACAATACGTTCAAGCTATACAAGTCGCGTAAGGAGGAATACCAGAATGAGAAACTTGGCAGAACCGAATCAAGACAACGTCGAATTCATGATTGATACGATCAAGAACAAGCTGCGCATGGCTTCTGGAGCTGCGATGCAAGCTTCCAACTTCAGCCTGACCAAATATGAGGATCTGAAGGACGTATACGATATCGTAGCGAGCAAAGATAAATTCAGCATCAGCGAAGTTGAAGCAATCGTCTCCGAGCTAGGTCATCTGAGAGAGAAGAACTGATCCGATATTATACATAAATAAAACCGAGCGCAGCTGCGCCCGGTTTTATTTATGTATTCCTATTGGAGGATTATTCCTCGTCGTTCAAATCAGATGGCGGCGCCGGTACTGCGCGTGAAGCAGAGATCGACATCTTAATTGTAACCGCTTTATGTTCACCCTTTAAAAAATGAGCAAGGCGATCCAACTTATCTGCAAGCTCTGGCCCATTCAGCGTCACATTCAGCTCGTAGCCGAATTGATCCGCTGGGATCGTACGTTCGTTCACCGAATAACCCGCAGAAGTATAAGCTTCTGCGCCCAATCGGGCTGACATCAGCTGTTCCGGCGAGAATTTATCCGATTTATTGACGACTCGCTCATAGATCCGAAGCTTCTTCAGCAGCATGTAATATTGAGCGGAGTGCTTAAAACCCCAAGCATCTCGAATATCTTTCAACGTGTAATCCATCTTCCACTGCTTGAGTTTTTCCACTTGGTCGTCACTCGACAGCGCCAAGAAGGCATCGATTGGAATAATAGGAATTGGCATATGAATGTCCCCCCAGTTATCGTTAATTTTACTTTACATAACTATTTTCGACGTAACTTCTTAAGTTCCTTTTCATTATATTGAAATATATACGTGAATTTGTGATTTATTTGTGAAATTTTATAAATTAACATAAAAAGAAGCCTTCCTTCCCGTACATGCACACTGCCATGTTTCGGGGGAAAAGCTCCATATAGGATCTATGATTAGTAAGCTCTTGCTAGTCCGATAAATTGCATAAATCTGGAGAAAGCTTCCTGTCCCTCCGCCGTACGCTTATAAACGCCGGCATCTCCTAGCACCTCAAGGAATTTGCTGCCAACTTCATCCGTCAGCAGAGCTTCGGCTTGTTCCTGCTTCAGAGATGTACCATGCTCCGCAATCATCGTCTCAATCCAATGCGCATGCTTGCCGAGCGCACCGCCTTGTACCGCTGTGCTGTCATAAGCGGTATCGCCCGTCAGCAGCGAAGCGATCTGCTCCAGCTCGGATTTGAGCCTTCCCGGCAGCACTGCAAGACCCATCACCTCAATGAGGCCAATGTTCTCTTTCTTAATATGATGCAAATGCGCATGTGGATGGAAAATCCCATCTGGATGCTCAGCGCTCGTCCGGTTGTTGCGCAGTACCAAATCGAGCTCATATTGCCCATTGTCACGCAGACGGGCGATCGGCGTAATCGTATTGTGCGATATCCGCTCACCGTCCTTCTCGGTGAAAGCTCGAATATCCGCATCCGCGTCACTGTATTCACGCCATGCACTTAAGATTTGGCCTGCCGCCTCAAGAACAGCGGCCTTGTCATTGCCGCTCAGCCGGATTACCGACATCGGCCATGCCACTGTGCTGAACGTTAAGCCCTGTACGGAAGGATCCACGAATGTTTGCTCGATCGGCGCAATCTCCATCGGGAACACATGACGCCCCGCCTGGAAATGATCGTGGTTCAGAATCGAACCGCCGACAATCGGCAAATCCGCATTCGAGCCGATAAAATAATGCGGGAATTCATCGACGAAATCCAGCAGCCGCGCGAACGTATCCCGTGTAATCCGCATTGGCACATGCTTGCTGTGGAACACAATGCTGTGCTCGTTATAGTACACATATGGAGAGTACTGGAAATACCAAGCATCGCCTTGCAGCTCAAGCGGCACGACGCGCAGATTTTGGCGAGCGGGATGATCCGCGCGGCCGGCGTACCCGACATTGTCCGGGCATAGCAGACATTTCGGGTAATGGCTCTGCGCCATCGTCTTCAACAGAGCGATTTCTTTCGGATCCTTCTCGGGCTTGGAGAGATTGATCGTTATTTCCAGCTTGCCGTAATCGGTTGGATGCTCCCAATACTGATTCTTCGCAATCCGGTCCATCCGGATATAGTTGGAATCTATGCTAAGGCGGTATAGATCATCCGTCGCTTTCTTAATGCCCTCTTGCTGCGCGGTGCGCTTGAACTGCGCAACCGCTTCGGATGGACGCGGCATAAGCAGCCCCATAATGCGCGCATCAAGCAAATCGCGGAAAGTCAGCGTGTTGTCCGGAATGAGTCCAATGGAAGCGCCATAATCAAGCAGCGGCTCGAGCAACGGGCCTGCGCTTTCAAGCCGTTCTTCCGGCACCGCTCCTCCATAAGCCTCTGATAAGCGGAATAGATCAAGCAGCGCATTGCGAGCGCCATACTCATCTAGCAGTGAAGCAAGCATGCCGCGCTGCGCTGCAAATTGCACGAGCCGTTCGATAAGAATGAGCACATCCCCCGTGCTTGGGACTGATTGGTGTTCGGTCATCTGAAATGCTCCTTTCCTTGCAACTTCACGCATTATTGCTTGTTGTAGCCAGTCGGATTAGCTAGATGCCAAGCCCATGCGCTGCCAATAATATCTTCGAGCTTATCGCGCGAAGGCTTCCATCCCAGCTCGCTGCGAGCGCGTTCCGATGAAGCGACAAGCACCGCCGGGTCGCCTGCGCGGCGCGCTTCAATGACAGCTGGAATGTCGCGTCCCGTAACTTGGCGCGCAATATCAATGACTTGCTTCACGGAGAAGCCCGTGCCGTTGCCAAGGTTATAGATCGCGCTGTCTCCGCCGCTGCGTAGGCGATCAACTGCCAGCACATGCGCATCCGCCAAGTCGCTGACGTGAATGTAGTCGCGGATACAAGTGCCATCCTCTGTCGGATAATCTTCGCCGAAGATCGAGATATGGCTGCGCTGACCGAGCGCCGTCTGAAGAATAATGGGCACAAGATGCGTCTCAGGATTATGATCCTCGCCGATTTTGCCGCTTGCATGCGCGCCTGCTGCATTGAAATAACGAAGCGATACATATTTGATGCCAGATGCGACATCGAACCACTTCATCATTTTTTCCATCGCAAGCTTCGTCTCGCCATAGGTGTTCGTCGGCAGTGTGCGGTCATGCTCGTGAATCGGCACACTCTCCGGTTCGCCATACGTTGCCGCCGTTGAAGAGAAGACGATCTTCTTCACATCGTACTGATTCATCTTCTCGAGCAAGCAAAGCGTACCGTATACGTTATTATGATAATACTTTCCAGGGTCCTTCATGCTCTCGCCAACGAGCGAGTTTGCCGCAAAATGAATGACCGCGTCGATGCTGTTCTCGCCAAACACCGTATCCAAAAACTCGCCGTCCCGCAAATCCCCGACATACAACTTACCGCCAAGCACCGCATCTCTGTGGCCTTGCTGCAAATTATCGACGATAACGATCTCTTCACCACGCTCGAGCAATGCCGCTACGGCATGCGAGCCGATATAGCCCGCGCCTCCAGTTACTAATACTGCCATAAGCAGGTCCTCTCCCTCTCTACATCTTTATTTGTAATACGATTAAGACAGACGCTCTACGCCGTTGCCGATTGTGCAAACATAGAAGTCTGCTGTCAGTCCAGTTGCTTCCGTATATTGACGTCTAACTTCCGCTTTAAAGCTATCGATGCTGTCCTTGTGCACAAGCGATACCGTACAGCCTCCGAAGCCAGCACCTGTCATGCGGGAGCCGAGCACGCCTGGAACGGTACGCGCTGCTGCTACCATCGCGTCAAGCTCATCGCCTGTTACTTCGTACAGGTCGCGCAGCGAATCGTGGGAAGCGTTCATCAGCTGTCCGAATGCGCTAAGGTCGTTCTCCTTCAGCACTTTCATGGATTGGAGCACGCGATCAATCTCTTCAATAACATGCTTCGCGCGCTTCAGTACAACCTCGTCCGCAATCAAGTGCTGATTCGCATTAAACTGCTCTACCGACAGCTGACCGAGCAGCGTCAAGTTAGGGAAAGCAGCCTTCAAATCTTGAACCGCCTGCTCGCACTGGCTGCGGCGCTCGTTGTACTTGGAATCGACAAGCCCGCGGCGCTTGTTCGTGTTGCCGATGACGAGCTGGTAGTCGCCGGAGCTGAACGGAATCAGGTCATATTCAAGCGTATCGCACATAAGCAGAATGGCATGATCCTTCTTGCCGTTCGCAACCGCGAACTGGTCCATAATGCCGCATTTGACACCGTTGAATTCATTCTCGGATTTCTGTGCCAAACGAGCGATCTCGACTGTATCTGTTGCAAGTCCAGCCATTGTGAGAAGCGCGTAAGCTGTTACGACTTCGATGGAAGCCGAGGATGACAATCCAGCGCCATTCGGGATTTCACCGTGATAGAGCAGGTCGAAGCCGCTTGCGAATGTCGTGCCGCGCTGCTGAAGCTCGCCCACGATACCCTTCGGATAGTTCATCCAATCATCCGCTTCATCGAATACGATCGGCGAGATAGGCAGATGTTTCTTCGTCGCTCCGAAGTTCGTCGACGCAAGGCCGAGCTGGTCGTCATTACGTTTGCGAATGATGAGCGTCGTACCGAAAGTAAGTGCGGCCGGGAAGACGTAACCGCCGTTGTAATCCGTATGCTCGCCGATGAGATTAACGCGTCCCGGCGCATGGAATGCAGCGATAGGCTCAGCCGATTCCCCGTATATGTTCAGAAACTGATTCGTCAATTGTTCAATGTTAGCCATGAATTCATACCACTCTCTTTCGTATTGTAGTTGAATGATTATAGGTTCAGTATAGCGGCTCACGCATATGAACAAAATGGTATGATGTGCTTATCACATGGAATTTTGTGACTTCACAGATCGCTACAGCACCGTTATATGCTACAATAAATGGTAACAGGAAGATGTCGTAAACGAAGGAGTACAGCCAAATGGAGCTTACACCGACCTACTCCGTGCTATCCAATCCTGTGCCGGATGAACATGGTGATATATATGTATTATTTTCCGGTGAGAGTCAGACGAAGCCCAATCATCTCATCGGTCCGAAGGTATATGACTTCTATTTGATGCACTATATCCTAGCCGGAACCGGCACGTTCTCATATGCTGGCATCCAGCATGAACTACGAGCTGGACAATCGTTCCTCATTCATCCCGATCAGCTGATTAGCTATGCCTCGAGCGAGGACGATCCCTGGCGTTACCGCTGGATTGCGTTCGAAGGGAACCGAGCGACGGGCCTCGTAACTGGTGCGGGGCTCAATACCAATGTGCCGATCATCGATACAGGGACGAACCCGCGCATCGGCGTGCTGTTTCACAGCATTCAGCGGGCGTTCCGCCTTGGTGGCCTTACGGCAAGTCTGCGCGCGACCGGCTATTTGCATTTGCTGTTCGCAGAGTTCGGCGCAGCGCAGCAAGGGGAGAATAGTGCCGCCGAGCAGCAGGGCTCGGACAGTGAAGTTCTGACAAACCAGATGATCCGCTACTTGTCGACCCAATACGCCGAGCCGATCTCAATCGAGAACATGGCAGAAACGCTCGGCTACAATCGCGCCTATCTATCGCGCATGTTCAAGCAGCAGACTGGCATTACGCCGGTAACCTTCCTGCTCAAGCTGCGCATCGACAAGGCTCATCTGCTGCTGCGCGAGCGGCTGGAACTGACGATCGAACAGATTGCGGCTTCTGTCGGCTTCCAGGACCCGCTTTACTTCTCCAAGCAGTTCCGCCGCTTCTACGGCCAGTCGCCTACTGCTTATCGCGAGGCGATGAAGCTGCTGTGAAGGCTAGTCCAGCAGCTTCGCGAACCGCTCCGAAATGTCGATGCCTTCCTGCCAGTTATCATCGCCATCCTCGATTGTCCAGCACGCTTCAAGGACGCCTCGGGCGATGCCCCACAGCGCGATGCGGCGATGCTCCAGGCCAAGCCGCTCTGTCATTATCGCGACGCGGCGGCGGAGGACGGTATCGTAATCTCCGCCCCGATCCTTATAGTTGAGCAAATACTGGAGCGTCTCGAAATGGACGTCGCCGACAATCCCTTTCGGATCGATGACAGCCCATCCATCATCCCCTTGCCGCAAAATATTTTCATGATGCAGATCGCCATGCAGCAGAACGGTCTCGGTTGTCGTCGCGATAAGCTCTTCCAATAGCTCTTCGGCACGGACTACCCAATGCTCGGGCAGCGGTCCTTCTGTACCCCCGTTGAATCGGCCGCGGTAGCGGACAATCCCTTCGAACCATCTCCGAATCGTCTGGAAATGCCCCGCTTCACCTTCGAACGGACGGCGGAGCCGCCCCAACATCTCACAGAAAACGACAGTCGCTGCATTGTCATCGAGCATAGCGGACAGCGGCGTACCTGGAACAGCACGTTCGAGTACAGCAGCACCAAGCTCCTCGTCCAATGCGAGCACTTGAACCACTCCTCTGCCAGCGTATGCGTTCATCGTCCTCATCTCTTGAGCGAGCTCGTCCTTAAGAAAAGCAAGCTTGAGCACAATCGGCTTGCCAGCCTCGTTAGTTCCATGAGCGATATAGTTAAAAGACAAATTGTTGAATGGCGCTTCCGCCTTAATGCCGAATTGTTCCTCGCTTCTAGCGATAAGCTCGGGCAGCGACTGCATCCACCCTTCTACCCGTGAACCGTGGTTGGCTAGCATCTTTGCATTGAAATCCTCTGGTATTAGTGTCATGACGTAATAATCAATCTCCTCTCCAAGCTAAGCTTGTATAAAAAACAAAAAAACAAGCTGCTTCCAGTACATTCGACAACGAGCAGCCGTGATTCCTTTGAAGCGCTGCGGTTCATGTAAAAAAGAAGCGCCAAACGGCGGCATTAAGCTCCGCAGCTTGGCGCTTCCCTTATTGATGCCGCTCCAGCGTCACGCATGCCTCGCGGCAGCCGACCAGCTGCCCGGCATCGTTGCGCAGCTCCGGCGAGATTTGGCTACGGATGCAGCGGGCAAGCTCCTCGCCGAGCTGCAGTTGCTCGAGCACGGCGCATACCGCCTCCGGCCAAGCCGATTCGCCGCCGTCCGCGAGCTTAATCGCCACTGCGAGCTGCTCTCTTAGCAGGGCGAAGACGAAGACGCCTTGCGCCCCGCTCTTCGCGACGACGTTCCCGTCGCCGCAGCCGAGCATGACGCTCGCCAGCCGATCCGGTCCCTCCACGAGGGCCGGATGGCTGGCCATTGCAGCGGCGATCCGCCGCGCCGCTGCACCGATGGCGGCTATGCCCTCCGCTGACGCTGGCGCCGCTGCCGCCGGACCCGTTGCGGCTTCGCCGCTTGCGGCAGGCTGCGCAGCAGTCGCTTCATCGCTGCCCCAGGCAGCGAAGCGCGCATAGATGAGCGCTAGGCGCCAAAGCGGCAGCGCGAACACCGGCAAGCCGCAGCCGTCGATTGCCGACTCGACGGCTTCCGGCTGCACGTCCGCGATCGCTGCGACGATGCGCAGCAGTTCCTGCTGCAGCGGATGCTCCGGCTGCGTATAAGTCTCCATCGGCCAGCCGCGCAGCTTGCACAGCGCGAGCATGCCGAGATGCTTGCCTGCGCAAACATGATACAGCTTGCGCGGGCTTCCTCCGCTTGCGAGCAGTGCGTCGCGCGCCTCGGCATTCGCCGGCAGCGCAGCCGCGAACACAAGCTGCTCCTCCAGCAAGCCGGTTTGCGCGAGCATCCGCTCGAGCACCGCGATATGCGCAGGAGTGCCTTGATGCGAGGCGCACATTAACGCGATAGCCTCATCGCCAAGCCCATACGCTTCAATTACGCCGCCTATCACGCTCGGCAAAGCTTGAATCGGCTTCGCGGTGGACCGCAAGAAATTAATAATATTCGCATCCCCGGCATGTGCGGCTAATCGGCCGTCCGCTGTAACAACCGCCGCATGGCCGCTGTGAACATTTTCGACGAAATCGCCTCTAGTCGTAAGTACGAGGGGAACGCCCAGCACCTCGTTTGCCGCCGGATATTTGTCTGTCTTCGTGCCTATTTTAGCCATATTCAATCCTCATCCGACCTTTTCCATCATGTTTAAGCTTTGTCTCCCTAACAGCCTATTCTTGTTGCCAGCTATCCGTCCATCCGTTTCAAATTGGCTTATGGATGGTTATATACTTGCAAGCTGATCAAATACGCTTTGACAAGCTTGTCTCATCTCATCACTAGTATACCAAGGAGCTGATGATCATGGAAAATCCAATACCCGGCGGTGCTGGACGCAAAGCAAAAGCGATACAGGAGGTGCTCAACGGTTCAATGGTTCATGACTTCCACGACATGCAGCAGCTTGGCGCAGACATGGAAGCGATGAAGACGAATAGTGAGCTGCTAGAGGAAGGGCTCGTGCCCGATCCGATTCAAGATTAATTAATCGTACCGTACGAAGAGGGGATCCATGCGATCTCCTCTTTTTTTCATGGCAAATTGGGGCATAGTAGCCAGGAGGAGGCATGAGTATGACCATCAAACATCTACATGAAGGCCATCTGTATTGGCCTAGTACAATGGACCAACCAACCGTCTATCCCCCGCTCACCCAAAATATGAAGGCCGACGTCGCCATTATCGGAGGCGGTATGTCCGGCTCACTCTGCTCGTACATCCTATCCCGCAGCGGTTTGAAGACTGTGCTGCTTGAACGCGGCGATATCGCCGCAGGCAGCTCGCTTGCCAATACGGGACTGCTTCAATATTGCAATGATACGATGCTGTGCGACTTTGCGGATCAGATTGGCGAAGGGGACGCGGTCCTATTCTATAAAGGCTGCAAACTGGCGGTCGAGCAGATTGGCGAGCTAGCAGCCGAGCTTGGGTCAGGCGCGGCAAAGTATGTTAGGCAGAGCAGCCTTTATTATGCGAGTACGGAGCAGGATGTCCCTAAGCTTAAGCGCGAGTACGAGCTGCTGAAGCGCCATCTGTTCGAAGTCGAATACTTGGAGCCGGAGCAAATCTCAGCCCGGTTTCCGTTTCGCAAGCCAGGCGCCATCGAGACGTATGGCGATGCATCGGTTAATCCTTATCGGTTCGTGCACGGCCTTATTGATGCCGCCGTGAGCCGCTTCGGGCTTGCCGTCTATGAGCAGACGGATCTCATCAACCATAGTACGGATCCTAGCGGTGGCGAACACAAGCTGCAGACCTCCGCTGGGCACGAGCTGCAGGCGAAGCATGTCATCTACGCCGTCGGCTACGAGCCAGAAGAGCTGCGCGGCAAGCTCGTGAAGTCAGTGATGAACCGCACTTACGCGCTTGTGACGAATCCTCAGCCAGAGCTATACGAAACGTTCAGCCGTTACCTGTTCTGGGAGACGGCAAGGCCATACTTCTACATGCGATTCTCGGAAGACAAACGCATCATTGCAGGCGGAGGAGATGTGCAAACAAAGGAGCTGCTGACAAGCGACAGCGAGCTTAGGAAGGAGGCCGCGAAGGTGCTGTCCAACATCCAAGCGTTATTCCCATCTATTGATTTCTCGCTTGACTATGCATGGAACGCCACCTTCGCCTTATCGCGCGACGGGCTCCCATTCATCGGTGCCGATCCGAATTGGAGCGGCGTTTACTACTGTCTCGGTTACGGCGGCAACGGCACTGTCTATAGCATGATGGGTGCGCATATTTTGCATCATCTCATCACAGGCCGCGACCATCCGCTCGCCTCCATTGTCGCGCTGGACCGTCCGTCGCTGCTGAACGTTTAAACACCTTACAACAGCGGAGACAGCATCCGCGCGGCTGCCTCTGCTACCTTCTGCTTCAGCGGACGTTTGCGGAACTCCGCAAGGCTGACCTCTGTGCAGCTTTGCAAATCGTTCATGAAATCAGCCTCAAGCCGCTCGATCGCCTTCTCGTCGAATAGCAGCGCATTAATCTCGAAATTGCTGAATAAGCTCCGCATATCCATATTCGCTGTCCCGACTGATGCGAGCAGCTGGTCGACGATAATGACTTTCGCGTGTACGAAGCCGCCTTTATAGCGGTAGATCCGAACGCCGGCTGCGAGCATTTCCTCGACGTAGGACAGCGAGGCCATGAGCACAAGCTTCGTATCCGGCACGTACGGAATAATTATCCGCACATCCACGCCGCCAAGCGCCGCAGTCCGCAGTCCCATCAGAATGCTCGCGTCTGGGATAAAGTAAGGCGTCGTCATGTAAATTCGAGACTTCGCCGCGGTAACCGCCGCGAATATATATTCCAGTATGGCGTCATCCCGCATGTTGGGACCGCTCTGCACGATCTGTACCTGCTCCGAGCTCTCGCACGAATGCTCGGGCAAGTACGCAGATCCAGCCAGCTTCTTCTTCGATGCATACCACCAATCGTAGATGAATACTTCCTGCAGGAAGTATACGGCATCCCCCCGAAGCTGCAGGTGCGTATCCCGCCAGAAGCCGAGCTTCGGATTGCCGCCTACATATTCCACTCCGAAGTTAATGCCGCCTATGAAGCCGACAAGACCGTCAACGACGATGATTTTGCGGTGATTGCGAAAGTTCATCCGTTTCTCGAAGAAGGCGATGCGTGGCGGCAGGAAGCACTGGATCTCTACCCCTGCAAGGCGCAGCTCCTTCACATACTTATCGCTAAGCTCCACGCTGCCGATCCCGTCGTAGATAACCCGCACCTCAACACCGGCTCTCGCCCGCGCAAGCAGCAGCTCCTTCAGCTGCTGTCCAACAGAATCGTCCCGAATCGTATACGACTCGACGTGAACATGATGCCGTGCCGAAGCAATCGCAGCAAACATCGCCTCATACGTCGCTTCGCCGTTCGCCAGTACGGTCGTTTCGTTGCAGCCGGTAATTGGGGAAACGGAAATATTTTGCAAAATGTGATAGAGTCTCTCTTGCTCGGCAAACCGATTCCCCTGCATATCGCTCTGCCGGTGAATAAGCTTGCAGCGGAGCAGCGCCTTACGCAGCGTATCCGACATGTAGATGCCTCTTCTGCGTATATTTCTTCGCCGCCGGTATTCTTGCGCGAGAAAGTAGTACATGACGAAGCCGATAATCGGCAGAACGAACAGAATAAGCAGCCAGGCGATCGTTTTGGCCGGGTGGCGGTATTCCAGAACGAGAATCGTCGCGATTTGAAAAATAAAGATCAGGAGTCCAGCGAGCGCCCAAATCATTGCAGGTTCCCCCATTTCCTCCCAGATGATATAGAACTAGCTTTCTCTCTCGATAGGAGCCGTATACATCTTTAGTTGGCATGTTTCTTTGCTTCTAAGAATAAATAGCATTATGCATGTAACCGTGAGAGAAGGCGGGTGATTATCTGCGGGTGTTCAAGGAATCAAAGCGGAGCTCATCGGCTGAAACCCTTATCGGACAAGGCACTCATGTCGAAGGGAAGCTGATCAGCGAACATGGCATACGTATTGAGGGCGAGCATCGAGGAGATATCGAATGCAAGGGCGATGTCATTATCGGGGAATACGGCGTAGCGCGCTCTAGCATCACGGCTCAAGATTTGACGATTGCCGGCAGAGTCCACGGCGATATAGTCGTCAAGGGCAGGCTTATCATTACGGCGTCTGGCCAGCTATTCGGCAATGTGCTGGCGCACAGCATACTGATTCAAGACGGCGGCATCTATAACGGCAACTGCCGAATGGAACGCCAGATCGAACCGCGCACGCGCCAGCTGCCAGAAAATGATGCTCCCTCCCAACAGCCAGGACAGCAGCAGCAAGCGAAGGAAAAAACTCGTCAAGCCGGATAAACCGCAAAAAAGGAGCCTTTTGAGCCGGTTACAAAAGACCAGCCTAAGGCTCCTTTCTATCTGTTCCTTCGTTCGTTTACGTCGCCACATCCCGCTTATTGAAGATTAGCCATGTAATCCCCATAAAGATGATGTAGTACCCGGCTAGAACGGCGAGCGAGAAGCCGAGCGTCATATTATGCGCAATGGTTGTGCTCTGCAAATACTGCTTCAAGTTCAGGTGCAGAAACAGCAGGTACTCGACCCACTTATAATTGAGCGACATCAGGATGCCGCTTGCGATAAGTCCGAAGAAATAAATAAACATCGACAGGCCGATCGCAAGCCCGCCGCTGCGGAAGATCGTCGACAGCATGAAGCTGAATGTCACGATCATAATGAGCCCGATGTAATCAAGCACATACGCTTGAATCATATAGGAGAGCGGATGCGCACTGTTCAATACGCCTAGCGCCTCATTAGCTGTTGCGCTTTGATTGTACCCGAACAAGATGAGGTTCAGTACAAATGACGAGACGAACATCAGCACGGTTTGCACGAGGGCAAACAAGAGCAGGGAAACATACTTCGAGAGCAGAATCTTGCTCCGGCTCCATGGCCGGATAAGCAACAGCTTAATCGTGCCGGACGAGAACTCGCCAGCTACGCTTTCCGCTGATACGACAACGGTAAAAATCGTAATCAAGTAGTACATCAGCTGATCGATACCGTTCATCACGGTCCACATCGTATCCTTCTCGGACAGCCACCTTGTCAGCGAGCTGGAGACGATTACGAGCACAAGAATAATACCGAGCATAATCCATGTTCCGATTCGGCGATAAATCTTCATATTCTCATTACGTACAAGCTGTAGGAAATCAAACAACCTGCTCACCTCCCGTCATCTCCAGGAATTGATCCTCTAGAGACTTGTTCAGGACGCGAATGCCATATACTTTAATGCCTGCTCCTACAAGCGATGCATTGATCTGCGCAATCATCTCGCGGTCTGCCCGCACAAGTGCAGCGTCTTCTTCTCGCTCAGCTCCGTGCTCCGCAAGCAGCTGCACCGCTTTATCCGGTTGATCGACCTCGAACAGCACTTGGCTCTCTTGATCGGCGAGCGGCTTGTCCGAACGGATGCTGCGCACGTCGATGAGCTTGCCTGCTTGGATGATGGCGACACGGTCGCACATGAGCTCCATCTCGCTCAGCAAGTGGCTCGATACGAATACCGTTATGCCCTCTTCCTTCGCCAGCTTCCTGAGGTAATCGCGCAGCTCGCGAATACCGGCTGGATCAAGTCCGTTCGTAGGCTCGTCCAGAATGAGCAGCGATGGCTTATGCATAATGGCTTGCGCGACGCCGAGCCTCTGGCGCATTCCGAGCGAGTACGTCTTCACTTTGTCATGGATGCGGCTCTTCAGGCCAACAAGCTCAACGACCTCGTCAATGCGCTGCTTCGTAATACCCGGCACCATGCGCGAGAAGTGCAGCAGGTTCTGAAAGCCTGTCAAATATTTGTACATCTCTGGATTCTCTACAATTGCACCAACATGGCGGATCGCCTGCTCGTAGTGGGTCCGGATGCTATGGCCTTCAATAAGGACATCGCCCTTGGTCAGTGACATCAGCCCGACCATCATTCGAATCGTTGTCGTCTTGCCCGCACCGTTGGGACCAAGAAAACCGAACACCTCCGCACGCGGCAAATCAAGCGTTAAGCTGTCGATAATCGTCCGCCTGCCGATTGTCTTCGTCACTTGCTGCAGCCTGACTATTGGCTCCTCTATGGAGCCGAATGAACTGTTCACCTCTATACCCCCTGTTTGGCAAAGCTCTGTGAGCGGTAATCATTTTACACGGCTCGCGTCTTCACCAGTATACAGAAGTCAGGAAGCGATTGGAAGTTTATGCTTATCCAGCAACTCCAGCTTATACATACAGAAGCAGCTGTTCTGTCTGTCTCAATATCGAGAACGTGTCAGTCTCGATGCGCATGAGCCGCTGATCCGGCGGCCTACAACAAGATTTGCAGCAGCCAAGCGGATAGATGACTTTATAAAACCCGGTCAGAAACACCATTTCAGCCTCTAGCCTAGGCAGCATGCAGCCGCACCCCACGCAATGAAAATGCTCTTTATTCAACAAGTTCTATCACTCCTATTCTATCCTTTGACGTCCAACCGGTTTAAGGAAGCCTCTTTCTTATAAGTCATCCGGCGATATAGTTCATGTATACGCACCTGTCTTGGACTCATTGCCTGCAACTTTGTCAGTAAGGCGCACATAATGGCTTTACGAATTTCCTCATCCGGGATAAAAGAGCAACCGTACGCATAATAATTGCCTTCCTTCCGGCGCCAGACAACATGTCCAAGCAGACAGAACTGCCACTCATCCAGCGTAATCGAGAATTGAAGCAGATAGCTCTTGCTGACTGGAAAACGTAGATGGCTCTGAAATCGCAGCCCCGCGGGGCTCATATTGTGCAGCAGGACCTTGGAAGCGGCGGAATCCGCTCCCTCTCCCTGAATATGACAGATGGACACCTCTACTTGCGCGCCCTCTCGAAGCCGGATTCGGATATGTTCGCGCGGCTGCTTCTCGCTCGACTTTTCCACGACGTCTACGCCTCATTTCAACTGAAATCTAACTGCGATGACTTGCACCTGCAACATTAGTGCGCATTCTGGGCATTGCCTGCATGCAGCTGTTCATAAGACCAGAGCAGCTTCCATTTGCCGGAGTCATAGGCTGCATAGCAAGGTTGTACGATCGTGAAGTTGCCATACTGGCTATGGAACGATTCCTCCACATCGAATTCGTAAACGACCGGAATCGGCGCGGCACCTTCGGTCAACTTCCAATCGGCAATGCGGGAAGGACTGCCAATATGAACATCAAACGTGTTCACGCCGAAGTCCTGCATCATAATATGGGCGCGGTTCTGTATATACTCCGCTTTCTTGAAGCGCTGCTGCATCTCGGGATGAAACAGCTCCCATGAGCTGCCGTAATCGCCTTGCTGCTCAAATGAATAGAACTGCTCTACCGCCGCTTGCGCCTGTTCATCATCTCCGGACTGGAACAGGCCAGAGAGATTACGCCAACAGAGCCACACCACTAGCACGATGACAAGTCCCAGCAGCAGCTTCATTCCGGGTAACCCGCCTCTTTGTCGTCCGCTCATTTACTTTCCACCCCTGTCCAAAAAGCTACTTCACTTTATGAACGGATGGCTTGTTTTATACCTCTATTCAATCTCCTTGCATAAGCTGCGACTTCAAACGGTTGTGAATGCGGCTTCGTTCCGTATCATTGACAAGGTAGTACCAGATGCCACCGATCGTGGCTCCCTTCCCCGAGATCTCAGTCGTCGTGAAACTCTCGCTTTGCGGCTTATAAACAGATACAAGATGTTTCATCTCATTGAAGGTCATATTCGTCTTCACATTGTTGCCAAGGGTACTTAACAGCGCGTGGAAATGAGTGACGCTAGCAAGACTGACCGCATTATGCATAACACCTTCTACAACAGCTCGCTGCCTTGTGTTGCGGCCAAGATCACCTCTTGGATCTTCATGCCGCATCCGGCAATATTTCAGCGCGTCTTCACCCTTCAGCAACAAATTCCCTTTGGCGAAGCTCACGCCGTCGAATTGGAACGCCGCCTCATTGTTGACCTTAACGCCGCCGAGCATATCTATGACCCTAGCAAAGCCTTCCATATTCGCTTTAATGTAGTAATCGATTGGATAATCCAGAAACTGCTCGACCGCCCCGATCGACATCTCCACGTCGCCGAATGCATAAGCATGATTGATTTTGTCCATGCCGGCCCTGCCTGGAATGACGACACGCGTATCCCTTGGAATATTGAACATCAGGACGGATTTCTTCTGCGGGTTCACGGCAAGCACGATCATCGTATCCGAACGGCCACGGTCATGCTCTCTCTGATCTACACCAAGCATCAGCACGGTGAAAGGCGCTAACCCTTGCCCTTTACTCATGAGCAAAGGTGAGGTTACAGAATTCTTCACATCCGTATCGGTACTCACATAAACCTGCTTCGTAGGCTTAATGTCCTCATGCATCTGAACGACTGTCCGCTCAGCAGAGTGATACAGATACCATGTCAAGCTAGCTGCAATTAGTATGAAAGAAGCAGCGGCTGCACTCGTCCATATGAGTAGCTTCTTATAGGTAAATTTCATGTATGCTCACCTCTTCCTAAGCCCGTTCCTGCAATTGAAGGCCATCCACACGATGGCGAGCGAACCAGACGACGGTCTCTTCAATGCCTTGCTCGAATGTATATTTCGGCTTCCATCCGAGCGATGAAGCGATCTTCGACGGATCGAGCGTGTATCGACGGTACTTGCCCTCGCGGCATTGCTTGGCGACAGGAAGGAGTGAGGATGGCTTCTGAAGCAGCCCAACGATTAGCTCAGCAACGTCCAAATCGCGGCGCTCATTAAAGCCGCCAATATTGTACACCTCGCCGGATTTACCATCATGCAGCACCCGTTCAACGGCGGAAGCAAGGTCCATTACATGCAGCCAATCGCGCACATGGAAGCTGCCATCCAGCTGCGGAAGCTGCTTATTCTGCATAGCGCTCGTAATGAACTGCGCAGCGGCGGATGAGGCACTATAATGAAACGGACCGTAAATACAAGCTGAACGAATCATATTCACATGCAGCCCATACGTCTTGTAATAAGCACGCACGAGAAGATCCGCCGCTGCCTTGCTCGCATCATAGGGGTTGCTTGGATTTATAGGGCTTTCTTCCGTGAAATAACCGGTTCTGCCCAAAGAGCCATAAACGCCACCCGTTGAGATTTGCACGAACCGCTTCACCTGCTGCTCTCTACATAAATCAAGCAGCACCTGTGTCCCGAGGACATTCGTGCGGACTAACCGCTCCGTATCCTCCGCAGCTTGTGCGCCTGTGTCTGTCACCGCAGCGAAGTTCACTATGACATCAATATTGAAACGTACAATCGTATCCCGCACGAGCGCCGAATCACATATATCACCTTGCACAGCATGATAGCTTTCATCACCGAATAGATCAGTTATGTGCGCCGCATTGCCCGTATCAGCAAGCAGATCATAATTAACAATCGTGTAGCCCGGATAGCGATCAAACATGTAACGGATGAAGTTGCTGCCGATAAATCCTGATCCGCCTGTCACCATCAGCTTCATAACTCATCTGCTCCTATACAAAAAAAATTTAGCTATACTTGTTTCAGACTTCACAAATTCGGGTAACATTAAATAATATATGTATCAGTCGCATTTGAATGATACAAATTGTAACTGCTACACTTTATACATTAAGATACAATTTGTATCATGTCAATTCTTTTCTTTTTCATCACGTGACATTTTGTAGCTTTTCATGCATTTGTAAACATTTCGTATTAAGATGGAGTTGTATATTTCGAATCAGGAGGAGAATTATGGGCATTGGTAGTCGGATTTCCAAACTGAGAGACGATCGGGGCTGGACGCAGGAACAGACAGCGGGGCTGCTCGGAATATCACGCGCGGCACTATCCCATTACGAGAAAAACCGACGTGAGCCGGACACGGAAACGTTATCAAAGTTCGCAGATTTGTTCAAAGTAACTGTCGATTTTCTAGTCGGCAGGACGAACGCGCCTCATGCCACTGTCGAATCGCCTGTGCGTGAATTCGTGGATCAGCTGGAGCTCTCCGAAGAGGATCTCTTGAAACGCTTTGATCTGACGATCGACGGCCTGAAGCTCTCGCCTGAAGAGGCCCGTCGCTTCATCGCTTTCGTACGCGCAGAACGTAACATGAAATAACGAAAAAGCAAATAAATAAAACCATAGTCGTCAGCCGACTATGGTTTTCATTTTCGGAATATTTATTTTTGTAGTGGTGGCAAGTCTGCAGGCCAATTCGCAAGATCGATACCAAGCTGCTCCAAAATGGTGCGTACGTCCAATTCTATGGCTGCCTGCGAGGTGTTATGTACCTCTTGTTTCTGATCTTCTATTTTCCTCATCCCGCGGCTCCTACTCCCTTTGATTAAAGTGAACCTTCTGCCGAACGACTTCCGTCTATCTTCCCCAGCTACCACTCCATCCACTTGACCGACTCCTTTATTGTCCTCTCTCTACTTGTCTTTTCTCATTATATCCAAATGAAATCAAAAAGGGTGTCGAAGGATGTGGGACTAATCTCACATGGCGCTTCTATTATTGTCGATATATGGTAATTTAAATAACGGATGGTAAAATTATTGACATAAAAAGAAGCCGGCAGCGAAACATCTCGCTACACGGCTTCTTTTGTCAGGCTCTTTATTTAGTTCCCGCCTACACGAGCGAGCTCTTTCATATTCGCTTCGAAAGCTGCGAGAAGCGCTTCATCTCCGACTAAGCCGGATTGCTCCATCTTCTCGATTTGCTGCAGCATCCGCTTGTAGTCTTTCGGGATAACTTTAACAAATTTCTGTTTGGACGTCTCCCAATCGGAGAGCAGTCGTTTGCCGATTTCACTGCCCGTGTAATCCACATGGCGCTGAATCATCGACTGAAGCTCATCCGAATCGCGCTGCTCTTCGATACGCTCCAGAAGGACCATCTCGATGTTGCAGTGCTTGTAGAAATCGCCTGCTTCATCAAGCACGTACGCGACGCCGCCGGACATACCAGCCGCGAAGTTACGGCCTGTGACGCCAAGGATTGCAACGCGGCCGCCTGTCATGTACTCACAGCCGTGGTCGCCAACGCCTTCGACAACGACATTCACGCCGGAGTTACGAACTGCAAAACGCTCGCCTGCGATACCGCTGACGTAAGCGTCGCCGCCAGTTGCTCCGTAGAACGCTGTATTGCCGATAATGACGTTCTCTTCTGCTTTGAATGTTGCTTTCGGAGACGGAGCTACAATGATTTTACCGCCGGATAGACCTTTACCGACATAGTCATTGGAGTCGCCTTCGAGGGAGAGCGTAATACCCTTCGGTACGAACGCGCCAAAGCTTTGGCCAGCGGAGCCGACAAAGTGGAACGAAATCGTATCTTCAGGCAAGCCCTTCGCACCGTAAGCGCGAGTCACTTCACTACCCACGATTGTACCGACTACGCGGTTGATGTTCGTGATTGGCAATGTAGCGCGAACTTTATCACCCGATTCGATTGCAGCCTGTGCCAGAGGCAGCAGCTTCTGCATATCAAGCGATTCTTCAAGCTTATGATCCTGCTCTTGCGTGCAGAACCGTGCAGCGCCTTCCGGCAATTCCACTTGATGCAGCAGCGGAGTCAGATCAACACCTTTAAGCTTGTAGTGCTCGATCAGCGATTTGGTCTTCAAGCGATCAACGCGACCGACCATCTCTTGAATCGTACGGAAACCAAGCTCAGCCATAATTTCACGCAGCTCCTGCGCAACAAACAGCATGAAGTTCGCTACATGGCTTGGATCGCCCATGAACTTCTGACGAAGATCCGGGTTCTGCGTTGCGACACCAACCGGACAAGTATCCAATTGGCACACGCGCATCATAATACAGCCAAGCACGACGAGCGGAGCTGTCGAGAAACCATATTCTTCTGCGCCGAGCAATGCTGCGATCGCAAGGTCGCGGCCGTTCATAATCTTGCCGTCAGTCTCAACAACGACGCGGTCACGCAGGTTGTTGATCATCAGCGTTTGATGCGTTTCAACGAGGCCAAGCTCCCACGGCATACCCGCATGGCGGATCGATGCAAGTGGAGAAGCGCCTGTACCGCCGTCATAACCGCTGACGAGGATAACATCTGCACGGCCCTTCGCTACGCCGGCTGCGATTGTGCCGACACCAGCTTCGGAAACGAGCTTCACGTTGATACGTGCACGAGGGTTAGCGTTCTTGAGATCATGAATGAGCTCAGCCAAATCCTCTATCGAATAAATATCATGATGCGGCGGCGGCGAGATGAGACCTACGCCTGGCGTCGAACCGCGAACTTCAGCAACCCAAGGGTATACTTTGCGTCCAGGCAATTGACCGCCTTCGCCTGGCTTCGCGCCTTGCGCCATCTTGATTTGAATTTCATCGGCATTGACCAAATAGTTGCTCGTTACGCCGAAACGACCGGATGCAACTTGCTTGATCGCACTGCGTCGGGAATCGCCGTTCGCATCTGGAATGTAACGAGCTGGATCTTCGCCGCCCTCGCCTGTATTGGATCTGCCGCCGATGCGGTTCATCGCAATTGCAAGCGCCTCATGTGCTTCTTTACTGATTGAGCCATACGACATCGCGCCAGTCTTGAATCGCTTCACGATTGATTCCACGGATTCTACTTCATCCAGTGGTACCGGATCAGCGTCGAAGTTGAACTCGAGCAGCGAGCGAAGAGTCAGATGCTTCTTATCTTCACCTTGCACGAGATTCGAGAATTTCTTGTACAGCTTGTAGTCGTTGTTACGGGAAGCCATCTGCAGCGTATGAATCGTCTGCGGGCTGAACAAGTGATCTTCGCCGTCTTTACGCCATTGATACTCACCGCCGGAGTCAAGCTCTCTTACGCGGCCCTCTTGCTCGGAGTACGCACGGTTGTGATGCTTAAGCGTTTCTTCCGTAATGACATCAAGGCCAATACCGCCGATACGCGTCGGTGTCCATGTGAAGTATTGGTCAACAACATCTTCCTTCAGACCAACCGCTTCAAAGATTTGTGCGCCGCGGTACGATTGGATTGTCGAGATGCCCATCTTCGACAGGATCTTAACGACGCCTTTCGTTGCAGCTTTAATGAAGTTCTTCACCGCTTTATCATGCTTCACGCCGCGCAGCATGCCTTGGCGGATCATGTCATCAAGCGTCTCGAATGCGAGGTACGGGTTCACTGCGCTTACGCCGTAGCCAAGCAGTAGTGCAAAGTGATGCACTTCACGCGGCTCGCCGGATTCAAGCAGGATGCTGACTTTCGTGCGCGTACCTTCGCGGATCAAATGGTGATGCAGAGCAGATACAGCAAGCAGCGACGGAATTGCCGCATTCTCACGATCTACGCCGCGGTCGGATAGAATAAGAATATTATGACCTTTAGCTATAACGCGGTCAGCCGCTTCGCACATTTGCTTCAGAGCATAGCGCAAGCCTTCTTCGCCTTTGTCCGCTGTGAACAGCGTAGGAAGCGTGATGGACTTGTAGCCCGGACGGCGAATATGGCGCAGCTTCGCGAACTCTTCGTTCGACAATACTGGTGTTGCCAGCTTGATATGGCGGCAGCTCTCAGGCTCAGGGTTGAGCAGGTTGCGCTCAGGTCCAAGCGTTGTGCCTGTCGCTGTAATGATCTCTTCACGAATCGCGTCAATCGGCGGGTTCGTTACTTGCGCGAACATTTGCTTAAAGTAGTTGAACAAACGCTGCGGGCGCTCCGACAGAATCGCAAGCGGCGCGTCATAACCCATGGAAGCGATCGGCTCAACGCCGCTGCCTGCCATTGGCTCAAGCACTTTGCGCAAATCCTCGAACGTATAGCCGAACGCCTGCTGGCGCTGTTCTACCGTTTCGTGGCTTGGCTCTGGCAATTCAGGCGCATCCGGAAGCTCATCCAGACCTACGAGATGCTCATCGAGCCATTCGCGGTATGGGTGCTCCGAAGCGATTTGGGCTTTAACCTCTTCATCCGATACGATGCGGCCTGCTTTTGTATCAACAAGCAGCATACGGCCTGGACGAAGACGGTCTTTATATAGGATGTTTTCTGGATCAATGTGAACGGTGCCTGCTTCGGAACCGAGAATGATGACATCGTCCTTCGTTACATAGTAACGAGCTGGGCGAAGACCGTTCCGGTCAAGAACCGCACCGATTTGAGTGCCATCGGTGAACGCCATTGCGGCTGGTCCGTCCCACGGCTCCATCAAACAGCTGTGGTATTCATAGAATGCACGTTTCTCTTCGCTCATGCCTTCGTGGTTAGACCAAGGCTCCGGTACCATCATCATTGCCACATGCGGCAACGAACGTCCCGAGAGATAGAGGAATTCAAGCGTGTTGTCAAACATCGCCGTATCGGAGCCGTCTGGATTGATGATTGGCTTAATCTTCGCCAGATCATCACCGAACAATTCCGTAGCGAACATCGTTTGACGAGCGTGCATCCAGTTCACGTTGCCGCGAAGCGTGTTGATCTCGCCATTATGAATGAGATAACGGTATGGATGCGCGCGCTCCCAGCTTGGGAACGTGTTCGTGGAGAACCGGGAGTGTACGAGCGCGAGCGCCGTTTCCATCGTCTCATCATTAAGCTCGACGTAGAAGGAACGAACCTGCTCGGTTGTAAGCATCCCTTTGTACACGATTTTTTTACTGGACATACTGGAGAAATAGAAGCTATCAGCGCCTTCAGCGCCGGAATAGCGGATCGCAATCTCCGCACGTTTACGAATGACGTAGATTTTACGTTCGAAGGCAAGCTCATCTTGAAGCTCAGCACTTTTCCCGATGAACACTTGGCGAACGAACGGTTTAACCGACTTCGCAGAGTGTCCAAGCTTCTCGTCGTTCGTTGGAACGGTACGCCAGCCTAGCAAAGTTTGACCTTCCTCGCGGATGATCGCTTCCAGCTCGCGTTCATGCTTGCTGCGAATGCTCTCGTCTTGGGACAAGAAAAGCATACCAACTGCATAGTCGCCGCTTGCCGGTAATTGTGTGCCGAGCTCTTTCATTTCACGGGCAAAGAAAGTATGCGGAATTTGCAATAAGATCCCGGCTCCATCCCCTGTGTTCGGCTCGCTGCCTTGGCCACCGCGATGCTCCATGTTCTCAAGCACGGTCAGTGCCTGTTGGATGATCGTGTGTGATTTAATTCCCTTGATGTTAGCCACAAAGCCCATTCCGCAGGCGTCTTTCTCAAATTGCGGATCGTATAGACCTTGCTTCGGCGGCAATCCTGACTGGTTCTCTTTCACTTGGATGCAACCTTTCTATGAGAAATTTTTAAATAAACGGAGGAATGGATTCTTATTCATGGAATCCGGCTTCAATTCCAGCGGATAATCGCTTAGAATGAAGGTGTACACGCGGTCACCGCTTAGGGCCCAAACAGACAGGTCATCCTGAATGATTCGAAAAAAAGACGCTGAGGCGGCTGTACAGCATGCCGTGCTCTTCAGCATCCTTCTTGTGAAACAGCGGGTGTACGAATTTTTGTTATTATTTGATTGTACCACCAGAACGCAATGAATTTCAATTTAATATTTTTATGGTAATGATAAGACTTCTTTAACACATCACAGCAGCAATCTGAAAAATTCTCAGAAAATTGTACACCCATTGTAACGCATAAATAACCAAAAGGATGTGGATTTATTGTTTAGTAATTTCAGGAAAGCACCAAAATGGTTTGTATCCTTAACGGCAGTTGCACTTTTGCTCGGGTCTTCCGAGGTTTATCGATCATATGCTGACGCACCTGCGAACGTAATGAGTACAGGAAATGCATCGGCAGTTCAGTTTGACGCGACGCAAGCAGCATCATCGGCGGCTCCAGCTGCCCCGCAGGCGAAAGTGAATCAGCCGCTGCATATCGTTGCTGTCGGCGACTCGCTTACTGCAGGCTACGAGCTTGGCATGACCGTGAAGTCGATTCCGTATGGCTACGTGGAGCGCGTTTATGAGCAGGCGCTTTATCATGACGATGCTGAATTGAATAATTATGGCATTATCGCTTTGAAGTCTTCCGGTTTGAAAGGACTGCTAGACGCCGCGGCAGCTGGCAAGTCAGTGACGGCGGAGCAAATTCAACCGAATCTGTCTACATACCCGCTTGCCGATGAGACGGTAGCCAAATCCGCACAGCTTGCCGCTGATCTGAAGAAAGCCGATCTTGTCATTATGACCATTGGCGGCAATGACTTCCTGTCGCTCTTCGATGAAATTAAAGAAGAGTCGCTGAGCGCAGATCAGCTGCAAACGCGGCTGGACAGCCACTTGGATAGCTACATCCCGACGCTCGAAGCTTCGATTCGGACCATTCTGAGCTTGAATCCGAAAGCGACGCTCGTTTTCGCGGATCAATATTTGCCGGTGCCGGCGCCTTCTATAATTAACAAGGCGGTTACAGAAGAGCAGTACAAGGTGCTGACTAACGGCGTAGAAAAGCTGAGATCACTGGCCGAAGCGCTTGCTGGGAAGCTGAAGCAAGAAAGGTACGATGTGCGTATGGTCGATGTATCGGAGCCGTTCCTCGGCAACGAGTTTACCTACACGTACATATTAAAGGGAGATATCCATCCGAAGCAGTCTGGTTACGATGTAATGGGCCGTCAGTTTGCGGATGGCATCTGGGGCGAGTACCGTGATCCCGCAACACTTCAAGCAGGCGCACCTCTTCGTGTCGTGGTGAACGGCAAAGATCTAACAGGCGCAAATAAACCAGTCCTTAAAAATAATACGACGTTTCTGCCCATGCGCGACATCGCGAACGCGCTCCATGCAACTCTTGCCTGGGACGGCAAAACGCGCACCGCAACGGTAACTTCCGGCAGCAACAAAGTCGCGTTCACAATCGGTGCAACGACGATGAAAGTGATCGGCCAATCCGTGCCGCTCGAAACACCGGCTTACTTGCAGCAGGTTGGCGGAAATTCCGTCACCTACCTGCCTCTCGCCGCATTGTCGAAGGGACTCGGCTATAAGGTCGTTTATCGGAAGCCGATTGTGACGGTGTTTATTCAAGGCTAATCAGTAAAATGTAATATACACCAATGGCAATACAAAAGACGCCTTCGCAACCACGAACAGTGGTGCTGAAGGCGTCTTTTGTCATGCACGGATCAAATTACCCAATCTGCAGTAAATTCCTGTTTGAACTCCTGGGGCAAGCGGCCTTTAAAGACAAGCTCCGGATTTCTTACGCTCACTTTGGTGCCGTCCGGAACCGAACGTGTAATGAACGCGTTGCTGCCGATGACTACGCCTTTGCCGATGACCGTTTCCCCGCCCAGAATGGATGCGCCGGAATAGACTGTAACTTCATCTTCAAGTGTTGGATGACGCTTCACGCCGCGCAGCGATTGACCGCCTCGCGTAGATAACGCACCGAGCGTCACGCCTTGATAGATCTTAACATGATTGCCGATAACCGTCGTTTCGCCGATAACGACTCCTGTTCCGTGGTCGATGAAGAAATGTTCGCCGATTATTGCCCCAGCATGAATATCAATGCCGGTTACGCTATGCGCGTATTCGGTCATAATCCGCGGGATGAGCGGGACGGACAGCTTGTACAGCTCATGCGCCAAGCGATAAATGCTTACGGCGAATATGCCTGGGAAAGAGAAAATGACCTCGCTCGTATTCTCGGCAGAAGGATCCCCAGTGAAAGCGGCCTTGACGTCAGTCGCCAGCACGCGCCGCAGCTCGGGAATTTGGCTCAGAAACTCATAGATGACGGCATCTGATGTCGCATCCGCATCCTCATCCGAGCCGTGGCTCGGATTGTAAGACGACTGATGCTTCAGCGCGGATGCAATCTGTTCGCGCAGCTTCTCACCAATGCTGATAAGCAAATCGCCAATATGGTACTCGATCGTCGCGTTAACAAGATTCTTTTTTCCGTAATAGCCCGGGAACAGTAGTTCTCTTAGCAGATGAATGACTTCGATGATCGTATCCCGACTAGGCAAATCTTTGGCATCCTGAGAAATCGTGTGCGACTGTTCACGATAGCTGCTAGCAATCGCAGACACGAGGCCGCCGATTTGCTTATGAAAATTGGTGCCCATCGAATTCATCCCCCTCCATATTCAGCTCAATATCGACCGGTCTTTCAGACGCATGACACGGAAGCGATCAGATCAAGCTCCTCGAAAGTGTTATAGAACGCCAGCGATGGCCTGACCGTATTCTCCTGTCCGAATCTTCTTAGAAAAAGGGGCTCTTTCCCGCCAGTCTCCTCGACTTTAAAGATAAGAGCCCCCGTTTGAACGGTAGAGATTAATGAAATTTTTCCCAGTATAATCGATTTGTCGAGAAAGTGTCAATCCACATCTATTGGAGGTATCGATGCAGATGGCTCCACTAAAAATTGCAAGGTGGTTGTTATGCTGTCAGCTCGATTGGAGCTGCCGCTTGGCGCTTCTCCTTGCGGTGCATCATGATGAAGACGAGCAGCGTCAGCACTGCGGAGACGACTGCGAACAGAGCGACGTGGATCGCCATGCTGCCTGTGATCTCCAGCTCGTTGCCTGTCACGATTTCGCGGAACGCTTTGATCGTGTAAGTCATAGGCAGCCAAGCGCCAACATGCTGCAGCCATGACGGCACAAGCTCGGACGGATACGTGCCGGCGCTGCCAGTCAGCTGCAAGATAAGCAGTATGACGGAGACGAAGCGGCCCGGATTATCCAGCAGTGTGACAAGGAACTGAATAATCATCATGAATGTAAAGCTTGCTAGCAGCGACATGCCGATGAATGCGCCCATATGGTTCACATGCAGTCCAATGCCGTAAATCAGAATCAGATCGGCAATTGTCGCTTGTACGAGACCAACGATGGCGAACAGCGACAGCTTGCTAACGAACCAGCTCCAGCCGGAGGTTGGTCGTGTTCCTGTCTCGCGCATCGGCATAACGGTCGTGGACAGCAGCGCCCCAACAAACAGACCGAGCGATAGGAAGTAAGGCGCGAAGCCCGTGCCGTAGTTCGGCACTTCAGTCAATTTCTCTTCTTCGACTTGTACAGGCTTCGCGAACATGTCGTACAGGGCATCGGTTCCGATGATGCCCCCCGTTTCGCCTGCGGCGCTGCCGAGCTTGCTCGATAGCTCGGCTGAGCCGTTCGCGAGCTTGGCCGTGCCGCTCGCGAGATCGGCGGAGCCGCTTGCCAGCTTGCCGGACCCATCGGCAAGCTGCGCCGCACCGCGGCCAGCGGCGGCTGCGCCGCCAGCTAGCTTCGCGGCGCCATCCGCGGTGCTGTGCGCGCCAGCTGCGAGCTTGGCGCCGCTAGCATTGGCGCTAGCGAGCCCATGCTCCAGCGCCGCAAGCCCCTGCTGCAGCTGGCTCTGCCCGCGCTGCAGCTCCGTGCCGCCGGCGGCCAGCTTCGCGCTGCCGCCGGAGAGCCCGGCTGCGCCCGCGGATACCTCGCGGGCTGCGCCGATAAGACCTTGCAGCGCCGCATCCTGCGCTGCATCAGGCTGCGCGGCGGCGTATGCGTCGAGCGCCGCCGACAGCTTCGCGGCTGCGCCGGCCAGCTGCGCGCTGCCCTGCTTCGCCGCAGCAAGCCCGTCGGCCAGCTGCTTCGCGGCCGAGGCAGCCTTATCCGCGCCGCCGCTGAGCTTGCCGCCAGCAGCTTCAAGCTTGCCGAGGCCGGCGGACAATGCCGCCGCGCCATCACTTACTTGCGAGGTGGCGCTATGAAGCTGCTCCGCGCCTTTACCCAGCGTCGCTACGCCGCCTGCAAGCTGCTCCGTGCTGCTCGCGAGCTTCGCGACGTTATCGCGCAGCTTCTCAGCGCCTGTGTTCGCATCAGTGGCGCCGCTGCTCAGCTGGCTTGCACCGTCGCTCGCTTTGGCGATGCCATCCGCCGCTTCGCCGATATTCGCGAACACGGCCTCCGCGTACGCTTTCGTCACCCGCTGCGAAATCTCCGACTGCAGCTTCGAAATCGCGCTCTGTCCGATCTTCGCAGCCAAGTAGTTCCCACTGTCGTTAGACATGTACGTGAGCTCCGCCGGCTGCGGCTTCTCATCCAGCAGCGTCGTTGCTTGCTGCGAGAAGGAAGACGGTATTTCTACGGCATAATAGTATTTCCCATCTTGCAGCCCCTGTTTGGCAGCATCGCGATCGACAAAATCCCATTTGAAATCCTCGTTCTCCTTCAGCTCCTTCACAAGGTCGCTGCCGACGGCAAGCGATTTCCCTTTGAACTGAGCGCCTGCATCCTCATTCACGATGGCGACTGGCAGCTCGTTCAGCTTGCCATACGGATCCCAGAAGGAGCCGATCAGCATGCCGCTGTACATAATAGGAATGAACATGACGCCGATAATCGAGATAATAAGCTTCCGATTGCGCATAATGCGCACAAACTCCTTGCCTGTAAATGATAAAGCCTTCACTTTTCCTCACACCTCTCAATTTCGTTATTGAACAAATGACCGGATTGTACTTTCGGTCAATTTATTTCAAAAAAAGAAGCAGCATCTGCCGCTTTCTTTATTGTTATCGTGTTTGCTTTTTGAAATTAGGCTAGCTCGCCGTAATCCCGTCGCGTAGCAGCGAAGTAAAATAGGCAGCAATCTCTTCGCGTGTCAGCGGCTCGTGATGCTTGTTCCACTCTGCACCGAGCGCGACATACATCTTCAGCATCATGAAAGCTGTCAGCCCAGGATTTACTGCGCGAAGCTCGCCCTTCTGTACCGCAAGCTCAACCTCATGCTGGATAAAGGTATGAATCGCTGTTTCCATCTTCGCGATGCCGTCCTTCGCCATCGGCGTGCCGATGTCGCGCACTTCTTGAGACAGCTTCACAATCAGTTCATGCTTCTCGCGGAACAGCAACAGCTCGTGCAGCACAGCAGCTAGATTATCGAAGAAATTCCGCTCCCTGTCGATGATTCGTTCCGCAAGCACACGCAGCTCTGCGCATAATTGACCGATAATTTCGCTGAACAGATCTTCCTTCGTAGCGAAAAACGTATAAATCGTGCCTTTACCGACTGCAGCGATCTTGGATACCAGTTCCATCGTCGTCGCTTTGTAACCAAACATGGCAAAAGACTTCGCAGCCGCTTCAACAATCTGCAGCCTGCGATCGACCGGCTTCTTCTGTTCCATTACGCCGCAGCTCCTTTATAACTTCGTTGACACTCATATTATCAGAAACTGACCAGAAATACAATATAGTCATTCGGTCGATTGTTATGATCTATGCTCTTCCTACTACCGATCATTCAGCGGAATTTACAAGCTCATCCATCGTGAGCAGTGCATGCAGCTTCAACCCTGCCGCTTCCAAATTGGCTCGTCCGTCCGGGTGACGCTCAATGACGCAGACGACATCCTGCACAATCGCGCCAGCATCCCGCAGCTCTTTCACGCTTTGCAGAATCTGTCCGCCTGTCGTAACGACGTCTTCGACGACACATACTTTCCGTCCTTGGACTTCGGCGCCTTCCGCAATCTTTCTTGTACCGTATGCCTTCGCTTGCTTCCTGACAAAAGCAGCAGATATATTCGTATGTAAGGATAGCGCAGTTGCAATCGCAATGCCGCCCATCTCAAGCCCCGCCAGCACATGTGTGCCAACCGGAATGTGTGAGGATAGCTCGGCTGCAATGGCGCTTAACAGACGAGGGTTCGCTTCAAACATGTATTTGTCAAAATACGTATCCGACTGCTGGCCGGATCGGAGCGTGAACTCCCCCGACAATCGCGATGCTGCGTAAATTTCACGTGCAAGAATTTGCTTGCTCATACATGTCAGCTCCTTAAGGCTGCGGCAGATAGGCTGCCTTTATTATATCCTTTGCTTGTCCGTGTTTCTTACTTTATTACTTTATTACTTTCTTACTTGTACTCCTTCGCCAGCTGCTGCAGCTGCTCCAGACCGCGCTCCGCCCAGCGCTTCAGTTTATCAATTGCTTCGATTTCGGCTTGCACTGCTTTATCGAGGGATTCTTTGTACGAAGGCAGCTCTCCGCGGAACGGACCGATATCGCCATATGGGACATTCGTTTTCTCCGTGTAGCTCAGCGCTCTGCGCTCGTGAAACATTGGCACATCCGGGTTGTACGGATTGTGCAAATCGCCTTGCTCAGGATGCTTGAGCACAGCCAGCACCTTCAGAAGCGCGCGCGGCCCGTTTGTTTCCATGACTTCCCCTGCATATTGTCCTGTTTTATAGGTAAAGGCTACAGTTGTACCAATCTCCGGAATCCATTTTTCTTGCTGCATCATTCATCCACTCCATTCTCATTCGTCTATATAGGAGCACAAATCTCCTATTTTTTAGAATAGTTTAATGCGCCAAGCAACTGCAAGTGCTAATTCCAATCTTGTGTTGTGTTCTGATGCATCGTAATATTGAGTAGGAGCATTAAATATGAGTTGTTGATCCGGTTAGAGAAGCAGGTGAAGAAATGCGTAAAAAACGAGTATTGCTCTTATCCGAAGGGTTCGGATCCGGCCATACCCAAGCCGCCTATGCACTAGCTGTCGGCCTGCGTTCGCTAGATCCTCAAATTCAAACCCGGGTGATCGAACTGGGCAATTTTCTCAATCCGGTTATTGGGCCATTAATTATATCCGCCTATCGCAGAACCGTTACAAAGCAGCCGAAACTTCTCGGTACGCTTTATCGCAGACAATATAAGAAATCATTGAACAGATTCACGCAGCTCGCGCTGCACCGTTTGTTCTATAAGCATACGGAGCAGGTGATCACGCAGCTGAAGCCCGATCTTATCGTTTGCACGCATCCCGTTCCGAATGCCGTCGTGGCGAGGCTGAAGCGGCTTGGTCTCAACGTCCCGCTCTACACGCTCATTACGGACTATGATGCGCATGGCACTTGGACTAGCTCCGAAGTGAACAAATATTTAGTATCAACTGTGGACGTAAAGAAGAAGCTAATCGAGCGTGGTACTCCGGCGAGCAGGATTCAGGTCACGGGCATCCCGGTGCATCCGAACTTCTGGCAGACGTATGACCGGTCGGAGCTTCAAGCGCAGTTTGATCTGAAAGCACTGCCGACCGTCCTTATTATGGGCGGAGGCTGGGGGATTATGTACAGCGACGATCTGCTATCGTATATGACGCGCTACCGCGACTCCGTCCAGCTCATCTACTGTGTTGGCAACAACGACAAGGTGCGCGAGCGAATGCTCGCAGATCCGAACTTCCAACACCCTAACATTAAGGTGCTCGGATTTACAAAAGAAATTAATAAGCTGATGGATCTGTCCGATTTGCTCATTACGAAGCCCGGCGGCATGACTTGTACGGAAGGGCTCAGCAAAGGCATCCCGATGCTGTTCTACGAGCCAATCCCAGGGCAAGAAGAAGTCAACTGCGAATACTTCGTCGCGAGCGGCTTCGGCGAAATGCTCGAATCGACAGAGACGATCGATAAATGGTTCAAAATCATCCAGGAGCCGTACACATCGGTCCAGCACCGGATAGATCTCATGAAAAAACGCAATCAACAATACAACCCAATGGAATGTTCACGCGCCGTCCTGCAGCTGATGCAGTGACGGTTTTTTTTTGCATTTTCAGGAGCTAGAAACCTCGCCCTCAAGATGGAGCCTCGTCTAACGAACTCAGAAGCATCTATTCGCCGAAAAATCGGCATTTCTCGATTCTAACGAACACCAGTAACGTTATTTGATTGTTTTCCAGCAAAATAAGGCCTATCTGCACGCAATAGCGTGTCTATGGTTCGTTAGATTTTCTACTGAGCTCTTTTTGTCCAAATAACGTCTCTGAGATTCGTTAGAATGTTCCTGCATGTCGGGATGGCGGGGATTAGTTGGGGACAGCTGCTTTTTCTCTTCATACGACTGTTTCCTACCAATGTAGATACCTCGAGTACTCTCTTTCCCTCCAAATTTCGGTTCTCCACCAATGTAGATACCATGAATACTCTCTTTCCCGCCATACCCGGTTTTCCACTCATGCAGCTACCTGGAGCACTCTCTTCTACCTACTTCATCACTTTTCCGCCAATAAAGATACCTCGAGTACTCTCTTCCACCTGATCCTCAACTTTTCCGCCAGTGTAGGTACTTGGAGTACTCTCTTCCCGCAAAGGGGACGGCTGGGACTAGCTCGAGACAGCTGAAGTGAGTTCAATGAGCCCTAGTTAGTGTCGGTTCGAAGAGTTTGGAGAGTTTGAGGAGTTTGGGGGAGCTTGAGGTGCCGCTTTGAGTCGTTGTACCTCAAAAGCGTAAAGACTAAGCAAATTGGATGACCATTTTACTGTGTCTACTTTATTGACAGAAGTACATTTACGCTCTCTCAGCTCCATTTTCACACGGCGAGCGGGGGGCAGTTTGCTCCGAGAGCACGTATACGTTCTCTCAGCAATTTTTTAAGTTAGTTATGGAGCTGAGAGAGCATATTTGCTCTCTCAGCTCCATTCTCACGCGATGAGCGGGGGGCAGTTTGCTCCGAGAGCACGCATACGTACTCTCAGCAATTTTTTTAGTTCGTTTTGGAGCTGAGAGAGCATATTTGCTCTCTCAGCTCCATTTTTACGCAGCGAGCGGGGGGCGGGTTGCTCCGAGAGCACGTATAAGTGTACTCAGCAAATTTCGAGTTCGTTTTGGAGCTGAAAGAGCATATTTGATCAGTGAGCGTATAATTTCTTAAACAACAAAAAAAGAACCCAACGTCCAATTGCGTGAAAAACTCGCGGGTTCTCTTGTCATTGCAATTCATTTAATTTGATGCCTTGATGGGTTCAAATATCGCCATTTGTCTTTTTCCAATCTTGACGGATTCGATTCTTCTGAACTTCTCGTGCTTCAGCTTTTGACTCTTGTCTGCAACGACCGCTAACACGGAATGCGTAGGTTCTAATAGTTCATACATACTTTCAAAAAAGTCGACTAACGGATCTGAGCTGCCGCTGCTCCAAGTAACAATGTCGCCATAAGGAAGGTCTGTAATGGCAATATTCACTCGGTTAGGTATGTCTGTATTATGATCAGCAGCGGTGACATCACTCTGAAACACAGTCACGCTCTCCATATTGAGCCTGCAATATAATTGCTTAATTTCTCTGCACTTTCAAGCGCCAAAATATGAGACTCTTTATTATACAGCTCAATGTACTCTTTAATTTGCTCTTTCCGTTTATTTATTCCAGTAGCCGTGAGCAAGGACAAGTTTTTTTCAGCAATCCCAAGTACATCCGCATTAATGTCGGAGGCATAGATCCTCTGAATTCGATCGTTATGAAGCAATCCGATTACGGTGAGCAGGTAAGCCCCGCCGCAGCAAGGATCATAGATGGAATATGGACCTTTGCTCCCTTTGGCTTCTAAAGCTTGAAAGCATCGCTGAACAATCTCGCTTGCCAGCCTTACAGGAAATGCCGTTGTTCCTTGCGCGTTATAGAGCACCCTTCCGCTTGCAAAATCCTCATAGTTTTCTTTGTTTCTCTCATACTTGTATTCCATTATTGGCGGCCCCCTTCCGATGTGCTCGCTTCATTATCTCATTAGCAGATGTTATGGATTTAATTGGAAAAACCGATCCCTCATTATGACTCATAAATGATATGCTCTAATAAATCCGAGTTATCACACCCGATAAATTCATTTGGAGGCGATGATATGCTTTTATCTGAACGACTTCCACTCGCTGCAAGCCTGTACCCTGAAGCGCCGGCGCTTGAGCGTCATGGTCAAATACTGACTTATGGGGAGCTTCATCGCCTTGCCAATCAGCTTAGCCACGCTTTGCATGCAGAGGGCCTCAGGCCCGGTGATCGGCTTGCTCTTCTAGGGGAGCCCGATCCGCAGCTTGTCGTCATTCTCTATGCAGCGGTCCAGATCGGCGCAATCCCGCTCGTTCCATCCCCATTGCTGACTTCACTCGAAATTGCCTCCATTCTCGAAGATGCCAAGCCGCACATCTTTATACATGATACTCGTTATACGGAGACCGCACAATCCGCCATACAGCTTCTCTCGAATCCCCCAAAGCGGTTAACGACAGCAGCTCTACAGCTGCTGCTCTTGAAGGAGCTTCTTCCTCCTCCAGCCGGCGCATGCAACCGAAAAGAAGAGGATACAGCCATACTTATTTATACGGGCGGAACGACAGGGAAACCGAAAGGAGTTATGCATTCGCATCGCGGCATGTCGGCCTGGAATCAGCTCACTCCTTCAGCCGGGTTCGGTTATGATCGGGAGCGACGAGTGCTCGTCCACAACATCTCGCATCTTGTTGGACAGTTTCAATTGTGGGCAACCATGGCTGCTGGCGGATGTCTTGTCTTTCTGGACGAGTATCCCGCCAACCTGCAAAGCATCCTTACGGCGGTGGAACGCGACCGAATTACACAGCTTAGTACGGTCGGCAAGCTCCTCCGTGATATGACCCGCGAAGCGGCTGCGACCGGCCGCGATACATCAAGCTTGAAGGTCATCGGCTGCGGAGGGTCTATCATCGCACCGGAGACGCTGCGGGAAGCGGTTGCTCAGTTCCCAGGAGTCACGATCGTCAACAACTACTCGCAAGCGGAATGCGGCATGTCGATAAGCCGATTATTTCCGATCCATCATCTGAACGAGCCAGTCCGGCTGCGCTCCGTAGGCCGACCAGCCGATCTCGGTGCCCAAGGGGAACATGCCTTTCAAGTACGGATTATCGGCGAGGACGGCCTAGAAGCAGCCACCAACATGGCCGGTGAAATTGTTGTTCGTGGCGCGCAGACGATGATTGGGTATTGGGGCAATCCAGAGGCGTCTAATGCAGCGATAGCAGAGGACTGGATACGAACTGGAGATATCGGCTATCTGGATATAGACGGCTATCTCTATGTATTGGATCGGCTGAAGGATATGGTTATCGTTGGCGGTTCCAACGTCTACTGCGCTGAAGTGGAACAGGTCATCTCCACTCATGAGATGGTTATTGACGCAGCGGTGGTGGGACTTCCACACCCGCTCGAAGGTGAGCAGCTCGTCGCTTGTGTTGCATTACAGGATGGAGGCAGCTTGGACTTAGAGCAGCTTCAAGCGCATTGCGCACCAAGCCTTGCCCGGCACAAATGGCCCACTCAGCTGCTCATCCTCGATGAATTGCCGCGAACGGCTGTAGATAAGGTGGACAAGAAGCAGCTGCGATTACAGCTTCAATAAAGAAAGAGCCTCACCTCCACTTGCCGTGGAAATGAGGCTCTCTATAGTTACTTTACAGTGCGCTGCCGCCGAACAGGAAGCGGTAATCCCACTGCGTGCCTGCGATGTCGCTTGTACGAACGCCGCCGGACTCTGTGGAGTACGTGTGCAGGATCTGGCCATTGCCGAGGTAAATACCTACATGCGTAATCGTTTCAGTCGCTTTGTTTACACCTGAGTAAGACGAAGCTTTGGTACCCTTGTAGTCCATAAAGAACATCAGGTCACCGCGCTTCAATTGATGCCAATCTGTCTTCACAGCACCATTAGCTTTCACAAAGTCGCCTTGCTTGCGGGAATCCGCAGGCAGTGTAAGGCTTGCGCCTTCACGGAATGCTGTGCGAACGAAGTCGGAGCAATCGAACGTCGTTGTTGTGTCACGGTCGGAACCAAACTCATACGGCGTGCCCCAGTATTTCATGCCAGCTGCGATAATATTCTCAATCTTCGCGGATTGGGACGGCGTAGATGGCGTGGATGGTGCAGTGACTGTGCCTGCTGGCATCGAGAATGCCGGACCAGTCGTTATGTATTGTTCTTGCGTGCTGACATAACCCTTCTTGCCTTTCGAATCTGTCACTGCATACCAAGCGCTATTCGGCTTGCCTGTGATCAACACCGACTCGCCTTGGTTCAGGAGACGGATCTTCGAGCCGTCTGTCGATGGCGAAGTACGGAAGTTTACCGATGCTGCAATTGTTGCGTTGTAGATAATATCGATATATTTGTCCGAGGAGGATACATAACCGATTGATCCGTACATGTCTTGCACTCTGTACCAGTACGCGTTCGTTGCTTCGAGAATGACGACGTTATCGCCTGTTTTAAAATACTTATAGACGGTGGACGTTGTGGACGGCTGGCTTCGGAAGCTTACACTGGACTGGATCTCACCGACGACCGGCGATGTCCCTTGTGCAGCCATGGCGGCAGGAATAACGAGCAAAGCAGTTAAGATGAAGACAAGTAACGCTGCTGTAATCTTTTTCATGATGCTTAACTTCCTCCTCAAGTAATGGATAAGTTGCTTCGTGCTGTAGGCTCTATAGCCCTGCAACAATTGTACGTTCGAGAGACTACTCGACATATCGTCCGCTTGTCTCATTTGTCGATCACTGCCGTAGTCGATAAGCCCTATCGCCATGCGGCTGAACAGCAAAAAAGACGCCTCCCGACCGGGACGTCTTTGTACGATAAAACGCTTATTTAGTTAGACGAAAGCTAACTTTTCCCTGCATTTACAATCCATTCACAACTGGTCCTATTCCAATGCCAAAAGTACTATTTGGAAGCAAAATCGCCCTTAACATGTAAATAATACCAATAACTTTCTCCTAGCCTCAATCTGGCTTCAGCTCTGGGATATTGGTATCAATTTCCGCTTCAGTATGGCTCTTCTTCATTATCATCATTAGCGTATCATAGCGGTTCGGCGAATCAATGATAGATTGGTAGTCGGTCTTGCCAATGGATGAGAAGATGGCGACATCACCTGTATGATAATACAAATACAGTGACGACTCGCCTTCGTTATACGAACAGAATGCAATTTGCTTAGACTCCACCGGTACGAGCATGGCCTACGCCTCCCAAGCGAGCTTAATTTACAAGTTCATAACTATATATATCCATATGGCAACGAATAAAGCACTTGGGAGGTGAACACTTTTTGAACGCTTACATCGTCTTGATGGCGAGCAGCGCATCGACCGGCTCGTGATCTGCGCCTAACGCCCGGACAAATGCCGGATTGAGCTTGTCATGCTGCCCTTTTAAAATAATGACTTTATACCCTAGAGCCTCCAGCTCCTCTACTTCCCAGCCGCTGTGATGCTCCTGATACCGCTCGCCGTTCAGCCCAAAATGGTCGATGCCCTCCTGCGGAAAGTAGCCGCGAGGGGTGTAGATAATAACATGTTTCCTTGCAATATGCTCCGCTTCTCTCAGTACCTTAATCCCATTGAGCTTTGTGAAATGCTCCAGCGAATCGAATAGCGACACCGCCGAGACGGACTTCGGCACGAACAGCTGACCAATAGTTAGCGCATCAGCATGAATGGGAATAATATGCGGCGATTTCGTTACCCGGTTAATGAGATATGGTCTATAAATGTCCAGCGCAATAATTGTGCTGAAGAAATCCAGATTGTCCAGCATCACGCATGGGCCGCTCCCAATATCGAGCAAGCTGTCCGTCTCCTTCATGTGCTCCTTAATCGTCTCCAATATGCGATAGTCGAATGTTTCGTGTGCTATCTCCCACGCCTCCTTATACTCCCGATTATGCTAGTTATTCTATGAGTCTTTGCGGGAATCGGTAGCGGCGCTTGTCTGAGTACAAAAAAAGCAGCCTCGGTTATGAGCCGTTAATGGCTGCTCGAGACTGCTCCATATGTGATTCGTTTTCTCAATTGTTATTCAAAATCATTCGCTGTGCCGGACAGACCGGAGCCACAGGAAATGCAGAACCTCGAATTCAGCTCATTCTCCGTCTTGCATTGGCTGCAAATAACGACGATCTCGCCAATTGTTGTTTCCACCTTCGGCTCTTCCCCAAGCGAGCTGCCGCAATCCGGACAAAACTTCGTATCAAGCGCAACGACCTTGCCGCATGTGCAAGTCTTCTCGAAACGAATCGCCTTAATGCGCTCTTCAAGGATGCCTATCTCTCCAGTCAGCTCGTCAACCTGATGGCATGCATTGCCCACTTCCTGCTCGGTCGCCGCAAAGTCCTGAATCTGATGGCCGCGGTATACCGCTGCGCCGATGGCTGTGTACAGCTTCTCAATCTCTTTCTCTTTGCCGCTGATTTGCGCCTTCAGCTTCGTAATCTCAACTGTCTGCTGAGCCTTCTTCGCCGCATCGGAAGCCCCTTGCTTCACTTTATCGAAAAATGACATCTATGATCGACTCCTTTGAACTTTTCGTCTAATTGTGTCGTTTCTATCATTTTAACATAAACAGATAGGCCTGGTCACGAATCGCACGACTTGTTTAGCCGGTCCGCTTCTTGCTCTAGTTTATGAGGCCTCCAGGGGCGAAAGAACCAGCGAAGCCGCAAAAAGGAGCTGGCGTTGGGCCAAAAAGAAAGGACCGCACTCCGTGGAGTACAGCCCTTCCTATTCTATAGATGTTGCGATTATTCAGCTGGGTACATACGCTCGCGGAGTGCTTTTACTTCAGCGCTCTCAAGGTATTCATCGTAAGTCATAATGCGGTCGATAACGCCGTTTGGCGTAATTTCGATAATGCGGTTCGCGATCGTTTGGACGAACTGATGGTCATGCGATGTGAAGATCATCGTGCCGTCGAAATCGATCAAGCCGTTGTTGAGCGCTGTGATGGACTCGAGGTCCAAGTGATTCGTCGGTTCGTCCATGAGAAGAACGTTGGAGCCGGAAAGCATCATCTTCGAGAGCATGCAGCGTACTTTCTCGCCACCGGACAATACGCTTGCTTTCTTCAGCGCTTCGTCGCCGGAGAAGAGCATACGGCCAAGGAAGCCACGGATGAAGCTCTCGTCCTGATCCTTGGAATACTGGCGCAGCCAGTCAACAAGGTTCAGCTCAACGCCTTCGAAGTACTTCGCGTTGTCTTTAGGGAAGTACGCTTGCGTGGTTGTTACACCCCACTGGAATGTACCTGCATCTGGTTCGATCTCGCCCATAAGAAGCTGCATAAAGATCGTCTTAGGCAAAGTGTTAGGACCAACAAGTGCGATTTTGTCGCCTTTGTTGATGGCAAGCGTCCAGTTTTCAATCAGGTTCACGCCGTCAACAGCCTTCGTTAAGCCTTCCGTCAGCAGCAATTGCTTGCCCGCTTCACGCTCAGGCTTGAAGTTGATGAACGGATATTTCCGGTTGGATGGACGAATGTCATCCAGCGAAATTTTATCAAGCAGCTTCTTACGGGAAGTCGCTTGCTTGGATTTGGATTTGTTGGCACTGAAACGTTGGATGAACGCTTGCAGCTCCTTGATCTTGTCTTCCTTCTTCTTGTTGTTGTCGCGCATAAGCGTAAGCGCCAATTGGCTCGACTCGTACCAGAAGTCGTAGTTACCGACATACATCTGGATCTTGCCGAAGTCGATGTCCGCGATATGCGTACATACTTGGTTCAAGAAGTAGCGATCGTGAGATACGACAATAACGGTACCTTCATAACGCGAAAGGAAATCTTCAAGCCATTTGATCGACTGCATGTCAAGATGGTTGGTAGGCTCATCGAGCAGAAGGATCTGCGGATTGCCAAACAATGCTTGCGCGAGCAATACGCCTACCTTCTCATTACCAGACAGATCCGACATTCGCTTGTCGTGAAGCTCTGGTGGAATACCAAGTCCATTCAACATGCCTGCCGCTTCGGACTCTGCTTCCCAACCGTTCATATCTGCGAATTCCGCTTCCAGCTCGCCTGCGCGCATGCCGTCTTCGTCGGTAAATTCCGCTTTCGCATAGATTGCGTCTTTTTCTTTCATCACTTCATAAAGCTTCTTGTGACCCATAATAACCGTCTCGAGCACGAGGAAGTTGTCGTACTCGTAATGGTTCTGCTTCAGGACCGCAAGGCGCTCGCCCGGCGTAATGTGAACTTCACCGTGCGATTGCTCTACTTCGCCGGAAAGAATTTTCAAAAAAGTCGATTTGCCGGCGCCGTTCGCACCGATAAGACCGTAGCAGTTGCCTGGCGTAAACTTAATATTAACATCTTCAAATAGCGCACGCTTACCGTAACGAAGCGTAATGCCGCTTGTACTTATCATTAGACTTAATCCCGTCCTTCACTAATCATCTTAATCATCACTCCATTATAACACAACTTATGGAGCGGATGCTTTATTGTTATTATTTAAAAGTACTGTTAAAAGTACGTTTTAAGGCATGACCTCCGGTCACTCTTACACTTCTTTGTCAGTATTTTTAAGGATTTTTGTTTGACCATGGGGCAGAATCATCAGACTTTCGCTCGGGAGCTTCAGTCTTCTATGCTCCGCGTGAAGTCGATCGAGAGCTTCTTTCGGCGTATCATCAGCCAGCCTGTAGGAACCGTAATGCATCGGCACGAACACGCTAGCGCGCACATCGAGGAACGCTTGCAGCGCCTCCTCTGGCGTTACATGCTGCGGTCCCATAAACCACTCAGGATCGTAGGCGCCAATTGGCATCAGAGCGATGTCGATCTGGAAACGGCTGCCGATCTCTTTGAACCCGTCGAAATAACCGCTGTCCCCTGCAAAATAGATCGTCGGCTCATTTGCACGCTCAATCACGAAGCCGCCCCAAAGAGAAGAGTTCGTATCCGTAAGCGTACGGCGTGTCCAGTGCTGCGAAGGGACGAACGAAAATTTGACGCCGCTGATGGTTGCAGACCCCCACCAGTCGAGCTCGATAATCGACGAGAAGCCCTTGCGCCGCAGCTTATCTGCAAGGCCGACAGGCGCAATGATGGTGATGCTGCCGGGCAGCTGTTTGAGTGATTTGATATTCAAATGATCATAATGAGAATGTGAAATAAGAACGACATCAATTGGCGGCACATCCGTTATTTCAATGCCGGGCTTCACCATTCGCTTCTGGAACGCAAGCTGCTCCGCCCAGATCGGGTCTGTAATAATGTTCAGTCCCGAATTTTGAATAAGGAATGTCGAATGACCGATCCAGGATAAGGAAGGGACCGTCCTGTTCTCGTGAAGGAACTTCAGATCGGGTTCCACGACGGGAACGGTGTAGGAATAGTCTTTCTGTTTCATTTTGCCAGCGCGTTCTCTGCGCCATTGCCGCACTTCCTTGAAAGTGCGAGGTACTGCTGTCGTATCCAAATTCTCATACCGCATCGCTATCATCTCCCATGACAAAGCTGCTGATCGTGAAGTACATTGATTGAAGTAAGCTTGGCGTTACGAAAAGTGTAAATATAATGAGGTTTGATGATACAAATGGCATACTGTTCAATGTTCATGTTCACAGGAATCAGCTTAATCCACTTTCTCTTTGTAAGTCTCTCTCTCTCAAAGATACCAAGCTTAATTGGATTAAGCAAACGAGAGGGACCGCTTGTTCCAGTTCACCCTGAGAAACCTCTGATTTGGGAGGATTTGTGGGGATTGGCAAAGGAAAAGACCGCTGAGTGAAGTGGGCAAAAGCGAGCAAGGCAGACGGTTTGTAGTTAGGTATGGAGATGGTTTACACTTATATCAATAGTGCATGGGATTTGCGGGCAAGTTAGGGGGAGCGATTGGAATGAAATTGACGGGTATTGAACCGACGCCTAGTCCGAATACGATGAAGTTGAATGTCGATGCGAAGCTGCCTGCAGGGCAACGTTTTAGCTTGGTTGTTAAGGATGCGGAGAGCGCGGCTGAGCCGCTGCGCAGCCTGCTTGTTATTGAAGGCGTGCGCGGCTTGTTCCGCACGGCGGACTTTATTGCGCTCGACCGGAAGGCGGGGGCGGACTGGGCAGCGATATTGGACGCGGCGAAGCGCGTGCTCGGCGAGAGCGAGAGTGCCAGCGGTGCAGGTGCCGGCAATGGTACGCTAGGCGCGGGCGAAGCGTTTGGCGAAGCGCATACGTTCGTGCAGCTGTATCGGGAGATCCCGATGCAGGTGCGCGTACGCACGCCGGGCGGCGAAGCGCGCGCAGCGCTTCCGGCGGCTTTTACAGAGGCGGTGACGAAGGCCTCTGCTGCTTCGATGATTCGCGAGCGGAAGCTGGAGGAGCTCGGCGTGCGTTACGGCGAGCCCGAGGAAATTGCCGCGGAGCTCGTACGGGAATTGACAGCCGCGTATCCGCAGGAGCGGCTGGATGCACTTGTCGCGTCAGCGATCGCGCTTGGCGCGGAAGGCGCAGCCGGCGAGGGCAGCGCCGCGGCGGCGGCGGCGGCGCGACCTGCGCCGCTCACGGCGGAGCAGCTCGCGGAGCTGCTCGGGTCGCCGGAGTGGAGCGTGCGCTACGAGGCGCTCAACCGCACCGCGCCGGAGCCGGCGATGCTGCCTTTGCTCGCCAAAGCGCTTGAAGACGACAACGTCTCCATCCGGAGACTGGCCGTCGTCTATCTTGGCGAGCTGCGGCTGCCGGAGGCGATGCCGCTCCTGTTCGCGGCGCTCCGCGACGCTTCGGCTTCCGTGCGCCGCACCGCCGGCGACACGCTGTCCGATCTTGGCGATCCGGCTGCGATCGCGCCGATGATCGAGGCTTTGCACGACCGCAACAAGCTCGTGCGCTGGCGCGCAGCGCGGTTCTTGTACGAAGCCGGCGACGAGTCCGCGATCGAGGCTCTGCGCGAAGCAGCGGCTGACCCGGAATTCGAGGTCAGCCTGCAAGCTCGCATCGCGCTCGAGCGCATCGAGCGCGGCGAAGAAGCTGCCGGGTCCGTCTGGCAGCAGATTACTTCGCGCAGCCGGGATGGTAAGGACGGCAATGCATAGATATGGGAAGGGCAGTAGAGTGTCTACTCTGCTGCCCTTTTGGGTGATCCTAGATGGAGCATTCGTTCTGCAAGTAATCCAAACATTACTGAACTTCTTCAAGTGACACATCGTTACAAAGGATAGATAACCAAGGCACGGAGTAATTAAGGGTAAATATTTCGATATGTTTTAACCCCTCAAGCTCGTAATGTCTCAACAGTTCACTCTCGGCGTTTACCTTGATATGAATGATGGTATAGCAACTATCGGTATTAATTACTTCATCTGATAATGGCAGTATGTCTCTTATAATCTGAAAATCCGCCTTTACGCAATTAGTAAAACATAACTTTAGTTGTCTAGTTTCAGAACGACCTGCCTGAATGTCCCAATAGTAGTAGGGGGAGCAGCGGGGTATGGATGCCAATCCGATTGAAGAGCCATCCTTACTTTAACTGCGTGCTACCAAGTAAAGCATTTTTTCGGAAGTTAGGTGAACCCCCGCAACTCTACCAATTTCTTCTCTCTCTCTTTCCCCTCGCCCAGCTCGCTAATCCGCACCGCTAACGTCGGTGCCCGCCACGCTTCTACATCCTCCATGCTCAGTCCCGAAAGCGCGAAGATGGCATCCATATAGACCTGTGTGAACAGCTCCTGATATCTAGTTATTCTCAGACTCAACTCTTCCGGCATATCCGGGGGTAGCTCGCTTCCCGTTAGCAGCAAGTAGGTTCTCGCGACGTCTGCGGCGGGATGTCCGACGAGGGCGTTCATCCAGTCAATAATCTGGGGTCCATCAGTCGTGAGAATAATGTTGCCGGGATGAAAATCATAATGGCAAAGAGCTCCGCCATCCGGCAGCTGATCCAATAGCGACGCAAGCTTCGCCTGCTCCGCATCACTCAGCTCCCCGACCCGCTGAATGCTTCGCCCCAGCTCCAGCTTCAGGTTCGGAGTAACGTCCGGCCGGATCTGATGCAGCTCATGCTGAAGCTCCGCTAGCATGCGAGCATTCGCAATCACACTTTCCTCCGTCGCCTGAATATGACCCAGCATCGTCGGTCCGTCTGCTTTCTCGTAGACGAGACTCGCACTTCCCTCGTAATGCTCAATCCCTACGAACTTCGGCGCTTTAACACCGGACAAGCCACCAACCGCTCGGGCGGTCCTTGCCTCTTTCTCCGCCTCTTGCTGCGCACGGCTAGCATCGTGAAAGATCTTAATAACCTCGGATTCGCCCCACTCATATACATTTGCCGTAGCCCCCGTGCCAACCAATCGACCTCGCATCAGCAGTCACTCCCCTCTAATCATCCCATTGCAGCCGGATACGCCGCAGCGTCCCACTTGTGATCAACGCGCATTTGCGCATCGCTCTTCAAATAATACGTATCGCTCGCCACTCCCGCGCGATCCGGCACAGGATCATCCCATGTGGCGTCTAGGTGATACCACGAAGACCCCAGTCGGACCAAGTTCCAAACATGGCTGCCCGAAGCGACGGTTCCTTCAATAATACGCGCCTCGATCCCCGCATCCTCCAGCATCCTAAGAGCAAGCAACGCGTATCCCTGACACACCGCACTCCCATTCACCAGCGCATCATACGCGGTATAGTGCAGCAGCGATTCGTCATAGCGTACATGCGTAACGATCCAGTCATGAATCGCCCGCACCTTCTGTTCAGGCGTCATGCCAGCATCTACAACCGTCGGCAGCAGCTCCGCCACTCGCCGCTCCACTTCATCGGTCTGAGCAGCTGACTCGCGGTATTGGATATTCACCTTCACCTTCGCGGCTGCGCCGAAGCTGCGGATCGTATAAATATAAGAGTCTACGATATATTTCATATAGTCGTCCGACGCCATTAGGCCACTAACCAGCTGATCGACTCCTGCGCTCAGCTGCTTGCGGTCACCGGAATAATCCGCCGTCAGCTCAAGCTCATGGGCGTGCAGCTGAAGCTCGAGCTCATCCTGCAACGCTTCAAGTGAAGCAGGAGCCGCAGACACCGGCGAATAGCGAAAATCCGAACCAAGTCCCACCGCCAGCATCAGCGCGACGAGTCCTAATCGCTGCAACGGCCGCCCCAGCTTCCCTCTTAACCTCATCATCCTGCGGCTCCCCCTTTCTTTTCGCATCCTAAGCCTCATTCTCATTCTCATTCATAATCTTATTCGAATCTTTATTACCTATTATATCCATTTCGCTCCATCAAAAAAAGCGCTCCCCAGCCGCACACAGTGTGCAGCCAGAGAACGCCCTCAGAGCTAGAAAATCATTTTACGCATGAATTCGATTGTGAATTGAACGCCGCGGTCGCCAAGGTCGCCATTCCAAACGTCGGAATGCGGCTCGATCGACAGTCCGCCTTCATAGCCTTTGCCGTACAGCACAGCCATGAAAGTGCCCCAATCCGTCTGGTCAAGACCCGCCGGCGGATCGTCGAAGCGCTGACCGTCGATGATGACGGAGCCTTTGATATGAACATGGCGGAACTTATCGCCCCATTTACTAGCTTCCTTCAAGTAGTCGCGGCCCGCATAACGGGAGTGCGACGGATCATATTTAATGCCAAGCTGCGGCAGATGGCCGTGAACGAGCTTCCATGCTTCCTCGTTATCTACGAAGTTGTTCCAGTTGCAGTTGTATACGGCAACAGCTACGCCTTTCGAAGCGCCATACTCAAGCACCGCGCTCAAATATTCAATCGCAAGCTTCACATTATCGAAGTAAGAAAGCTCTTCTACATAGTTGACGCCGCACACAAAGTTCGGGCAGCCAAGCTCAGCCGCCGCATCGATCAGCTTGCGTGACTTCTCCAACTCTTCCGCGTTTACGCCTTGCGCGTTAATGCGCTCGGAGCCCCAACGGCCAATGGAAGCTACGCCTACGCCAGACTTCTCGCTCGCTTGCTTCAGTTCAGGCACGCTCGCCGCGAAAGCGTCGACGTCCTTCTCCACATTGATGCAGAACTCGAGAAACTCCAAACCTTTTGCCTGTGCGTCATAGAACCGTTCTGCCACAGCTTCAGCAATAATACCTAATTTCATCCGAAATAACCTCCGTTTATTAATAATCGATTAGAGCTTCTTCAACCGAATGAGAGCGGATTCTTCCTCCTCTAACCTATCAAAAAGAATCCCGTCTTTCAATAAAGAACCGCCTGCAATCTGCACAACCTTCGACTCTTCACCAGACAGCCATGTCAGCTCATACGCTGCATCAGCTTCCAGCTCTTGCAGACGAATCGCACGCGATGCTTCGCCGCCTGGCAAACGGAAAACGAATAACAAATGGTCATCCCCGCCTAGCATGCTGTACTGGAAAGCCGACCAACGGTCGCCCTTGCCGCCGCGCCCCGGCTGACCAGTCAACCGGTACAAATCCGCCCCGAGTACAAAAGGCTTCACTTCCGACTTATACACGTCAATATGATGAGCCAAACGCGCCTTCATCCACTCCGGCATCTCAGGCAGCTTCTGCGAAATGCCGAAGCCGCGCAGCATCGCAATACGCGTATAATAGTCGAACTGGTATGGCTTCAAATTTACGTCATGCGGGTTGAATAGCTGAAAATCATTTTTCCAACGAAACTCCGAATAGCTCCAATGCAAGCATACATCCGGCGCCAGCATCGTCGTTGCTCCCCAGAACACCTGCAAGCTGTGCTCCGGATAGTCCGGGTCGCTCAGGAACGTCGTATGTGTTTGCTGCATAATGCCGAGATCGATCCGCAGACCGCCCGAAGAACAGTTCTCCAAAATCACTTCCGGATGCTTGGCTCGAATATCCCGAAGCACGCTATAGTAGCCGTTGTAATGCTCGAACAGCCCGTCCCCTGCGCCATGTCCATGATCGGTGCAATTGCAGCCTGCCCCCGGATCGAGGTTGAAATCCAGCTTAATCCATTGGCTGTCATATCCCGTTATCAGTCGATCCAACGTGTCGAACGCCCACTGCCGCACCTCTGGATTGCCGAAGCAGAGATAACCCAGCGATTCGCCCTCTCTTCTCGCCACATAGGAAGGATGCTTCTCCGCCAGCGCCGCCGACTTGCCGACCGCTTCGATCTCGCACCATAGACCGAACTTCATGCCGTGTCCATGCACATCGTCCGACACCGCGCGGATGCCGCTCGGGAACCGCTTCTCATTGACCATCGACCAATCGCCGCGAAGCTCATACCACTCCGACGCTTCTTCGGAAGGACCGAACCAGCCAGCGTCGAGCGTACAAATATCGATGCCGAGCTTCGCCGCTTCAGCCGCATTCGCCCGAAAAATATTTTCATTAATACCTTTATCCTCGTAGCTCCACCAATGATTCCACTCCATCGGCATGGAACGGGAGAACTCATTATGCGGGTACCAATATTTTCGACCAACTCTAGCAAAAGCGATCGAAGTGCTATTCAGATCCCCGCCACTGCCGGCAGCAATGGCAACATGAACGCTCTCCATCGCTTCGCCAGGCGCAAGCGTCTTGAAGAACTCCCAGTCGCTCAATCCACCGCTCACATGATACCCGCTTTGAGCATCGTCGCAGCCGCCGTCATACTCACACCTCAGCTGCCAGTTCCCCGACCACATCGGCGACACCGTCAGCACTTCGCCATCAGCCCCGAAGAGCGACATCCACGGATGTTTCCCTTTGGACGAACGACCTGAACGCGTCTCGAGCACAATAGACTCGCCAGCGAGCGGCTCCACGACAGGCTCGAATTCCGCGCCCCAATCGCTCGTATAATGCATGAGCTTCCATTCGGTCTGCGGGAGCTGAAGCGTGAACGAATCGACGCGCCCGATTGTGACCGGCGCTTCCCCGTTATTTCGTATGACGACCCAACGCTCGACTAGCGTAGTGTCCGTATAGCAGACGAGATGACTCTCGATCACAAGCGTTGCAGGCTCATAGAGATACGTCGCCATTCTATGCTTCTTGTCTGCTGCAGCATTACGCTCCTCGGTGCGGTCAAGCACAATCCCATCCGAAGTGCTGTCTACACGTAAACCGTCAACATGTACGGCAAACTCATAACTCTCTATCAAACGACTCTCTATCCAGTTACTTTCTATCAAAGCTCCATTCCTCCCCGTCGCACCGTCTGCTAGAAGCAAGGGCCGCGCCTTAAAGCAGAAGATCCACTTTAACGCGCAGCCCTTAGTTCATTATTTCTTCGAAATGATCTCGTTTACCTGCTCGTCCATTTTCTTCAGCGCGTCATCGACTGTAATCTTATTCGCGAAGATTTGGTCTGTAATTGGTGCGATCGCTTTATCTTGCGCTTCACGCCATTTCAGGTGATACAGGTCGCCGACAATACCGTACTTCATCCAGTCGAAGCGAGCGGTTTGGTAACCAGCCGGCGCCCATGCAGGCGTCTCTACCTTCGACAATGCATCCTTGTTCACCGGAATCCACGATTGCTGCTTCGCAAGCGTTTTCTGGTTCTCGGTCATCGTCCACTTGATGAATTCCCAGGCTTGATCCGGGTGCTTCGACTTCTCTGTCATTGCATAACCGCCAACCCAGTAAGGAACGACACGTTTGTCTTCCCACATCGGCATTGGAGCCAGGTCCCACTTCAGATCCTTCTTGTCCTTGAGGTTGCCAAGATCCCAGTCACCGCCAACATACATCGCGATCTTGCCTGTCAGGAAGTCGCCGCCGAGTGCGCTCGATTGTGCCGCATCTGGAGCTACATGGTACTTGTAGATCAAGTCTTGCAAGTATTGCAGAGCGTTCTTCGTCTCAGGCGTGTTGAACGATAGCTTCTCTGGATCGTGAATGTCCGGAGCGAGCGCGCCGCCCTGCTCTTGGCTCAGTGCCATCCAGCCCCACCATGCGCCAAGCGACATCGTCGTGCCGAACTGCGTTGTTTTGCCATCCTTCGTAATGGTCAGCTTCTTCGCAGCCTCGAGGTAGTCGTTCCAGTTCCAGTTCTCGCTTGGATACTCTACGCCTGCTTTGTCGAACAAATCTTTATTATAGTAGAGAACGAGCGTTTGATAGTTTTCAGGTGCGACGTACATGTTGCTGCCGTCGAATTTGAATGGCTCGAACAGCTTCTCGTCGTAGTCGCTCATCTTCAGATCGCGGTCGAAGTAAGGCTGCAGGTTCTTCATAAGCCCCTTCTTATACCAAGCGTATGCCGGCACGTCCCAGTAGAACAGGTCAACAGGGGAGTTCGAAGCCATCGACATCTCGATCTTCTTGAACGTCTCGTCCCATGGGAGCAGCGTCATTTTGACCTGAATGTTCGGGTGTGTATCGTTAAAGCGTTTCACTTTATCTTTCTCTTCATTATCAAGCGCAGGGCCGTTAGACCAGCGGATGAAGTTCAGATCCACCTTCTCGTCCTTGCTCGCACTGTTGCCATTATTGGAAGAATCGCTGCCGCATGCATACAACATAGAGGATAATGCCACGATCGAAGCCAACCCTAAAGCCGCTTTGCTCTTACTAAACATACCCAATCCCTCTTTTCTGTATATTTCGTTATATGGTGGTTAACCTTTGACGCCGGTGAATACCATTCCCTTGACGAAGATGCGCTGGCAAAGGAAGTACAGAGTTACGCATGGTGCAATCGCATAGAGTGACGCGGCCATGAGCAAGTGAAGATCTGGCGCGCTGCGTGCGGAGCCTTGGAAGTAAGAGAGTGCGAGCGCAAGCGTGCGCTTGTCCTCATCCGTCAAGTAAATAAGCGGTGTCATAAAATCATTCCAAGTCCCCATGAAGGTGAACACGCCAACCGTTACGAGCACAGGCTTGCTGAGCGGAACCATGATTCTAGCCCAGATGCCGTACGTCGTGCAGCCGTCGATCCGCGCCGAATCTTCAAGCTCATACGGGATACCCATGAAGAATTGACGCATCATGAAGATGTAGAAAGCGGTTCCGAACCAAGCCGGAATGATGAGCGGTTTGAACGTGTTCACCCAGCCCAGCTTGTTGAAGAACAGATAGATCGGCACCATTGTAACGGCACTTGGCAGCATCATCGTAGCGAGCAGCAGCATGAAGATGAAGTTGCGGCCCGGCGCTTGGAGCCGTGAGAAGCCGTAGGCGGAGAAGGAACAGGAGAACAGCGTTCCTGCCATGACGAGCACGACGATAATGAAGGAGTTCCATGTATAATGCGCGAACGGGAATGTTGTGAAGGCTTCTTTGTAGTTCTGCCATTGCGCCGGCGACGGAATCCACTGCGGAGGGAAGACATACACATCTGCCTTCCGTTTCAGCGAGGTGGAGATCATCCATGCAAAAGGAATCAGGATGACGATCGAGCCCACGCAGAGCAGGAAATAACTGAAGAGCTTGGAAAGCAGCTCCGACTGGCTTCTCGAAATCCGTTTGCGAGCAGGCGCGTCGCTTTGTGTAATCGTACTCATTTGGCGCTCCTCCTGTTCCCTTCGTAGAAGACCCACATCGGTGATGATTTAAAGACGATAAGCGTAAAGGCCAAGATGATCAGGAACAGCACCCATGCTAGCGCAGACGCGTATCCCATATTCAAGTAGTCGAAAGCATTACGGTACAGGTACAGCACGCTGAACAATGTCGCGTTGTTCGGGCCGCCCGCTGTCATAATGAAGCCTTCCGTGAAGACTTGCAGAGCGCCGATGATACCTGTAATGAGGTTGAAGAAAATAACCGGTGACAGCATTGGAATCGTAATGTGACGGAATTGCTTGCGTTTGTTGGCGCCGTCGATCTCTGCAGCTTCGTACAGATCAGTCGGAATGCCTTGCAATCCGGCGAGGTAGACGAGCATGCTGCCTCCTACGCCCCATAGTCCCATGATGATAATTGGAGGGAGCGCCCAATTCTCTTCGATGAACCATTTTGGCCCTTCGAAGCCGATGAGGCCGATTGCCCAGTTGATGAGACCGAAGTCTGGGTTGAAGATCCACTTCCACAGCAGCGCTACCGCTACCCCCGACATAACAGCCGGCAAGTAGAAAATCGTCCGGAAGACGAAGATCCCTTTCACATTCTTGTTAAGCAATAGCGCGAGCGCCAACGAAAAGACTAAGTTAAGCGGAACACTGACCACGGAATAGGTAAGCGTTACTTTCAACGACTGCCAGAACAGCGAATCGTGGATCAGCTCGATGTAGTTGTCCAGACCGACCCACTTCGGCGAGCTAAGAATGTCATACTCCGTAAAGCTGAAGTAAGCGGATGCCGCGATTGGGCCGAGCATAAAGAACAGTAGGCCGAGAATCGCCGGGCTCATGAAGACATAACCGTCCACAGCTTCACGTCTTGACCTCGTCCACCACTTTTTCTTTGTATTCATAGTCGATTCACCCCCAGGTATAATACAAACTGCTGTTTATTCAATTTTTCCAAAACGTTTCGGAAAATGGATACGATAATCTCTTGAATGAATGAGCTGCTACTCCTTACAACACCTCTCACGGTTCCCCCAAGCGAGGTGCGGCGGTATGCGTGACGGCTAACAACCTCTTAATGAATGATAAATGAGAGCGTTTACGATTATGACATGACTTCTCTCTATTATCGTGCCCGCGCACATTGCAATGCAGCTGTCCACATGGATCCTTAGCTCATACCATATGTACATCTATCGTTTCCGGCATCTAAGCAATGTCCGAAACGATTCGGAATCTTTATATGAACCTCAGTATAGGCGATGATGAATGCGTTTGCAATAGAATATTGTAAAAAATATATTGTTAACAATATAAAAGTTTCAGTTGACACTTCATTTGATACAGGTGATTTCAAGGCGAAGATTCATTTGCTGCCTGCTTTCTATACTCGCTTGGTGCAAGGCCGAAGCTTCTTTTGAATAGGCGGCTGAAGTAATGAATGCTTTGATAGCCGCATGCGTTTGAAATTTGCTGTACGGACATCGTTGAGTGGAGCAAATATTGCGACGCAGCTTGAACGCGCAGCTCGTTCAAATACGCCAGTGGCGTCTTCCCCGTCTGCTGACGGAACAGCCTAATGAGATAGGACGGATTGTAGTGGGTATAATCAGCCAAAGTCTGGAGTGTAATCGGCTGTGGAAACACGGACTCCAAGAAGCGCAGCACTTCCGTTACCAGCATCTCGCTCGTTGGGTATGCCGCCTGAGCCTGTTTGGAATCAACTGCCCGATTGCTGCCGATCAGCACGAGCAGCTTGTGCAAGTCTGCTAGCAGCGCTTCTTTGAAGAGCTCCTCCGGCAGTGCGGCTTCTGCACGAAAGAGCATCCGAGTTGCTTCGAAAGCTGACCGCATCGCAGTATAGGGCGAACTCTCCCAGTCCAGCTCGCACTGTTGCCGGTTCCAGCGGTAGATGCCCTCGATTGCCGGCAGCCTATCCTCTTCTTCGGCCAGAAACTCGACAAACCAATAGCTGAGCCTGTCCGAGCGCTGAATGAGTTGATGAGGCGTGTTCGGCAATAGAATGAACATTGCAGTGCCCCTCACTGGATAGGAGACCCCGGACCATACTAGCTCTGCCTCCCCCTCCGTGATGCATAACAGCTCGCAATAAGGGTGAATTCCGCCAGCGCGATTTCCTATACCACCGATTGCGTCCAAGTAGCCATGCTTCCTGAGCTTCATAACGAACACCTCATCATTAGAAGATGTCAATATTGTGCAAATCATATCATGATGCCTAACGCCCGTATACGGTGCATTTTGTGACAAATCAGGGGAGTAGACGATATTGTGCAAAGACAATCGTACCCTCAGGACCTATTCTAGAAGCAGGGAACAGCTATGCGAGCGCATGATTCGGGTAAAGGAGCTGCGTGATAATGAAAGCGATTCAAATTACGGGTAAGGGCCTGTACGAAGTGATTGACACCGCGATACCTGAGATTAAGGACGATCAAGTGCTCGTTAAGGTGCGCCTCGTTGCGACTTGTCCACACTGGGACATCAGCATGATGGGCGGCAAGGATATGTTCGTAGCAGGTCGTTCCCCTGACTACCCACTCCCGCCTGGCTTCCCCGGCCATGAAGCAGTCGGTGTTGTGGAAGCGGTCGGAGCAAGCGTTCAGGGGATTGCGGTCGGCGATCGCGTCGCCGCGCTGGAGCATCTCCCCGGCCAAGGCGCCTATGCGCAGTACATGGCTTACCGCGAAGGAGATTTGCTAAAGCTGCCCGATACGATATCGGATCGCCGCGCTGTATCATCCGAGCTGCTCAAATGCGTCATGTACGGCCTTGATCAGTTCGGTGACTTGCACGGCAAGTCGATCCTTATTGCAGGACTCGGCCCTGCGGGGATGCTCGCGATGCAGCTCGCTGCGCTATGGGGCGCGAATGTGACGGGGATCGACGTCAATGCGGAGCGCGTCGCGTTTGTGAGGGAGCTTGGTCTTGGCGAAGCTGTTGTCGCCGATGAGCTTGGCGACCGCCAATTCGACCTTGGCTACGACTGTGTCGGCGCGGCAGCGTCAGCCCAGAACGTGCTCAATCGTACGAAGGAGCACTGCGTAATCTTCGGCGTACTTCGCGGTGACATTACGTATCCGGCATCGTACTGGTTCACCGGCGTTCGTCTGGAATCGTTCCGGTATCATCCGGCGACCGCGCGCGACCGCAGACTGCTGCTAGATGCGCTAAGCCGCCCATCGTTTAATACGGAATGTTTACAGACGGAGCAGGTCTCCTTTGCTGATTATGCTCAGGCAGTGGAACGATTGCGGGCACAGCAAGCGGTCAAAATTTGCTTCGATCCCGGAGAACTCGGCTGAAGGAGGCGAAATGCATCATGAAAGCAAGAGCAGTCGTGTTTGAGAATAAGAATGATATCGCCGTGCGCGATGTGGAGGTGCCTGAGCCGGGAGCGCGTGATGTCGTCATTGATGTGGCGCATTCGTGGATCAGCATTGGGACGGAGTCGTCTTTCCTCCGAGGGGAACGCATCTCTGGCGAAACGCCATATCGGGAAGACGGCCCGTGGCCATTTCCACAAGTCGCCGGTTATCAGAAGGTTGGACGGGTTACGCAGGTTGGCGCGTTAGTTGATCATGTGAAGCCGGGCGATCTCGTATTCGCGACGGTGAGCAAGGTAGACGGCATGTATTTCGACTTCGCCGGTCATATCAATCCGGCGGTAACCGACGGCAGCCAAGTGTGGAAGCTGCCTGCAGATGGTCGAGGCGCAGTGGCGTACGCCGGGACGGTGCTCGCGCAGGTCGGATATAATTGCGGCATTCGGCCACCAGTCGAGCCAGGCGATATTGCCGTCGTTATTGGCGACGGGCTCGTCGGCCACTGGGCCGCGCAGACGCTCGCGCACCGCGGAGCACAGGTGTATCTGCTCGGGCATCGGGCAGAGCGGCTCGCGTTCGCCTCGGCTGGCGGATATGCCGTGCCGATCGATGGCGTGGATGTTGCCGTGGAAGAGATTCAGCGTGGAAGTTCAGGGAACGGACAAGTGGTGTCAATCGTCGTGGATACGGTCGGGCATCTCGGGACGTTCAGAATGCTGCAGCCGCTTATGAAGCGTGACAGCCATCTCGTCTCCGCCGGGTACCTCGGCGAGCAAGGGTCTATTGATATACAGAAACTGCGTGAGCAGGAGATTACGCTGCACACTCCTTCCGGCTGGACGGAAAGCCGCATCGATGCGACGATCGCAGCCATTCGCGAGGGATGGCTCATGACCGAGCCGCTCATCACGCACCGCTTCGCCGCCGAAGATGCGGCGCAGGCTTGGGCGCTTATTACAAGCAAGGGCAGCCCTTGCTTGGGGGTTGTTTTGGATTGGGATATGCGGTGAGGCGAGAGTTCAATTTTTCATCTCTCAGAGCAACACAGTGGCTGTTCTGGAACTGAGAGTAATGTTTCTCGACTCTCAGGGTTTCAAAACCATCCTTTCGGTGTGTCTTGGGTGCTGAGAGTTCGATTTTCCAACTCTCAGAGCAATACAGCGGCTATTTTGGAACTGAGAGTAATGTATTTGGACTCTCAGAGTTCCCTGCAGATCGAATTGGCAAACGTTGAGATGACAGTGTTCTCTCAGCTGTTTCTTATCTTGGTTTGGGCGCTGGGAGAGCATATTCGCTCTCTCAGCGCCAATTTGGCTGTGAAGTAGCGTACCTGCTACTCCTCTTTCATCATTTTCCACCTAAACACTAAACTGACCAATGTAGCGTATCTGCTAGCGCCTTAGACTCTCTTCGTGCATAACTGCGCGCCTCGTTATCCAATCCGCCCAAGCACGAGAACCCAGTCTTGGAAAATCTTCGCCGGACCGGTCTGCCACTTGCCGTCTTGGCTTGGGGTGATTCGCCCGTAGTCGTACTCGTCGCCAGTCGCCGGATCGAAGAAGAATGCCCGGTACGCCGCCTCCGATTCCGGCTCGAGCGACAGCACTTCGACTCCGCCAAACGCCATCAGGAACGGTGCGTAGATGACGCGTACCTCACCTGGAATACCGGCAGCGTACGGCTTTGCCATCAAAGGCGCACTCTCCGGCGCAGCAGGCACCCACTCCGGATGCGGCTCGAACGACCACCACGCGTAGCGCTCGAGCAGCTTTTTGCCAAGACCGACCTGCCTTGATCCGGGAAGCTGCGCGGCTTCCTTCCAGAACGTGTGACCCCAGGCAACGCCATGCGGGGAAGGTCCATACGGCTTATCCTCCGCATTCACCTGCCAGATGCCGTTCGCCCCATAGGTATGACCGCATGCACCGCTTAGCATCCCTGTCCAGAAAGTAAACCGCTGCACTTCCTGAAAGCTCGTGCCGCCAATTCCCTCATAACAAACCTCCGAATTGATAACCGGCGTCCGTGGCTCCCTCGCGACTGACTCCTGAATCATTTTCACCGTTGGTTCCAGCGATATGTACGCCCCATGTCCGGTCTGCAGCATGTCGAGGTCAAGAATCGAGGCGTCTTCTACCATATGATGACCGTACCCCGTTGGGTGAATGGTCACCAAGCGCCCGAACGGATCGGTATCCCGCACATAGGCTGCCATCGCGGTCCATTCCTGCTTCATCCGCTCCACATAATGTGCCTTCTTATCCGGCTCCTTGAACGAATCCCACTGGTAATACGGCATATCCGCCTCACCGGCGAGACACCACGCAACCGGATACGCGCCATATCTAGCGATCAAATGCTCCCACTGCTTCCGAATAACATCCCGCCCGGCAAAATCCAGATAGTAGCCCCAGCAAGCGACGATACAAGGCATAAGCCCCGCTTCAACCATCCACTCAAGCTTCCGATCTGCATAATCGAAGAACGCTGGATTGATGCGCGCAAAACCCTCTTCCCACGCCTGCCCGCCTTCGTTACCACCGCGCGGGTCGAAGGGCCCCATATCCGGATACAATCCGGCGACAACCTGCACGACCGTATAACCTTTGTTAACGCGGTCCTGCGCGAGCCACTTTACATCGTCCGGCCACTTCAGCCGGTCCGTCAGAGACATCCACCACGTATCGCCGAGCCAAAAGAACGGCGTGCCGTCCGCATACGCAAGATGCTTCCGATTCGCTGCTGCACGCGGGCTGCCATGACGATACAGCGGGTTTGCACCTTCATAAGGCACAACCTCAAGCGCCCCTTCTTGATTGTGCAGCGACGCATTGCCGGTATCCGAGCAAATTGTGCGATACCGGTGAACACCTGCTTCGCTTGAGGAATAGCGCAGCTTCCATGTCTGCTCCCCAGCCCAGAAGGCGGGTACGAGTCTGACGCTGCCGCTCGGCGAGGTCACCTCTGCTTTTACACTAATTTCGTGAAAAGGATCTCTATAGCTGCGTTCAGATTGGAACACCCATTCATTGACGATATTTTGCATAACCGAAGACAATGCTTAACACCTTCCCTCTCTCAAAATGGTAGTGTCCGCTGTGCATGATATGTGTATAATTTTAATTGTAGCGTTTCCGTAGCGGATGTCAGTGTTCATTCTTTACTTGTTTTACAAGCTTGCGGGCGGTGTTGGTGTAGAAGGAGGAGCGAAGATGAGTGAGCCTCAGCCAAATTACGTATCGGCGTCGGAATGTCCGCTCTGCCGGCAATCGAACCGGTGCGAGGGCAATGAATCGTGCTGGTGCAGCAGAGAGAAGTTTCCGAAGGAGTTGATCGCTCTTGTGCCGGAGGAGTTGAAGGGGAAGGCGTGTATATGTGAGGCGTGCTTGCATGCTTTTACGAAATAAAGAAGAGGCTTTGCCACGCATGTGAAACGCTGGTCGGGAATCCGAATGGCGCTTCGCTTAGGGGCAAAGCCTCTTTATCTTGTTGTTAGTTCTAGTTCTGGATGGCTGGGACGCCGATTCGCTCATTGCGAACGAGACGCTTCGCCTTGTCAGTCAAGCTGTCATACGTTTCCTGCGGAATTTGGATGCCGCCCGGATGGCGAACGGCTGCTGCTAGCGAGTAGATCAGCGCGATGTTCGTTCTCGGCTTATCGGAGCGGTTCGGCGTGCCGCGGTGCCACATCCGATCGTCGCGGATCATAATGGAGCCGGCAGGCATCGTCGCTTTGAACGATTGCATATGCTCTGCAAGCACGGACTTGTCATGCGCGTTCGAGCTGTACCACTTGTCTGGATGCAGATGCGTGCCGCCAGACCATACTTCCATCGGGCCGTTCTCGAGCGTTACATCGACCAGCGGGTAGTTGACAACCAAGTTCGTGATCGGCAAATTCGCCTCGCATTGGTCGCCGAATCTCGCGCCCATATCGGCATGAACCTTTTGCGGCTGCGTACCTTGAGGCATCGAGGTGTTGGAAGCGAAATAAGTAAGCATGCAGTCGGAGCCTAGAATCTGCTCGACAACGTCAAGCACGAACGGATTCGCGATAATGGATTCATCACAGAACGGTTTCTCAAACGGCACATAAAGACCGATATGGTTCGTTCCGTCATGGAAGCCCTCTTCGAGGGTGAAGTTGTTCTTGACCATAAAGCTCGTCAGCTGATCGCCCATATGGCTGTTCAGCAGCTCCACTTGCGTTCTTGGCATTACTTCTTCAAATAGCACATACCCGTTAATCCGAATGAGCTGTACAGCCAGCTCAATGGTTTCCGGCTTCAGCTTGCCGGATGCCAATTCTTCTGCGCTTAATTTCACTTTAGTCCCATCCCATTCCTATTCAATCTTCCTTGCTAGTCTATAAAATAACAAAATACATGAAGGATGGAAAGGGGCGATGAGAAAATTGAAAGCGGATTACTTAATTCTGTATCCTGCCAGCACACCCATGTGTCTCGTCTAACGAACTCAGTTAACGTTATTGGCTCGTTTTTGCTAGGGAAAATAACGTAACGAAACGGGGAGTCGCTATTTGCTGCAAATAGAGCCTTTCCCCCCGAAAAATGCCTCAATAGCGACGATACGATTCGTTAGAGGTTTGCATGAAAAAGAACCACATGCCTCCCGACATGCGGTCCTCTTCCCCCTTCATTACTGCTGCACAGCCGCCACGCCATACTTCGCTCTCGCCTGCCCTGTCGCCTCGATCATGTTGCGCAGCGCTGCGATTGTCTCTTCCGCCTTCCGCGTCTTAAGGCCGCAGTCGGGGTTGATCCAGAATTGTTCCGGCGCAAGGACGCGCAGCGCACGGTCGATCATGCCGTTCATCTCGTCCACTGTCGGAACGCGAGGACTGTGGATGTCGTAGACGCCAAGGCCGATGCCTTTGTCATACGTTCGCTCCTCGAAGCTCGCGATCAGCTCGCCGTGGCTGCGGGACGTTTCAATCGAGATGACGTCAGCGTCGAGCGCATGAATCGCCTCCATAATTTCGCCGAACTCGCTGTAGCACATATGTGTATGAATTTGCGTCTCGTCCTGCACCGTCGAAGTAGCGAGACGGAATGCGCGGACCGACCAGTTCAGATAGACCGGCCAATTCTCCCGCTTCAACGGCAGCCCTTCCCGAATAGCAGGCTCATCGACTTGAATCATGCCGATGCCAGCGGCTTCGAGCGCTTCGACTTCCTTGCGGATCGCAAGCGCGATCTGGTATGCGACTTCTTCGCGGGACAGGTCGTCACGCACGAACGACCAATTCAGGATCGTAATCGGTCCCGTCAGCATTCCTTTCACGGGCTTCTCCGTCAGCGACTGGGCATACACCGTCTCCTGCACCGTCATCGGCGCAGTGAACGCCACATCGCCGTAGATGATTGGCGGCTTCACGCAGCGCGAGCCGTATGATTGCACCCAGCCTCCTGCCGTGAAAGCGAAGCCTGCCAGCTTCTCTCCGAAGAACTCCACCATGTCGGTCCTCTCGAACTCGCCATGCACAAGCACATCAATTTCCAGCTCCGTCTGAATATCGATCCATCGCCGAATCTCCGCTTGAATGAACTGCTCGTATTGCTCGGAGCTCCACTCGCCTTTTCGCCATTTGAACCGCGCGCTGCGCACCTCCGGCGTCTGCGGGAAGCTGCCGATCGTCGTCGTCGGCAACAGCGGTAGCTGCCAGCGCTGCTGCTGTGTGACTAGACGCTCCGCGAACACGCTCGGTCTAGCAAACTGCTCTGGTCCCAGATCCGCCACACTCGCTCCCTCGACCGCAGACCCATCGCCACCACCACGCAACGAGCCGCGAATGCGTCCAAGCGCCTCTCGATTCCACACCGAAGCAACGCATTCTTCCGTAATCGACTCAATGCCATGCTTCGCCCCTCTTACAAGCAGCACCAGCTCTTCGAGCTTCTCATTCGCGAACGCGAGCGCCCCGCGCAGTGCTGGATCAAGCCCCGCCTCCCGCTCCGCGCTTACCGGCACATGCAGCAAGCTGTTCGATGGCTGCACAATAATACACTCATCTGCGACATGCGCACGAATGCGTCCAAGCAGATCGAATCGTTCATGCAGATCCGACCGCCAGATTCCGCGCCCGTCGACGATTCCTGCACCTAGCACTTTCCCTTCAGGGAAGCCTTCCGCTTCCAACGCCTGCAGGTTCCGCCCGTCACTATCGTGCACGAAGTCAAGTCCAATGCCATCAACCGGCAGCTGAACAACTTCCTTGTAGTAGTCGACTGCTTCGAAATACGTCTGCACCAAGATGCGAATATTCGGAGCAAGTCGCTTTAATTCCGCATAGATTCGTTCAATATTCGCCAGCTCATCGGCAGCAAGCGTCGACGATAGAATCGGCTCGTCAATCTGCACCCAAGCCGCGCCTTCTGCCGCAAGCTCATTCAGAACCTGTCCGTACAACGGGAGCAGCGCATCAATCCAGCCTGGGAGCTCCTCTGACGTGTAGCCTTTGGACAGCTTCAGGAATGTATATAAACCAACCAGCACCGGCCGGCCTTCAATGCCAAGCTCCTGCTTGCCTTCACGATAAGCATCGACAAGGCGATTGCGTGTCAGCTTTGGCGTAAGTCCCTTCAGCTCAGGCACGATGTAGTGGTAGTTGGTGTTGAACCATTTGGTCATCTCGCATGCAGCAGCGCCTTTGTTCCCGCGGGCCATCGCGAAGTAGAGCGGCAGATCGATCTCGCCTGCTTCATTTGTCCAGCCGAACCGCTGCGGAACAAGGCCGAACATAACCGCTGTATCGAGAATGTGATCATAATACGTAAAATCACCGACTGGAATAACATCAATGCCAAGCGACTGCTGGATCTTCAAGTTGCTAAGACGAATCTCGCGAAGCTCATCGCTCAGCTCTCCCTCTGTACGTCCACCTGCCCAATGATGCTCGAGTGCCTTCTTCCATTCCCGGTTCGCACCGATGCGGGGATATCCCAAATTTGCGCTTAACATGCGACTTTCTCTCCTCTCAATCTCTGCTAACAAGTTGATAAGGAAAAGATACCACGATCGTTCAGCTATCAAGTAACGCCTATAATCTATTCCCTGTTATAGCCAAAAGCTATACCACAGACCTGCCTGCCTCCAGCTCCAGCCATTCCCCTACTTCGCATCTGCAACCGACTGTTTCAGCGCTTCCACATATTCCAGCGCCAGCTTCGACAGCGCCGCATTGCGATGGCAGATCCAGCCGACATGAAGCGTCTCCTCGCTCTCGAGCGGAACCGGAATGATCTCGTTACCGTTCAAATCCGCGCTAAGCACACCTGTCGAGATCGTGTAGCCGTTCAGACCGATTAACAGGTTGAAAAGCGTCGCCCGGTCATTAACCCGAATGCTCTTCGGATGCTGACGCGTGCTCAAGATTTCCTCGGCAAAATGAAACGAGTTGTACTCCCCCTGCTCAAAGTGCAAATACGGATAGTCCTTCAATTGTTCCAGCGACACCGACTTCTGCTTCGCTAGCGGGTTGTAAATGCTCACGAACACATGCGCTTTCGCAGTGAACAGACCGTTAAACACCAAATTCGCGTCCCGCAGCAAACGGCCCATAACCGCTCGATTAAAATCATTCACATACAGAATGCCTATTTCGCTGCGCTGCGTGCGAACATCCTCAATAATCTCATGCGTCTTCGTCTCCCGCAGCGCGAACTCGTACTCCGCTTGGCCGAACTGCTGCACGAGGTTCACGAATGCGTTCACCGCGAACGCATAGTGCTGCGTCGATACGGCAAAATGCTGCGGAGTCGGCTTCGCATTCTTATACCGGCTCTCCAACAGATCCGCCTGCTCTACGACCTGGCGAGCGTAGCCGAGAAATTCCGCGCCTGCATTGGATAGCGAGATGCCTTTGTTCGTCCGCTCGAAGATCGTAATCTGAATCTCCGCTTCGAGCTCCTTGATTGCGTTCGATAAGCTCGGCTGCGAGATGAACAGCCGCTTCGCCGCCTCATTAATAGAGCCGCGATTAGCCACTTCAATGATGTACTTAAGCTGCTGCAACGTCATTTCTAGCCCTCTCCTGTCGCCGAATATTTTGCTACAAGTGTACACCTCATTCAGCGCAAGCAGCAACAAAACAAAGCCCCCGCACACGTATGAGGCGCGCAGAGGCTCTTCACCTAGTAGCTCTATCTATAGAATCACTGCCCTACTCTATTATTCCGATATTTTCGCCCGAATTTGCATATTCACCCACTCGCGCTTCGCGAGCAGCCACTCCGCTTCACGCGGATACTCGCTGAACGTAATCGGCGTCTCCAGTCCCTCTTCCAATCCGGCGAGCACGTACTCTCTGCCATACAACTGTTCCAGCAGCTGAAGCGCACGCAAGTCTTGAAGCGCCTCATAGAACACCTCTAGCCGAATGGACTCGATTGGCGCTTCCTCGCTCGGATACACCAAGAACGCATCGCCGGAGACAAAAGCATAATTCGCATCTGTGTTCCGGAACGGATCAATCGGCTTCGTCGAGTATTGCGCGTACCAGAAGTTATAGCCCCAGTGGAGGAAGCCTTCGATCTGGAATTTGTAGAGCTGTATGCCGAGAATCCGGTTGCGCGCCGAAGGCATGCTGAAGAACCGGTTCGACACTTCCTTATATTGGCCGCAGCAGTAGTACGTCCATAACCCCGCGACTCCATTCTCGATAAACGGCTCAATGTGATTGTTGGCCGGGATCGGCTTCTTCACGAGTCCCTTCTCGTAGAAAGCATAGTCCGAGAGCGCATCGATGATCGGGAACTCTTGCAAAATCTCACTCACCATGCCGCTCGCGCTGCTGTACGACTCCAAGTGATCAATCGACGGTTCATCAGAGATGTGGAAGTAGCAGCTCTGCTGCAAATCGTTCTGCTTGATCCAATCGACGAGTGCAGGCAGAAACTGCGCAATGAACGAACGATACGCATCGCCTGACGCATCTGTATCCCAACCGAAAATCTGCTTCTCTTGCCCATCTGACGTGGTCGCTACGATCTTCGGCGCATGCTTCGCTCCCCACTGCGTGAATAGATGCGAAATTTCGAAGTACTCGATACCTTGTCTCCGGCACAGTTGGACCCATCTGCCCAGCTTCTCGAACCCGAATTGGTACGTGCCGTCATCGGCTGCATTCACATCGACCAGCTGCACCGTCGGACGCTCGCCCCCTACCGCCGTATCCAGCGGAGGCGTAAATACAGGCGTTAGAATCATGTTCATGCCGTGCTTCGCCGCTGTGCGTACGTATTTCTCAATCGTTTCCCAGTGCTTCTCGCTGAAGACGGGAACGCCGAAGTGAGTCGCCAGACAATCGGTGTGGAACCATTCCGTATGCATAAGCGTCTGCTTAGGCAGAGCGGCAGCCAGCACGTCAAGTTCAAACGCCGCTGATCCAAGCAGCTCACCCCGTTCATTCTCGAATGCGAGCTCGATTGTGTGTCTACCGGCTACAGGCTGCTTTTGGGCCAGATCCACAGTCACCCAGATTGCCCGCCACTGGCTTGGAAATGCAATGATGCCAGCCTTCGTGTCCACTTCGAATAATGGATCCGGGAACAGACCAGGCACTGCGCGCAGAACATGCTCGTCATGATCCTCGTAAACAGGCAGCTCCGAAGGAACGAGGCCGACGGATCGAATGGAGATGACGTCGCTGAGCGTGCTGCGGACCTTCACCCCAATCCCTTTGAGCAGATGCTTCGAGCGATAAGCCACTTGGAAAGCAAATGTTTCGTTCGCAAGCGCAGACGCTTGCTGATGCGGCGGCGCACTAAGCTCCTCATCGGCGAACACTTTGGCGAGCGAGCTAATAGTACGTAGTTCAAATGCTAGATTAGCCGTTGTCATCGGTTCAACGTACTCCCTTCATTTTTTTATCGAAATATAAGCAGCCGTATATCGTTGCGGAAGACATAGCTTCTCCGCTCCTTTTTGAGCTTAAGTAATCGTTTCCAAATTCATCATAGCACTCCAATCTATGGATGTGTAGAACAAAAAACTGCCCTTACGGGGCAGTTTTACCGACTCTCTCTCTCCGCTAACGAATCGTAAACATCTTATTCGCCCAAATTCCTCGCTTAAAAATATGTAACGAACTCCAGCAGCGTTCTGTCATCCATTCGGAGACTACTATCCGTCCTCTTATCCTGATAGATTCTCGACACGATCGTATCAAATAACTGGGATTGACTAACGGGATACGGAATACGCCGCATATCATCCATCTCGCTCGATGCAGCGACCCCAGCTTGGCTGAGTGCAGCTTCAACCAGCAGCAGCTTCCGCTGCATCATTGTCGGCAAGCTGCTCACCTGCTCCAATCTGCTATCTATAAGCGCCAGGTCGAATTCGTCCGATCGACGAATCGCTTCGATAGCCTCAGTTATGGAGGAAGCCGGCTCGACCTCGAACCTAAACTGCTCCAATTGGTTCTTCAATACATCCTGCATCTCCGGGTCGCTGCTTACGGACAAGATACGGAGTGACATGTTATGATCACTTGGCAGTTCGCTCAGAAACGAATCTGAACCGAGGCCGAACCTCACCGTGAACGTAAATGTGCTGCCAGCGCCCGCTTTGCTCTCGAAGCCGATCGTTCCACCCATAATCTCGACCAGCTTCTTGCTGATCGCAAGTCCGAGCCCCGTCCCTCCATACTTGCGCGTCGTAGACATGTCGGCTTGGGAGAATTCCTTAAACAGCAAAGACTGCTGCGACTCCGGTATGCCGATCCCGGTATCCGAAATTTCGAATTGAAGGATGACCTCGTTACCGCCAGTATGCGGACCAATCTGCTTCACACGAAGCTGAATCTCTCCAACCTCTGTAAATTTAACAGCATTGTTCGATAGATTGAGCAGAATCTGATTTAGACGGAAAGGGTCCCCTATTAACATTTGAGGCACATCTGGATGAAGGGATATGCGAAGCCCAAGCCCTTTATCCTTCACCTTCAAACCGATCATGCTGGATATGTTGCTCAGTACCCCATAGAGATCAAAATCAATGTGCTCGATCTCAATTCTCTGCGCTTCGATCTTCGAGAAATCGAGGTTATCGTTAATAATGGTGAGCAAGCCTTTGCCGGTTTGTATCGACGTATTGACGTATTCCGCCTGCTTGTCCGACAGCGCCGTCTTCTGCAAGAGATAATTCGTCCCCATAATCGCATTGATCGGCGTCCGTATTTCATGGCTCATATTGGCCAAAAACTCGCTTTTGCTGCGATTCGCTTTCTCCGCAAATTCCTTCGCGTCGTTTAACTGGCACGTGCGTATTTCAACCAGCTCTTCCAGATGCTCCTTGTAATGATGAAGCTGCGAGGCCATCTGCGTTATGGCATCCGCTATTCGTCCAACTTCGTTATTGGATTTGACATCTATCGCAACCTGCAAATTTCCTCCAGCAATTTGTTTGATTTTTGACAATATGGCGGGAATATCCCTCAGCATCGATCGCATCAGCCAATAGACAACGATGACCAGCAGCAGTCCTGCAGCAAGAAAATAGAGCAAGGTTAACCGGCTAAAATAAGTCAGCTGCTTTTGTGCTTCAGCCTTAGGTATCGCAACCGCGACAGACCACCCCGTAGATAAGACAGGTCCATGATAGACATACTCATAACGGTCGTTTAATTTCACACGCTCGAAGCCTCTGTTTCCGGCAATCATTTCTTTAGCCAGACTTCCAAGCGCGCCAGGCATCTGCTGGACATCATCTTTCATTGAGGTAACAGGGTCAGGGTGGTAGACCATTTTGCCATTAGAGAAAACAAGAACGTATACCCCTTCTCCCCAGGGTTATAGGATTGCATAATTCGAGGAAAATCTTGGAGCAATACGGAAATACCGACGTAGCCAACGATCCGCTTGCCATCATCAACGGGCTTCACAATATCAACGTTAAGCTCGCCGGTTGCAGCGCTGTACACCGGATACGAGTAGACAACCTTCTGATAGTCGAAGCTGTTTCGCCTCCGTAAACCACTCTTGATTATATTTGCTCCAATCGGTACCCGTAAGCAGCGCATCGTTCGCCAGCAGGAAATTACCTCGGTCGCTGACAATCCAGACCGTGCCAAGTGTATCATCGGTTTGCTTGATTGACGTCAGTGTTGACATCGCTTCACGGTAGAACGGATTCGTTCTCGCATCGCCGCGTTCCGATACGGAGGCGAGATACTTCGTTAATGAAGGATTAACACCCATTTGCCGAACAATTGAGCCTTTCTCTTTAAAGAAATCATCGATTCGCCATGCGATCGCATCTCCATTGCTCGTGAGCTGCGCTTCCAAATTCGTAATTATCATCTGCTTGGCCTGCCAATAGGAGAACAACCCGGAGCCTGTGAACATGACTGCGCTGACGAGCAGAATATATAACACTAGCTTTCGAACTATGCTTCTGTCTGTCCATTTTGCAATTGAGTTATAGAGCTCCAGCACCTGTCTCAAGTCGTAACCTCCGGACATTCATTTAAGCGCTTCCAACGCTGGCGAGGACTCTGATTACTGTCTCTAGTTTATTATAGTAATCCATAATAAATTATGTAAAGTACATAGAATGGCATAAATAGCACGTTAACATCGCCATTATTGCATGTTGCAGTTATACATAAAAAAAGAGACCACCCCTTCGGGACAGTCTCCTGCTATCTGCTGCTATCTGCTGTTATTGCCTGCTATTTACTGGCTAGTTGTGCACTAGCGCAGCGCTTCTCTAATAAATGCTACATCTTCCGGCGTCAGCGGCTTGCCTGCTCCCGCTGCGTTCGATTCTACTTGGCGAGCGTTCTTGAAGCCTGGAATGACGCAGGCATTCGGCGATTGCGCCAACGCGAACTGAAGCATAACCCGAATGAGATCCTGCGTGTCCGCGCCGAAACGCTCTTTGATCGGCTGCAGCTTGCTGCGAAGCGCAAGCAAGCCTTCCTTCGTAAAGCCGCTGTTCTCTGCGCGAATGTCGCCTTCGCCGAATTGCGGCGGATTCTCCGGATCGAACTTATCAAGCAGCAAGCCTTGCGCAAGCGGTCCGAACAGCACCATGCCGACGTTATTCTCATCCGCCCACTTGAACAGATTCGTCTCCGGCTTATCGAACTCGTTGCCGAACGCATTGTAATGGAACTGCAGCACGTCCGGACGCGTAACCGGAGCTACGCGCATGAGATCTCTATAGCTATAGCCGGATTGGCCGATGACGCGCACCTTGCCTTCTTGCTGCAATTGGCGCATCGTGTCTGCGGCTTCTTCAAGGTAGAGATCATCCGGCCCGAAGTTCGTATTATGAAAATAATGCAGATCCAAGTAATCCGTGCCCAAATTCGTCAGCGACTGCTCCAGCTGGTGGCGGATATGGATCGGCTGCATCGCATTCGGCGCTGTGCCTTTGAACCAGCCGACTTTCGTGGCGATGACCACTTGATCACGCGGCACTTCCTTCAGAAACTTGCCAATTACCCGCTCCGAATGCCCGTCCCCATATACGTCCGCCGTGTCCAGATGGTTAATCCCGAGTTCAAATGCACGCCGAAGCCCGGCGATAGATTCTTCGTCATTGTTGCCGGACCATCCGACTGGATTGCCATCCCGCCAAGAAGGACCGCCAATTGCCCAACAGCCCAAGCTTACTTCGCTAACCTTCAGTCCAGAACGACCAAGTACACGATACTCCATCATTATCATCCTTTCCAATCACAATCTAGTTCGAATCATACGTGAAAGCGCTAGCTTTGAGAAGTACGCACTTTGAATGTAGCTGGTAAACTTGAGTTTAGTAGGGGGGAGACCCGCTTCTATCTCCACCAAGCCTGAGTCTCTGTTTGCACCGGCTCGCCGGTTCTCAGCGATTCGTTCATCATTAGGCTAATGTAATGATCCTGCGATGCTTCCGCCAAGCTGTAGAAGTCCGGTCCGCCAGCCGCATATTCCGCCATCTTCGCGAGGCATGTTGCAATGGCAATCTCATCGTCGCTGAGCCTTCCCGGCACGAATGGATTGCGGTATACCCACTCCTCGCCAGCCATAATCCCCTTATGGTAGAAGCCCTCCAGATTGCCGTCTTCCCCTGCATTCAATCGGCGCAGCTCCAATTCTACAGGCGTCAAATAATCCTTCAAATAGCGAACTTCCCGATTGTTGATCTCGCCGCGTTCGCCGCGAACGAGTACTCGGGGGGAACGAATCCATGAGAAATATTGATCACCTGTAAAATCATACACCGCCAGCTTCCCTTCAAAATCAAGCGAAACGATCATCTGCTCCGACTCCTTCAGCACTTCCTGGCTCGGAGCGCCGTCTCTGCCCGGACCATTCACAAGTGGCGCTGCGAATCGGTACGCATGAATTCGCGCATTCTCGGAGGTGACGCCGAGCAGCTTGCGCAGCAGGCTAATGCCATGATAGCCATGCGCGGCAGATACTTGCGCTTGCGTCACGGTGCCAAGCTTGCCTGATCTGGCAATGGCGATGCGCGCCGCATGAATCGGCTGGAACGCATACTGCTCCGCTACTTGAATGCGGGCATGACCGAGCTTCTCGTTCAGCTCGATTAGAGCGTTCAAGTCCGGTGCCGGAGGCGTCTCGGACAGAACCGGCATGCCGCAGCCTGCTAGCTCCTCAATGACGCCCGGATTCGCATCCCACGGCACACTTGTTACGACAAAGGCTGGTTTGCCTTTTTCCGCCAGCGAGGCGATGCTGCGATAGACCGGCACCTGCCACTCCTCTGCCAGCTTCCTCGCTTTCTCCTCATTCCGCACGACAACGCCGCTCACTTCGAAGCGCTCCGGGAGCGCCTTGGCAATCCGCAAATAAAAGTCTGTCCGCCAGCCGCTGCCCACGATACCAAATCGAATTCGACTCATTATTTCTCCTCCATCTCCATATCGGTCCATATCGGTCTCGATCAGCTTAGTCTAAATGAGCTTCCTGCCGTCGCGTCCGCCGCCGCTGCCACTGTACGCCACACCCGGATTCCAATCCGGCGCAACCGGCGCTTCAAAGCTGTCGACCGGAAACGTCACCTTGCTGCGCGTGCGGCTCGAAATGTAAGCGCCTTCGACAATTTCAAGCGCAAGCAGCGAGCTTTCTGGAATCGAGTAGTCTCGCTCACCGGATGCAATCATGCGAGCCATGTTGTTTACATGTGCTAAGTGTCCGGTCTCGGGCAACTCCTCCGGAACGATAAGCTGTCCCTCGGGATATTCCGCGTTCTGAATCAGGTAGCCGCTCTCCCAGCCCCAGAACTCAATCTGTCCCTTCGTGCCGATTAAGCGGAACAGCGTATCTTTCCCTTCACGGTTAACGAATACGTCATCGCCGGTATTCATAACTACACGAACGCCGCTCTTCGTCTGACCGTACGTAACCGCCGTCGTCTCCACCTGCATCCCGTCGCGATAGGTGCGCGTGCTCGATTCACAGATGCACATGACGGAGTCCATCGCCTCATTGCCCGTTAACGTCACGAAGAAATTAAGCCAATGGATGCCGGCGTTAATGATGTCCCAATACTTGTTCTGAATCTCCACGAGCGTGAGCTCGCCAATCTCTCCTCGCTGCACCTTAGAGATTATTTCGAGTGGCGTCGCTTTCACCAGCAGTCCGTGCGGCACAACCATCGGCAGGCTCCGCTTCTTAATTTCCTCGAGAATCCGCCTGCCGGACACGACCGTATCCCCGAGCGGCTTCTCCACCGCAATTCCTTTAAGCTGTGGAAGTGCATGAAGCGCATCCAGCGTAACTGTTTCATGAGAAGGCGGGAATGTGCTAACGCAGACAACGTCCGTTGGACAATCCTCAAACATCTCCGTATGGCTCTTGTATGTACGAATACCAGGAAACTTCTGCTTCAGTTGCTCGCAAACCTCCGGACGAAGATCCGCGGCCGCGACCAGTTCGTAAAGCTCCGATTGATGCAGTGCATTCATGCTCAGCTGCCCGCCAACTCCACCGCCGATCACGGCTGCCGTTAATTTGTTCATAGAGATCCACCTCGCGATATTTTGGATAATGTCCCCAATACCAATACCATTATTAACATAAACCACTGCAAGAGCTGCGTAAACAACAAACTATACGAAAAAGGCTCCGTTCGCCCTCAAGCAACCGGAACCTTATTAGCAGCATTTATAATGGATGGGCATCAATTGCAATCGGAAACGAAATCTCGAACATACTCCCCTTACTCACTACGCTCTCCACACGGATGGAACCGTTCATCGCCCGAATAATACTAAAGGCGACCATCGTACCGAGGCCGGTGCCCTTCTCCTTCGTAGAGTAGTAAGGCGAGCCCAGACGCTGAATTTGATCCTCCGTCATGCCGCAGCCCGTATCTTGAATTCGCATGATAAGCGTTTCTCGGTTCACTAGAACGGCGATATGTACACTTCCATTCGAAGAAGCTTCGATACAATTTTTGACCAGATTGATGATGCTCTGACGGAATTGCTGGCTATCGCCAAGAATTGGCTGATTGGAGCCGATTGCAACCGTTAACGTCACCTGCTGCATGTTCGCATATGGCGTCAATACACTCATAACTTGCTGAAGCTCTACTTCGAGATCGAGCGGCGTCATTTTGGCGATTTGAGGTTTGGCGAAAGTGAGATAATCCGAAATGATGTTGATTGCAGTAGTCAGCTCGTGCAGCGCAACCTCGGTTAGGTTCTCCCGCTTAGCCGCCGGAAGCTCCCTCTCTCTGAACAATTGCAGCAATCCTTTGACCGTCGTTAACGGATTTCTGATCTCGTGCGATACACTAGCCGCTATCTGGCTGATGACCCTCATCTTCTCAATCTCTTGCAGCTCCATCTGAATGCGGAGTTGGCTGATGACTAACTCCACGAGGTATACGGTTACGCAAATCGCAGTGAATTCAATCACTTTAAATACGGAGAGATGCAACGTTTCCTTGAGATTTACAAATTGCAGACTCAGCCATATGATTTGCAAAGAGATGGGAAACAGTACAACAGAGGCAAGAAGCGCATAAAATCGTTTTTTGCGGTTGTTCAAGCGTACCCTAATTGAGATTACGACGAGACTCGTATAAGTCATTGCAGCCGTCATCACGGCAAAGAAAGTACCGTCATTCACACCCTTCATACAGCGGTACACTGTCAAAATAGCAAGAAGAGCTCCCCCAACCCATGGACCGCCATATAAGACGCCAAGCACGAGCGGAATAAGTCGAAAGTCTAGCATGTACCGTCCGGCAAAATGATAGGGAAACGTCATGCAAAGCACTAAGGTTATACTTAGAAAGAGGAACAGTACAGTCTTCTGCACCTTTCCGGGAGCCGAACCATACTTTGTCCAGAAAACAAAATATAAAATGGATGGAATACAAATAAACATAAAATTGCCCATGATGCTTTGTAAAATCTCCGCCAAATGATTTCCACCTCGATAATGGGATGATGAGATCTATCTAATCCCCCAAGTATTCGCTTCATCCAGCCATTACTCCTCTTGTAAATTAATTCCTGTTTTTATTATACGTGTAAAGGCAGGCGCAGAAAAAAAGCCCGCGGTGTACGCGGACTTCCAGTCATCTTAAACTTGCTAATGTCCCTGACTCTCCACAATTTGCAGAAGCGTTTGGAGCTCGCCAGCAATCTTCGCCGGAGACAGCTTGTCCGCTGTGGCATCCGCACGTATTCGCTCAATCGTTTGAACCGCTTTGGCACTCTCCACCGTCAGCACTTTAACTTTCCCGCCGCCCATAAAATCCTGAATTTTGTCTGCTGCCAGCGTTAGATTATCATGGCTTGACGTATCCGTTCCCGCCATTCCACCAAGTCCATGCCCGGGAGTGGAGCCTTTCCCTGATATCCCCTCATTGGGGCTGAGCAGCTTCATTTGCACGTCGTCGTACCTGGAAGCGTTCGGAACTCTCTTGTCCGTTGCAAGCACGACCGTATCATCGAAAACAAATACGCGCACATCCGATATGCCCACGCCACTCAGCCTCGATTCCAGATGCGCAGAGAATCCGGTGGAATGCAGCCCAGAGCTGCCGATCATGCTATACACCGTCGTGCCCATGCCGTTTGTCGTGGTTCCGCTGCGGTTCGTAGTCATCGTCTTCACGCCGTTTGCGGAAGGGATTACATAAGGATTCCTAACCGCCGCTTCGTGGAGCATATGCTCCGCATGAGTCCCCTGCTGTTTCACCTCTGTATTTGTACTGGCGCAGCCGCCCAGAAGCAATAGCACTCCTGCTGCTGATGCCATCATCGTCATCTTTTTCATTGCTAATATTCCTCCCTGCTTGAGACTCGTTGTTGCTGTTAGCATATCCTAGCTATCGAAATGAATATTCATGCTCACTTGGAAAATAATAACCTTACGCTCAAGAATTACATTTCAGGAGGGACAAGTGTTGACTCAAACCGATCACGAAAACCTGTCCGAACAGTCACGGGACCCCGTACCCACTGAATCGCCCGATTCCGAGGAAAAGATCCACAGCAATTCACGCCGTAAATTTTTGAAGACGACCGGCTACACGATTGGCACTCTCGTTATTGGCGGTGCGTTAGGCTCGCTCATCGGCTGCGGCAAGAAGGAAGACACGAGCAGTAACAATAATACGACCGTCAATACGCCATCGACGAGCACAGGCGGTGCCACGGAAGAAGCGCGCAACTATAACCGAGCTTTGATGTTCTTTACACAAGAGCAATTCCGCATCGTCGAAAACGCAGCAGAGAGAATCTTTCCGGAAGATGACAGCGGACCTGGCGCCAAAAGCCTTGGCATTGCGTTCTTCATCGACCATCAGCTAGCCGGCGACTACGGCTTCAACTCTCGCGATTACATGAGCCCGCCTTTCTATTCCGGAGAGAAGGAGCAGGGCTATCAAGGCCGGCTGAAGCGGCGCGAGATCTATGAGATCGGCCTTCGTGAGCTCGACAACTACAGCAACACCAAGTACCAGAAAGGGTTCGCTTCCCTTGCACCCGAGGAAATGGACGCTGTGCTGAAGGACTTCGAGTCCGATACGGCCAAGCTGACCACGATTTCGGCTAGCAGCTTCTTTAAGACGCTTCGTTCCAACACGCTCGAAGGCGCATACAGTGATCCGCTTTATGGCGGCAATATCAATATGGGCGGTTGGCGGATGCGCGGTTATCCGGGCAACCAAATGAGTTACGCAGCAGCAATTGATAAAGGATACAGCAAGCTTGAGCCGAGCAGCCTGCAGGATCATCTCGCCGCTCATTAGTTAAGCAAAGGAGACAGCTATGGCAAAAACATTACCGAAAACAGATGTCGTCATTGCCGGCGTCGGCTGGTCAGGCGGCATTATAGCGGCTGAGTTAACGAAGGCCGGGCTTAACGTCGTGGGCCTTGAGCGCGGGAAGGAACGCAAAACCGAGGATTATTTCATGGTCCATGATGAGCTGCGTTATGCGCTGCGCTACGAGTTGTTCCAGGACTTGTCCAAGGAAACGATCACCTTCCGCAGCAATGAGAAAGTTCGCGCCTTGCCGATGCGCTCATACGGCTCCTTCCTGCTTGGTACTGGGCTTGGCGGCTCAGGCGTCCATTGGAACGGGCATACGTACCGCTTCCTGCCGTATGATTTTCAGATTCGCAGCAAGACGATCGAGAGATATGGCAAGAACAAGCTTCCAGCCGGCATGTCCATCCAAGACTGGGGCATTACGTACGACGAGCTGGAGCCGTATTACGACAAGTTCGAGAAGACGGCCGGCATATCTGGAGCGCCAAATCCACTCGGCGGCAAGCGCAGCAATCCGTATCCGACGCCTCCGATGAAGCAGTCGCCATCGCTGCAGAAGTTCACCGAAGCCACGACGCGCCTCAAGCTCCACCCTTATCCGATGCCCTCCGCCAACCTGTCGGAGAATTATACGAATCCCGATGGCATTGCAAGGGTCGCCTGCCAATACTGCGGCTACTGCGAACGGTTCGGTTGTGAATACGGAGCGAAGGCCGATCCGGTCGTAACGGTTATTCCTGTTGCGAACAAAACCGGCAAATTCGAAATCCGCAGCCATTCCGATGTGAGGCGGATCATACATAAAGGCGGCAAAGCGACCGGAGTCATGTATATCGACGTGACGACAGGAGAAGAAATCTTCCAGCCTGCCGATATTGTTGTTGCTGCGAGCTATGTGTTCAACAACACACGGCTGCTCCTGCTCTCTGGACTTGGCAAGCCTTACGACCCTTCCACAGGCAAAGGCGCCATCGGCAAAAACTATGCGTATCAGGTGATCAAGGGAAGCGCGGCGGGCTTCTTCGAGAAGGAGCAGTTTAATACATACGCCGGCGCTGGCGCGCTTGGTGTATCGGTCGACGACTATAATGGCGACAACTTCGACCACAGCAGTCTGAATTTTATCCACGGCGGCGTCATTACGCTCACTCAATCGGGTGCGAGGCCGATCCAGAACAACCCGGTTCCTTCGGGTACGCCTACGTGGGGCAAGGAATTTAAGACGAATTCTCTCAAGTATGCGAACCGCACGCTCAGCATCGGCGCGCAAGGCTCTTCGATGTCCTTCAAGCATCATTATTTGGATCTTGATCCGACCTTTAAAGATGCATTCGGCGACCCTCTCATCCGCATTACGTTCGATTTTGAAGATCAGGACCGCGAGCTGGCGAAGTTTCTAGCGCTCAAATGCTCGGTTATTATGAAGGAAATGGGCGCGGATCACGTCGACTATTTGAAGGAGCTAGGTCCCTATGAGATCATGACGTACCAGTCGACCCACAATACCGGCGGCGTTATCATGGGCGCGGATTCGGGCGATTCGGCGGTCAACAATTACAGCCAGATGTGGGATGCGGACAATGTGTTCGTCATCGGCGCAAGCTCCTTCCCGCAGAACGCCGGCTACAACCCGACCAACACGGTGGGCGCGCTCGCTTATCGGACGGCTGAAGGCATACTGAGCTACCGGAAAAATGGAGGCTTGCTCGTTTGAGCAGCTGCAGACAAAGAGAAGGGCCTTATCCGCTATTGGATAAGGCCCTCTTTGTGCTCTGGCTAACTAACTCACAGCTCAGACTTCTCCCATGAAGGGTACGTGCTTCACCTCTTTGGCTCAAACTACCTGATTTTCTCTCATGTAGGGTACGTGCTACACCTCTTAAGCTCAAACTACCTGATTTTCCCCCATGTAGGGTTTGTGCTACACATGTAGTGACCCTAGGTACTCTCTTTGCACTATTCCGGTGAAATCTCACCAATGTAGTGACTCTGGGTACTCTCTTGGTCAATGTAATCCACCACACCAGCTTCTTTTCGCTCAACAGAAAAAGCCTTATCCACTTAAGGATAAGGCCCCTTCTCGATGTTGTTCAAACTTGTGGTCCCAGCAGTCGCCGCTTACAGCAGCTTCTGGGTATCTTTTTTCTCTAGCTGATCAGTCGGAGCCGCAGTAATCGTGTCTTCCTCCACAATACCTCGTGTCGAGCTGCGGAATTCACGCAATGTGTCGCCGAACGCGCGGCCCAGCATCGGCAGCTTGGCTGGCCCGAACACAATGAGCGCAATGAGCAAAATAATGAGTAACCCTGAAACACCGATGTTATTGAACATGTGTATTCTCCTTTTTTGCAAACCGTCTAATTACGCGGGATCTGGATCTGGGTATGAATACGCCGACGCAGCTGCATGCCGCCGTGCAAACCGGTTCGACAGAAACGCGCTGATCTCAAACAGCAGCAGCAGCGGTACCGTCACGGACAGATGCGAGACAAAGTCCGGCGGTGATATACTTGCGCCGACTATGGCCAAGCCAACATAAGCATATTTGCGCGAAGTTTTCAGCCTCTCCGGAGTAAGCAAACCCAGTCTAGTCAGGAACAGCATGACGAGGGGCATCTCGAACGCAATACCAAGCGGGAAGACAACGCTGAATAGAAAGACAAAGTACTTATCAATCCCGTACGTTTCCGTCGCTCCGATTGTCTGGTTCATCTGCATCATGAAGCGGAGCATCATCGGGAATACGAGGAAATAGCTGAACGATATGCCGCCAAGAAACAATAGGAATGAGAAGGGTACATAAGCAAGCGTCCCCTTCGCCTCCTTGAGCGTCAGGCCCGGTCTTACGAACGCCCAGGTCTGATAAAGAAGTATCGGCAGCGTACATAACATTGCCAGCAAAAATGCGCATCTCAAGTAGATAAACAAGCCATCTGTGAACGAGAACACGTTCCACTCGACGGATGCTGCAGTCGAGCTCGATTTAATGTACTTCAAAATGCGGGGCGACAAATAAAGGCCGCCGCACATGGAAACGAGGAAGCAGGCAGATACAATCAGCAATCTTCGCCTTAGCTCCGTCAAATGCCTAACGACATCTTCGTTAATGTCCAGCAGCGCTCACCTCGATTCTGGCTTCGCCTGTTATATTTTTCAAGTCCCAAACTTAGATTGTCCATCTTGGGTACCGATATGCATTTGAAAGTGGGCAATGCCCGCATACGGTGCGAGGAATGAGGGAAACGTATGACAAATAAGACAAAGAATGAGGTGCACTTACGATGATGAGTAAATCCAAATGGTTGATGGTTGCTGCTGCGGGGCTAACAATCGCCTTGTCAATTAGCGCTTGCGGTGGGAACAAGAACGACAATAATACTGGCACAAATAACGGCGGCAATACTTCAACGAATACGCCGAGTACGAGCAATAATGCCGGAGCCGGTACCGTCGATACAGCCGCAGCCGAAACCGTATTCAAAAGCAATTGCGTCAGCTGTCATGCAGCTGACTTATCTGGCGGCATGGGCCCTAACCTGCAAAAGGTAGGCAGCCGGTTGTCTGTAGATGAAATCTCGACCCGTATCCATCAAGGTGGCGGCGGAATGCCGGCTTTCCAGGGACAGCTAACCGACGATGAAATCGCCAATCTAGCCGGCTGGCTGAAGACGAAACAGTAAGAAGCACGCAAACAAAAGCACGGGCACAAACATAAGCATAAACAAATGCTCCGCATGGTCGATCGACCTTACGGGGCATTTTTTTTCGACTTAACCTGTAATTTCACGCAGCTTATCGCAAACATTTTTTTACATTTTCAATCCATATTGCTGTATAATTTATATTGAATATACACTTCATACAGAAAGAGGTCATCCACATGATACGGAAATGGAAATCAGCGATCGCAGTCATGCTCATCACGATTCTTTCCCTCTCTCTTGTAAGCGCTTACGTATTTGCCGCCCCGTCCGATTCGAAACGAGCAGAGTTGAAAGTGCTACTACAAAACGTTACTGGAGCGGATGGCGTACGGTATAACGCAACAGACAGCTCCGGCAACAAAATGGACACGGCCAAAATTATCGCAAACCCGTCCGTATCCGGTCAGTTTATCGCCGTTTATCATACGTATGACACATCCGGCGTCGCACGAGTCAATCTCTCCACCTCGACAGATTTGCTGAACTGGACGTTCGTCAAAAGCTTGGCTGGCGCTTCCGGCTCCAACGCCACTCAGCCGACCATTGCCGTCGCTTCCGACGGTGGCTTCGTTGTCGCATGGGAGCAAGAGCCCAATAATCATCTGCGCGTACGCTACTACAGCAGCTGGACGAATCTCTCTAACGGAACCTATGCCAAATCGTATGACCCTCCACGCCAGCTCTCAACCTGCGCAGAAGGAACGCCAAATATTTATTCAGCCAGCAGCACAACCGTCGATATTGGCTTCCACTTTTATTCCAACTGCACGGTAGATCGCCAGGCACGAGGCACGGTGACGAACTTTAACTCCTGGAGCAGCAGCGCCCAATCTAACTTCGATAACGCTCTTCTCTATTGGGGAGTACAAGGAAACATTGGCGGACGCGATATGCTCACTTATGGCAGCTACAATTACGGACTCATTGAGGGGCAGTTTACGAACGGCGATTTCGGCTCGTTCCGAACGTTTATCTACGATTACCAGACAGGAAATGCGGAACAGCTTAACATCAATACTCCGAATGGCACACTGAATTTCGCCAATCCGAAATTCGCCAATGTGACAATCAACGGCCGCGCAGCAATTGTCGTATCGATATTCGTCCCATCGGAGAACGCCGGTCCAGGTGAAAGCGGTGAATTGATCTACTATTTCTATCTACCGAGCACGAGCGTTGTCTCCGGCAGCACGTATCAACTCGTCAACATCAATAGCGGTAAAGCGCTCGACGTGTTGAATTCCGGAACGACCGACGGTACGAACGTACAAATCTATACCGACAATAACACCAATGCCCAGAAATGGACGATCACTTCGAACGGAGACGGCACATACCGGCTGATCAATCCAAATAGCGGCAAGGCGCTGGACGTGAATAACGGCGGCACCACTGACGGCACAAACGTCCAGATTTACACGTACTCAAGCGGCGCCGCCAAACAAAAGTGGACCATAACCGCCAACTCAGACGGTACGATGAAGCTCATCAACCCGAACAGCGGCAAAGCACTCGATGTATCGAACTCCGGCACAACGAACGGTACGAACGTGCAAATCTATACGGATAACAACTCCGGCGCGCAGAAGTGGCTGTTGATTAAGCAGTAGGTTCGAGGTTGGTCGGCATCATAAAATAGCAGGTAATAAAAAGATCAGCTTAACCCTTATGAGTTAAGCTGATCTTTTTGCTGTTCTTTCCACAATACGTAAATTTCTCTTACTTAACGAGCTGCGAATAAAGGACGATTCTTTAAATTTGGCTGCCAAAAAAATCCTTTTTATCAAAAATGGTTTGGTGTACAATCAGAAAGTCGGCTTTCGACACTCACCTAATTGGCAATAGGGTGATCATCCATTAGCTAGAGCTCGATTTGAAAAATGTGGTTTCAGCCTCATTGATAAAAACAAATTGCCGATGACGAAGATCTGGAAAGATTGTATACATTGTTCTAAATATTCCAATTGTGATGAGAATGCTATGATTATCAATGTAATCTAGTGTTCAACTCATCTGCCCGATCGCAGAGTCCCACAACGTGAAGACATCTGGATATTATTTATATAGATATTGCAGAACATCACTGATGTAATCATCTACAGGTTGTGAGGTATCTACTTTCTTACATTCCAAGTGTGATGGCTTTTTAGCTCGGTTGATAACCTCTTGCCACTTTTCTTCGGGAATATCGACTGGACCGATTTGAGTAATCATTCGCTCGCGGTTTTTCAACCTATTGTTAAGTTCATGAATGTCGTTCAATACGCACTCTACGTATTTGTATTTCACACTATGTTTTTCAGCTAGTAAAGTTCCTTTCTCAACCAACACGTCATACAAGCAAGGACTATCTAAGATGACGTTATGTCCTTGCGAGAGATGGAAATCGACTAATGACCATTCAATATGATAAGCAACCCCGCCAGCACATTGGGGATCTACATCCAGCTCCTCTAGCCTCAGTCCCTCTAATAATCCTGTTTTCACGATATCATGGTCTATAATAACTGCTTTAGTGAACTTCGCAATTTCCCTGGCAAGAGTTGATTTTCCCGACCCAGGAAATCCAGACATTTGCAAAAAGAACATATTTACGCCCCCCATATTTGTATCCAAATGTCTTGATTATTAATTCTAAATTAAGGACGAAGGGGAAAGATAAAATGTTTCCATTCTATAATTCTCTTTTGAAGAAGCCGATTAAAGAAATTCATTTCCCCCACGACCGGAGACCTGCGATTGCGAAGACGATAGGTGGAGCAAAAATCAGAACGGAACAAGCAGCTGGTTTTGCGGATTGGTCGCTTCTGATTTAGTGGGTGGTGGGGTTTCGCGGTAAAGAAAACGGGTTGATGCAGGAATCTATAATCGATATTCAAGCAACTGCGTAAAAAAAAAAAAGCTCAACCAATAAAGTTGAGCTCTCGAATGCTTGGATCTGCTCTCTTTCTTGAAACATAAGCATTAGTGAGGTTGTGAGATGTCCGATTCGTGCTGTCCGTAATTGAATTCAACCTACCTAAGGCCCGACAACGACTAGAAAATGAATGTGCTCAATTGGCCAGGAAGTGGAATTCACCTATACTGGTGACTTTTGTTGTTCCATTGCTGCAATTGGCGCTCGTACTCCGCCAATTTCGCTTCATGGCGCGCTTTGAAATCCGCTTTAAATTCGTAGTGGTCCGAGAGCGCATCGATGAGCCGTAAAAGCTCCTTCTCGCTATCGATATACCACAGCAGCCGGTTATAGCGCTGTTCCTGGAGAATCTCAAGCATAGTCTTTGGCTCTTGCTTTGGTTTGCATCTTCGAAGCAATTCGATCACCCCGATAGCATCATATGCGAAGCAGCACTCGTTCAGAAACGGCAAGGCGCAACGATTGCGCCATTAGCGCATATCCGTTATATCAGGGACAGGAGCCCTTTCTTCACTTCGGTTTCGACTGCGAAGAAATTCCCCCGCCTGCTTCAAATATGACCCCGTAGCCCTTATCACGTAATTTCACATTAAGCTTGAGTAAAGCAATGCCAGCATTCAGTTCCCAGCGGGCGAGCGTCATCGCGCTAGGGTAGAGCCTCGTAATAGGCAGGATCCGCTTCAGCCATATCGAGAAGGCGTTAATCGCCTGCACTTGAGCTGTCTTCGATTTGGCTGCGACAGCTGCAGCTGCAGCTCACGCTCTTTTGTCATTCACTTCATTTGAGCAGACCAACTCAATCCCTTGGATAATTCATGTTCATTATATCCATGAAAGGAACCTTATCCAATCCGTCTGCCGTATCCACATGGACCTTGCCCGTTCGGGAATCCATCGCTACGATTTGTCCCCGCACGCACTCTTCTCTTCCCCAAACGGTCAACAGAATCACGGATTCCTCCTGAAAAGCCTCCACCAACTGATTTCCTATCTCCTCCAGAACGAATTCGTCTCTGGTAGGTCTCTTCGGTACTTTCGCTTTTGCCACATTCGTCACGCCTTCGCTTAATATCTTGAAGCTCTATTATAATATCTTGTCACCCGACACGTCTTCTATATTCGTTCGCGAATACGCACAAGAACTTGCCTGCTTAGACCTGCTCCGTCGGGAATGACATCATGTTCTTGTCAAAATCGGAAAAGACACGATATACGCGGCTTTGATGGGATAATGTTCTTGTCACCCGACGTCGTTTTACTGACATTTGAATCCCCCATTAGAAGTAAACTTAGCAGTTATAATATTTGATAAGTATCCCCAACTTAACATAGGGAACATGACTGCATTCGAAAACGCCGACAACGATACAGACCAAATCGTACAATATTAGCCAATGCAGGCCAAGCATCCGGCTTACGCGCGTAACCTTGCGCATCCGACAACGAAGCGATACGACCTTGTGTCACCGGGAAAGATCCCAATAAAAAAAACCGGACAGCCCGATGGCCGTCCGGTTATCGCTTTTATCTCAACTGATAAATCCGTGCTTCATAGGGCTGAAGGAGAAAGCTGTCCGAGGCTTCCGTCGGCAATTCCGGATAATTCCGAATGATCGTCTCTCCAAGACCGGAGGTCACGGCATCCGGGAGACGGCAAAGCGTCTCTTGTTCCGAGATGTTAAGCAGTACAAGCCATTTATCATCCCCTAATGTACGGTAATAAGCGTAAATGTGTGAGTCATCGTCCAGAATCGGTTCGTAGGTACCGTAAACCATCACGTCATTCTCTTTCCTCAGGCGGATGAGCTTCTGGTAATAATAGAACACCGAATCCGGATCGGCGAGAGCCTTCTTCACATTGATCTCCCGATAATTGGGATTCAACTTCAGCCAAGGATTACCCTTGCTGAACCCTGCGTTGACCGAGTCGTCCCATTGCATCGGCGTTCTGGAGTTGTCCCTGGCGAGATGAAGCAGACTTTCAAACACTTCCAACGGGTCTCTTCCCTTGGCCACTTCTTCTTGGTACTTATTTTTCATGGCAATGTCGTTGTAATCGTCTATCGAAGCGAAGCGAACGCCTGTCATGCCGATCTCTTCCCCTTGATACACATACGGCATCCCAGGAAGCGTGTGAAGCAGGGTAGCGAAGCACTTGGCGGATTCCACCCGGTATGTCGTATCATTACCGAAACGAGTCACGAGCCTGGTGTGGTCATGATTATTCAAAAACTGCGAATTCCACCCTTTGCCCCACATGCCGTTATACCAGCGATTTTGGATTTCCTTAAAACGATGCATATCCCAATGCGCCATATAATCGCATACTTCAAAGTGAAACAAGGTATTGAGCTCGCCACGGTCTTCCCCTACGTAGAGAACGCCGTCTTCCGGCGATACGAACGGAATCTCTCCCACGGTAAAAACATCATATTGCTTCAGAACCTGCTCATGCATTTCTTGGAGGTAGTCGTGGATGCCCGGATTATTGCCCAAGTATGAAATCACATCTGGATTGTTCGCGTCCGGGAAACCCTCTTGCTTGGCGAGAAGATTGATGACATCCATGCGGAAGCCGTCGACTCCTTTATCAAGCCAGAAACGCATCATGTCATAGATCTCTTCTCTAACCTGAGGGTTGCTCCAGTTCAAATCCGGCTGCTGCGTGGCAAAGGAGTGAAAATAATACGCTCCCGTTTTCTCGTCGAGCTCCCATGTAGAAGGCGTGAAATAGGATCGCCAATTGTTCTTCTTGTTTCGCCAAATGTAATAATCTCTCTTCGGATTGTCCTTGGAAGATCGAGATTCCTGAAACCAAGGATGCTGATCGGAGGTATGGTTCACGACCAAATCCATGATCAGTTTCATGCCTCGGGCGTGGACCTCCTCCAGAAGCCGGTCGAAGTCTTCCATCGTTCCCGCTTTGGCCATCACCGAACGATAATCGGAAATGTCGTAGCCGTTGTCCACGTCCGGCGATCCGTAGCATGGATTCAACCAGATCACGTCAACCCCCAGGCTGCGGACATAGTCCAGCTTCTCGATAACCCCTCTCAGATCGCCAAACCCGTCTCCGTTCGTATCCATGAAGCTGCGCCAATAGATTTGGTAAACGACCGCTTCTTTCCACCATGTTTTTTTCATATGGGGGCTCCTTTTATTCCAAAATAAGTTCGTATCCGGTCGTATTCCGGATGACCTCGGCCTTCGCTTGCTTCCCGGCCGATTCCGGCGTCCGGGTCAGCTTCACGGACAAGCGCCCTTCGCCGATCGCGATGTTCCGTGCCGTCAGCTCGTCGAATTCGGCAGGCATGAACGGATTCATGCGGATCCGTCTCTCCAGCGCATCCGGCGACAAGCCCAGCATGGCCTGCAGGAATACAAATGTGGTCGCGCCCGACCAAGCTTGCGGGGAGCATGTCGTCGGATAAGGGATGGGATTTCCGTACACTGCCTTGTCATAGCCGCAGAATAGTTCAGGCAGCCGCTGATACTCGAAAGACTTGGACGCCTCTAGCAATCCGGAAAGGAGCTGTCCGGCTTCCCTCTTCATCCCCAGCCGGCTTAATGCTTTCGTGCTCATGGTACGAACGCCGTATCCGCTGAACATATCCTCTGTCGTGAGTCTCCGGGCCACAAGCTCCGCACGGGCCTGATTCGGCAGGCCCGATAGCAGCAAATGCCCGGGGTTGGACGTAACGGAGCGCACCTGTCTTTGCTCCTCATCCAGGGCGACCGCGTAGAACTGCTCGTGTCACTCGGTAGTCCAGTTAACGACTTCCCCTCTTCCTCGTCAGGTGCCCATAAAAAGCAAACGGCGGGAAAAGGCTATTCACCCTTTCACGCCGGAGCTCGATATGCCTTCGATATATTGCTTCTGAAAAATAAAGAAGAAAATCAAGATTGGCAATGTAGCAAGCACGACCCCTGCCATAATAAGCGGCGTATTTTCGAAGAACATATCTTTCACGCTGTTTAAACCGACCACCAGCACGTATTTATTCGGATCGCTCGTGAACGTGCTCGGAATGAGGTAGCTGTTCCATGTTCCCGAGAACGCCAGAATCGACATCGTAACGAGCGCCGACTTTGCGAGCGGAAATACGATCCGCCAAAAAGCGCCCATCTTCGTAAGCCCGTCTATTCTCGCCGCTTCGATGAATTCATTGGGAATGCTCGTGAAAAACTGACGCAGCATGAAAATATAAAGACACTGGTATAGGAACGGCACCGTTAGTCCCCATAAGGAATTGAGCCAACCCAGATGGGCGACGTTAACGTAGACCGGAATCAGAATCATATGGTAAGGCACCATCATGGAGGCGACCACAATCCAGTAGATCAATTTCTTCCCTGGAAAGTCCAGCTTCGCAAGGGCAAAACCGACCATCGGATTGATCACGAGGTTCCCAAGGATGACGAGCGCCGTCATGATGACCGTATTGACAAGCCACTTTGGCACATTATAAGCATCATTGGTAAAAAACAGTTTGTAGTTGACAAACGTCCATTTCGAAATCCCTGCCCATTTATTGACGTCTTCCATGGGAAGTACCGATGTGTACAACGTATAGAGAAACGGAAGGGCAAACAGTAATCCGAGCACGATCAGGAGCGCATAATTGCCGATCAGAGCTCCGCTCTTTCTGCTTGTCATGAGCTCACCCCTTTTCATCCAGCAATTTTTTCTGAAGGAACGTAATAATCATGATGATGATGAAGAACAGAACTACGGCCGCGCTGCCGTAACCGATATTCATATATCGAATCCCGTTCTGATAGAAATAGGTCACGACGGTATTCGTGGCCCCCGCTGGGGATCCGAGAGCTCCGTATCTGGAAATGGCGGCAATTTGGTCGAAAATTTGAAAGCCCAGGATAGTCGCCACCGACACGATGAAGAAAGTAATTGGCTTCAAGTAAGGCACCGTGATGTACCGGAATTGTGCCCATTTGGACGCGCCGTCGATCTGACCCGCTTCGTACAAGTCTTTGGGGACTTCCTGCAGCCCGGACAAATAAACGATCATGCTGAAACCGCATTGCTGAAAAATAAAGAGAAGCGCAACGAAAAGCAGAGCATAATGCGTGTCCGCAAACCAGGTCACATTGCCGAAACCGAACCATCCGAATAAGTCGGTTACGAAGGTGCCTTGCTTAAACAACATCATGAATACCGTCGTGATCGCGATTTGCGAAGTGATGTACGGAATGAAAAACAACGTTCTGAACAGGCTCTTCCCTTTGACCTTTTGATTCACGAGGATCGCCATCACCAATCCGATGACGGTTTGCAGCGGTACGGCAATGACCACGATTTCCAAGGAATGCAAGACCGCTCGGTAAAATTCATGATCCTGCAAGATGTTCACGTAGTTTTGCAATCCGATGAATTTCGCTTTGTCCAATGCGGCGAAGTTTGCATCCTGGAAGCTCCGGATAAAGGACTGCAGGAACGGATAGAAGAACCACCATGCCCACAGCACCAGGAACGGCAAACTGAACAGCCAGCCGACAGAAAAATCCGAATCCATGACTTTACGTAACCACGCATGGCTTTCCTTACTATTTATCCGTCTACCCGCGGTTGTATTTCCACCAGCACTCATCAAATTCCCTCCTTGCAACAAGACCATTTGGCCATAGAATAAAAAACCGTTCCCGTTACGTCTAGAAACGGGAACGGTTTTTGTCAGTCTTACTTGAATTCTTGTTGGATGGCATCCATGATTTCTTTAGGCGATTTCTTAGCTCCGCCCAGAATCGTGGCTTCTACTTGATTCACAAGCTCATCCTTAAATTTCTTCGTTTCTGCCGGGTAGGCGAAGTCGGTTGCCGTTTTCAGAGCCGGTTCGACGGATTTGAATTCCGGATTTTCTTGAAAGAATTTCGGCGTCAACGTCTTGACGGCGGAATTGCTGCCGTTCTTCATGAACTCCGTTTGCGTTTGGTCGTTGGTCATATAGTAAGCCGCTTGGAGAGCCGCTTGCTTATCCTTCGCGTCCTTCAGCACCACGTAGCCGTCCGCAATCATCGTACTTCCTTCCGTCGTTCCTTTCGGTACCGGAAGCGCGACGTATTTCAAGTTCGGAGCCGCGTCCTTCAAGAAGCTCTTATACCAATAGCCGCCCGTCGTCATGGCCGCCTTGCCGTTTGCGAAGACTTCGCCGTCCCAGCCGTAGCCGAGCGCTTTTGGCGTTACGGCTACGCCATCCTTATACATGTCGAAAATCTTTTGCAGACCGTTAACATTTTCCTGCGAGTTGATGGTTTTGCCGTTGCCCCATCCGCCGCCGTAGCTCTTCACGTAGTTTGTGATGTGGTACGGGTCAATGTTGATGACAATACCATGAACATCTTTGGTCGTCAGCTTTTTGGCCGCGGCCTGCACTTCATCCCACGTGGTCGGGTACGCGCCAAGGCCCGCTTTCTTCCACATGTCCTCATTGATGAAGAACATACCCGGCATAACGCTGCTCGGCAATCCGTATTGCTTGCCGTCCACTTTCCAGATGTCGTTCGCGGAAGGAACATAACGGTTCATGTCCACGCCGGCAGGTCCGATCAAATCATCCAGCGGAGCGAACATGCCTTTCGTGATGTATTCATAAGAGCCTTCGTTCGTAATTTTAATGAAATCAGGCGCTACGCCTGCGGCGATTTCACCTGGAAGCGTATTCCAAAATTGATCGCTGCTAGGATATTGCTTGATCTTGAGATCGATGTTCGGGTATTGCTTGGAAATGTTGGAGGCCGCTTCCTGATAAATTTTCAAGTCCTCCGCTGTCCCCCAGAAGCCCATGGTGATCGTCGTTTTTTTACCGGTATCCGACGAAGCTTGTCCGCCTTCGCTTGCGTTGTTGTTCTTGCTTCCGCAGGCCGCCAGCACGAAAATCATGCAAAACGTCAGCAAGAGCGCTGATCCATATTTCATTTTCTTACTCATCCAAGCATCCCCTTGTCTGTAATATGTGTGCTCTCTCATCATAAGGGATCGATTTCGCAATCGAAATCATTCAGATATTCATTCATTTAACGAAATGAACCTGTTTTTATCCGCAGCTGCCAATCGGAGACTCGCTTTTAATTAAATTATCTTTTTTTTAATTAATTCATCAAAGCTCCTTGCGGTAATCCGAGGGCGACATTCCCTCATACTTGTTGAACACGATCGCGAAATGCACTTGGCTGTTGAAGCCGACCCTTTCCGATATTTCATAAATTTTGTAGGTATAATCCTTCAGCAGCTCTTTGGCGTGCCGAATTCGAACGACGTTTAGGTAATCGAATACGCCTCTGCCCACTTCTTGTTTGAAGAGTCTGCTTATATAGTTAGGGCTGGAATGAAACGTATCGCCAAGCAGCTTAAGCGAGATATTCTCGTTGTACCGGTTATCGATAAATTGGACCACGTTGCGGATTAGGGGACTGTATTCCTTGTTTTTCCCGATAATGCGGGCCCTCAGCTTCTCGTTAAACGCGGCGTGATAATAGGCGGAGCATTCGGTAAAATCATCAAGCTGAGCTGCTTCTCCGGTGTGTACCTCTTCGTCCTCCCCTTCCGTCATCATGAACAGAAGACCTTCGTACACCTTTTTGACGTCTCTTTCATTCATCCATTCATAATTCTGGATCAATTGCTCCCAATTCGCGAGAGAAGCGGCGAATAAGTCGTAGTTCTCCTCCTTCAAGCAGGCCTTCATCGACACGATAGCCGTACCGATTTGCTCTTGCACCGACTCATCGTCGCGTTTGCGGTTCTGGTAATAAAATACCGGATCGTTCGGATGGTAAAACTTCATTTGCAACGCTTCTCTAGCCTGATCAACTGCCTGAGGAAGCTCTGCATACGTATGAAAGGCATCACTAATTCCGAAAATAGGCTCGATATTGAGAAAACGTTTCAAGGAGCTGTGAATCAAATACACGATATCATTGACATGTGTGAATGAAGCCTGCGCGCTGTTGGAGTCGCTATGCGAGAGGACAACGAGGAAAGCATTGTCTTCGAGCTGAATAAATTCCGTTTCCTTTTCCTTTGCTAAAAGCTCGTTGACGATATTGGAAATGGTGGTGGGCAGAAAAGCCGCATTCCCCTGCGTGTACCGCTTCAAAACATGTCCAAACCGTTTAACTGTAAACAGAACTGCGTAAAGATTGCTTTCCTTTAGCTTGGTTTCTTCCGTGCGTTCTGAGGTTCCTGCGATCATTTCCCGAAGAATCGAATCTTTCCCCTGCTTAATCCCCTCAGGTTTCGCACCGGTGGTTGTTTCCTCCTGGAATTTCTGAAGGGAGCTAATGATCTCCTGAACGTTCATGCCGGGTTTATGAAAATAATCTAAAGCGCCTAATTGCATCGCTTGTTTGACGTGAACGAAATCGTCGAAACTGCTTAGCATGATCACCTTGGTACTCATTCTTCGGTCCCGAATGGCAGTTAATACTTCGATGCCATCTTTCTTAGGCATCTTGATGTCCAGGATAACGATATCCGGTTTTAATTCTTCGATTAACTGCAGCGCTTCCTCGCCGTCCGCCGCTTCTCCGACGATTTCCATTCCGGCTTCTTTCCAGTTGTAAGACGACTTAATTCCGATTCTGACCAGCGGTTCATCGTCCGCGATTAATATTTTCATTTTTAGTCACCTTTATAGTCTTGTTTTACTATGGGCACGATAATGGTGGCCGTAGTACCGACATTCTCCGCGCTTGTGATCGTCAGTCCGTAGCTTGTCCCGAAGTGCAGCTCGATCCGTTTGCGAATATTGGAAATGCCAATGGCATTCAGATTATCGTCCGTATTCATGCTTGAATTCATGCTTTCTAGCTCCTGGGGAGACATGCCTCTTCCGTTATCCGTAACAATCATCCTGATAGTCCCCGCTTCTTCATACACGCGGATTATAAGCTTCCCTTTATAGGGAATTTTATCGAATCCGTGAAAGATGGCGTTCTCTACTAAGGGTTGAAGCAGAAACTTCAATATTTGATTATCCCAAACGCCTTCATCGATTTCGAAAGACACGTCGAACTTGCCCAAATAACGGATGTCTAATATTTTCGTGTAATCACGAATGAATTGAATTTCTTCCCTGACGCTAACGAAATCAAGTTGCGTTCTGGCTGTAAATTGAATAACCGAAGAAAACGCAGTCAGTGCCTCTTCAATGCCGGACGCTCCTTGCATTTTAGCCATCCACTTGATCGAATTCAAGGTGTTGTACATAAAATGAGGCCTTATCTGCGATTGCAATGCAAGGGTTTCAAGCCTTCGTTTCTCTTGTTCTTCCGTATATATTGTCCGAATCATCCTTCTAATGTCCTGAAGCATCCGGTTGATCGTTACGCCTATTTTGCCGATTTCACCATGTTGAATGTCAATGGAGATATCGAGTTCACCTTGGGAAACGAGCTTCATTTGCCGCTCCAATCGATATAGAGGTTTCGTGACGCCGGTCGCAATATAAATCGAAGCGGCGATCGATAAACCGAGCAGCACGAAAAGAGAGATGGCTATCGTTCTTAGGATCGTGTTCACGAAACCGAACAGTTCATTTTTAGGTATAACGCTCACCGCACTCCAACCGGACAGACTTGAAGTAGCGGCAATCGCATACTGCTGCCCGTCTTGATATAACTGTTCCTTGCCTCCCGAGACGGCCTGGAAACTCTTGCCTAGTATGGCTTCAGCCGATTTCCCAATGTCGCCGCCGGCTTTACTGTAAATGACGTTTGCGTTCTGATCCACGAGGTAAAACCGCGCATGCTCCGTAAACGGAATATCGCTCCACAGCGACTTTAGATTTTCCGCGTTAATATTGAACAGAATAAATCCGAGATTCTCTTTTGAAAAAGGATCCACCACCGCTCGTCCGATTGAAACGACGGGTATGGGTTTTATGGAAAGCAATCTTTCCTCATGAATGCCTACAGAAACATATTTCCCATTCTGTCGCAGAATGTTTCGGACAAACGGTTCACTATAGAATTCATGCTCTAAATAAACATGATTCATATAGTCCTCATTGCTTCTTCCGAGGATCATGTGATTCTTACTCTGATAGATCACGGCGGAATCGATTAGATCCGTATAGAGCATGATGCTATTTCGGATCATATCGCCGACCGCGTTAAATGCTTGCGTCCTTTCGAATAACGGATACGGAACGGAATCGTAGTCCTTCCGCATCATTTGGAACAACGCTTTATTTTGCACAGGAAACGTCGTCAATCGCAATAACGGCGATAGCGATGTATCAATATTTCGCGCGATTTGCTTATTGTTAGCCAAGGCTGCGTCGAGGATCATACGCTGATTGGATTGGACGAACAGCCAGGATAAGGTGCCGCCGATAATGATAAAAGGGATCACGATGAAACAGGCAAAAGCAAAAACCAGCTTTTGCCTGAGACCCATATGAAGCCATTGATTCTTAAGCGCCTTCATAACCTCACTCATTTCATTCTGACTGGGAATATTCTCAACGATTCTTAACTTACCTTCCCTTGTTCTTTGATAGGAAGACAGACTGTTTGGGCCAAGCCCCATATGAAGAGTTTTCTTTCGCGAGTATAGGGCATACGCAGACGGAAATCAACGAAATGAGATCCGAATATGTTTACATCCTAGATTTCAACGTGATTGGACGGCCCGCGGTCCGCGATCGTTTGCGCCGCGCTGCTTGTCCGGCGGTCACCGCAGCTCCATTACACCGGACCTTGCGCTCAAAAACTAGGTGCTTCAGGCTCGCCTCTTCGTCGAGCCCAGGATGGTGCCCAAACAAAAGGAGCCATCATCTCGCAATGGCTATCAATCAATAAATTAAGCACGATCATAAACACATTGAAGCTACAAAACAATCCCATTCCATACCAATTGATTTCACAAATGCACGTGTAAATTCCATTTTCATTGCGAACCCATCCCCCTTTATTAATGTCAGGAATTCAAAGTCGTTAAATAATCCTGCCCGTTACTTCAACAAAAAGAGGAGCAAGCTGCCGCGGCATCTGCTCCTTGTTTCGTTGAACTATCGTTACCCGTTTGCTGAATAAAGTTGCTGACAAGCTCTATTTTTCATTTTTCCAACCTGCATTTAACCATTCGTACAGTTCGGGTGACTCTGCACGTATCTTGATGGAATCATTACTTAGAACAATTTCGCCTTTTAAGGTAGTGCAGCTTTTTGAACCACTCCCATCAGCATTAGTTTTGGAAACACAGTTATAGCCAGTTTCAACATACATGAACTTTCCATCATTCATTTTTAATTTTATAATCATTGGGTAGCCATGCTTTCCATATTCCTCTTGAACTCCGATAGGCTTTGAAGAGTTTATCCAGCTAACAATTTTATTGATTATAGCTTTTCCAGTTTCATTAGTGCTTTGATACAAAGGGGAGCCTTTAGTTCCTGGTAATCCCCCGACAACCTGCAAAGATGCAATATCTTCGACCTTAAGTGATTGCGTCATTGTATATAACGCATAGCCCCATTTTCCTGCGAAAATTAAGTCATAGTTTGTTCTAGGGTCCCCATTACTATAAACCACCAACGTACCAGGACCACCGTCTCCTAATTCAAATTGTCCTTCTTCACAAGATACATATCCAAATTTCATACCTGGCTCCGCAGATGAATTTTTATCTTTCAATATGTATTTTTTTCCTGCCCACTCCATCGTTATAGGTGGTTTTTCACATGAAGACGTTTCTGCAACGAGTGTTTTCAACTCATTTTGTGGCTCTTGTACACCAGCGGTAGTCGGGCTTTCATTTGACTGTTGAATATTTGTCAGAGGTTGATTTTCATTTACCGAGCATCCAGCAATCATTAAAACAACAAAGGCAAACAAAGTTGCAAATTGGGTGAATTTCATTGGTCTTGAGCAACCCTTCAGAGTAATTTGTTTACAGATATGACGAATGCTCTATAAGTAATGTTGCAAATGTATTTCACTCTTCTGCCCGTTAGCTGAACGGAGGCAGCCGATCATCTGTGGTCAGCTGCCTCCGCGATTTTGTTGAGTTCTCGTGCCCGTTCGTTGAATGACGTTATCACATTCTCCTTCTACGTTACCATGCTGCCGTACAGCTGTCCGCTCTCGGCTCGGTTCCACCTGCCAGTACACCGGTCTCTTTATCCCGCCAAATGATTTGTCCTCGGCCAAACATGCCTGAGTCCAGCGCCCGCTGCACGAGATGGCCTCTTCTTGCCAGCGCCTGGGCAATAGAGTCGGGAAATTGCGGTTCGACTTCGATGACCTTGTCTCTCACCCAACGCCACCTTGGCGCATCCAGAGCTGCTTGCGGATTTAACCCGAATTGAATCGTGTTCATTAGTAGTTGGACATGAGCCTGAGGCTGGATTGATCCGCACATGACACCGAACGGACCGACCGCCTCCCCGTCCCTGGTTAGAAAACCCGGAATAATCGTATGAAACGGCTTTTTACCGGGCGCAAGCACATTCGGGTGGTTCGGATCAAGTTCGAAGCCGGTGCCGCGGTTTTGCATACAAATGCCCGTCCCGGGAATGACAATTCCGGATCCAAAATCCCAAGCATGACTTTGAATGAACGAAACCATATTTCCTTCTCCATCGGCCGCGGCCAAATAGACGGTCCCGCCCTTCTGAGGCTCTCCCGGCGAAGGCTGCAGAGCCTCTTCATGAATCAAATCTCTTCTTACATTTGCATATGTATCCGAGAGAAGATGTTCAATGGACACATCCATCGAATTTGGATCGGCAATATATTGTTGACCATCCACAAAAGCCAGCTTAACCGCCTCAATTTGCTTATGGTAGGAGTCCACCGTATCCTTCGCATCAAAATCAAGCCCCTTCAAAATATTCATGGCAATTAGCGCAATTAATCCTTGACCGTTCGGGGGAATTTCCCATACGTCATATCCCTTGAATTGAATATGAATCGGATCTACCCATTCCGGCTTATAAGCTGCAAGATCTTCCTTCGTTAAGAAGCCTCCGTTCTCGCGATAGAAAGCATCTATCTTCTGTGCATACTCGCCGCGGTAGAACGATTCTGCATTCGTCTCACCGATCGAGCGTAGCGTCCTCGCATGGTCCGGCGAACGCCAAATTTCACCGGCGAGAGGAGTTCTGCCTTGGGGTGCGAACGTAGAGAACCATTGCGTGAATACTTCATCTCTTAAAGCGCTTATCGTTTCAAATCCAAGCTTCCAGTACTTCGCAATGGTAGGCGAAACGGGAAACCCCTGCTCCGCATAATCAATTGCAGGCTGTAATACTTCGATTAGCGGAAGACGACCGAAACGTTTAGACAATGCCGCCCATGATGCTGGTGTTCCCGGAACCGTTACAGGCAATACACCATAGGTTGGGACCTCTTCATAACCATTCTTTTGGAAATGTTCAAGTGTGATTGAGGCTGGGGAAGGCCCGCTTGCGTTCAAGCCGTGAAGCTTCCCTTCCGTCCAGACGAGCGCGAAGGAATCCCCTCCAATGCTATTTGAGTTTGGCTCCACTACAGTCAGTACAGCTGCGGCGGCGACAGCAGCATCGATCGCGTTGCCGCCTCTCTTCAGCATGTCCAGCCCCGCTTGCGCCGCAAGAGGCTGCGTAGTCGATACCATGCCCTTCTTGGCAAAAGTCGTCATACGTTGGGAGGGATAAGGATTAAACAAGGGATCATTCTTCATATCTGTTATCACGCGCCCTCTCGGTTTATTTCTTGCCTTTGTTAAAGAAGAGGAAGATGGATTTCTCCAATCTTCCTCTTCATCATTCCGGATTATTTGCCGGCGCTGCTTTTCTCCTTAATTCCCTGCAGCAATTTATTGAATTTATCATTGATGTCCGGCAGTACGGCTGCCGGATCGGCATCATTGACGTAGATCTGCTGTTGTTCATTCTGCATGAACGGAGAAATTTCGCCATAGCCCGCAATCAAATGGTTTGGCGATTCCTTGCCGTGAGCAATTGAATCTTGTACAACGCTCGTCAAGTAGTTCAGGTCAACGGTATCGCTGAATTGCTTTAGCCACTCCGTATAGGCGGCGGAATCCGCAGGCGGATAACCCGTAGTCGTCGTGAATGTTTTTTGCATTTCCGGGGTAGTCAGAAATTTCACGAGTTTCCAAGCCGCATCTGGATGCTTCGATTTGGAAGAAATCATAAGCGGGTCCGTGTAAACCATCGGTGTGGAGGTCCCTGCAGGCCCAATCGGCATCGGTTCGACGCCAAAGTTAAACTTCGCATCCTTGAATCCGCTTAATTGCCAAGCGCCGTTCAAATCAAATACAACTTTTCCTGTCAAATCCGGATCGCCAGTTTTCGAAATCGCATCGTTCACGGCCTGGGTAGGCGATACTTTCTCTTTAAAGATTAAGTCTTGAGTGAACTGAACAGCCGACACAAATTTTGGATCTGTTAAGTTTGCCTTATCCAGGAAACCGGTTTTATACGCGTCTTGGAAAATATCCAATCCCCAGTCCCAACTGTATGTAGCCATGTGACTGCCCATATTCCAAGTGAAACCGTAAACGGCGTCCGGCTTTCCATAATTTTTGGTCGCTTGTTTGGCCAACTCAACAAGTTTGTCCCATGTCCAAGCAGGATCTCCATATTTATAATCCGGAAGGCTGATGCCATCCTGTTTCACAATATCTTTATTATAGAAAACTAAGCTTGGGAAAATGGAAAACGGAATCCCGTATTGTTTGCCGCCCACATTATAAATGTTCATTGACGCTGCAGGTAGATTAGGATTGTTCAAATCTTTCAAATAAGGCGTCAAATCCAGCGTCAGTCCGCGAGTCATATAATCGACGAATCCGCTTTCTCCCCAATGGCTCCATACGTCAGGAGGAGTGCCCCCGGCAACAAGCGTCGAAAACTTGGAATCAAAATCTTCATATGGCGTCGTGATGATATCTAATGTAATGCCGGGATTCTCTTTCTCAAATTGAGGTTTAACCACATCTGCGAAAAACTTGTCCCGAATGCCGTCATCGGCTGCATTGAGAACGGTCAGCGTTATCGGTTCAGATGACTGGCCCTTGCTTTCATTCGTAGATGATGCGCTGGAAGCAGCATTATTGGTTCCGCATCCTTGGAGCATGAACATCGAAACAACAGTAGATACGGATAAAACAGCTAACCATTTCTTTTTCATAGCGGTATAGACCTCCCTGAATTGGCTTCATCTTATTCGTATTTAACGAGTTCATACAAACGATAAACCAAGTTTCCCTCGCTTCACCTCCATCCCAGATATCATCATTTCAATCCAGATACGACTATGCCTTCTACGAAATATCGTTGCGCGAAGAAGAATAGAACAATTGGCGGTAAGATCGCTATTAATGAAGCTGCCATCAGCCAATTCCAAGGCACCACGGAATACATGCTAGTAAATGAGGACAGTGCAATAGAGACCGTATATTTCCGATCGCTGTTCAAATAGATTAACGGGCCAAGATAATCATTCCACCTCCACATAATTCCGAATATAGCGGAGCTGGCAATGGCTGTTTTGCATAGCGGCAATGCGATACTCCAAAACGTTCTGAATTCTCCGCAGCCGTCCAGCTTGGCTGCTTCGAATAACTCATACGGCAGCGTATTGAAAAACTGGCGGAGCAGGAAAACAATGTACGCCGAAGCGAAGAATGACGGTACGATGAGCGGAAGGTAAGTATTTGTCCATCCCAAATCTTTAAATAACACAAACTGCGGTATCATCGTTACCGGATAAGGAATCATCATGCTTGAGAGTAGAATCATAAATTGGAAATTACGGCCTATTCCTTTAAAGCGCGAGAAGCCGTAGGCGACGATTGCCGAGGATATGACTTCGCCAAACGTTCCGATCACGGAATACATCGTTGTATTGTAAAAATAGTGACCGAAATCTCTGCTTCTCATCGCATCGATAAAGTTATGCCAAAGAATTTTATCCGGAATCCAATGCGGTGGAAACAGGAATACTTCCGTCTTGGATTTTAATGCTGTACTAAGCATGATATAGATCGGTAAAATCATGACCGTACATACAAGGACGAGCAAAATAAAAGCGGTCGTCTTAATTGCCTTCTCACGCCTTTTCGCAGAACCGTAGAGAGAGGATTTGGATCTCCCAATCGTACGAGACATATTAGCCACGATTACGCGCTCCCTTCGTAATGCACCCATTTATTAGACAGCTTCATCATGACATAGGTTAATAGGCTGACGACTACGAACAGAATCCAAGCCATTGCTGAGGCATACCCTAAATTGAACGATTTGAAAGCTTGCTGATAAAGATAAAACACATAGAAATATGAGCCGTAGTTTGGACCGCCATTAGTCATGACGGCTGCCTGCACAAACACTTGAAATGAACCGATAATGCCTGTAATCAACAGGAACAACGTAACTGGCGAGACCATCGGAACGGAAACATGCCAGAACTGCCGAAGTTTAGATGCGCCATCGATCTGCGCGGCTTCGTACAGGTTAGCCGGAACCCCCTTCAAGCCGGCGAGATAGATGACCACATTGTTGCCAAGCGTCCAAAAGGACATCATAATTAACGAAGGAATAACCAGCTTCTGATCCGATAGCCATTGGGGTCCCACGACATGAAATATTTTGTATATCGCCACATTCACCACGCCAAAGTCCGGATTCAACAGCCAGAGCCATAATAAAGATAGAGAAACGCCTGAAACGACAGAAGGCATGTAAATAATCGTACGGAAGACCCGTTGGCCTGGAAGTTTCATATTGAGCAGCATAGCGGCGAGCAAGGATAATAAAAGGCCGGCCGGAACACCCACTAACGTATAGTAGAGCGTAACCCTTGATGACTTCCAAAACAGGCTGTTGCCAAATAAGTCGGAATAGTTTTTCAATCCGATAAAAACCGGCGCATTCGCGATGTCGTATCGCGTGAAACTATAGTATCCCGAAACCAAAATTGGACCGCCGATGAAGAGAATGAAGCCAATCAGCCATGGAGAAATAAACGTATACATATACAAGGTTTCGCGGAAACTTGTCTTATTCTTCAAAAGAGAAGGCTCCTTTCTTTAGGTGCGGATTCCGACTTGTATTCCGCTTTCCATCCCATTTGCGCGCACATTTTATTCAGACGTCTCATTTCCTTGCTTGCGCTGATGTAAGAGCACCCCATCGTTGCCGCTTTCTTGGCCGTCCATCTTAGGATGTATACCAATGCATCCGCCGTGAATTCCTTGGTGGCAAAGTCTAGCAGCACTAACGTATCTCCATGTGCCTCCGCCTGGACATAAGCCCAGAAAGAATCATTAAATCGGCGTGCATGCCATAGGATGGAGCGGTCGGCTGAATTGCGCTGTTCAAAACATTCCCTCATCTTGAAAGTCCAGCTGGCTTCCTTGCCAACTCCTCTTGGAATTTGCGGGATTGCCCAATCCGACATCTCCGCAGCAAGCTGCTGCAGATCAGCCAAATGATTCACTTCCTCCCAGTCCTCGGTCGAATACGGAACTTCATCCGGGACTTCAATCAATAGGTGCCAGGCACGGTATTTAGGAATGATCCCCATCGCAAGGAGAAATTCAGACATTTTTACAGGTGCAAGCGCTTCGTGATGAACTAGCCGTACTAGCCTTTTCACGGCTTCAGGAGTTCCTCTTGCGATATCATTGGCGTGATGCACGAAGATGACGCCATTTTTAATATGGGGTTTAAGCCGTTCAACAATTTGATCCGGGTTCGTTCCCGCCCAATCGCCCGAGTCTTCCCCTTCGATATCCACGTACCCGCATTCAGATAGCCATTCTAAGCTTTGATCATTATATGAACGGTAAGGAAATCTCATAAAGTTCGGGCAAAATTGCCCTGTTGCTTCCTGGAAAGCCAGCTCCGTGAGCATTATTTCTTCAAAGAATACTTCTTTCGTCACTTCCGCCATCCTGCGATGATGATACGTGTGTGGAGCAAGTTCATGGCCCCGGTCGATGATTTCCCTTGCATTCCAAGGATTGCGATCCATCCATTCCCCTGTGAAGAAGAAGGTACCGACGACTCCATGTCGCTCTAAAGCTTCAAGCCAAGGCTCCAATTCCAAATAAGTTGTTCCGTCATCGAACGTGAATGCGCACTGCCTTTGATCTGGATGCCCATTTTTTATAATAATCATCTTTCAACATCCTCTTTTTTTTTAATAGAATGGTATTAATTTCATAAATAGAGCGCTTACAATAACATTGGCAGTACGATTTATGACTTGCTTTGTTTACATTGGTCACGGATTGGTAATGGAAACCCTATTTGTCTCTAAATTTATCACCCCCACCTTAGACAGTCAATACAAATGTCACATTTCAGATACATTTAATATTCATTTGTACTCGATGTAGAGGAATTTGTATTTTTAGATTGATTTTTCACTTCGTTCCGGTATGATTAATGTATATTTGTTTACTTAGTTTTACCTTTACCTTGGGAGGCTCAACCATGACAAAGAAAGAGCAGCCGCTGTACTACAGCGTGAAAGACAAAATTCTCGAAATGATCGAAACCGGCAAATATGTAACAGGGCATCAGCTACCGACAGAACACGAGTTATGTCAAATGTTTGATGTCAGCCGAACTACGGTACGCCAAGCCTTGCATCAACTTAAATTGGAAGGCTATGTGAATCAGGTTCAAGGCAGCGGTACGTTCGTCTCAGGATCCAAATTTCAACAATCGCTTTCCAGTAATGTCAGCTTCGTGGAAACTATGAAAGATTTGGGTCTATCTTATGAGACCAAAGTCAACGAATTTACGATTGTACCTGCCACGTTGAATTTAGCCAATCGCCTTCATATTCCTGAGGGAACGCCAATCTTCAAGGTTATCCGAACCAAATATGTTGAAGAATCTCCTCTTCTATACGCAATAACCTACATTCCTTGGACGATTACACCCGGTTTGACTCAAGACGATTGCAAAGAATCTCTGTACGCCGTATTCCAACACAAATATCACCAAGAATTGATGAAATGCGTCGAACAAATCGAGCCCATATTGATCGATGAACAAGCTAGCACGTTTCTCGAGGTACCGATTGGAGCGCCAGCATTGTTATTGAAATCAATCACTTATAACATCAAGGAAGAACCGATCGAGTACTCGCAAGAGGTTTACCGCGGAGATCGTTCGAATTTCACCTTTGAACGGAGTCTAAGAGTCAAATCGGATGTGGAACCGTCCGAATTTATTCGCTGAGAAAGACCGAGCATAAAAAAGCTTCCCGAGAGCGGACCGGGAAGCTTTTTTCATAGTTGCGCAGTTAAAGACGAGTCAATAGGTCACTACATGAATTCTCCATCGCACCTGTAAGTATAATATGATTTTATATATTTTGAACTGTTGCACCAATTTTCGTTAGATTACAAAAACTCCAGCAACGAATACATAATTTGCAAGCTACGAAGCTGGGAGGCTGGACCTTCGTTTTTAAGCAGAGAAAGCATCTTCGTGGGCTTTGCTTATGAAATCTGGGTAATCCCCGTCGATTAAGCCGTTGGGATTCTTTAATGCATCAGAAGACAGTATTACCGAAGTTTCTTTAATAGCTAATTCCTTTGCGAATGTAGATTTCCCTGCTCCGGGCAAGCCAACTAACATGATTAACTTAGGCATATCATTTCCTCTCTTTCTACCTTCATTTTTTCTTTCAATGCTTTCACGAGGATATTGGAATTTTTATCGCTCGTTAGCGCTTCGGGTAGATCACCGAAACAGCCTGAAGGTATCATGGTAGGTTAATCCGTTTTTGATAGCTCCATCCTGTAAAAAGCGTCGTTGGGTTAACCTTCGCCTTTGAGCCCCTCCAATCGAACATTCCGATATATTCTTGGATAAATCGTTCCAACGCTTAGGATTAAGAACAAGATTCCCCCAAGTACTACGTATTGCGTACTTACACCTGTGATGAATAACCCACATACTGCTGCACCAATCGTAGTACCCAAGTTGGCCGAGGTCAGAAAGATGCCATTCGCGAATTCAGGAGCTTCTGGTGCTGCGGATACGATCCAATACTGATTGATGTTGCCTCCTATCCCGCCCAATATCCCCCAAATCAATATGATAAATGCCATTGGCACACTAAACTGCCCCAAAAATAAAGGCAGGAGGTATACTGCAAGCATTGCGAATGGATATGACACAACCGTTCTTAATGAGTGCTTAGCCAGCAGCTTCCCAGCGATCATGTTCCCAACAATATTAGCCACGCCGTACATGAATAACATCAAACTGATCGTGTTCCAAGCATAATGAGTCACGGTCTTCAGATACTCGGCAAGGTAACTGTACACCCCGAATACGGCTCCGTTCATGAAGATAACACCAGCAATGGAAAGCCAAGTCATTCCTCTTCGTAGTACACGCAATTGAGTACCGTAAGAGAGCCTTGTCGAAGCAGGCATCGAAGGTACGAACAGAAGTGTCGCGAAGAAAGCGACCATTGTTACGGCTGCAAAGAACAACATCGCATAGGAAAGCGAAGTAGCGGATGCGATTACACTTGAGACCGGTACGCCAAGCACCATCCCCGCAGACACGCCAATGAATACTTTAGCAATCGCCTTTGAAGTATCTTCCTTGCTGGCCGTCGCTGCTGCGACGGTAAACGCCAATGAACAATAAACCGGATGGAAAAAGGCCGGAATAACCCGTGCAATCAATAACATCGTAAAATTTGACGTGAAGGCTGAGACAAGGCTGCCTGCAATAAAAATGCCAAGTACGAACAACATCACACTCTTACGGTTCATCCCCGAAAATAGTAAAGGCAATATGGGCCCGGAGACGGCAACCGCTAGCGCAAATAGACTCACGGTTAATCCTGCGGAAGAGATGCTGACATCGTAATGATCCGCAATCAGTGGCAAGATACCGATCACGCCCATTTCGGTATTTAGGATGCCGAATACACCAAGGGTCAATATATATACAAGCAATTGATTTCGTTCAGTTTTCATTAACCATTCCTTCCAAGGGCTCACAGATATCGTGTGGAAATTTCATTAAAACCACTCTAGGGGCTGCCTGTTACTCCGCACTCATTGTGCTAATATCAATGACAAAACGATACCTTACATCAGAAGCTAGAACACGTTCCCACGCCTCATCAATCTGGTTGGCCGAAATAACCTCAATCTCGGGAGCAATATCGTGCTCTGCGCAGAAATCAAGCATCTCTTGTGTTTCTCGAATACCTCCGATTGTCGAGCCTGCAAACGAGCGACGATGAAGGATAAGTGGAAATACGTTAATTGTCATCGGTTCGGCTGGGGCACCGACATTGACCAGAGTACCGTCGAGCGCCAGCAATGAAAGGAACGCGCTTGTGTCAATTGGCGCACTCACCGTATTAATGATCAAATCGAATGAATTCGCTAATGTCTTAAACGTGTCTGGATGACTTGTAGCATAATAATGGCTTGCTCCAAGGCGTAGTCCATCTTCTTGCTTCTTCAAAGTTTGAGATAATACCGTAACCTCTGCCCCCATGGCATGTGCGAGCTTGACCGCCATATGACCAAGTCCGCCAAACCCAACGACGGCAATCTTCTTGCCAGGACCAGCTTCCCAGTGGCGCAGCGGCGAGTAGGTTGTAATTCCGGCGCATAGCAGCGGAGCAGCGGCGTCTAATCCGATGCTGCTTGGAATTCGAACAACAAAGTCTTCCGTTACGACGATATGGGTGGAATAACCGCCTTGTGTATAATGCCCGTATCTGTCAGTTGCAGCGTAGGTTCCCGTATTTCCATTCAGGCAATATTGCTCATCGCCATTGCGGCAATGTGCGCACTCTCTGCAGGAATCAACCATACATCCTACCCCTACTCGATCGCCAACCGCATGCTTTGTAACTGCCGAACCAACAGCTGCGACAATACCGGCAATTTCATGACCCGGTACGAGCGGATACTTTACCGGCCCCCAATCCCCGCGGGCTGTATGAATGTCAGAGTGGCAAATTCCGGCGTATTTAATTTCAATTAGGACATCTTGTGGTTCAAGCTCTCTACGCTCGATCGTTGTCAGATTGAATGGACCTTCAGGGCTGAATGTAGCGCGTGCATGAGCAGTAATCATCGTAAATAACCTCCTGGGACTTCATATTTGGACATTTGCTACTATCGACTAAAATAACAGCAATCGAAAAAACATATTTATTGGTTTAATCAACTCATGTCTATTATTATATTGTGAAGTAACTGTTACTCAATGGTTAAAATCAAGCAATGTGTCAATATCTCAACAGAACAATGAAATCTGTCTAATAAAATGGAGAGTTTGGTGGGGCTGTAATGGCAAAAGTGGATCGAAGAATTATGAAGACACAGGAATCCTTGAAAAAAGCGGTTCTTGAGCTTATGACTGAAAAAAGTTTCGATGAAATTACGATTCAAGATATCGCTGATCGGGCAAATGTAAATCGAGGAACGATTTATCTTCATTACGAAGACAAATACGATTTATTGGAGAAGCTTATCGAAACCCATCTTAATGAAATGCAAGCAATGGATAATTGGGCATGTGAGATGGATTGGAACGAAGCACTTGTTCCTTATTTTGAATACTTCGAGAGAAATTATTTGTTTTTTTCGACCATGTTAGCTAGTAAAGAAGCTCCGTCTGCCTTTAGAACACGGCTGCTTGCTTCATTCGTGGAAGGATTCAAAGCTGAGATCGACAGAGAGAGCGGTAAGAATACAGGGCTTAATGATGATGTCATGTTGCAATTCGCTGGTTCGGCTTATGTAGGTGTAATTGAGTGGTGGATTACGAGCGGAATGCCTTATCCGCCTCAAGTAATGGCTAAGCAAGTGGGAACATTATTGGGTCGCAGTCTCTAAACACGGAGCAAGTAAAATTGAGTAACGTAAAATGTCCATGTCCATTAGTATATTAAAAAGGTGGCCTTTCGTTTCTAACCGGCCATCTGAGTTGCTTCTTTGGATAATTTTTACTTGGTCCAATTTTACGGTCGCTACCTGATAGAAGGAACTTGGTGTTATTTTGATCGGCTTTCCATTTAGGTCTGTTATAGATGCATAATTGCATTTTCCGGCTATATATGTAAAAACTATCGTGCTTTGGTTGGATACCATATCCCTCGAAGGACAAGCAGAATTGGGCGGATTTGAAAGCTGAATTTACGGAGTTATGGTCAAGTGGACATGGGGCTTCTTTTGACGAAGTCGTAACTCAAGCAAGATCTTTCGTCACGGCAATGAGCGAGGACTGAGAGGGAGATGAGATCGGAGGCGAGAATGTAAAATACTTCCTAGAACCATAACCTCAAGATGAAAGAGGCATCCGAATGGATTCGGATGCCTTTATTTGGAATCTAGAAACCATATAGTAAACTTTTATTGGTCGGCTTCATCCTGCTTCTCAGCTTGGAATTCTTGAATGCTTTCTTTGCGCCGCTGATTCTTGGCTTCGATGATTCCTTTTTCATCGGCACTAATTTCATTTGCATGCTCATCCAAATAGGTTTCCGCTTCCTGCAAATTAGCTTGCGTGTTTTCAATATGCTGCTGCAGATGGATCTTATTATCTGCACGGTTATCGGGTTTAGCCATGTGATTCCCTCCATTTGGTGTTAATTACGAACCTTTTCATATTGGCCATTACTTACTTCCACTATTCAACGGAAATTTTTTATTTTGCATGTCATCGCTCTCCGATTTAGGTTTCATCGGCAACCATGTAGAGGATGTATATAAAAAGTAAAATCCACCATAATAGTCGAGTACACTTCATTAACGACTGGAGGAGATAACATGCTCGACAACCTTGAAAGCAATTATGATTGTGCCAATGCTGGTGATGACTTGCATCAGCTTAAGCAGGAGCTCGATTCAATTCGGAATCGCCAAACAACAGAACAGGCAACACAAGATGCTATTAATCGTCTTGAAAATCAAATCTCGTTCATTTTAAATAAATGCGATATTAACCGCTAGTCTTGACACGGCTTGATGTCATTTTCGGATGATAAGAACATATTTGCTTAAGAAGCCGCATTGTTGCGGCTTTTTTCATGCGGATTTTTGTTTTAAGTTTTTTGTTACTATTAGCTTCGCTAAATTTGGGAGGTTTAATCTGTATACTATGTTACCTGTACTAGTCACCTTAGGGTTGTTCCATGTTTAACCAGCGACGAAACTGCTGTGTGATACATCTTCTGTTCTATCTCTTCGCGTCAGTAATATCAAGCGATTAAAGAACTTTATTAATAATAAGCCTCATTTCAGACTGGAGTGATTAAAGAACTTTATTTTGCGTTAAAGAACTTTATTTTCAATTAAAGAACTTTATTTTCCCTCATCATGAGTGGCGTCAGAAATCCGGAGAAAACGAGAGCAAAAAGCTTGGTTTTTCAAGGGGGCAATTTCAAGTTTACTGAGAATCAATGTCGCCTGAGGTCTCAAGCATATCACTATTTACCACAATTTTTGAGAATATCCTTCAAGAGACTGTGTATAAATATACAGTTAAAAATTTACAGAGAAAAACAAGTGGGATAGTCACACACAGTGACTACCCCACTTGTTTTATTTAATACTTACTGGCCAATATTACTCATTTGCCTTCTCAATGATGCCTTAGTAACTTTAGATGGTTTATTAAATAAAATACTGTGTTCAATATGCTTTTCTTTATATGTAACTAGAAGATTAAATTGTTGAAAAAGCTTTTGCAAACTTTTTGTGGTTAAAGAAGCATGGTAAAGATAAAAAGAGTTTATAACCATTTCTTTTGGAGTATACTTTTCTAGAATCTGCTTCAGTTTTTCTATATTTAGTGCTTCAAAGGAGAGTTCGGAAAATAAGACATTTCTAGTTGCTGAGTCAAAAACAAATATCACGATTGGTCTTTTATTTTTATTCTCCACGGCATCGAATAGCTCAATTTCTAGCATTTCAAGATGCAGATTAATTTTATCATGTGGTTTGCACTCATTATTAGTGCTTTGTATCAATGAAATCCCCCCTTTAAAGCATGGATCAGCCCCCGACAGGCTGATCCATGCTTTGTTTTCGCAACTTCCTTAGAAGCCGGTTTTCTAACTTCTGCTTTGCAAGCAAATCTTGTTTATATTTATCTTCCTTTTCTTTTTCCTTTTTCAGTACTGCTGCCAATTCGAAATCCTCAATTTCAAAGGGATTGACCGAAAATGGTCTTGCAGTCTGCTTGATTTTCTTGAATGCCTGATTCAGATGACTCATTTCAATTAAGTCACATCCAGCATTTACAGCATACATTGTTGCTTCAATTAGCAGTTGCATCACGTAAGATGGCACACCTAGTGAAGTGTAATAGATTCGATCTGAAATGGCCATGTCAGTGAGATTCGTCGACTTAGCGAAAGGTAATTGCTTCTCGATCTCTAGGACGAATTTTCGGAAAGTCGTGATCTCCGCAGCACTACCATAACGGAATGGTGGCAGTTCGATCTTGTTTGTAAACCGACGGTCCAACTGAGGATTATTAACAAAAATCCGCATTGATTCCGGCATTCCGCACAGAACCACCGGTATATTACTTTCCTCGGTAAAGGTTTTGACCCAATTCGACGCAGTAACAAGTACGTGGTGAGTGTCGCTATCAATTAGGTGCTGAAACTCGTCAAGTATAATCATCTTGACATCGCACTTCCTAACCAGATGATGAACACGGCTGGTCAACTCAGACTCAGTCCCTCGAAAATGATAGGGATCCCCCATATCAAATAAAACCTTTGACGCTAATGAACGAGGAGTTGCTTTAGGTGGTACTTTGACGTGTAGTACAGGAACTTTTGTGTACTCACGTGTGTCTGTAACTACCTCTTCACGAGGGTAGCGATTTGTAAACTCACTGGTTACTGTACTCTTACCAGCTCCTGTTGGACCATACAAGTATAAGCAATCCGGTGCAACAGAGTCCTCTCCAAGTGCGAACCGCAATTCAAGCTCGTCTAGCACTTGTTTATAGATCGGGTGGTGAACAATGATTTTCTTTACATGTTCGACGCGTCTCTTCAGTTCTACACGACTTGGTTTGACACCATTGAGCTCAGAGAACTCCTTATTCATTTTTTATTCCCCTTCGTTCGATTTGGTTTAAAGAAGGATATTCAACTATATCTACCATTCTCACCAAATTTGAAAATTGTATACATTAAAAATGCTAGCTGACCAAAAAAACAGCTCCCAAAATGGGAGCTATCCAATCAAATTTATTTGGTATGCGCTTCTCGCCTGCTATCTTCCTTTCGTCCCAGTGCCCCATTCTGGCAGCGAATCTAGGTCCACATCATATGGAATGCCTTCCCCAGGAATCGGCCCTTCAATCTCGCCAACCTTAATTGATGATACTTTCCTTGAATTGGAGCCAGTAGATTTATTCTCAAGTGTGGCATCCTCAATGTTCTTAATCAGGTCAGCATTCTCTACCACTGGTATGAGATGTGAAGGCACACCGGTTAGAGCTGTAACCATTGGAAGATTAGCTGCTGCGCTTCGTACGTTCCTTCTTTTCGTTAGCCTATACTCTTTCTTTTCTTCAGCTACAATATCTGCAATATCCTGGTAGCCACTCTCTTCGACCTTTGGATCAAAGTGATAGTAGTCGCTATTGTTCTTATGACATATATATGCAAGCAACTCCGCATGTACCGGAAATAATCGATCAATCTTTTTGTTTTCCAAGCTTCCATTACGGGGGTATGCCTCAATATAACGCTTCTCCTTCTGATCCCTGACAAATATGGTGCGAAGATCAGAATCTCCGTATCTTACAAGTACGGTTGTATCGCCCTTCTCGCGTTCAAGTTTTAATCTAAGTTGATTCAGGTCATCACTGAAGAAAAAGTTTCCTAGCAGTTCAATTCCTTTTGGAGTTATCTTCCTCGATACAGTTTTAGTCGAGAGCAACAATTCAAGGTATTGCCTTTTATAAGGTAACTTTCGATGGACTTTACACTCCCTTAATCCCCTCTCCCACAAGTGATGTGGTACACCACCTTCACCTTTTGCGCCTTTTCCACGATTATAGTTATGTGCTTTCAGTTTAACGAGCCAAATGTGAATAATTTTATATAGCCCTCGCATGCTTACACATGCTCTTTCTCTCGCATCATATACATCAGCCTCTGGGATGATGGCCCCTTCGTTCGCTTGGAAAATTTTCATGTTCCCATCGTGAAAAGAGCCTTCAACAGATCCTTTTTGATGAGGTGCTCTTACTTCACAGAACTGCGTTCCAATCCTAAGAAAGTCACATACCTCCTCAAAATCTTTACTGTCATTAATTTTGGCATTATCCACTCTAATATTTTCTGGCCTTCCATAAGCTGCCCATTCATAATTAAGATCTGGCAGAAGATCCTTCAAATACGTCTTAGGCATCATACAATGCAACAGTAATTGTTTTAAGTCTTGCGCATTAGGCTCCTTCTTCATGATGATGTGAAATCCAAGAGGATAACCTGTATGCTTATCAATGCCATATAACAGTGTCGGTCTCATCGTTTCATCCAAATCGAAATCACGGATTAAGTATGGTAATGGTGTCCAGTCTACCTCCATTACTTCTAGTGGCCGAGAAGTAACCGTCTCTGAGCTAACACCATTCTGGATATAGTCTGCTTTTGCCACACCATAAAGCAATTTATTACGAGGGTACGGGTTCTTCAGTTCTTTCCGAATTCGTCGGAAGGTCGATTCGGAAATGAGATGTAGCTTGTCTTTCTCATTCCTCATTTCGTTATCCGTTCGGATTAGACTCGTAAACTCTCTAAATAGCTGATGATCCGTTGGTTGCTCTGCATTACTATCCGCGGCATGAACAAGCTTACTGATTCTTTTAATCAGTTCCACATCCGTTTGTCTTGATCGTGGTCCTCGATCTTTCGGCAGGAGATACCGTTTATCCTCATGCTTGTTCCAGCGCTCAACAAGTCTATAAAATGACGCAGTGGACAGCTTTGGCATTGACTTTGGTCGCTGCTCGATCGGATAGTTTTCAAGATAGGTTGTTAACTCTCGCCCTTTTATTTTACCGGAAATAAATGGATCAATGAGCTTATATCGAAGTTTCATTTCTTCTTTCTGTTCATCAGTGTAGTCTTCAAGAGAATGTTCGATACCGTCAATTGAGTCTTTGACGTCTTGCTGCCTGTCCTCTCCTTCGTCCTCTTTAAAAAAGAGGCGTTTTTGTTCGTACGCGGATAAAACCATATCCTCACTTAGCAATTCAATCTCATTGTAGGATAGGTTTTTCACCTCGTACTCATTATCAAGGACTTTTCGGACTTCGTATTCAACATTGTCAATTCGAAACCTCGTTCCGTAAACAAATTCTCCAAACATATTATTCCCCCCCTCTCATAGCAATTTCATGTAAGGGCCTTTTAGAGATGGGATGCGCGGAGTGGTTTAAAGAAACAACATAACCAATTGGAACTCGAGTACTTGTATCAATTGCCAAGTACAACGTAAGCCTTTCATGATAACCCTGAACACAGCAGTCCAACTTTTGTTCATACAACTCAGCAGTATTCTTATTCATATTAAATAACCTCCATATCATTTAACTCAATATAGGAATCTTCAGTGAGAGGCGAAGTAATTAAATCGACCAGCAAATCCTCCATGTAGATTAAGCGGTACAGTGCAACAAAGAAATCATGGTCCGAGACATCCATAAAGTCCTCCCTGATCTCAAAGATATAACAACGCTTTCTCTCCACCATTTTTTCTGTTATTAGCAGGGTCAATTCGTCAACGCCGTCCTCAAATCCATGCGCACGAAGTATAGAGAGATTCTCCTGCAAATAACCAGGCCGAATTTGTTCTTCGGTCATAATTACATATTTCCATCCTCTTTCTTCGCAAAAGCGTCGCCCTACTTCATATTTCTGAATGTTTTTCGGGTAGTTTAAATATTTTTTAGGCTTTACTTCCACTATGGTTATTTGTCCTTCAGGCGATGCAGCTTTGAAATCTGGGTAGTACCGATGCGTTCTGCCCATGTGAGTGTATTTTATACATAGCGGCTGATAGTGAATTTCGGATATTTCTCGAGCAAAATCAGCTAACCGAATAAAATCCCTCTCCAAGTAACTTTCCCAGTGAACCATTTCGCTGGTTGTTAAGAAGGGTTCTTTCCCACGAAAGCCCTTACGCTTCGGTCCGATTTTTCTAGCTACTACATCTTGCATTGTTGGACACCTCTTTTTTGTCACCTTTTTAGGAATCATTCTCACCAATTATGAAAGAATATATACATAAAAATAGCCCCCAAACTAGTATTGGAGGCTCTTAATACTTTGAAACCAAGCTATTAATTAGTTGAAGGAGTGAGTCGCTTCGAGCAAATAAATATTGGAATTCCTCAGTGGACTTCTGTCCATTTGCAGGTGAAAAGTTTTCACTCCTCAGAATTCGGAGTAACGACACTCCGTTTTTTCCAGTGAGTCGTTGAATTTCCCCCAATGTAATATAAGTCTCGCTAAATCTATCAAGTGACTGCTGCGTAATTTTCAAATAACCTGTCGGCTCTTTTCTATGTTCCAAAAATCCCGTCTTAATCAGATATGACAGTCTATTACTACTCATTTTCAGCTTCTTGGAAGCCTCCATTAATGAGTACTCACCGTTCTTAACATTTTCAAGGTTGTCCTTAAAGGCTATAGTTATATCGTCTTTTGAAAACAGATATTTACATAAGCCAATCTGCGTATTATCTACACCACATGGATGTAAGGTACCCTGTTTTACTTTAGTTATTACTTCCAGGTAGCTAGGATAGTATCTCCCTTCCATCGATTTACACGCTTTGTGAAAATCGACCAATTCTCCAAGATTAACTCTCTTTACTACCATTTTTGAATGAAACATTTCTAATAAATGATCCAAACTTTCTACGTCATAACGCCAATGTGGATGACCGTCTAATTTCGGACCTCTAACTGCCTTTATTAAACATGCATCCGTAAGCTCAACTAATAATCTTTCATGGTTTATTCCAAGTCTTGCTGCAGCATCTGATGAGTTTAAGGATTCGTTATGTATTTTCATGAATAAGTCTACGCTCTCTCGTGTTGCCAATGTGACTTTAACCTTATTGCTAATTGTTTCAAACCCCTCAAACAGTCCTTGTCTAACATACTTTTTGAAGGTTTTCGGTGCCATTCCATATATATCTAAAACATCTTTCCCGGAATAATAGATCTTAGGAAGTTTAGTAAAATCAATTTTTTGATACTGCTTAATAAAGGAATTCTTCGTATACTTCATCATAAATTCTTCAAAAGCATCTCGGACAAAATCAAACCCGCTTGTTAATTCGTCATTGTACAGCTTTGTATAAAAATCACCAAACGCTGATTGATACATTCTAACTTCGGATTTATCATCATTATCTCTTCTGTAGTCTTTTCTGTGATACCTTTTTGTGCCCCGAAGGTCTGACAAAAATGAAAAGAACTGGTTCGGCCAATTTGTATATACCTTAAGAGCACTATTTAATAGCTTGTGTGTCTCTGCATTACTCTGTTGTTCAAAATGGTTCATGCTCCAAAAAATACGTTCAGATGGCATGACCCAAGCAGTAAGTGCTAGAAGAGATATTAGCTCATTGAAATCAAGAGAGAATAAACCTTCTGCGTAATCAATTCTCTCGGGCATTGGTCCTAAATTAAACTTAAAACGAATGAAATCGGAGAGAAATGAATCGCTTGCTGAAGCTGCCGCTAAGTTTTCACTTTGCAACTCTTTCCAATTTGCCCCACAATTACGGCAGCCATTATGGATACTTGCATCCCATCGAAACGGACTGGAACATTTAGGACAGTGGTCGATTAGCAGACATTTATGTATCTCGCACGTGGTGATAGGGACGAACTGCCACACATTCTTTACATAGCGGTTAGTACACATGCATGCGCTACACAACTTAACCGATGAGGTGTTAACTAAGTAATTAGGGATAATTTTCCCATATGCTTCTACATCATAAATGCGCCTGTATGCTTTCGTTACTTGGACCATACATGATAACATTGATGTCACATTTGGCCCAAGCATTATCAACAACCCGTTTTTCACTATGTCCTCTTTTAACAAGATGTTTAAATTAAAGCCACTTCGATTCTTCAATTTCGCTACAGAATATATACTATGGTAATTTTGATACCCATTCTCCTCAGCCAACCGCACAGCATAACTAAAAAAACCCTCATCAGGGTAAGGATAGATTCGTGATTTCAACAAATAATAGACCTCCTTTCAGCATTTTCAAATCTATTAATTTATTATCCTAAAATGAATAACATATACATTGAATTGAAGATATTATTAATCTCATTAGCGCAATAAAAATGGAACAGTTGCGTAAATCGCAAACTGCCCATGATTTTCATTGCTATTTGTACCCGGTCGTATCATAAGATCAGCCAGTTTTTACTGGTTGATTAATCCACTGGCGTTGTCGTTGTATTCTGAGTTTCTGTCTTAGATGAGGAATATTACAAATTAAACTTGCTACGAAACACTGGTCTTTCACTGCCGCTACCCGCTCAAAGGAGGAGCAATTGTTTAAACCACGAAGGTATAGCCACATCTCATAGTTCGACCGAGTGCCCCCATTCAGACGAACTGACCGGCACATAATCCCGCTTGTGTTGGTCGGCGAATATCACTTGAGCGCGAAAACGGCAACCAATATTTGGTTTCCATTTCTGCATGTTAGCGCCTAGCGTGGCGAATCAACCAATTGCCCCGACAGGAGATCAACAATTACAGGTCACCCGCCCGGTGTTCCATTATTACACAGCAATACGTATTAACTACGGCTGCTTAACGTATTGCCGACCCTATTAATATAAATTAAAGCGGTGTTTACCTTAATAATAATATTGCGAACCGTGGTTTCAACACGTCGGCAGGCACTTGGTAGTATTCAATGATGCTACCGGCAAATATATGGCTACTGGAATAAATCCGATGATGGGGAGCCTTATTTTTACTTCTTCTGTTATTTTTTGGTTTGAACTTGGCGCTTTTGCTGTAACGACCTCGTCCTTATAAGCCATCCCAACTTTTTGAAAAATTCTAACTTCTGCTCATCTGTAGCCCATTCTTGTAATGTGTGCAGTACTCCTTCAAAGCTCACCTATCTCCTTAAACGGATCAAACGAGTAGCTCCAACGAAGACCCGGCTCAACGTTAGTGTAATATCCTTCAGCCCACTGTTTCTTCCAGCGACTGAATGGAAGGAGAACAGCTTCCAGATGAAGAATTTATTGTGGGTCAGAGAGATAAACATTTTAAGTAAACGGGGCGTATTCTCAGTGGACATACAATCATTGTCAAAAGATTATTCACGTTATGGAATAGCATGCTTTCTTGATCTCGAAACAACAGGGTTGGATCCCTATGCGGATGAAATTATCGAAATGTGCGTTGCTTCATTTGTGTTTGAAAGAGAGACCGGTTATATTTTCGGTATACTAGACATCTATTCTGGGTTACGAGAGCCTTCAATTCCAATAAAAAAAGCTGCCAGCGCTGTGAATGGCATTTACAAACGCCATGTTATTGGCAAAAAGATAGACCTTCAGCGAGTTCAGCAAGTTGTAGGGCCAGCAGAGTTCTTTATTGCTCATAACGCAAAGTTTGACTCCGCCTTTATTGAGAGAACAAACATGTTTGATAAACGTTCAATCACTTGGTATTGCAGCATGACAGGTATTAACTGGAGCAAAAGCGGTTGTTACTCCAAAGGTCTTCAATCACTCATTAGTTGGTTTCGTATCTATTCGGTCGGGTCACATAGAGCAGCGCCGGACGTTAAGGCAGCAATAGAATTACTCAATATCTCAAATCAGGATGGAATCAAATATCTCAAGGAACTCATAAATAATAAGCCATTTATTAAAGGAAACTATGATAAGTTTGAGGATTTTAGGAAATTTAAACACCGCGCATTAGAGGTTGCTGCGAGTAGTGAAGTGCCAAAGCACGATTACATGCATTCTCTAAAGACGGCGGTGACGAAGGCGAGTAGAGAAGATTTGCCTAAGCGGGATTACCAACGCAACATAGAGTCGGCCACGAATTATTATTATCGACACACGAGTAATAACGAATTGCCTAAGGGCGATTCTTTATGGCAAAGGCTAAGAAATTTTTTTTGCAAGTGATGCCCCTTAGATTTAATTAATCCTGTCCTCTCTAATCTTAGAAGTGAGTCGGTCATGCTTCTTCTCTGCACTCCGTAAATAAAACCGCATTTTTAGGACATTCCTCAGCTCCTGTCGGCTCGTGGTAAAGGTGCTGCCGGTAGAAAAAGAGAAGCTAACCATTGAGAAAAAGGCGAGCCGTATTGAAGATAAAATCTTACGTGATGATGAAATCTTCGAATTTCGATTGTTCGTCGCCGAAGGATTCCAAGGGGTTTGCGCCGATAACAAGCGAATCTTAAACTCCCACAATAAGAACAAAGAACGAGATCTCGCTCTTGTAAGCTTGATTTTAGGTTCCGGCTTGCGTGTATCCGAAGCGCTCTCACTCGACCTTGATGATGTTGATTCGTTGAAAAATAAGGTTTCTGTAACTCGGAAGGGTAACAAGAAAGACTCAATAACAATCAGTGATATTGCATTGCAGGATTTGCTCTCGTATATAGGCGTACGAAAAGCTCGTTATAAGGTTGGAGACAATCAGCCTGCTCTTTTCCTGTCGCTGCCTACAGGTCCCCGCGGTGCAGTACAGCGAACAATACACAAATCATGCTCCGCAGTCTAAACGCTGGTGAATTACAACAATTTGCCGCCGAATATTTGAAAAAACTGAATCCTTCGTGGGGGACAATTATACAAAGTGGTGCCGTGGAAGGAACGAATAAAACCAGAAAAGGCACACCAGACGCTTACTGTGAACGCGAAGACGATAATTATGTCTACAGCAACCGCCGATAGTGCCAAAGGTAAGGTTCTTGAGGATCTAAACAAGAGCGTAATAAAGCTCGTTTCGCTGAACATTAATGAAGGTGCTTTGTGTGTGGCTGTGCTCTCCTTCGATCCTCAAGTTGACGAAATCGAAGAATGTAAAAAGCTCTGCAAAAAGCACGGCATTTCTTTTGATTATCACAGCAGCGCAATGGTTGGCATCCTCTCTCGTTTGACCGTTATCCAGTCTATTTTATCACCATTTTCAAGGAATTTCGCGTGATTTATGCGTTCTAAAGTTAATAACGATCTCGCAAAGCTTAAGGAGCTGCTCGTACACGAGGATATGAATACAACCATGATATATACTCATATTGGGCAGGAAGATCGTCGAGCGTCCATCTACTTAGATAAAGAAAGTAACATCGTGGTGATCCTAGCCGTGGTTGAATTCAAGTATAAAAGTCATGGAGTAAGCGAGAACTATTAGGTTATCAACAAGATGAAAATGACCAATTATACGACGGCTGCCGCCGGCCCATGACGCAAAGGTGCCGATTCCAGGAGCTAGGAACCGACTTCAAAAAATGAAAGAAGGAACCCCGGGGCTACCCTGGGTCCCTATATTCAGTTGTAATGATAGTTTGTTGTTTAAACGGATGAAGCTATGCCGCTCATTTATGTAATCCTACCTCTTACGGGACCTAACACTGAACTTTAACAGGTCCTACTCCAATACTGACTGGTCTAGGACTTTTCAACGCAAGAATTACAAAACCAGCAATACCAGCAACAGAAATGACCGCTGTTTGTGTTGGGTTTTTCTCAGCCCATGTCATCAATCTTTCCTTTAATGAACTCTCCATTGTTCTTTCACCTCTCTTCTTTTAGCTTGAATTTATCATGATTTATTTAGAGAGCCAGAATTACTTATTTCTCTATTATAGACTGTGTTTTTTTTGCGATTTACTAAAACGGAAGATAGTCATACGTTTTTTACACGATGGACATACATTCATTCTTTTGGTCTAGTAGCTAATCAGAATCTGCATTATTTGAATTCCTTCCTCCCCTCCCCCGCAGCATTCAAAACCAGCCAGGCAATGTTCAGGATTGTAACAAATTAACAGTGAAATGAGCGATTCGATATTATGACGACAAGAGACTTTATCAACCGCCTAATATAACTGCTATTCCTGGATAGGTTCCGGTAATGAGGAGCCATTAATATCAATAAGAGATGACAACTCATTACTTTTTCGGTTTGAACTTGGCACTATATGCCTTGGCATCCTCATCGTCAGTCAGCCAACCATATCTCTGGAGAAATTCCAGTTTGCGCTCGTCGGTATCATAGTGATCCTCAATTCGTTTTCCCGGTACTCGCTCGTTTTCCTTCCCATTGAAGAAACGGCTTGATTCGCCCTCCCTGTAGGAGACTGGCTCACCGTCTTTGATGTACTTGCCACAGTAAACATTCTTATAGCCGCTGTAGACTTTTTCGTCTCCGACCATGCCGTCCAGAATTCCGCCAGCCAGCTTTGCAAGTAACCCTTTTTCTTCGTTAGTCTTTCTCATGATTATACCCCTCTCTGATGTTAAACACGTACCAGTGTATTTTCGGTAACTCTTGTGTTTTGTTTACACTCGTATTATACTCCTTCAAAAATTTACAAACACAAAAACGGGACTATAGTAGTCCCGTTTAGAAATTATGATATTTATTGTAGTACGGCTTCAATGCTGCCTTTTTTTCTTAATACACGACATATCTCAGCTGCATCCTTATACCCCAGTTCAAAAGCGCGTCTTAAATCCGAAAGAGTAACAGTAACTTTCTGGCCGTCAGAATCTATTATGTCGGCGGACTCTAATTCAGCTGTCATGAAATCTCCACACTCATCTTCGAGTTTGCACTGAAATTCCTTTTCCAGCCCATAATAAGCACACACTCTATCCTGGTCATCCCAAATGCGCTCAAGGTTACGAACGAATACAGTCCGGGCTCTCAATTGTTCAAGATATTTATCTATAACGAGCTGCATCTTCTTGTATGCATTTTTCCGAAGCATTAAGACCACTTTGCTTTCTTGAGGCAGGTCAGGGCTATTATATAAAGCTTCGATTTCTTCTATGGAGTCATATGTTTTAATAAGCATCGACTCGGCATTTCCGTAGTGTTCTCTGTATTCTTCCGAAGTCAGGTATTTACTCATAAATTGGCTATTATGAGAAACCGAAAGCCGATATATGCCATCAATGTATTCCATTAAATAGTACTCATTTCTCTCCGGTATAGTATAATTGTATTTCTCGAAATATACATGGATCGAGTCATGCAAAATGTCAGCATTGATTCTTTCATAATAGTTGCGAGTATCGTTGAGATATTCTTCCATATGACGCTGTTCGCTTTTTGCCATGCTTTGCAGTTCCAAAAAGCAATCCCTAAACACATCGGTCTCGTCAATCGACTTAAACGAGCGAAATGGCGTTTCAGGTGCATCAGGCCAAGGCAAAATTTCAAGAAAATAATTTCCATCTGGCTCAGCAGTGAGTTTGTACTGTTTTTTATTTTGGGTATCATCTAACCACATTGTGGCGATACATCTATATCTGTGAAAATCATATGCTGTTGAAAGTGATTCGTATGGGTCTCCAATCAACATTTCGTCGACTGAAGTTCTAACATTTTTCTTTTTTACTTCATACGGGAAAGCCTTTTGATATAACAAGCAATTTTCTTTTCCTTTCCGAGCTCTTGATTTAACTATATCAAGAGACTGAAAACGATATCGTTGCAGTCTATCATTCATGGCGCCAACACTAATCTCTATATCAAACCCACCGTTTAAAACCTCAATTATCAATTTGTCTCGCGGGCTATCTTCATCCAGTTTGGGCATAAACTGATAAATTCGGAGAGCCTCATTGGTATCTTCAACATCTAATTGTAAAGCCGCACATATGGCAATAATGCAGTCTCTTGATTGATTGGGCTTCTGCTTATTTATTATCTTACGGAACATTTCTGGTGGAACCCCAACACGGCCAGCTAATTCCTTTGTAGACAATCCGGGCTTGCCTTTACTGTTTTTTTCCAGCTTTCTTTTGTTCTTTATAAAATTGGCAAAGGTTTCCTCGCTGAATGAAATGTCCTCCTCATGCTCATGCAACACGATTTCGTTCTCTTGAGCAGATTGCATTTCGTAATTATATGTTTTCATCGAATAACACCTCCGTAGGTTTGATGAAAGTATTATAAACCATAATTATACCACTTTTTTGCATAAAGGGACCATATTAGTCCCACTAAAAAGAAGGCAAAAAACAACCGGGAGCTCACGGCTTGCTTCCCCGCAAGTGTGTCACTTACCCTGCATGCGGCAGCGACCTGTGGTAATCATTAAATTGTATCAATCTCTGAATAATTATATCGCAGATCAGGTCGTTCGGCGTCGGCGCCAGCAGTCGAACCATCAGTTCGCGGATATGCTTCGGCGTGCGGTAACGTATGACGTAAGCAACGCCCTCGATTACGCGCTTATGGATGCTCAGTCATATGGAGCTATCAAGACTGATACACAAGCCGGCATAGACAATTTAACAACGATGTAACGAACGCGACTGCGGCCTATAACGCTGCAAAGCAGTATGGAACGCTCCTGTAAGACGATGACGATCTCCGATCTGCTCGGGTAGTAATATCACAACTTCGTAACATAACCGTAGATTAAACAAATAGGCCGGGGCTAACGCCTCGGCTCTTTTGTTTGAAGCGTGGATCCGTGAACGGTTGGGCAAATAAAAAGCTGCGACTCGGCAGCTTTATAAAATAAATGATTCAAATGTAGGGTGACGCAGCTTACTGTCTTTCGTGAAGCACTGAAATTTAACTTTGCATGTGAGTACCTGCTCAAGGTAAATCCAGTTCTTACTCTCACCTTTGACGATCTGCCTGATCTACCTACTGCAGTTTCCGTAAAGCAATTTGCCCTTGTTCGGTACCCCAGAATCCTGTCTGCACGTTCAGCATTAGATCCCCAGCGGTAACCTCAATTTTTCACTATTAAATATTTAGTTAGATATTGATTACTGCTATAGATCGTGTTCAAGTTGACCTATGTCAATGCAGGTGCTGCCCTTACTTTCTTTGTATACTTTGGTAAGAATAAATAAGAGGGGCATTTAAGTATGTAGGCATATATAAAGAAAGAGCATACACGTCGAAGTGTATGCCTCTCATTCATCTCAGATTTTAGCATCGATTTGGAATTTATAGGATTTTGCTTTACTTAGATCATCTAGGCTAGTGAGCGTTAGTGTCTTGGTATCACCTTTATCAATATAATTGAGGGCACCATCTGCTGTTCCTACACGTTTCTTGTTTGCATCGTAGAAAGTAGCTGTAACGATGAGACTTTGATAATCCACTTCGTGATTTTCCACTTCTACAGTTACCAAGTATCCAATCCCCATGTTGTTTTTAACCTGGATGTCTTTGAAGTATATCTTACCTACAGCATAGGCATCTTTAGGTACAGTATCCGTTGAGGTCCCATTTGTAGATTCTGCCGAACTAGCCGATGTATTCGTCGATGGGAGTGATCTAAAGTTGATTATGTTTGTGTTAGAATCCACGTTGACGGTTTTATTTGCTAGTCTAGCTGCAGTATCGACGGTGACGTAATACTTGCCATTCTCTTTAATAACCACGCCTTCCATTTCTCTACCATCTACAAAAAGACGTAATTCAGGGCTAGCTATCACACAACCAGCTGCGAAAGCTAAACCAAGCACAAATGCCCCAAGCAGGATCCGTTTGAACACCGACATACCTCCCACATACTTTGTATTTTTATTATAACATTCGGAGACATCTCCCCTTTGTGACTTATGCTACTTCAGCCCTATTACAGTCATACGTATTTTACATCCATAAGAATATTCGTGGTCCCAATTAAACAAACCTGCCCCGTTAGCGGAATGAGCGTTAACTAAAATGCTTTTTTAGATAAGTTAATTTTGAAAACCTTTTGTCATAACTTTGTCGTTCCAAAAGGTTATCTAACCAAAATAATGCTCTTTGTTTTTCTCCAATTTTAATAAAGGTTTTAATGACTCGTTTGAAATTGCTGCCATATTTGAATTGCTCTTTGGATACCAATTCAAGCGCTTGATTAAAATATTCGGATGCTTGCTTAAAATCCTTCATTTTTAGATTTAGAAAACCCCAAATAAAATAAACCACTCGCTCTTTCTTTGATGGTGAACGGTTGGTTATAGCCTCTTTCATCGTTTCAATTGCTTTTTTCCTAAGGTAAATGGAATCATAAAAATTAGCTCTGTCCACATAATATTCAACCACATCACATTATGAAATTTCATCCATATGGATAAAGAAGTCCAGCATCCTGCTACTCAACATGTGATGTTTATTAAGACCTAGGTAGGTTTTCATAACTGTAATCGCTCCTTGCCACTCCTCGATCGTCTCCGGCCCACCGACAGACTTATCCCCAATGAAATAGATATGGACCAGGTAAGCAGGGATCTTGTTGCACTCGTTTAAATAATAAAGATGACAGAGCCGATTAGTGTATTGGTAATAAGTCCGGGTCCATTCTGAATAAGTTGAAACTTCCAGGTAGTCGCGTACCGTTTGCATAGAGCTTTCAATCAGTTGTCTGGAAGCCCCTTTTGCCTTAGAGGGTGGTGTAACCATTTCCGGAATATTTGCTTTCGCTTCCACCAAAATAGGGATGTCTCCATTTGCAAGAGCTAATGCATCCCATTGCGGTCCTCTGTTCGGCCAAAATTGATGTAGTGGCGTTTGGATCCGTCTTGTTAACTGTAATCCTTCCAAAAAATCTTCATCTCGGTATTCCGCCCAGTTATTACACTCAAGCGGTGAAACCCACTTGAAATCCCACTCCGAGGGCATCCCGGTCTTAATCCAGTGGGATTTGAAAACCGCGGGAAAACGATTTACAAGTTGCTGGATGTCAAACAGGCTGCCCTTTCCTTGCCCCTTTTGCGGATGGACGGACATTGTACAACCTCCTCATTGTTCATGATACCTCGATGACTTTCTTTGTTGACCTCTGCTTACTTCTGTTCTATGAATTTAATGCTTAACCATGAGCTTTTCGATCTAATAAACTTCAAAAATTCACGTAAGTGGATTAGAAATTTCAGTTCGGCTGGACCTTTAAATCTTCACCAATCAGCTTTATCCCATCATAAATGACACCATGGTCATAACTCTTGATATCAAAGTAACCATTGTAATAATTCCATACATCTGGACGATTCGAAAACTCGGCAACAGTATCCATTATTCGTCCGAATAATTTGGTTGCTTCAGTTTCTGTAAGATCCCCCTCAATCATAAGTCTGAATTTAACATCTTTTTCACCATCAAACGAAGATGCTGTTGTAGCAATCCCATCAAGGTTTCTAAAAGAGTCCTCAGTTTTTCCTACTGCATCTATGGTGTGATGTACATTACCGACATTAATTGTTACACACATTTTTCCCATTATCTAAGCACCTCACAAACGCTTAACAGTGACATCAATTGGCCTGTTACAAGTTATTCGCGAGTGTTTAAACTATCCTCTAGTTAGCACAACAGGTTGCCGTTAATTTGGCAACCTGTTTTAATCGTGCGTTCGGCAGCGTATCTTTTACTTAATTACTTTGATCAAAATATATTTTGAACAATTTTTCGATGGTTAGTTGTATGCCACAGTTTGTGAGTCGATTTGTTCTTTCATTGAACAACTTGACGAGTATAGGCTCTATTTCAATAAAAATAGCATGATGAAGTTTTCTGTGACATGCAGCGCACAGTGATACAATATTGGCTTCTACATCCAAGCTATAAGAGTAGGCATCTTGGAACTCCATTGGCACCAAGTGATGGGCTTCAACATAATTCTTACCTGTGATTTTGGATGTAAACTCTCGATGGTTGGGATCCACTTCACAAATATATTTGGCAGAGACAATTGCTCGTTTGGCGGTGTGGGAACTCCGCTTATATTTAGCGCTATTATTATTGTTAATTTTGCCGGGCTTTGGTTTAGGGCTGTCCTCAACTTCAACGTTGTCCGGAACCTGTTCCGAAAGTACATCAAGTTGGAACTTGCCGTCATCAGGTTCTAAGTGCACCAGCCCGGTCGAGTCTAAATTATCCTTATCTAATAATTTCAGTAATCGAATAACATCTAGATAACTTGATCCGTATTCAGTAAGTATCTTTATAACTTCTGCAACCGTCTTATCTTTAAATAACGCTCGATAATTTGCTTTTAATCCAAAGTAATAAAGAATATTAGCTGAGTTTCGCCCATTTGTTCTACCACTACTTATCCCTAATACATATATGTCTAACCATCTATGTTCTTTTCCATTTATTAAATGTTCATATAAAACTCTAGCTTTAATTTCATCTGAATATTGTTTATATTCTCTAATTCTACCGCTGGGCTTTAATTCTGGTAATTGAATTGAGTTATTATTAGTATTCAACATTGTAATCTACCTCATTAGTTATTTTTATTACATTCACTTTCCATTGGTTTTATCATCCGCCTAATGTCTCGTGGCAGCCTTGTGTTTTGAATTATTGAAGCTCTTGTGCCCGTTTGTTTAATAAATAATAGACACTGCCACTCTTCTTAGATAATCTTTAAAAATGAAAATCTTTTAAGCATTATTTTCAGAAATCGATTCTTGAACCTCTATTTTATCAATGGCGCTTTGCTTTGATTCAATTTCAAATATTCCTTTAAGATCAATCCCTTTTTTAAGCTTTAATATCAATATCAGCGGAAGATAAAGAATCGAAGAAAAGAAAACTTCAAAAAATATCATCGTAATCGAGTAGATAAAAGTGAAAAAATTATTTCGTTTGCCCCTGAAAGTTCTTTGCCATTGAATGTTGCGTTCACATTACCACCAAGTAAACTTATAATGGCAAATAATAATCCAATGATTACCCCTATCGAAAGTGAGATGCAAATATTCCATTTAATAAATGAACCAAACTTTAGATGTTTCACTTTGATCTCTGTCTTCTGATGCAATGAAAATCCCCCATTGTCTCGAATGAATTTAATTATATCTAACGAATTATTATATATAAATTTCGCGAGTACTCTACAATTAATTTTTCTCGAAGGCATTGAACTATTCTAACTGCCCCGTTAGCGGAATAGGCTGCGCTATTGTGCCCCGTTCGTATTATGAGGTCAGCCAGTTTTTACTGGTTGACCTCTTTTCTCTGTAAGAGGTTTAGTTTAGTTAGTTACGATAGCCGGGGTAGAACGTCTGTCCGTGGGGCTAGCCCCCGTGCGCTAAACTGTTCACCCCCCTACTTGTAGAAACATGTTTGAGGCTGGTTGGGACATCGATCCCGAATAACAAGCGAAGCTATGACACTACAAGCGGGATTTGGGGCTACCGGCGAATCTTAGGAAGTGAAGGTGTTACAAACGATGAATCCAGTAGTTGGGCTGGACATTGCTTAGGGAGACAGTCAGGGCCAGGCTTTCTTAGATAAAGGTCAGCCTTACTGGCGTCCCTCATATTCACGAAGGTTTAGAGGCTTTCCATTCGTTCTTAAGCTTTATCGAGGAACAAACCGACGAAAAACCCATGGTTATCTTCGAATCGACAGGTGACTACCATCTTCCAGTTACTCGCTTCTTGGAGGATCATAATTACTTGTTTGTCGTAGTTAATCCGATGCTTTCTTATCAGGCCAAGAAAGCCTCCAGTTTACGCAAAGTAAAGACCGATGCTGTTGACGCCTACTCCCTTTGTGAACTGTTTTACAAAGAAGACTTTGAAAGGTACAAAACTAGGCAAATGGATGCCCTCGCTAACGAATTGGAAGAATATCAGATTATCCAATCGATTCCCGGTATTTATAGAGCATACCTGAGACCTCCTCGCCGACCAAAGATACGATGAAGTGTTCAATAACAGTTTGACCACTTTAGTAATACGCTCCTACTACAGTAAAAAAATAGGAGCCTCCATTGTACTCGGAGCTCCCGATCTTTAAGAATATCTCGATTCATAATAGACGTACGGCTGGCTTCACTACAACACTAAAAGATTGTCACTGAATTGACTTTACCTTGTACAGATACAAGCATTTTTATTTTTTGAAGTTGTTATTCTTCAATTTCAATCTTTCCTTCAGCGAATTCAATGCAAGATAATAACTCTCAAGCACTTCAGCCTCAACTTCAGGAGCCTCCTCAAGAGATGAAGCAACCTCTAGGCCATCGGCATCTAACAAAACAAGGTGGTCTGATTTATCAGAACTATATAAGATTGGGATTGTCCAGCTGCCAGTCCTCTGAGCAAGTTCAAACCACTGATTCTTTAACATTTGGGCATTAGAGTAAACTTTGTCATTAAAGACGACTCCTTTGCCCGTCACAGTTGCTAAACCAAATTGCAGCCCCGCCTTATCATCTGGTATCATAGCTCTTCCCTTCCCTCGGCCATTATTATTTACAAATTGGTGTATACAACTTCTTAGCTCTCCCTCATCGAATGACACATCCATAATTGAGATACAATTTTCTGAACTTCCTGAAATCAAAATCTTATTCTTAATTAGCAGCACAAGCCATGAAACGGAAATCCCTTGCCCTGGGTATTTAAGCAAAGCGTCTCGAAGAGTTATTTTCCCTATCGGAGAACTAACTTCCCCCTTACATTCATTGAATACATCTACAACTTCTGTTCTGACTAGAAGCGCTCGGTCGTTTACTTGGACTTCTTTAAAGATGGAGAGTCTTATCAAATCTTCAATTACTTCTAAATTGATCCCCATGATGTCCGCTGCCGCGGTCCTAGTAATGTATTGTTGTGTGTGACGGAATGACATTGAGGATGTGTTTATCCCCTTCGTCGTTAGTCTAGCTACGACAAAGTCAAGGTATGAACATTTAATCCGATCAAAAACAGGATCTACAAAAAGCTCTTCAAAATTACTCTGATCCGTCCATAACCTTACCGCAGCACTATAATGTTGACTAAGCACACGGATAAAATTAGTAGGGAACTGCTCATACATCTGCATTACTTCATAAACAGAAAACCCAATTGAGTAATTCTCATTATCTTTGATTGAAGTATCTGTTACTGAATTCGGAATGTTAGAACTCCGTTTATTTCGAAAAAATGCTAAGCTATGCTGGCAAAGTGTAATAAACTGGACTATCGTAAGCTTCATACCAGCTATTGTAATCCTTGAATCTGTAGTACTGAAAAGTTCTGCTAAGGCCATTTGTGAGTCAATAAAATTAGGTACAAGATCTTGTGTGGTTAGAGTATTCTGTCTGCCCAATACTTCATTGCAATTCCCGCATTGATCCTGATTGAGAGAGATAAGTGTCACTGGTTTCTGACAAACCGAACATGATTTTAGTAAATGAATTTTGTGAATAGGACAAATGATAAATGGACTAAAAAACCACAGTTTTCGGTGGTATGCTCTGTCTTTTAAACACAGCGGGCAGAATTGAACTTTGTGGCTTAAAATTATCATTTTGAAATTTTTTTTACTTTCAAGCTCCTCAAATAAATTATTAGAGCTCATGTCTTGAAGCATCTCTAGCTGTTGATTTGTAAGATCACAAAGTGTCATCAGGGTCTGTTCTTGAAACAAGTTATTCTGGAGATCTGTTTTGCATAAGTTAAGTTGTTGCTTCAAGTGTCGTGTATTTACATCTCCGTTCGCTACACTCACTCTGTAAATATAGCCGGCTAAACTTTCATCCTTGTATGGACGTGACCGTTGTAGAAACATCCTCTTCCCTCCTTATCAAACAGTATCTCCAAAACTTTCAAAAATACCACATATATATAGTATTTAATATTGAATACTACATATCTAACCATTTCCTCAATAGTTATCTTTTACTACACTTTCTTTAAGAGGTGTAGCAATGGCTAACATTTTATTGTCAGTTGGAGCAAAAGTGCGCGAACTCCGAAATCAGAAGGGTTTGACCCAGGAGCAGCTGGCCGAAAAAGCTGGGTTTTATTATACGTATCTTGGTGGAGTTGAACGTGGAGAAACAAACGTTTCTTTATTAAACCTTCAAAAGATTGCGGATGCATTAGATGTTAGCGTCAAGGAATTATTGACATATGAGAAAACTTTCGTTGCTTCTACAGCAAGAGAAAAAACTATGATAGAGCTGTTGGGTTTGCTTTCGAAATTAAAGTTAAGTGATTTAAAGAAAGTTAAGGCGATTGTGAAGCAATTCTTGGAATAAAAAATGCGGGATAGTCAATGACTACTCCGCATTTTTTATTTCTGTAAACTTAGTTCCGAAACAAACAAAACCCTCAGATCATTTTTTTAATTTTATTATCTCATCGCTGACAAACTTGATGTAAGGCGACAGTCCTTATGATACTGCCATCGGCTTGCACGGAAGTCCTTTTGTATCTAGGTTAAAGAGAAGAAAACACGTTGAAAATTGGATCTATTAAGTAGGCTTGTCTGATTCGGTAAAGGCGGGGTTAGAGTGAAATTATTGAAAGACACAACATTGTTCAGCTTGGCAGAGCTTTTTAGTAAAGCCCTTGGCAGAGATGATATTAATAAAATCGCAGTCCGTACAGAACTGTGGAATAAGCGAAACATACTTCCAAATGAAAGAAAGCTTGTTATCAAGGAAGTAAGGTGAGTCAGTAAAAAGTTTGCTCTTTTACTTTCACTGTTTACGTAGCTCCCTCAATCCATAACGAGAAAAAATTGCCCGAATTATTCCAGCAGCCTCCCGACTATTAAAACAGCAGGCTGCTTTTATGTAGTAATTATCGTTGATCTTGAAAATCTCCTGACGTATGACTTTGTTAGTTGATCAATATGCAATAGATGCTTTTATTAACTCCACCTTCCATGCAGGCGATAGATTTAATTGACTGTGTAGGCCAATTAAAGAACATTTACTTGGGTCTGTTGGCTACAGCCCGCGGGCTAATTTATTATGCCAACATGTTGCGATCCAGAATAGAAGGTCATGCAATATCTTGGCTACATGTGATTCATTACAATAAAGTGTTGTTTTAAACCCCTTTGATATCACTGAGTTTTTCATGCACCTGCTTGTGTTCAAATTACAATAAAGTATTGTTCCAAGTGATTTATAGAGAACAATTTGCAGCGACTTCATTACAATAATGTATTGTTCTCGAAGTCACTGTTTATACTCACTTTCTTCGCATACAAAGGCAGCCGATTATTCTAAACGACTGCCTAACATTTTGAGCTATGGATATCATAATATGTCGGCATTCGCTTTTGTCCGAAGCATTAATTTGCTCTCCAGCGGATCGTTTTCACCATGATATTCGGAATATACCTTCATTCCATTAATGCCTTGAGCTTTCTGACGATCTCATCTCTTTCAAGGATTTGTTTATCATAGGCATCTAAGAGATCATTAATTCTTTGATCAAGTTGATCAAGATTAATAATAACTGAGCTCTTTTTATTGGGTTTAACTTCAGACATATTGATTCTATACTCGGAATGTTTAAGTTTTTGCTCTTGAGCTCTTATCATTTGTTTTCTTTCTTCAATGGCTTTCAACTCTTCTTGTTTCTTGAATTTCAAATGGATCTGCTGAAGTTCATTCTGTTTTTGCGCTTCCTCATCTTTAAGCTCTTCAAGTTGCTTTTCAAGTTCTTTAATTTTGAACTCAAACTGACTCCGTTCTTCCTCACTTTGTTCTTTATCAGTTAGAAATTGAAGCTCTCTTATTAATAACTCCCTCTTTTCTCTAAGGAGATTAGTCTCTTTAAGCACTTTGTTTTTCAAAAAAACCAGTTCCAATTGCATATCATCTTTAGCCTGCTTAAACCATTGATGTAAATAGTCTTCACTTATCTGTTTGATCCGCGTTCCGTGGAATTGAAATGGCAATTTATCATTTTTTATGTCCTGTTGTAATTTCGTGTACCAAAAATTCCAGCTATCCTTGTCCCCTCCCATCATTTCGTTTAATTTTTTTCCTGCTTCGGCAACAGTAATGAATCCGGGTAGTGTTTGATATTCCCTTGTCATTTTATCCACTCCTTTAATCCTTATTAACTTTATATGCTCTTATCATTTGACAAATTCGTAAAGAAACTAATGAAATTAAAGAACAAAGAGCAGCTGGGCTAGATCAAGATGACAGCGCTGGAAATCGCGAAGGAGAACCATCTAGCTTTCCTGTTGAACGAACCGGAGTAGAGCGAGGAGTAAAAGCTGGACTTTGTACTCACGGATGAACTGGACGACCTCGGCGGTGCGAGGACGCCGAAGTTAAAGCAAGAAACAATGCCTAAGCGGCGTTGTTATTGCGAGATGTTTATATTAATGCTAATAGATATCGGCTGTGGCTGTAACTTTAGCGGTCTAACTTCTTCATTGACTTTACTTAGCGTAGGCGGATTTCCTTCATCGTCATTTGCATGTTTAAACAATACGTAGATGCCACCAGCACTAAAACTGATCATTACAATCCCCATCGTCAATATCATCAATATCACCTCGTCATTAGAGTTAAAATAAACCCCTGGGAAAACTTTCAACCCCATCTGAAGCCCAGTACCATTCCACAGAATCTAACAAAGCCAAAACAATGCATACGATCTAGACCGTCGAGTTGCAGCGTGATCCAAAGCGACGGCCTATAAGCACAACATCACCGAGAACAGCGAGTGCCCTCAAGCTTGGGCTGGTTTCCTCCTTTCCTTAATTGCTTCTTGATAATTAATACGCTCTTTAAAATTTGTCCTATTCGTAATGAATCAAAAGAAAATAAAGAAATTAAAGAAAGCCTGCCTTTCTTATTATTGCAGACAAAAAAACCATTCCGCGGGATTGCTACCCCTTGAAGAATGGTTTCTGATATATCAAGGTTTCTTAATGAACAGGACTAACTTATTTGTGCCAATTTAACGTTCCAAATTGGTAGCAAACAATATTCCAACCGGCATTGTAATAGAAATTGTAATTCAGGTTGACATTAGTGGCCTTTGGAGATCCCTAAAATTGAAGAGAATTTAACTTGAGTCATTTCTTTCAATTTGCATACCCTTTTTACACGTGCACCGATTGTCTCCGACACAATAGCTGCTCCTTCAGAAAAAGTCACGGTGATCAAATACAGCATCACCGTGACTTTTTAGTTGATTATTTCTTCATTTGTCATCAGACCAATACTTTTTTGCAACCATTTAGCTCAGAACAATACTTTATTGTAATCTGTCAGCATCATGTCCGATTGCAAATCATATGGAGTTATTACAACAACGATAATTTATATCAATAGCCAAGTGTCCTCATTTCGTCGGAAAAATAGGTCCGCTTCTGGTAATAGTCCGAGCGAAAAATTAGCTATTTTTTCAAAAAAAACCTCCCCCATTCTGATAGGGGAGGATAATGGGTAAAAATGCATCTGTTTTATCCTCGAAGAATCTGCTCTCTTCTTATAGTAAAAGTATCTTTAATTAGCTTGCCTCGAAAATCTCTTAATGCTTCCATTGAAGAGGAAGTCGAAAAATCGTTGAACATTGTTTCTGGAATTTGAGCGTAAGTATCAACTTGCTTTATTAACCATGAATCCGTTAAGTTATTAAGTTTCTTGTCACCTTTTAATACATTGTCCTTTCGAGGTAAGGCACAAATATTAAAGATATTGCTCTTATTCATTTTAGCAATTGCATGGCTAGAAGAAGCAATATCACTTTTAGGAATAATGTGGTCAAAATCGTAATCCAAAATTATCGTACCTATTTGAGGGCCCATAATTTCAGCTAGTGTATAATAATAAAGGAGTAGGAGTTTTATTTTTTTATCAACTGACTCCGTATTACTATAAACACTTCCATTTATAGTCCCTGAATCTATAACCTCATTAATAAGTATGTCCCATCTTTCTTGTGGGACTGGTTCAAACATATCATTTGCGTTCAAGTTCTTTAAATTCGTTTCGAGTTTTGAGTCGCCTGGACCACGCCATTGATTCGTAATATATTCATATATTACTTGATCAAAAGTTATTGCGGCATTTCTCAGAAACTTTTTATGTTCAGTAGACGTAGCCTGTGTTGGTTTTCCTTTTCTTTCCCAGTCCCTTAAAGTTACAAGAAGAAAGTTTATTGCGGCTGCTTGGCTAGTAAGTGAAATTAGAGACTTACTCCATGATGCCCAGTATTGAAAAAAAGGAGATTTTAATAACTCATCGCTCAGTTGATTGACTTTTACCTCAAAGTCTAAGTTCCCCCAGTTTAGTTTCTTATTAGATTTTGGGAGGTCTTCAATGTGTTCTTTTTTAATACCCCCTTCATAATAACCACTCAATAATCTAAAACCGATAGTAAGGTCATCACTCATAGAACAAATATATTTTATTTTTAGTCTCTCTAGTATTGTAGCTGCAACATCCCATTTAACTATGTCATCATACTGCTTTACTCCCAATTTCTTGTAGAGCTTGTTTACATTTGAGACAAGATATTCCGACGGATCCTCTACCACTTTATTCCAAGATGGTTTCGCTGACAAAATTTCTGCAGGGTCAAGTTTTGTGCCGCCAGTATTGATAATATGAAAGATTTTTTTTGCATCGTCATCTCTATATCCTTTTAATTGGATGTAGCCAATTTTCCCTTCTTTTAATTGTAAATTTAAAGATTCCAGAACGTTGAAAATGTTTAATATATCAGACCATCGTCTATCGATTTCTTTTTTTAATGCTGGATCTCCCTTTAAGATTTTGTTTTTTTGTTTGATCCATTCGAAAAATATTTCTTGAGAAGGGGGATATTCAAGTTGCTTTTTTAAAGATTTTTCTTTTTGGTAGTCAATCCAAAGTAGTAGCTCTTCTGTATTAACGAAATCTTCTCCGTTGCTATCAGTTTCGATGTAATCGAGTCCCTCTACATGTTTTGAAAAATTGAAGGGCTTAGTTAGACCGTTGTGTTTTCCGCGTATTGGATGAATAGCGAGAATAACATTTAAAAGTCGAGTAAGATCTCCTCTTTTATAAAAGTTTGCTGAAGTAGGAGGTCCACTTGAAGCCGCCGCAAGTTGTTCACTTGCAACAGCAAGTTCCTGTACCTGAAGGGATTCCTCAGTTTCTGTATCTGTAAAATCGTTGCTTCCTGTTTCTTGAGTTTCGTCACTCTCTGTGTTAGTTATTGGAGCGTCTTCCGCATCATCACCAAGATACTCATCAAGCTTTTCCCAGAACTTTCTACTAATCTCATGTTGAGTATCATTTACTTTAAACCCAACAAAGGTTTTAGCCCACCGATAAATCTCCTCTGGGTTCTTCATTTTAATTAAAGCTTCTCTTCTTTGTCTTCCGTCTAGCAACCACTTTTGTAGTTTCCCCTCATCTTCTTCCATATTTATTACAACAACACCTAATGGGTAATCCTTGTAAAGACTAATGCATAGTTCAAAATTTTGTTTGTCGAACCACGTCTGTTTTCGCTGAAATCGAGGTAACATTATTTTGTCATCTGTGGTAAAAGCATCGATAGTGACTTCTTTTAATTCAAACATGGTATATTCCCCTCACATAAGAAATAATTCAAACACCAGAATATTCTATATGTTTTATCAAATCCCTTTATTCCCCCCCTTACTTTGGAAGATTATTGGGCAATACTTATTAATATGTTTATCTTTAGTTTGTATTAATGGAGCAACTGTAAAGGCTCCGTTGGTAATCAGATATAAATTAACAAGCTATAGGTGATCGGATATTATCGCAAAAAAAGAGAGCCAACGCATAGCCAGCTCCTTAACTATCGTATGTTGCGTGAAGTCTCATTTCCTGTGGACTATCCTATTGAAGAACTTTAACCAATATCGTTAAGGCCGAGAAGAATGATGAGCGGTCGACAGATGGATACGAATCTTCTTCACCTCTCGCAGTTCTGTGGGTCCTACGGCAGGCTCGGTATCGTCTGTCGTAGACCAACTGGGCAAAGACAAGCTCATCCTTGATATCACTATCCATATGTAATGACATCAATTCCACTTAACGGTATGTACATGATTCCATCATTAAGCCGCAGCCTAACCGTCCACGTCGATAGATCCTCTACTGTCCCCTGCAGCCGCTCCCCATCGTCCGTCATAACGATAATAATTTGACGAGACAGTTTGGCCTCTATTAATTGTAATCGAAACTTCTCTTCCACCTCTAACACCCCTACTCGCCGCGGTAATCAATCTCAGATAAGCGCTGCTCAAACGCTTGTTCCCATAACACTTTTGTTAGGAAATTTTTGCTCTCTCCATTCTTAGATAGCTTAACCCACTTAAAACCGTACTCATTACCTCCTCGCTCTCGAAAACGGTTTCTGGCAATGCTAAAAACCCGTCCAGATACCGTTATCTCATACTGGCCTTCATAGCCCTTAATCGGTACTCGCTCTTCTGTCCGATCGCGAAACGCGTAGTACGTCTCATAGCCAAATTGCGGAGACTTCTGTTTATAGACCTTCTCCAGTTCATTCAGCACCTTGAGAATAGCTGAATCGTCCTGTCCGGTTTGTTGGAGCGCGGCAATCAAAAAGCCTTGTTCTGCATCCCAGCTCATAACGTCGTTTACGTTCGGCTTCTCCATATCAATGACAATAGGAATCTCAAGGTTCCCCTTAGGAATACTAAAAATTTCATGCAATTCATTTGTCCTGCTTTCGCACGATGAATCCTCATTCTGACGGTTTTTATCGTCCTTTGGTTCCCGATCCAAGGCTTCTGCCCCTATAACGCCGAATGTCTCACGGATAAGATTCCCGGTCTCGTCCAGCTCGCGGAACATGACTCTACCATCCATCAATGGTATGATCTCAATGTTCGAACTCGGAGGATTCTCCATTTGCTCCCATATACGACGTAAATTCCGCTCCCAGCGTCGCTGCTCCCGTTCGTAGCGCTTGATAATCTCAAGTGGAGTATCTAGACGCAAATCGCCTGTCTCTTGATCGAACTCAGGCCAGCTATACCACGGGGGTTGGACCATCGATACCATAAATCGCTCTCCTCAAAATTAGAATACGATACATAAGTGCAATGATAGAGCTATCGCGCTCACTATAATCGGTCAAATCTTCGATTTGTAAACTTCGTCAATTCCAAATACAAAAAAAATTCCGCACTCGCAGTAGAGTACGGATGAATAGTTATACGTATCTTCATGTTAGTATACTGAACTTTACTTGTCTAATATTATTTTGCTTTTCATTTCATTCCAATATTACATCAATTAATTCATGAAGGACTCTTCGTAATTTTTCCTTTTTCTCTTTACTGATGAATGAGGTTCCCTCTATCGTGTTATTTATTGGTATCTCAGGAGTAATTCCAAGCCAATTCAAAAAAGCGTTTTTTGGAAGTAGAATCTTAGAACCTATCTTTACATGCGGGATATCACTTTTTTCCCTAACTAATGCATATAACTTATCCTTGCTAATATTTGCAATTTCTGCCGCCTCGGTGACAGTTAACATATTTGAAGACAAATACACACTCTCCTGACATTAAAAAATTACCTTTTAAGAATATTATTCAGTTTGAGTAATACTAAACAATAAATTGTGTGGAATCAGTTTAAGAAGAAAATGACTGAGTACCAGGTATATAAGGTGCTCTGAAGACAGCACTATCATGTAGAGTAAAATCAGTCGGCGTTATCCACTAGGGAGTGTTAACTGATTCATTGTAAGAATTGCTCATGAATGATAGATTGCTATGTTGACTCAATCTGGACAACTGCTTTAACGATCTATAGCCCGTGTTTTACTACCTAGTCTTACCAACAAATTAACGATTTAGCCATACTCATAGTTTAATTTAGTCTCATGAGCAACTTTAACCATTATTCAGAATTATGAAATTCATATAAATGGTTCAGTCTTCTTCCTCTTTCCAAAAATCAATAATCTCGCCTGTAGAAACATCTATATAAAATGATATTATACTACCGGATTTCTCCTTAAACACACAAAATCTTATAACCTCGATTTCATCATAGCCAGCTTCTTCACCATTAAAATCTGAATTCCATTGAATACAGTTAGAATCAAAATATTCATCATCGTCGTCGTTCTGTTCCTTTAATTTCATCATTTGACCACTCCCAGTATAATAGATGCATAATTACTATATAAGGATGTGATCTTTAATATGATATTAATTATGAAATACAGAAAGCACTCATACATAGCGGGATTCAATTGTAACAGCTGAAGGTGTTTTTAATTGGATATTATTTACCAACTACCGAATCTCCAAGCCTCTTACAAAAACAGGTATTAACACATATTTTGACATATTTGTTTTGACCAATTTTGCTTAATTAAACAGAATGAGTCGATTGATTGGTACCCTAAAAGCGGGGTCCATATTCCCCTATTTAATTCCTTTTTTAACACTAGTAAGAAATAATTCACTTATTCTATCTTTACTTATTAATCTAAGTTCCTTTTAAAAATATACTAAATCTATTCCAGAAAATAATTTCACTGGATATCCGTCCTCAAGGACTTCCTTTTGTGTTTGAACAGTATAGTAGGAAGTAGTAACAAAAATTCCATATTGTCCGCGATTTAAACGAGCTACCAATCTTGAAACATGTTTAGGCTGTACAGACCGATCTCTGCTAAATCTTTTGGCCTCTCCTAAGAAACTTATATCGTATGAAATTGGGGAAGGCAAAGTAAAGTGACCAAAAAAATCAAAACCACCGTCAGCTACATCCTCACTAAGCCCTTGGTTTTCATCAAGAATAGCAATTTCCTTTGCCATAATACTCCAACCCTTTCAACGCGAGTTTTTTCATCTCTGCGTAATTATGTTTAATTACACTCAAACATTAGGGCACGCGCCTGTCCATATAGTATCTCTATTATACCCTTATATCTAATAGCTTTTTATCTCTATTTTCCTTATTGTATTACTGTGTAATACCAAGGTTGTTATTAGCCTATTGTTCCATCATGCTTAGATTCTTCATTGCCACTGTTGTCAGATTAGCATTACTTTACTCATATAACCTACTCCTAACGAAATTATTTCTACTTTATCGCTTTACTCTCCAACAACATATCAGTTCCTTTTCCAAATACTTCTGCACCTGCTATATGCATAACGTCCAACCCAATTTCAGACTCGAATTTTTCACAAACATATACCCACGATATGTGCATAGTGAAGATAAAACCCGCTCCCATGAATGAAACGGATTTTATCTTGTTCTAACTTTGGCTTTAGTTTTTGTCTAATAGCGGATAGCCTTTGTTCTTTCCCAGTACTCCCCTGATCCCCATATTCGAGACCAAAGATTCCAGTATCGGTTACAGCACGGAGAACACACTTCCAACTCCTTCTGATATTGCTGCTGAATACCGAGTTCACGAGTCAGGCTTGAGCCCTCAAAAAGGTTAACACCAATTTCGTCCCAACCAATATTTCTCGTCGCCTTCCGGCCGATCCATTACTTCGAATCCCCTTGCTACATCATCGGGATGGAATTCAACCAATTCACCGTGGACCAAACCATGTCCTTAGACCATAGCGGGGTAGGGTCCGAGGTCAAAAAGCCAGCCTCTTGTCGTAGCCGGCGTTATGCTTTTGACGAAGGCCTCAATCAATCGGTTGTTGACCTCTCCTTTTTCCCAAAATCCATTAAAACAAGGGGCGTAGCCTATGTAGGCTCGCCCCTCCATTCCATCCATAATACGCACTCCACATGTGTTGAGTATCCAGTGAGAACAATCTATCTATTCCCAGTCGAAGCGGGAGTATTCGCTGATCTAAATAATAAACGAAGACCTTACTATCTGATATGATAAAAGGTCTTCGTTTATTTTAGTTATAGCCAGGGTATGGCTTTTTTTCCGAATGTCTATATGGCACTATAGATTCATCAAAATAAACTAACCTCATATCGTTATGTGCGTCAGTTGATATTGTAGCCGTTTTTCCAGAATCGCCCTCTGTATTACTTACTGAAAAATCAGAGTCTTGTAAGTAACCAATTTTCGCTTCCCAAATTGAAACTACATCACCTCTTGAATCTTTACCTTTAACATAGTTACCTGACGAATCAGTTAAAACATATCTAAATGTTAGATAATAACCTTCTTTAGGTAAATGACCTTTAGGTTTATTTGTCTCTAAAGCAATCTTTATTTCTAGCCCTTCTCCCTCACCACTTGCTGGAATTAAGTCAGGGAACGTATGTGGCTTATTTCTTATAAATGTACTATTGGAATGAAGCTCACACCCAGCACCCAATAAATTACCCACAATTGAGGACAAATTCGCAAGTTCAACTAAATTGGATAATCTAGGAGAATTATTAATAACTAATTGCTGGTCTATTATATCAAGTGTTTTATAGCAATGTTCAATTGCATTTAGTATCATATCTTGAGGAATGTTCAGATGTGCTAACATAGGTAAAGCACTATCACGAAAACACTCTTTCTTTACATGTCTGCTCATATTTATCTATTCTTCCCTTTCTACCATCATTAACAGATCTACTAGTGATATCCCTAAAGCATTTGCTATTTTCGCTGCTGTGTTTATTGTTGGTTCACGCTCCCCACGCTCGATAAGACCCACAGTAGTCCTGTGAATCCCAGCAGCCAGCGCAACATTCTCAAGTGACAGACCTTTATCTTTTCGAAGTTTAGCAATTACTTTTCCAATCTCGATATATTTATGATCCATACTATTAAGTTATCAGACTTGACATTGCTTCGAAACGAGACTATAGTCTACAATAAGGGATGGTGACAACATGTCTACATTAGGTATTATGGATTTATTTTGTGGCACTGGAGGATTCTCATATGGTTTTAGTAAATATAAGGGAATGTATGAAACTGTTTGTGGAATCGACATTCTAAAAGAACCTGCCAAGACAGCGGGACTAAATCATAAAAATGCTTTTATATTTAACGAAGACATCAGAAAGCTTCGCCCATCTGAAGTTAAAGGTGCATTAGAAAAAGATAATAAGAAGGTCGATTTAATTATTGGCGGCCCGCCATGTCAAGGCTTCTCGTCAATTAGACCGTTTCGATCAAGTAATGAGGATGACCCTCGAAATAACCTATTTGAGCAATTTGCATTGTTCGTTAATTTCTTCAAACCAAAAGCTTTTGTATTAGAGAATGTAGTTGGATTAGCAACTTATAAAGAAGGACAAACTATAGAAGCAATTCAAGAATGTTTTTTCAACATTGGGTATGATACTGAGTGGTTAATCTTAAATGCTGCAAATTTTGGTGTCCCCCAAAAGAGGGAACGTCTAATAATGATTGGCGCAGAAAAAGGAACTCCTATCCTGTTTCCAAAACCAACTCATTTTTTTAATGGTAAAACTATTGGTTATAAAGATAAGTCAAAAATGCTTGTGACTGAACATAACTTGTTTGAGTCAAACTTACCCGATGCTATTAGTGTAATGGATGCAATTGGTGATCTTCCGTATCTAAAAAGCGGTGAGAAAGTTGATGAATACGATAAGGCACCAATCAACCAATACCAAAACGAAAGAAGAAATGGATCAGATATTTTATTGCTACATGAATCAACAAATCATTCACCTAAGATGCTTGAAATTATTAAACATTCTGGTTCTAATATAGAATGCATACCCAAACATCTGATATCCAGTGGGTTTAGCTCATCTTATTCCAGACTGGAAGCTGATGAACCATCGGTAACAATGACTGTAAACTTCGTTCACCCCGCATCAAACAAGTGTATTCATCCAATACAGGATAGAGCACTTACCCCACGAGAAGGGGCTAGAATCCAAAGTTTTGATGACACATACAGTTTTTACGGAAATAGAAGTCAAGTAGTAAAACAAATTGGTAATGCTGTGCCACCATTATTAGGTAAAGCAATAGCGGAATCAATTACAACGATGCTGGGATTAGAGTCTAAACAGCCTGCAACAGTTTCCCCCACCTAAGGTGGGGCTTTTTATTTGGTGTAAGAAATCCCTTATCGATCTTACTGACAATGTGGATATTGTGGATAATGTTGATAATCTGTGAATAACGCTGTCTCCAATAAAAGTGAAGTGTCATTTTTAGCACTTCACATGCAAAGTGAAGTGTCATTTTTAGCACTTCATGAAGTGTCATTTTTGACACTCAGCAATTATCTTAGTGAAAACTGCGTTCCTACTCCACGATCAGTTTCAGGTGCAAGTAATGCGGGGATTAGATGGCATCAAAGCAGTGTAAAAACGATTCTTAGTAATATCATTTACACTGGAACACTTGTCCAGCATTGTGAAGAAACTGTGGATTTCATTACAAAGAAGCGCAAAAAGATAGACGTTGATAAACAGATTATCCATCACCGCCCCGAACTCGCCATAATTACAATGGAGGATTATCAAGCAGTTCAAGAAAGAATGCGGGTGAAAGGCAAGAACAAAAGCAATGGTCAGGAAAGCCTGTTTGCTCACATTGCTGTTTGCGCTGATTGTGGTAAAGGGATGACGTTCCGCAAGGATCGAGGTAAAGAAGGGGCTTATGTATGTGGAGGCTATGTAAAGCATACAAAGTCATTTTGCTCCTCACATCTGATTAAGGAGCGAATGCTGCTACTAATGGTTAAAGATGATCTTCGGGAACTCATTAGTAGTAACGTCAAGCTAGACAGACTTTATACTGTAATAAACGGGGAAGTAAACTCTCATCAGAGTAACAGTAAGAAGGAGTTGCAGAAAGTTAACAACAGCCTTAAACAGCTAGACGTTGAGTTTCAGGGGCTACTATAACTTTACACCCAAAAAGCTGTTAGTATCGAACAATTTTCTGCTCAGAATGAGCGCATTCAAGCAGACCTAGGTAAACTGGCCAAACAGAAAGCAGAATTAGAATCACAGCAAGAAGCTAAGAAAAGTACGGACGATCATCTTCGTGCCTTTTAACGCCAAATTGATAAGTTTGCAAAGTTAGACATAGAAGATGATCGTGTACTAAAGCAACTACTTCAAACTCTCATTCATAAGATTGATGTCCATGAAGATGGCTCAATTAAAATTCACTACAACATCACCCGCCCCACATTAATTGGGGCGTAAGAATCGAGGGACTAATCGCTAGTCCCTCTCCATTTTAGTAACACTGAGCACTCCACATGTGTCGTATGCGGAAACATATCCACTGGCTGCACTTCTACAGTGCGATAGCCACCATCCTCCAGCACACGCAGGTCGCGTGCGAGTGTCGACGGATTACATGACACGTATACCACGCGTTCCGGGCGCATTGCCAGGATTGTTTCAAGCAGTGCTTCGTCGCAGCCCTTACGCGGTGGGTCGACGACGATGACGTCGGCCACAATGCCTTCTCGGCGCCAACGCGGGATGACGACTTCGGCTGGACCAGCTTCAAAAGAAGCATTCGTAATGCCGTTCAGCTCGGCGTTGCGTTTCGCGTCTTCGATGGCTTCAGGCACAATCTCCACGCCGTAGACGTGACCAGCAGCCCGCGCCAAGAATAAAGAAATCGTCCCGATACCGCAGTAAGCATCAATTACACGCTCACCGCCGCTGAGTGAGGCGTATTCCACCGCTTTGCGGTACAGTTCGACCGTTTGTACCGGATTCACTTGGTAGAACGAGCGTGCCGAAATCGCGAATCGAATGCCGTCGAGCTCATCGTAGATTACTTCACTGCCCCAGAGGACGCGGGTCTTGTCTCCAAAGATCACGTTCGTGTCGCGCGTGTTCACGTTCTGCACGATGCTGGACACGCCGGGTAGGGCTTCGCGGATCTGCTCAATCCAGTATTCCACTTGCGGGATGCGCTCTCCATTTGTAATGAGTACAATCATCGCTTCGCGGGAGACGAAGCCGACACGTACCATTACGTGACGCAGCAGACCGCGGCCTGTCTCTTCATTGTAAGCCGTGATGCCGAGCTTGTTTCCAATCTCCTTGACGCGAGCTACTATCTCATCATTGAACGAGTGTTGGATCATGCATTCGTCCATGTCAATAATGCGATGGCTCCCTCGCGCGTAGAAGCCACCAATCAGCCGGTCCGATGACATCAAGCCGTTGCCATCTGTCACTGCAGCTGCCATACCCATCGGAACGGCAGCCTTGTTCCGGTAACGCCAAGGCTTGAACATGCCTAGCGCAGGATGCACTTTTACCACGTCAGTATCCGCAGCCAAATCCCCTTCTCCTGCAACTCGTAGCTTTCCGATCCGCTGGAGATTATCCACCACGTGTTGACGTTTCCATTTAAGTTGTGCCTCATAGCTAAGGTGCTGCAGTTGACAGCCGCCGCATTGCTTATTGATCGCACACGGCGGCTCGACGCGATCGACACTTGGGATCAGAAGATCTAACAGCTTCGCGTAACCGTAAGCCTTTTTCACTTTCATCACCTTTGCCCGCACGCGTTCTCCGGGTAGTGCTCCATTTATAAAAAGGATAAACCCATCTTTACGACCTACACCTTCACCCTCGTGCGACAAGCCAATAATGTCGATAATGATTTCTTGATTTTTCACCAAAGTCACTGACTCATTACTGCTCATACTACTTAAATCCCCGTTCCGTATTCAAATTATTAGCTAATACACATAAATTACTTATAGCCCTCACACCATGGTTTTAATCAGCTTAATAAGTATTATTATAAACTTCAGTAGCCATGCCGAACTTTACTACACATTAAAATTATAGGATTTTAAAAAATAACGTAAATTAATGAAAAATACAGATCAGAAATCGTTCCCATATAAATTGGACATAGCCAATAGATCGAATCATCGCCAAAGTGGTTTACAAATAACTTTTAACAATACATTATCTTTATAATAGCTAAAAATCTCATTTAATGATACACAAACTCCACTTTCTTAAAGTCTAGCTTTTCTATTCATAAATAGTTTCTCTATTATTTCTTTCTTATCTTCGAATAATCCATAATGGATTTCTTTATAACAGACTAGACATATAGAAACTATATTTGCGTGAATATCCTCAGTTTAAAAATACATCCAAATGTAAATATTAACTTTAGCTTACCTCATTCACATTATGGGAGGAATCTATGCCGGATAAATTTTCTCCAGAAACAAGAAGCAAAATTATGAAGTCAATACGATCTAAATCTAAGTTAGAAGATATTTTATGTAGCAGCTTGTGGCGCAGGGGATTACGCTTTCGAAGAAATGTCTCCACTCTTTACGGAAAACCAGATATATCAATAAAAAAATACAAAATAGTTATATTTATAGACTCATGCTTCTGGCACTATTGCCCGAAACACGGTCACATCCCTAAAAGTAATCAAGAATACTGGAACAAGAAAATCTATCGGAATGTATTAAGAGATTATATGGTAGGGAATTATTATATAAGTCATGGATGGCATATTATCCGCATTTGGGAGCACCAGATCAAAGAAAATATTGAGAGATGTGTTGAGTATATCATTCAAACCATTGAAAACATTAAAAATGACCTCCCTCCGAAACATTTCTAATGGACAAATTATTACACTTATTGCGTTATTTAGCAAAAACTATAAAAAGGCCTTAGTACGGTATTAATACCGTACTAAGGCCTTAGGTAAGACCTATCTCTACTATTCTTAGTTTACTTTGGAATGGCAACGCCTTTGTTTTCAGTTTGTTTAGTAATAAGATATTCTCTTACCCATTTTGCAATAGGTTCCGCAACAGCTCTGGCAAGCATAACAGGTACAGCATTACCAATTTGCTTATATACTTTATCTATATTACTGGAACTATCCAAATTCTCAGGATAAAACTTATACCAATCTGGGAATGTCTGTATACGTTTAATCTCCTTGATGGAAAGCCGCCGGATTTTCTTATCCGAATTAGAAAACCGCCACTTATCTTTCTCAACGTACTCCATAGGAGGGGAATCAGGATGCAAAGGGGCTTGACGACCTGATGCTTGAATCGTAAAACTTTGCTCCCCCCACTCTTTCCTTCGATTACGGGACATGTAAATTGTCGAGAACGATGACTCGTAACAAGGACCTGGCTCACTCGCAAGATCAGCTATTGTGTCCCTCAAAGTCTTATAATTCCCCGGTCCGTGGGTTGGCTTAGGAAACTCATATTTAAAGTCGACACCCTTCCGAACTCCAACCAAGAATACACGTTCCCTCAATTGAGGCACTCCAAAATCGCGAGCATTCAAAGGTTTAGGCACTTCATTTTCTTCATTAATGTAGACTTCATAGCCAACCGAGGAAAAATCCTCGACAATTTGCCGAAATACTTCCCCTTTTCCAAGTGTAAGCATGCCTTTAACGTTTTCTGCAACAAATATTTCCGGCTCTGACTGTGTAAGACAGCGAATAAATTGTAGATATAAAAAATTGCGCTCATCGTCAATAAGTCGAGGACCGGCCTCCGAAAATCCAGGACACGGAAACCCCCCTAACACCAAATTCGCTTTAGGAAAATTAACCTTACGAATATCAAGGTTTGAGATCTTTGTTAGATCTGGATCTTGTACATTTGCTTGATAAGTTTGAAGGGCCTCCTTAAAAATATCGTTAGCTAAAATCGTGTGAAATACACTTTTTTCACGAAGCTTTTTGTACTCTTCTTCTATAAAAAAAGCAGTTTCCGCGACTTTCTGACCTACTACAGCTTGTAAACCAGCGAGTTCGAATCCAAGGTCCAATCCACCCGCACCACAAAACAACGAAATCACATTGAATTTATCTTTTTTATAATGCTTAGCATCAAGATCAAACTCAGCTTCTATTTCCTTTTCTTGCATGATTTTTTGCATTAAGACATCTCGAATATCTTCCAACTTCAGGTCAGTAGCTGGTTTAAATTTGCCTCGACCCCTTTGGTCAATCTTAATCATATTACCGCTCCTTCAATTCTTCTTGTTCTATGTTAGCCAAGTCAAATACCTGAGTCAATCTACAAAATCATACTAATTATAGCACAAAAAACAAGAACTTACGTTCTTGTTTTTTTTGTGAATTGTCACTCTGAGCTAAACTAACTAATATCGTAAGGTGTTAACTGGGAGTGCCCTTTCCCATAATCGCACGAAGTATTCCTCATATTGCTCAGTAATTAATACATCATTTACTACTTGAAAGGCATTTACTTCCGAAAAACATTGATGCGAAACGGAAAACTCGACATCTTCTATTTCGTAGTGCATCTCACGGTCATCATCCCAAGCGAATTGAGTTGAAGTAAGATTCGCTGTCATTACCACAACAGTATCATCCATAATAATGAATTTATCATGAATAACTGGTGACCAATATTTCCGCTTTATATCGGGATTACCGAAAATAGCTTCTTCTGATTGTATCGTTCGACTCATCAGTTCTTGTTGGGCGCTTGTGGTTTGCGTTAATAAACGAATTTCGACTCCTCTATCTCGAGCTGCTTCTAATAAACAATCCACAATACTTTGCATACCTACCAAGTTACCATAAGGGTTTATATCATTGAAATGCTGAGCACATAGAAAAATCCGACTCTGGGCTTTCGTAAGCAATTGCAATATCAGCTTCTTGGCAGCATGATTACTACCAATCATACCATACCTTATCCAAGGACCAGTAAACAATACTTGGGTGTGTTCAAAATTCGACCAATTTACTCGATTTGTAATTGTATAATAGGCATCAAACTTCTTGTCCTCAAGGAACTTCTGATATGAAGGTATGTCGATAGTATTTAGATATAGAGATTCAAAATAATCTGTATATCTAGTGGTGGTTTCTATATCATCAATGGTAATTAACATATTCTCGCTATGAAACTGATCAACTGAGGCAAAGTTGCTTGAAGTAAGTATGCATTTAGAATGTCCTTCAGTAAACTTTGCAAGTAAACATTTAACATGTAAGCTATAAATATTAGTTCCGCGCTTTACCTGTTTTTGTTTCCATACGTATGTATGGGGAAAAACTCGCAGCTCTATAGCCCCTGGGTTATCATAAATCTGTTGTGCATACTCCTTTTTTGATCGTTTAGATCGAAAACCATCTACTTTATATGGTTTATCACTGTATCCGCTTAATGGAATTGAGATTACAGTCACCTTTGTGCCTTTATTAGCTTTTTCCTTTAGATATTGGTGGAAATAAGGATTATTATACAAAAACAAAGAAACCCAAATCTCTTGGGCTCCTTCAAGTTCATTCATGAGAATTTTCAGCAATTTCGGGGAGTTTCCACGCATCCCTTTTTTTCTAACATCATCCGGAATCTCAAAGAAGGCTTTATACATCATCCTTCCTCCTATCTTGAAAACATGCTTTTATTAAATCCGAAGTTCTCATAATCACGGCTAGAGAAATCCCGGATAAAAGGTGAAATAAATGATTGTTTTGCCCCAACGCAAAGCATAATTGTTTTATGTCTTGCACGAGAAAGAGCTACATAAAGCACCTTTTTTTCTTCATTTAAGACAGTATCTAAATCTTGCTCAAATGCTTTTGAACCGGTTTCATTACTATGCCTTTTTTCAATTTCATTAATTTTACTTTGGAGAGGATAGTGTTCCCGGTCAAAGTGTAAAATAAATACATAATCAAACTCGAGTCCTTTTATTGAATAAACATCCGTAAAAAATATTGGAGGCTTGACAGTATCGTAATCAAATCGTCTTCCATAACTTTCCACACCTATAATGCTAAACTCACGTGCTAACTGAGAGCGGACCGATGAGTTATTAATTTTCCAATGATCACCTTCATACCTATGTATGATCGCAATACTCGTTTTCGAATCTTCGAGTCGAACTTTCTGAATTTCGTGAATAAGATATCGAATCATTCTTGAATTTTCAGAATATAGTCGAATTTCCGGCTTAGGTCCATTACGGACAAATATCAAATCGTCTTCCCGATCATTCTCTATATCTAAGAAACGAATGGAACGTGCCAACTTCATATTTTGTTTCGTCGAGCGGAAATTCCGTTTTAACTTCTTGCTTCGTCGCCCCTCCACTTCAATTCCGAGTGCTTTTAATGATAGTGGTGAGCGTCGATAAATTCGTTGTTTATCATCACCAGTTAGTGTAATACTCTTCTTAAATAACATACTCAGCGCTAAAACCTGCATTGGCTGGAGATCTTGCATTTCGTCAATATAAATATTATCGTACTTAAGCTCATCAGGTATACTAGCAATCCTCTGAATTAACAATAGCGCATAATCCTCCGGGTCGTAATCACCTGGCCAGCGTTCGTTTCGAAATCGTTCGTAACCTTGAAATATTTCAAATATCGTTCTACGCTGCTCAACCGTTAACCTTGGATTTGTCCCCCTCCCGACCCGATCGCAAGTTAAGTATTTCTCGACTTCGATGAAACCATTTCCTTTCATCCAAAAAAACTCATCTCGTATAAACCCATCCATATGTGTTTTATATAACTGTCGTGAGCGAGGAAGGGCTTGATATTCTTTGGACTTCATGTAGTTTGTTAAATAAGCTTCAGTCCTACGATATACAAGTCCTTCTTCCTTATTTGTATTTGCTGTCGTTGTTCGTATCGACTCGAGTTGCATTATGTTTGCTTCTTTAAATAGCTCACTCACCATCTGATGGAAAGTCATCAAATGTATCGCATGTTTTTCTTGCAGTTCTCTAAAAATCGGAGATTGTCTACAGCGCTTTCGTGCATCCTCAATCAAAGTAGTACCATATGTTACGTACAGAAGACGCTGAGGCTTGCTTTCCTCCGCCATCGCTTTAAACATACGACCTAACAAAGTCACACTCTTGCCGCTTCCTGCGGATCCATTGACCATTAGATACTTATCACGTTGCTGAACAACAGCTAATTGTTCGCGGCTTAGTGTAATAGTATCAAACAGGTTCCCCGTATTGAGAAAACTATTCCAGTAATGACGGTTTTGCATAACTTCATCCTTACAGTAGTCACGATCAGACCATGCATCAGATAGTTGATTCCAAAAATAATGTTTAATTGCCATACTAACTTCCCACGCTTTCATAAGCGAAACGTGTCGAGTCCAATTCGTTAATGAATCGGGAGCGCTTATCGTAGTAGGTCATGACTAATATCGTTTTAGCACGCGTCATTGCAACGTATAGCAGCCTCCGCTCAATAGCGAGAGTCTCCTCGTCTAGCTCATCAATTTGATCATACATCGGTACCACTTTCTCACGAAGCCGATACACAAAGACCGCATCAAATTCCAGCCCTTTGGCCGAGTGAAATGATAATAATTTCACTCCTGGGTTTATAATACTTCCACTATTTTTATTTACGTATTCTGTAGGTATACCAATTGATACAAGTCTTTTGTATATCCTCGCTAAAGGAGCATTCTTTCGACTTAATATTCCAATAGTCCAATTGGGGTTTAACCGATATAGCTCTTGAATTGTTCGGACTACAAACTCTTCCTCCCCTTCATAGCTAGTGCATTGAATCAGTCTTGGTATCGGACCCTCACGTTGAGGTACAATCGGATGAATCAACTCTTCATCTTTAGTTTTATAGATGGGATCATGTTGCTGTAAGCTATAAGCTAGTTCAATAATCTGCTTGGTTGAACGAAATGTATCCTGAAGAATTTTCGTTCTCCCTCCTGTAATATTGATGCCTATGTCCTTCCAAGAAAAAGAAGTGTTATAGATTTTTTGACCCTTATCTGCTGCAATAACCATCCTTTTATTAGAACATCTGCGAAGTAGTCTTAACTGAATTTCTTGCAGATCCTGTGCTTCGTCAATAAATACATTATCTAGTTTCCCAAGAGTACCTAACTTCTCGAATGACTGATCCAGAATTGCAGCAAGATCATCGAAATCAGCTTTATTTGCACGATCTAGTTTCTCACGATATTTTCCATATACCTCATAAATGACTTCACGAGCTTTTCGATCTACGTAAACCTTTGTGCCTCTACCAACTCTTTCCACTTCCAGATATGAGCTGAGCGTAAACAAGCCTTTCCCTTTAATCCAACTAATTTCATTCGCCAAAAATTCAAAATATATATCTTCCGCGACTAAGCGGTGTGGTTTCACTCTAAGGACATCAGTAATTGAGTCCCTCAGCAATTCTTCTTGTTCTTCACCATTCACTAAATTCTTACGGATCTTTAGCTTATTTAAATTCCGAAGTGCCCAGGAATGAAACGTATTGACATGAAGATAGTCCGATCCAATCATCGTCGCTAACTCTTTAGCATAAGCTGCGAGTGTTCCATTAAACGTGAATATATACACGTGTTCTCTTTCATGACTGGTTAAAATCTTATTCGCTTTATTGAGCAAAACGAGAGTCTTACCACTTCCTGCAATTCCTTTAATCAACATTTCCTTCCCGTCATAATCAACGGCCTCTTGTTGTTTGGAAGTTAAGATAATGTCTTTCATTCATTTAGCTCCCTATATAAATCCATCGTCGTCGTTGTCAATTTCTGCAGTTCCAAAGATTGCTTCAATTGCACTCGGAAGTGTCTGATCCGTACAGAGGTCTTGTGCCTCTATTGTAAGCGCTTCTGCAGTTGATAAAGCAGATGAATAGATCTTTTCCTGTAACTCCTTGTTACTGTTTCTAGACCATCTCATTGCAATCGACTCAAACAATCTTATATCGATAATCATTGTATACTCCTTAACTGATCGTCTATTGCGTAATACCCATCGCGACAATCAGACAAATGAGGACAAAATCGACAAAGTTTCGATGGCGTTGCTTCCAACTGGAATCCTTCTTGCTCTTGAATATGACTAACTAATGTTTCAGTTGATCTGCTGTTTCGCATCGCATCACGAACAGGATCCATCAACTTAAGACCACTTTCAGGATCTGCATAATAACTAACCAAAAACTGGAACTGTTCGCGCCCCCGTACATAATCCCTATCTCCAATACTTGAATATCGTTTATCGAAATAGACCTTATAATTCATTGCCCTTTCTGCAATCGAACGCTTCCTGACTTTGGACCACTGCGGGAATAATTCTGATATTTGCTGCGTAACTTCTTCATCTGAACTATCTGATAGATTATATCCAGCCTCCAATAATGCTTGAAATAAAAACTGTTGATGGAAATCATCAGAATATGTTGCATAAGATTTAGTTAAATAACTATAGTAAAACCGGCGAGGACAGAAAACAACTTCCGCCACAGCATCTACAGGGTAGTCGTTTAGCAGCATCTTAACTTTTTCAATATCGGCATCGATAACTTCCTTTGGGTATTTATGGCTGTGGAATGCAGCGGTATAATCTGTTTTCTTCGCTTCTAACCCTAACAAGCTAACATAAGCGGATTCATCATAGGTCAAATTATCAAAATTTCGAACCCAAGAGATCTGAACATTTTCAGCAAAGGCAAGCACACTATAATATAGATACCTAGCAATATGGGGGGCAAACCTTTCTCTCATAAACAGTAGAGAAAGCTCCTCATTACATGTAGATGCATTTAGCAAAGTAGCTCGCGTCATAGGCCAAGGTAGTGGGGCGCTATTATAGGGCAAGCTTTCTTCATCAATTCCGCAAAGATGAACGTGTGAACTAAGAAGCGCTGCTCCGTCAGCGTCTTCATATTGTCTGATCGGTTTCATTTCAGTCTCATTCTCATCATCAAGAAACTCTCCACCGAGGTATAGGGATATGGCATAGGATAGATCCTCAATGTAAAATGCCTCATCAGATGTAAAATCTGTACGAAGTCGATCTAGCAGCTCTTGGAACAAACTCTTCTCAGTCTCATTAAATTCTGCCTGTTCAATACCTACATTCATGAGTTGCTCTAGTTTTTCAAAATGTTCGTGAATCGTCACTTGTCTTGGACCTGTAAATAGCAACTCAGCTTGCATGAATAACGTTTCAATTAAACTTGTCACAATGCGAATATCCTTAGCTGGTACGTTGAAATAACTAAATCTGTACATTGGGTTTTCTGCAATCCGATGAAATCGATCATCCGAATGGATAAAGGCCTCTACCGGTCCTTCTTGTATTTGTAAGAGCATCTTTGACCTTTTCCGCCACTCTTCCAATCCGACACACCCATCGAAATAAGGTAACAAATCCTGCAACTGTTTTAAATATTTTCTACCATTATACCCATCATGATACAACCAACCTGAAGAGAAACACTCAAACAGCCCCTTTTCCGTCAGTTCTAATCTCTCTTTTCTCTCGTTCCACATTAAATGCAAGTGAAACAGAAACTGACCAATTGGATAGGAAAGGAAATGCCGTTGTTCAAAAGCTTCAGGTACATATTCTCTTAACCTACCATTTAAACTGGTCTCTTTTGGTGAGATATAAAGTGACTCGTGTATTTTGTAATGACTGAGGAATTCTGAAAAATCGAGAAACTTATGTATATCAGGCTCCCAGATACTTACGCTCGGCGTGACGGATCTCCCTTCAAAAGAAGAACTAAAACGATCACCATAATTCAAGTCAACAATGGAATGCCTGCTAAATTGCCATGATTTTCGATCCACCCATGTCCCAAGAAACGCTTCTACTGAAGCAAATGTAGATGGATATCTTTCGTCAAATAGGTTTAAGAAAATCAGATTACTACCACTTGCTTCAAGCATTTTTAGAATACGATGCTGAAGAGGCGTAATGAAATAGAAGCCATGTAGCAAAATAGTCTCTGGCCATTTGTTTCCGGTATTAGATAAGGCTCGCATAAATTGTGTTTTAAACAATTCTGGGTTTTGTAGGAGTACTCGAACTCGTTGAAAAGAGGAGTTTTCCTTTTCCATTCGTCTCCAACACCGTTGAAATAACTCCTCTTCTAATGTACCCGGCGAGAAATCATCTGGTCTCATTCCCATTTCAGAAAGAACTCGCATTGAAAGAAGAACATTCTGTTGATTATGGCGGAATGCATACATTAATCGTTCCGGGAAGCTAGGATTGTTCCCTTCTTCCCGAACAATATTCGTCAGTCTCGTAAATTGTGCAAGTTTAGTTGCAGGGCTAGTCCAATTACCTAAGATTCCATTAATAAACGGACCGGCATTTTCCACCCACTTGAAAACATTTTTATATTTTTTTTGTACTCCCTGGAACAAGCTCACCGTAGCACAGATATGAAGGGTGTTCTCATCTGTATAGGGTTTAATAATCTCACAATCATCTAATCTAAGAAGATGATTGTAGGCTATCATCATTCTAGGCATTTCCATGCCCCCCCTGACTCGAAAGTAGTGTATACCAGTTTTTATATGTGTGTTCCCGGTTTGCAATCACCCAAAGACGGCTCTCAGCTCGTGTCATCGCAACATATAGAAGACGTGTCTCTTCTTTTGCCGATTCATCCTCTTCCACCTGGCTAAGTTCTCTATGAATTGGGCTTCCAAACTCCTGATCTCCGTTACGTACAAACCATCCAGCTTGCCATTGATTATCCTGCTTTTCGAGCAGTAACTCACTCTGGGCATACCGGAAGACGCGATCAGTGAACGGTATAATAACCGTGTGAAACTCCAATCCCTTGGATTTATGGACAGTCATAATCTGAACCCGCTCGCCCTGATCCTCCGTGTCCAACAATGGCTCATCCTCATCTCGATTTACAGCCATTTGGAGCTGTAACCACTGATGTAAAGAAAATAACGTAATAAACTCCAACGAAAACTGCTGATGAATCAACTCAAACAGATGATTAAGATTTAACTGATATTGCAATGCCCGTGTCCTTGCTTCTGTTTCATTTTCATTATTAGGAAATAATTGGTTCAAGTTCTCAAGTTCCAACTGATAGTAATTGGAAACGGGGTCCATTTCTTCAATAATTCTTCTTATAACTGACAAGACAGGTGAAATTCGCAATTCTTCAAGATAAGCTTGCCAAGTTCCAAATGTGTTCAAGTTTGTTATGAAATCAAGTAAGAGCGCTTCACTACCTTCATATTGTGGTAGGACTGTCCAATCAATCCGAATCTCAGAATACGGTGAATTGAGCATATCTAGAAGGTAATTTGGCTGATTTGAGAACAATAGTCCCTTAACTAATGCATAAAAATCTTTAACTGCCGCACTTAGATAAAATGTTCCTCCAATATTCAGGTATACATGAATACCTACACGCTCGCACCAATTCCGAAGATACATCGCTTGATTATTAGTTCTGACCAACATAGCTATCTTATTTTTTACAGGGTCGGTTAAACTTTCCTTTGCTTCACGAATCATCTGAACCGTATATTCAACCTGGAGCTGACTGTATCTTTTAAATGTTGGTCTACTAATTCTGATGTGATCTCTAATCTGATCAGATTTCACACCTTTTAGCTGATCCTTTTTCCCGTAAGGTAAAAGTTTCTTCGAACCCCAAACTTTAAAGTAGTCATGCATTTCCTCTAAAAGAGTGGCAGAGGAACGATAATTAGTTGTTAGGGTATAATTTTTTAATCGCTCATTTAAAGAGGCAAGATTATAACGTAGAATATCAAAAGCAGTATACTTAGCACCACGGAACCTGTAGATACTTTGCTTAATATCACCAACGACAAATATCCTTAGTTTGTAGGCCTCCGCAAGCCTAGAAGCAAGTTTGATTTGAATATCATCAGTATCTTGAAATTCATCAATAAATAAATAAGAAATAGGACTAGCATTTTGAAATAATGATATTTGGTTATTAGTAATCGAATCTAGTTGACGAGTCAGATCATTAAGAGAAATCGCATTTAAATCATACTTTAGTCGCTGTAAATCAGCTTCGCATGCAGGGAAAATAGTTGAAAAGAGCTTATGTAAAGATACACTGATTCCCTCAGCATCTCCCCAGTATAAATGATCAATATCGTGTGCACTCAATCCCTTTTTCTCTATTTGTTCCCAATAAATGCTTGCTATCTTGACAATTTGGTAAAGCATCATGCCATTAAATCTGACGAGAACTTTATCTGGATCGCCTTCTGTGTCCATCCAACGATTAATATGATCTTCTATTATCTGTTGCCGTTCCATTGTGAAGCTTTTAATACGAACGTTGGAACCATAACCAACTATAGCCCCTAAATCCTTGACTAACTTTCGGGCAAATGAGTGTATTGTGCTAATTTGCATCTTAGGAAGTTCTTCAATATACTGCAGATATTTTACTTGGGATGTAGCTTTATATCTCTTGAAAAACTCCTCCCTAAGCTTTTGAAACATGCGGTGAGAAGCTTCTCGAGTAAAAGTAATCATTGCCATTTCTTTAAGTGGTATTTTCGTCGTATGTAAAATAAATAGAATTCGCTGAATCATAACCGTGGTTTTGCCGGTTCCTGCACCGGCCTTCACATTCAAATGTACTTGAGCCGGAGCATGCTCGACCAAGTATTGTTCTAGATTAAACGTACAAAGCCTAGAAATGCGTTTAAGCTGTCTACGTTGGGAGAGCAGTAGTATCTGCCCATCATTAATCGCTAGTGTCGCATTATTCGCGACGTCCAAAGCTGATAAAATAAAAACAGACAGCATGTTGGCCTCTCTATAAGGCTCTAGCGATTCAAAACAGTCTTCCGAATCTGTAAACAGAATGACTTTGATTCCATTCGATAGAAGATGTTCTAAATTAGAAGGTAGATTATCTCTAGATGCAACCATTAATATTGAATGTTTCGGTTCCTTCATGTAGCCAGTCTCCTTTATTCAATCACCAAATATAGTTCGAAAGAACTAATTATTTATTCGGACTTATACATTTGAACTAGTGTGGATTACAATGGGATTATACCAGCTATCCAATAGATCTACCAGAAAATATGATATTGAAGTAACAAATCCAATAGAGGTGTCATAATGAGCGTCCAGAGATTTATAGGCGATCAGCATGTTCGAGATGTCTATGTTGCCCTTATGCATAAACAAGAGAAAAATACATGGCCAGACAATTCAACAGAGATCGCCAAAGTTACGGCAGAGTATATATGGAGTAAGGTTCCAAGTATAGAACGGATTCTATGTAAGTTTGATTATCCAAGCCCAGATAAACACCCGGACCTTTCGGTTGCCATAGGTAACGATATTTACCCAATCAACCTTTTTTTAGTTAACGGGAACCAGCATATTCAACAAAAAAATCTAGGCGCTAAGAGTTTTTTATCAAAATACTTCTTGTCAGAAGGTCTCCAGCTACGATTTAACAATTTTTTCGAATATGCTTATAATATCTTCTTAGAGGAATTGTTTGAAGCCAAGAACATTCCAATTCCACCCAATTCTGAAGAGGTCAAAACAACACTTCGTAGGTTCTATCCACACTTTGATGAGCATAGTAACCCATGTAGACATCGTTTTTTACTTTCCATTCGAGATTATTGTTTTAATCTGATGCAAAACCATTACAATACCAATTCTGAAGGTATTATAAACGCATTCAATGAGTTATTACTGGCAAAACAAATAAACGTTATCACCCGAATATACAAAGATCGGATCAGCGTCGAGGAATTTATACCTGAGGCTGGTGAATATCGGGATATTGTGGTCTATAAAAAGAACCGGGATACTATTGGAATCCAGTATGGTTCTGTAGCGCTTACGCTTAGGTTTAAATTTGAAAGTTCTCCGCTTACATCAATTAAAGTTCATGCAAGTTTCGAAGAACATTCTAGTGTTGATGAATTTATGAATCAAAACAAATTGACAAACCAACGTTCCATTCGGCAAATGGATACAATTTGGGCAGCGACTCAGTTCTCTAGTAGCTCAAATATTAGCAATTCGGTGGGAAAGTGTCATGAAGCATTTTCATATTATTGGTTATTGGTTAAGAATCCTGGAATAATTCAAAACGATGAAAAAGAATGTATTTCTTATTTTAATTCCTACCTATCACAAATTGATCAGGTGACAGCATCTTCAATTCGTAAAAGTTCAGAGCTTACAGCACAACTGATCATGGATTATATTTGCGAAAAAAGAAACTCTGCAACTATTGAAGGAATCCAATTGGTAGCAGATATTTACACTAGTGATCGCTTAAATACTGGTGATGTAAAAGTATCCATTCGACTTATTGACGGTAAAATTGATGAAATCTATATTTCATTGAAAGCTATTCGTAGAATGGGACAAAAAATCACAACGAAAAACCCTGGGATCGGCACCCTTTTAGGAGAAACTTATTTTGATCTTCAAGAGGATATTCAGATCAAATTATCAGAAGTCCAAGCTGAGTTCGAAAAGGGGCAACTTAGCCACCAAGATTGTTTGGTAGCAATGTCACAAGAAGTTGGGGGAGCACTCTCGCGGGCATCACAAGAAAACTTAGTTCGAGGAATACAAAACCTTTTAGGGCATGCATTAATGGTGATAACAGCATATCAACAGAATAAGGCAATTTTTGTGGAACATTCAGAAATCAAAACTCGAGTCTGTGTTTACCGTCATTCACCAACTCTTATACAAACTACATTACGTTGGAACGAAGAAGAAGAAGAATTATCACTTCGAATTAAATTTAGTGGTGGCCAATCTCGCGGATGGACCCCGTTGAAACTTACTGCAGAATACCGTTATAACCACACGTTATAAATCTATTCTAAATTAACTCGTAAAAAAAGAACGACTGCCTGATGCAGTCGTTCTTTTTCTTGTAAGTGTAGCCTTAATCTCACGATCTGGTGGTGTATATCCTCGTCAGTACTAAGTTGTTTGATTGAGTATTTAGACCTAATGTTTGTCCATTTCATCTTTAATTAAATTTGTCTAATGCAGAATAATAACTCTCAGGTACCACTGGTTCATATTTACAACGAGGCAACCTTACGTCCATCGACATCTAACAATAAGTACAACAATACATCGGTTTCCAACCGATAATCACCTAACTATCCGAGCGTGCAGCCACTCGAAACTCTTAATGCTAGTTAATCCTTTTTGCATTAACTTTTAAAATAGATTTTGAATTCTGGCTTGTTTATAACTATCATACCGATCATCTTCATTGTAACACTTACAGTTGCTCGGGCATAAAGGTCTAGTAATTAAGTACTTCTCAGTTAGCACTGGGGATGCTTTATATAACTTTTTATAAGCTTCTTTATGTAAGACTCGTCCATTAATGGTCCAGCGTGGGTCATCCAGGATGATTGCCTCTAGATAAGGTTCAAACGGTAAAATATCAAATGTATTTCTAAGTGTGATCATTTGACCGAAATTCCCCTTCTCATAAACAGAACGAATTTCATCTATTGATGTGAAATACCTTTCGTCAAACTTATCATTCTCCGTCCAAACAGTTGGGTTATTTTTTGTAATCGCCACATCCGGTGTCCAGGGACTCGTTAAGATCTCTATCCTGATTTGAAAGAGAACTGGACCATAGAAATTGTGCTTTTTACTTCTTTGATGAATATCTACATCATCCAGAAATATATCATTCCAAACCCCATACTTCTTGTCAATTTCATCACTCATTTGTTTAATTTGAGATAGTCCCTTAACTTCAACCGCTCCACGAGAAAGCAAGCCACCTTCTTGCAAAAATGAAGCAGCGGTTGTTGCCGTATTTGCATGATATAAGTGTGTTACACCTTTTTCAAATAAAAATGAGAATACGTCGTGATTACTATACATATAAATGTCTCCCTTTATTTTAATATTTTTAATTATAAGGAAGTTCCATTTTTATACAACAACGGACTTATGTCCAACGGATGATGATTTAACATAGACATAGAGATGAATAGAGGCATACAACTTAATGCGCTCATCTAGGAAGACCTTTGATAAGTCCGTTTAGAAAAGGTACAGACCTCAAATATTGAGGGCGTTGTACCTTTTTTCTTCTATACTTTAAAGTAATATGCCAGGAGGATAACCGTACTCCAACCTAGGCGGTCGAACGTTCTCTGAAACTAACGGCAGCAGCGGAGCAAAACCCTTTCAAAGTAACAGCTTTTTCAAGCTACCTCATCTCGCTGAACTGCTCATTATTAATCTGCTTTGCTTCTACAGTATCAAGAACATTAAGTTTTATTCTCTATAGATTCCTGTAACACGATAAGCCATAAGCCTATAAAGTGGAATCATTTTTTTCATTTTTGTGATGACCGCATCGCTAATTGACTTCAAGTTTCGAATCTCATATCGGTCAGGTTCGAATACGTAGGATAAAAACGATTCACGCCCTTCCTGGTCATATTTCCGATAAAAAGAAGCAAAATCCATTTTATTTTCTTCATCGATATCGTAGTAGATTGTAGGCTGAGTATCGGTTTTAAAAATTTCCCATACAAACCCTTCACCTTTTAACTTCTCGATTTCGGCGTTCAACTTGTCTGCATAAAATGGATCTTTGAGAAACTGGTCATGTACATAGGCACGGTCAAATGCACCTTTTGCTACTGCGTGGAACAGATTTACTTCAAATCCGTTTTCTGTTATTGCAAACTGTAGACAGGCGTGCTTGTAAAACGCAAACGCATCATTTTTCGATTCCGCGAACTCATTCAAGTAATCAATTTCCTGCGGTGATTTGCCGTATCGCGTACCAAGCCAAGTTACCTTGTTAAAATTGAACAAGTTTGGTTCTACCGAAGAGCAAATATTGTCTTTTCGCTTATGGCAATGTAAGCCCATTGGCTTAATACGTGATAAATATAGTTGATCGTGAATTTTCATTAGCTTCGTTTTCACTTGTTCCCGTATTTTAATGAAACTGGTATCGTTTCGTCTATAGTTTCGCGGGAAAAATGCTTCATAATCTGGAAACTGAAAATAATAACCGTCCAACTCATAAGTCTCATCATCGAACGGATCGTCTTCGTGGACATGAGTGAGCATTTTCAACTTTATTTGTTTTTCGATTCGAGCAAGCTCACGAAGCTCCTCCTCGTTTTCACGGTAACTATCGATCATTTCTTGATCGGCAGGCTTTGCTCCATTTCGGCAATAATCGAAAAAAAGCTTAAATTTCAATCGTTCAGCGTCCTCTTCGACGGATTTAAGCATATCAAATTCAATGTTGCGTTCAAATCCGCCTTGCGTGAAATTGGATGATCCAAACACGACATGAATGGCATTCGCTTCGGTTTGCATCCAGTAGACCTTGGCATGAAACGGAATAGGATCGACAATATAAACGGTTGCAATGCGCGAGGCCTCTTCGAGCAACTTACTTGGTTCCTGATACGAAAATAAAGGTGAGAGAAACAACTCGACTGCCTCTTTTGCAAGCTTATGTTGCAAAGTAAGTTCCTGTAGGAGCTTTAGCCCATAAGAAGAAAAATAAGCCGATGCAAATTTCAACTGTTTAACATGTTTAATCGCTCTAAGTTCCTCTCCTAATGTACCACCATGCCAGTAATAGTTCATCCCTCTACTCCCCCTATGCAAAGTACTCAACAAATTCATCATAATACAGACTTGTAAATATAGGGAAATCATTTAAAAAAGAAGCTACATAAGTAGCTTCTTCGACAGAAGAACTCTTTCAGGATTTTTCCTTCTGTATTCAAGCACGGAACAATCCTTCGTAAGATACTCGTTATAATCTTAACTGGTTCAGGATTAGATACCTGGCTCCATAACCGCAAATGACTCAGAAACAAATCCAGATGATACTATCTTACACCTACAAAACAACGCTACTTTAAATGGAGTGCCATCCTTGCTACTTATTGCTCTTAAGTCTATGTCTACTAACTGATTTTGATTGAATTGTTGTGTCAAAGATTAACTCTAACCGTGAATTTACTTCTACAATTTCTTTTGCTAGCTCATTATTGTTTCTTCTAATTAGCTCGTTTAAGACATGTTCAAGTTTTTGTTTGACTTGACTTTTGAGAATCGTTTTATTCGTTGGCAAATCAACATTTACAGTTTTCATTGCTTTCGCTTTTTTGAAATTAAATAAACATGTTGCAAAAGCCTTCTGTACATCGGCTGTTTCTATTGCTGGATGGCAAGAACTACAAAGAGTCACAAGATTATCTCTGTGATGTACTCCTCCAAAATTACGAGGTATTTTGTGATGAACATGCAGATCAATACCATTTTCACATATGACACATTTGTGACCATCCCTTTCTCGAACCTCATTCTTAAGAGATTCTGAGAAGGCTATGCTCCACTCATTGCTATAAATGATATTTCCACCACTATTTTTATAGACTTCCAAAACTTCAGTATAAGGAAGAATAATTGCTTCGACCCTAAACATAACCAACTCGGATATCTTATCATCTTCTAGGGAGTTATAGTCGACAGATTTTTCTTCATTTTGTTCACGATAGAATTCTTCCCTATCAAAAATAATAGAAGATAAGTCAGATATAAAGATTCGAATCTGGTTCGTTTCTGAGCCCTTTAAAGTGGTTAACAACTCTTTTGCTTTTTTGTATATTTCATCGATCGTAGTTTCTTTACTAACTTCGATATGTTGTAATATTAAAATCGGAATTTTCTTCCTCCATGATTGATCTTCTCGATAATTAGCCTTTTTACTTTTGTTTATGACTGGGTTACCGTATTTGTATTTCTCAATAACTTTCAAAGAGTCAATCAGAATTGGTTCGTCCTCTTGCTTTAATTCTAATTCTTGTTTCTCACCTTCGCCTTTAACGAGAACATTCTCTTCTTTATTCTGTATCAAACCATTAACTTCATTTTCTACGGCAACTTTCTCTTTATTAATCATAAGCGTTCTCAAAGATACTTCTTTATTTCGGATAGTTTTTTTTAATTCTAACAATAACTGTTCTAATTGATCTAAAGTTAACTGACGCAATTCGAATACATTTCGCAGATCTGTAGAAGGCCAATTATCTAATCTTGTATACTCCGTAGATTTTACTATACCTGTTATTGCTGTTATGGTTGATAGCTTAATCTCTTTTTGAATCGTTAACGTCTTTTTCGTTATTTTTGTAATTACATTCTCTTCCTCGATAGTAAATTTAAATTTATTAATTATAGACAAGTTAATTAGCTCGTCGACGATATCACGTAAATCAATATTCTTTAATCTATGTGAAGCAGAAATCTTAGTTAGATCGATACCAACCCAATCGGGGTGATTCCTAATTTTTAATATTCGAGCGAGTATTTCTATTGAATTTGCATGCGTAATCCATTCTTTTTTAAGCTCTCTTTCGATTAGCAAGGAATTTGACGCCCCCATGTCTTAACTTGTCATTGACAACCTTTACATTTAGATTCGCTATCATCGCACGAGCGTCCGTTAACGGCTGCTTGCTTAAGATTACAACTCTCCGCATACTAGTTGGGAACATTATTCGACAAAGTAATGGGGATTCCTTCCTAACTAGCTTTCTTCTTTTGAAGTTCCTTACAAACTAAACGTTAGTAATCGCTTGCATCTTTTGGTTCCACGACTAACCTCCTTTAATTCACCATTTATTCCACTTATAATCATGTTATACAGGGCTTATACACAAAGAATCATCAAAGCATTATTCTTTACTATAGGGGGTAGCCAATTGGGAAAAATTAAATATTATTAAGCTTACTTTTCTATTGCAGGGCAAGGTCCACTGTACTCAAGCGACGTTGAACCATATATTCGCGGTGTCCGACCGGTTCGCATACCCACAAGATCTAACCTCTCACATGTCCAGAATGATCTTATCTGTGTAGTAGGATCGCTCAAAATAAAATTCGAAAATCCTCTTTGATATGTTATCTTTCCAGCCAGAAAAGCAAAAGCGGGCTATCATAGCCATTTTCAAGGGAAAGGCGAATTGCGTAACGCGTAACTATAAATTTCTTTTCGTTTCCAACCGCATCTCGATCGTTTGCCCCTTTCGTTTTGCGCGATAACATCGTTTGGATAGTCAGCATTGCTTCTTATTTGCATGATTAATAAAATTTGGGTATAGATTTGCCTGGTCGAGATGTCTGCATGACCAAGTAGCTCTCGTAGTGTTCTTAGATCAACCCTACCGGTGGCAAATAAATCTGTAGTACTTAAATGACGTAATTTATGAGAGGACAGCCATAATTATTAATGGGTCAATAGTAAGTGAGCATTCGCGCAGCGTCTTTTTCAATATAATAAGTGCTTTCAACTTTTAGAAATAAAAGGTAGTATTGAAAATGTCTGATTTAATAAAAAGGAGCGAATCATTTAATGAGCACAGAATACACTTCTGACAATAACCCTGCATCAGTGAAATTTATGGAAGAAATTCAAAAGGGAATAACAGAACCAACTGCATTGTCATACAGGGTTGAATATATAAAACCCGGTGAATTTGCCGTGAAGGGGATTTTCAAGCATAAAGATGATGGAAGCGATGATGTTGAAGTTACAATAACTATGGATAGTGCTAAAGTGACTAATCATGTGGATGGTTTGCCGAGAATTCCAACAATTTTTTTCGCTGAAGATAATAAAATAAAAGATGGCGATGATCAAGAACAGTATTTTGGTAACGAAATCCTCAATGAAATTAAACTTGTTATGGAAATGGTAATTTCCAAATTTGACAATGATTGAAAAACAAAAGGCAGCCGATCTATGTGACGGCTGCCTCTCTCTTTGAAGCGTTCAAGCGGATCTATATTTCTGAAATAGCTTCGTCATGGTCTTAGAACCTTCCTCCCTGTTCGTTCAACTGGACACAGTTACCTTGGACGGTAACATATGCTGTCATCGAGGCACCTGACCATAAACTGTATTTATATTCAAATCAATGTATATTCTCTGTATATCTGACCATTTACTATCTCAAACTCTGAAATTTCTCTCAACAAATATGACGCCACCCACATCACCCTTACCTAAAGGAATTCTAAATTTTTCCTTTGTAATGGAATTGTAATATTCGCTTCATGTTCCTTTCATATTACGAAACTATAATAAACACATGACCCCCCTTTATTATATATTTTCTCTCTTGTGCCTGCGGATATGCCGCAGGCCTTTTTGTTTTATAGGGCTCATTATTACAATAGAAAAACCGCCCTGAAGCAAAGCTGCTTCAAGGCGGTTTCTATCATCCATTTATTCATTCATTCATTCTATCTCTACAGCACGCTCGCTGCTTCTACAAACTTCCGTGCACGGTCAGTTAATAGATTAAACTGTCCGCTGCGTACCCAATCCATGTTCACGAGCTTGCTGCCCATGCCAACGCCGCATGCGCCTGCTTTGAAATAATCTGCGATGTTGTCGAGATCGACGCCGCCGGATGCGAGCATTGGAATCTTGTCGAGCGGCGCACGAATTTCGGTGAGGTATTTCAAGCCGAGCGATGCCATCGGGAACACTTTCACCAATTCAGCGCCGGCCTTCCATGCGCGAACAATTTCGGTTGGCGTCATAACGCCAGGCCATACCGGTACGCCAGTCTTCAAGCCGTAATCTACGACCGATTCATCCAAATTCGGAGAGATCAGAAACTGCGAGCCTGCGGCTACCGCTTCCTTCGCCATGTCGAGATCAAGCACCGTGCCTGCGCCGATACCGGCTTGGTCGCCGAACTTCTCGCGCCAGCGGCTGATCATTGTTGTGGCACCTTCGGTGTTCATCGTAATTTCCATTAACGAAATGCCGCCGTCCAGCAGCGCCTGTGCAGCTTGATCTGCGTACTGATCCTCAATAAAACGGAAAATCGCAACAATCTTCTCTTGCTGTAATCGTTCCAGCATTTGACTCAAGTTAAGCAGCCTCCTTGGTTTCTATCACTTGCGATTGATTACCCTGACTTTGCTATAACCCATTGTAGAACGACCATGATTACAAAAGCAATTCAAATTAGTCCAGCTCATTCCAGTAATCCCGCAAAATCCGCACGAAAACATTCGGGAACGCCAGCTCTTTCATATGCTCCGGTCCGATCCAGCGGTAATTAGCTGGGAGCGTCCCGCTGTCAGCGGCAGCGCTGCTAGCTTCATATAATACAGCCGATTCCGCGGCAGCTCCCGCTAACACGGCAGTCTCCTGCTTTGCTGCGGCTTGCAGCCAGAAGCCGAACTCCGCGCGGAATACCTGCACATCCCATATGATGTGGCTGAACACATGCTCCATCTCGCCCCACCAGCTCGTCGGCCGCACGAGCAAGCCTTCCTCCGCCGACAGCGCGCGGCTCATAAAGTCCGCCTGCCGCGCATGCTGCTCCAGCGCGCTTGGCGCGCCGCCGCCGCTCGCCGCCGCAGATAGAGCGGCGCCTGCGTCTGCGCTCGCGCTCGCGAGCGGCGCAGCTGCTGCGGCCGATTCCGCCGCCGCAGCAGCTGCCGCTTTGCCGGCGGCGGCGCCGCGCCCGCGCCGCTTCGCGGCCGTGCTGCCGGTGCTGTCGCCCTCCGGGGCGAACAGCACATGCGGCAGCTCCCACATCTGCGCGAGCAGGCCGCTCTCCGGCCGCTGGCGCACAAGAATTCGGCCAGCGTGCTCGCCGCTGCCGGTAATGATCGCAGCAAGCCGCGTCTCTGGCCGCGGCGGCTTGGCCTTCGTCTTGATCGGCAGGATGTGCTCCTTGCCTGCCATCCTGCCTTCGCAGTGCTGCATCACCGGGCAAGTGAGACAGCCCGGTGACTTCGGCGTACACACCAGCGCGCCTAGCTCCATGAGCGCTTGGTTGAAGTCACCGGCAGCTCCCTCTGGGATGAGCGCTGCTGCAATCTTCTCAATACCAACACGCGTCGCCGGCTTCGCGATGTCATCTTCCAAGCAGAAATACCGCGACAATACGCGCATCACATTGCCGTCCACCGCTGGCTCAGGGCGATTGAAGGCGATGCTCATAATCGCTCCGGTCGTATAAGGACCGATGCCGCGAAGCGCAGCGACGGCCTCTTTATCGTCTGGCACTACACCGCCGTGGCGGCTCAGCACTTCCCGCGCGCCAGCCTGCAAATTGCGCGCCCGCGAATAATAGCCGAGCCCTTCCCAGCTCTTGAGCACATCCGCTTCCGGCGCTTCCGCGAGCGCGGCCGCTGTCGGGAACTTCTCCATAAACCTCTCGTAGAACGGAATCACCGTATCTACTCGCGTCTGCTGCAGCATAATTTCCGATACCCATACCCGGTACGGATCACGATTTTGCCTCCACGGGAGATCCCTTCGAACCTCCAAATACCAGCTCAGCAGCTCTCTGCTGAAATAACGGGCTGCTTCCGTTGTCATTCCCATTCTTCCCCTCTCAGACCCTTACGTTCATGCATGGTTCATTTTTAATCATCGTCTATTCGCTGTCGCTGTTATGTTCCATGTTATAGATATAAATTTGCCGATATCGCTTCGGCGTTAGCCCCGTGTATTGTTTAAAAAGTCGTGACAAGTAATGATTCTGAAGCCCAATCTGACTGGCAACCTCCGCTATTTGGACGTTCACATCCTCCAGCAGCGTCTTGGCACGCTCCATTTTGCGGATATTGATATATTGAGTTGGCGCGTAGCCGACAATATTCTTGAAATAGCCGATAAAATAATTCGGATGCAAAAAAGCCAGCTTAGCCAGCTCGTCCACCGAAATTTGTTCGCTCAGATGCTCTTCAATATATTCCAGCACATGGTTAATCTTCGCAATCGGTTCAATCTCGAGAAATTTCTTTTCATTAAAACCGCTATATTCAAGAAAATAAGCCATCATCTCAAACAACGCCGCCCTTACACGCAAGCCGCGCGTCAGCGTCTCTGACTTATACGCTGCGATCAAATGCTTGAACTGTGACACAATATGCTCCTGCTCCTGCTCGTTCAGCTCTATACTTACCTTCAAATTCAAAATATCGAATAAATCCATATCGCCGATCGACGCTCGAAAATTACACCAGTACAAGCTGAGAATTTGTCCTTCAACCGGACCGAAGAACTGCTGCGCCCCCGGCGGGAGCATCAACAGCCGTCCTGGCTTCAGCTCGTAGTACTGGTCTTTGATTTGAAGTCTTCCCTCACCATTCTTAATGTACCAGAGTCGATAGAACTCCGTCGGCTGTTCAGACTGCCAGCCTTTGTTCGTCACAGAGTGCGCAGCCATGGATACATCGGCATGGAACCGGTGAAAATAATTTTGTATGATCGTTTTGAACGTGAGCTTCATGCTGATGCCAGTCTCCCATTATGCCGCCTTTTGATGTTACGGCAATACGCTCTATTATACCTCATGACGAGGCTTGTGTCGCACAGTTGCATCCTGCTCGCCGTGCGACCTATACTGAATACAACGATGCAACAGGAGGCTTGCTCTATCATGCCAAACCACTCTACATATCAGAAATTTTCAGCAAAATGGGGCTTTTTCGTGCTTTCCGCCTTGTGTGCAGCAACGCTGCTGAGCGGCTGCGGTTCATCCTCTTCGGTCCAAACGTCTGCCGCTGATGTCCCGAAGGTATTTAAATCCAATTGCATTTCGTGCCATGGCACCGACCTGCAAGGCCGTATGGGAGCTTCAACAAATTTGACCCAAGTCGGTAAAAGAATGACGCAAGGCGAGATTACGAAGCAGATCAAGGACGGCGGAGGCGGCATGCCCGCATTCGGAGGCAGGCTCTCTGCAGCAGAGATTGAAGATCTCGCCAGCTGGCTTAGCAAGAAGAAATAAAAAAAGACACTTATCCGCGGGGCAGCTAGCTTTTGCCTGCCTACACGTAAGCGTCCTTTATCTATGCTCGGTCTTTAGAGTGATTCTGTTCTGCGCGCATGGCTGCCTTTGCGCTGTTCAGGCAATCCTGTCGCAAGAGATCCGTGGTATAGCCACTTGGATATGCCCATTTCCGGATGAGCAGGGAACCGGTCTCCTTGAATCAGAGGCAGCCAGCCGCCCCATACATCTCCGTATATGCCATCGAACGGCACGAACTCACCGCTCTTGTAATACCGCTTGGATTCACTCTTCATTTGCTTTAGCAGCTCCGTTCCCTTAAGGCCAATAGTTGTTGCTATTGGTTTATTCCAATTATGGGCAAAAGGTGACGCTGCTATGCATTCGTTTTCATTACGCAGCAGCCTTACGCTTGTTATGCTTGCTCTGCGATTACATAAGCGGAAGCGAGCGAATGGTCGTGGGAGATAGAGACGTGAATCCGTGTTTGTTCCGCGCTCAGGCCAAGCCGTGACCACGCGCCCTCGCTTAAGCGGCAGATCGGTCGGCCGCTGCTGTGCCGGTCGATCTCAATGTCTTGAAATCCGAGCGTGCTGCCGATGCCGCAGCCGAACGCTTTGGATACCGCTTCTTTCGCAGCAAAGCGGCCCGACACAAACTCCACTCGTCTTCCCCCGCTCGTTTGTGCTGCAAGCTCCTGTTCCCGCCCGGTCAATATTCTGCTAATAAATTTGTTGCCTGTCTCGCCTTGGAGGAGCTTCTCCATTCGATCGATCGACGAGATGTCATGTCCGATGCCTATAATCACTTCCGCGTTCAACCGCCTTATCTATCGAATGACGCCAATATGCGCTAATCGGAAATTCGTTCCCCGGCATTCCGCTCGGTCTCCGTGTATGACTTCCAGTTCAAACTGATGTGTGCCCGCTGCCAGCTCGTCGCCTAAGAAGCAATCGCGGTACCAACCTTCGTCGCCGCACCAGTCCGGACGCTCGCGCGAGGTCGTGACCCAGTCGCCTCCGTCGATTCGATAACGAAATTCTGATGATGTTTTGCCAAAATCAAACCCAAGCGACAGTCCCCGCCCCTCGAACGAAAAAGCAAGCCTCGCCCCTACCGCAGCCGTATCCAGCACCTGATTGATCCACTCGTAGAATGGCCAGCGTCTGAGGACCCATGGGCCTTCCGTTCGCACCTCGGTGAGAGGCAGCAATTCGGCATCACCCCAGTGATGCGGGTGCAGCGGCTCGGGTAGCTGCTGTTGCTGCAGGGAGTCTTGGAAGTTCGGAGGCTGCACCTCTGGATGGAGTCGCTGATTGTGGTGATTGTACAGCTCCTTCTCGAGAAAAGCAATGACGCTCTGCGCATAGCTCAAGCTGCCGCGATGGGTCGGATGCAGGCCGTCCGGCAGCCATTCCTCCCAGCGCATGCGGCCCTTGCGAACTTCCTCCAATGCATGCAGGCCCATCCAGATCGAACCGATGCCATAGTGATCAGCGAGAGTTTCCAGCTCTGCAATCGTGTCCGGCACGCCGCCCTCGCTCATCGCCGCATACATGCTCTGCATGAATGTGTGCGTGAACACGACGTCCCGGCTACCGTCTTCGAGCAGCTTGCGGACTAGCCCTTCGCGTGTGCGCTGCCGCTTGTTCGTAGGTTCACCAGAGTCGTTCACCGCATAGTCGATAAACACGAGCTGGCAGCCGCGGTCGATCAAATCCCGCTTCGCCCGGAACACGGCAAGCTCGCTGCCCGTCGCGCCGATCGCGGCATTTTCGACAACGATGCGCGCCTGCGGGTATTGCTCCACGAGCCAAGCAATGACCGGCTCCGGCCAATTATGCCTCGGCCGTGCGTCCGTAATCGAGCCGCCAATAAATCCAACTGTCAGCTGCCCCTCTTCGAGTGCTTTGCGTGTGTGAACCAAAGGATTGCGATGCTTCCAAACCGCTCCATCCATCATCATTCATTTCCTCTCCCGTGAGGTTTCATGCGGGTCACATGCCTGAGATGCTAATCTATGTCTATCATATCACTTGTGCGGGGAGTTTCCAGTATTTCAGTCTAGCAAGGCTTTAGTCAGACTGCAGTCAGGCTTTACTACGGTACTATTCAGGCTCTATTCCGCTACATCCCTTAACTTGAGGCGCTTTCGAATCCACAACGTACTACTACCACCATCCCAGTCCGCCCCCAGCATTCATCAATCAGACGGTTTTGCCTACTTCCTTCTCCCAGCTATCAGTCAGACCATTTCCTTCTCTCTTCAGTTCGACAGACCAACTCCTTTTCAATTCTCAGGAGCTATGATATTGTTAAATCAATTCAAACGGTTGTGAAGCACACACCGCTCTCTCTGGACACGAAGTGTTCCAGAGAGAGCGGTTTTTTTATTTTTCTAGTGAAGGAGAGTAGTCGGTATGAACTTTCAGATGGCCTATCAGCAATGGTTCGAGTGGCAACGAATTCGCGCTCAAGGTGATAGACGGCATCGGCTCGAAGAAGGACATGGGCATGCGGAGAAATTATTTTTGCAGCAGGTGTGGTATACCGCTTTCCGAAGCTTCGAGCATCTTCAAGCAGAGCACGAGGTGGCAGACTTCAAAGACGGCTCGAGTTACTTGGATTTTGCATACATTCAGTCACCAATCAAACTGGCGATCGAGATCGATGGCTACGGCCCCCACGCTGCCAAAGCCAGCCGCTGGCAGTTCTCCGACTCGCTTATGCGCCAGTATCATCTCATCATCGACGGATGGCAGATCCTCCGCTTCTCCTACGACGATGTGAGCGAACGACCACGGATGTGCGAACAAACTTTGCAGCAATTCATGGGCCGCTGGCTCGGAGGCAATCGATCTTCGACCAGTAGTGTCGACGAACTCGTCGAAGCCGAGATCCTCCGCCTTGCTTTGCGCCTCGACCGACCTATCCGTCCGCGCGATGTGATGGAGCTGCTGCAGCTTGCTAGAAAAGATGCCTACGAGGCGCTACATCGGATGAGCTCTAAGAAAAAGTTGCTCCCTGCTGGCAAAGGTACTCTGAAAATCCGTTGTTACAATGTTAGTCGTGAACTAAACTAATTTCGTTGCTGCTGTGTGCTCGTATATGCTTAGGCTGCGACGCTGAGAGATCATATTGGATCTCTCAGCCAACTTTTGGCACGATTCTGACGCTGAGAGATCGTATTTGATCTCTCAGCACTCTCAATCCCCGACTTTACCTGGGTTACGGCTCTGAGAGATCATATTGGATCTCTCAGCCAACTTTTGGCGCGATTCTGACGCTGAGAGATCGTATTTGATCTTTCAGCCCTCTCAATCTCCGACTTTACCTGGGCTGCGACGCTGAGAGATCATATTCGATCTATCAGCCAACTTTTGGCGCGATTCTGACGCTGAGAGATCGTATTTGATCTCTCAGCACTCTCAATCCCCGATTTTACCTGGGTTACGGCTCTGAGAGATCATATTGGATCTCTCAGCTAGCTTTTGGCACGATTCTGACGCTGAGAGATCGTATTTGATCTCTCAGCACTCTCAATCCCCGACTTTACTTGGGCTACGGAACTGAGAGATCATATTGGATCTCTCAGCTAGCTTTTTGCGTCTTTCGGATGCTGAAAGCACGTATGTGTTCTCTCAGCAACAAAAGATTAGAAAGATTGGTGGGCTGCAGCGCTGAGAGCACATATGAATCTCTCAGCCCACTTTCGGCGCATTTCAATGCTGATAGCACGTATATGCTCTCTCAGCGACAGAAAATCAGTTCGTGGGTGCATTGCGACGCAAAAAAACCCTCCAGCTCAGCCAGAGGGGGTCAACCACACATACAAATGCTTTAAATCCCAGGGATCGGATCCCGCTTGTGCGCCGTGCGCACGAACTGCTTCTCGAGCTTCTCGCGAGCGGCGTCGCTCACTTGCTTGCCTTCGAGGTAGTCGCTGTTCTCATCGTATGTGATGCCCAGCTCCTTCTCGTCGGTTTGACCTTCCCATAGGCCAGCGGTCGGCGCCTTCGTGATGACCGTCTCCGGCACACCGAGCTCGGCCGCCAGCTGGCGAACCTGCCGCTTGTTCAGCGTGCTAAGCGGCGTGATGTCGACCGCGCCGTCGCCCCACTTCGTGTAGAAGCCGGTAATGGCTTCGGACGCATGGTCAGTACCGACAACGAGCAGGTTCAGCTCGAATGCGAGCGCGTACTGCGTCACCATCCGCGTGCGGGCCTTCACATTGCCTTTGCCGCCGCGGCTGAGATGCCGCGAGATGCCGATTGCCTTGAGGCTATGCTCAGCCTCAATCGCAATCTCATCGACCGCTTCTTGAATGTTCGTCTCGACGCGGTGCGTAAGGCCCAGTGCATCAGCTACCGCGTAGCTGTCTGCAATATCGACTTGCTCGCCATAAGGCTGGAACACGCCAAGCGTTATATATTCCTTGCCCGTCTCGGCGGACAACTCATCGGTTGCTTTCTTGCATAGCCCCGTCGCAACCGCGCTGTCCACACCGCCGCTAATAGCGATGAGCAGCCCAGTCGTACCCGACTTCAGCACATACTCTTTCAAGAAATCTACCCGCTGGCGAACTTCCGCTGCCGGGTCAATCTCTGGTTTAACGCCTAATTGCTTGATGATTTCCCCTTGTAGACTCATCGTAAGCAATTCACCTCTTAACGGCAGAAGCGTTCAAAGGCAGAAGTCAAATCTGCAGCGATATCAGCAGCTGAACGGTTCTCAATTTGATGGCGCTCGATAAAGTGTACCAGCTCTCCATCCTTCATCAGTGCGATGGAAGGCGAAGATGGCGGGTAAGGTGCGAAATATTCGCGAGCCTTAGCTGTAGCTTCTTTGTCTTGACCTGCGAATACGGTATACAGGTGGTCTGGTGTCAGGTCATTCTGCAGCGCTTGCGCTACGCCCGGACGGCATTGGCCAGCAGCACAGCCGCAAACGGAGTTAACAACTATAAGCGCAGTTCCTTTTGCGTTAGGCACCTTTGCCTCAACATCTTCAGGTGTGCGGAGCTCCTCAATTCCTAGACGTGTAAGATCATCGCGCATCGGCTGTACCATATCAAGCATGTATCGTTCAAAAGACATCGACATGTGTAATCGCTCCTTATGAGTTCATTTTCTTTCTATTATACGCCTCGCGGAAAATGAAAGCAAAGAAAAAGCAACCAGGCTATCGCCCGATTGCTCCCTCAATTGCCGGATTGCTCACCATTCACGGGGCTTTCGCCCTCTTCAATGCCCATCGCTGCGTTTTTGTCGGGATGCATGAAGATGCCGCTCTGAGGCGCGATCCCCTGCTCAAAATATTCCCGGTTCTCGCTCGTCATAAAGCCGATGTCTTTGAACGGATGCACCCATTGATCACCTGCCATGACGGCGGGATCGGTCTCTTCCGTCCACTGGCTAAGTGGCGATTCCGGCGATTCATATTGATGATCGCCAATGGTGACGCCGAGTTCATTCACGAACGGCGCACTCGGTCCCCGGCCTTGCCGAAAGCCAGGCAAGAAATTGATCTCATATGGATCAAGCGCAGGGTCATCTCGCAAACCATTACCCTGTCCGCCTTCGTCGCTGCCAGCGCTGCCGCTTCTATTTTGACTGCTCATCCCCATCCATCCTCCTTAGGTTGAAGGGCGATTGGGGCCATCTAATTTCTTATCGTAACCGTCTGATTCCGGTGCTTTTCCATTGCCACGCTGACTCTTGCTAGCTGCTGCTTTTCCGCGTGACCCCTGTTTGTCTACCATTGCTGGCACCCCCTTCCAAGCCTAGTATGTGCGGCTCTCCTTTTCCTTATGCTCATCCTTATCCCTTGCGGGTTCAGATAAAGGCAAGAGCGCACCGACCAGACCGCATCCTGCAAAAAGCAACTGTAGACGGGTTAGACCAAGCGTCAATTCCGGTACAACACCAGGTGCATACGGGGCAAACAGACTCACTAGCAAGCCACCAAGGCCAGAACCTAACAATGCTATGGCAGCGAGTCTTCCGGTCCCTGCCTCTGCATCGACCCGCAGCATGACAGCATACACGAGCGCATAAAGAACCGCATACCCCATTCCATACCGCATATCCGTTAACAACGTCCATACCAGGCAAGCGGGAATAAGCGCAAAAGGCCACGTATCCAGCATCACCAGACTAGGTATTCGCCTGCGGTATCGAACATAAACGATATAGATGAATGCGGCAAAAAAGCCGATCATCGCATCAAATCCGCTGCCGCGCACGATCACAAGCGAGCTTGGCCGCTCCCACAACATCGAGGGCTCACGCAGCAGAAACAACAGCTTCCAACAGAGCAGCGTAATGATCGCGGCATTCACATACAACTGCCCCCACAGCTCGGACCGCTCCGTTCCTGTCAGCTTTAATTTGATCGCGATCAATCCGGCAGCTCCCGCTATAAGTGCAGCAAGCAACACGGCATCAAGCCGCAGCGGTCCTAAAGCAATAACTTCCGGCAATAGCATACGCTCCTTCTATGCAAGATGCACCCCAGCAGCAACGGCAGTTGCAGTCGACGCTCCGTAGTAATTCCGGTTCCGATCAAATTTCACTTTGAACGTCGTGCCGCCCCCTTCCTTCGAGTCGACAGCGATTTCGCCGCCATGCCGCTCAACGATGCTGAGGCACAGCGGAAGCCCCAGGCCAGTTCCACGAGTCTTGGTCGTGAAGAACGGTTCGAACAATCGCTCCAGCTTCTCCGCTGGAATGCCGCTGCCATTGTCCGTCACACGCAGCTCCACATAATCCGGATACGCCGTCGTTTCCAGCCGAAGCACACCGTGCTGATCCATTGCCTCCATTCCGTTTCGCGCCAAATTCAAGATGAGCTGCTTCATCTCTTTCTCATTCAGCATTAGAGATGGAATTCGATCATCCAGCTGCAGCTCTATAGATTGCCCTCGCATATTCGCATCGGCTATCAAGAGCGGCATAATATCGTTAATAATGACATGGAGCGAGCATTTCTCCTTCTCGACGATCCGGTTCTGAGCAAGCGACAGAAAGTCATTAATAATGCTGTTCGCGCGGTCGAGCTCATCCATGACAATCCGGTAATATTGCTGCTGATCGCCGGGGCTGCGCTCTTTCATCAGCTGAACAAAGCCGCGAATTACCGCCATTGGGTTCCGAATTTCATGCGTAATGCTGGCTGCCATCTGCCCGACAAGGCTGAGTCGTTCCATCCGCCCAAGCTCCGCCCGCAGTCGGTTCAGCTCCGTAATGTCGTGCGCGATGATGGCCGCGCCGATAATTTCATTATTTTGAATATCGCGAACACAGATGCCGGAGTTGAGGTAGATTTTACCCTGTTCCTGCACATATTCCGTCGATAGCTTATGCCCATTAAGCGCTTGATGCAGAAGCCGCCCGAGCACATCCTTCTCAATATGATCGTACATAATCGTAAAATGCTGACCGAGCAGTTCATGGCGCATTTTGCCGACGACTTTATCCCGAAGCAGATGAATCGCCATCTCATTAATATGGGTAATGACGCCGTACGAATCGACGAAAATAACGCCAAGCGGTGTCTCGTCGATAAACTGCTGCAGCTTCTGCACTTCAATGCGGTAATTATTCGTGACGCCTTTGAGCTGGTGAGCGATTCTCTCTCTTTGCAGCAGACTTTCCGAGAAAACAACAAACAGCCACATAACTAAGAAGTAAGCAAGCTCATGAAGAATAAGGTGAGTGATTTCGGAAGAAGTAAGCTGAGGATGCTTCACATGGTAGTAGTACATGAAGGTGGAAGCCCGGATGATAAGAACAACAGCCGTCAAGCTCAGAACAATCGTGTATTTGCGCCGCTGCGATAAATTCAGAAAGCCTTTCTGATACTTATAAATCAAAGGCAGTAAGAGCAGTGCGCCGGCGATTTCTATCCAGCTCCAGTTGCCGTGCATGAATGCCCATTCCGATGCGGCGAATATTGCGGCTAGTATTAACATAATACTGCTGCCGCCATATAAGGCACCAATAAGCATCGGCACATAGCGGTAATCCAGATCGAAGCCCCGAACCTCCGAGCAGATGCACAGCGCCATAATCATACTAGATGCACATACAGAAGTGATAAGAATCAGGATGTTCTTGCGTGGCTTTGAGTAGTCAAACCAAATCTGGAAGACGAAGACTGGCAATAATGCGACAAGAAATTGCAGGAGCATTAGCTTCCACACAAAGTAGAATCCCACCCTTCCAAATCCCCTGTTATTAGGGCAAAATTTTACTGTTATCCCGATTAAAGCACAGGTGACGCTATTTGACAATGTAACGAATTAGAAGATTTAGTTCATATAGCTGAGTAGACGCATAAATAGCTGGATAGTATGATAGGTAACGGCAGAGAAGCATGAAGCACCTTTCTACAAAAAGCAACAATAAGGGGTATTACCTAATGACATATGATGTAATTATTATCGGCGGCGGCTCAGCGGGCTTAATGGCGGGCATCGCAGCTAGCAAGAACGGCGCGAAAGTACTGCTGCTGGACAAAGGAGACAAGCTCGGCCGTAAGCTTGGCATCTCCGGAGGAGGCCGCTGCAACGTCACCAATAACAAGGACATTGACGAGCTCATCAAGCATATACCTGGCAACGGGAGATTCTTGCACAGCTCGCTAGCGAATTTCGGCAATAAAGATATTATCGCGTTCTTCGAGCAGCTCGGCATTCGGCTGAAAGAAGAGGATAACGGCCGGATGTTCCCCGTTTCGGACAAAGCCAAAACCGTCGTTGACGCCCTCATCAATCAAGTGCGCAAGCAAGGCGTTGATATTCGCGTGAACACGCCGGTGAAACGAGTGAATTTCAACGAGCAAAGCGTGCTGGGCGTAACGACCGCAGCCGGAGAAATGATCTCCAGCAGAAGCGTCATCATAGCTGTTGGCGGCAAATCCGTACCGCATACCGGCTCGACCGGCGACGGCTATCCGTGGGCGGAATCGGCGGGGCATACCATTACGGAGCTGTTCCCGACCGAGGTGCCGATTACGGTGAACGAGCCGTTCATTGCGAGCAAGGAGCTGCAAGGATTGTCGCTGCGCGATGTGAGCCTCTCGGTCTGGAATGCGAAGGGCAAGAAGCTGATCTCGCATGAGGGCGATATGATCTTCACCCATTTCGGCATATCCGGTCCAATAGCTCTGCGCTGCAGCCAGTTTGTCGTGAAGCAGCTGAAGCAGGCTGGCGGTGGCAGCGTTCTGCTGACCATCGACCTCTTCCCTGGCAAAAGCGCTGACGAGGTATACGCTGAATCGCTGAAACTGCTCAAACTCGAATCAAAGAAGTCCATCAAAAATGTGCTGAAGGGCTACTTGCCGGAGCGCATGGTTCCGCTGCTTCTGGCAGCTGCAGCGCTGGACGAGCAGCTAACCTATGACAATATTCCGAAGCAGGCTTGGCTTGCGCTTGCGAAGCTGATCAAGGCTTTCCCGCTCCGCGCCTATGGGACATTGAAGCTGGAAGATGCTTTTGTCACTGGCGGAGGCGTGAATCTGAAGGAAATTGATCCGAAGACGATGGCTTCCAAGCTGAAGAATGGGCTCTACTTCTGCGGCGAAGTGCTCGATATTCACGGGTATACCGGGGGCTACAACATTACCGCAGCGTTCACGACGGGCTATACTGCCGGCACGAATGCCGCGCTGAAATAAAGAAAGGCTGACAGGCGATGGAGTATCGCTTGCCAGCCTTTTTCTTTCTCGATCAAGTATGTACGTCACCTGAGAAATACCCGTACGAACCGTCATCCGGGAAGAACTCATCCTCAGCCGGCGCGTCGTGATCCCTGTTCTGATACCCGTTCTGCGCTTCCTCTAGAGCGACCAAATCCTCATTCACCACATGTGCCGGAATCGTAATGTTCGCCATATTGTAAGCATCGTTCGTCAGCTCAATATCCGGAATCGAGGACTGCACGGCCAATTGTCCGCCGTGTGACTGCGCGATCTCCAGCGCTGAAGTCAGATCGCTGCCTCGAATATGAATATGTACACTTGATCCTTGCTGAATGACGGGATCATAACCGAGCTCTTGCAAGGTCGAGCTTGCGAGCAGAGCTGAACCAGAATCTCCAAATTGAAACATTAATGCTGTATCCTGCATATCGTGCACATCCTCTTTTAGCTAAAATTATCCATTCTTAGCTAGCGTTCCTCCATGCTCGATATTTTATCCACCTCTCGAAGGCTTTCACTCACTTTATATAAAGTTATGTTATAATACCCGCATACAACACATGCAGGGGTGCGATGCACAATGATGGTTGATATGTTCGCAAATACTGCAAATGCGATATTAATTATTCGCAAGCAGCAGAACTCAAGATATATTCATGATTGCACGAAATCTTTTTGCCTTGTAACAGGATTCAAGCAGGAAGCGCTCATTGGCAACAAGCTGATGAATATGCCTGAGTCTGTTTCGAACGAGCTATGGCCGCTAATTGACCGGATGTGTGAGATGATTTCGGACAAGCTGCCTGAAGCGCATGCAGAGTTCGACTTGATCATGCCAGGCAATATGCACATATTCGCTGAATTGCATGTAAAGCCGATTATGTACGCAAAAGATGACTATTATCTGATTACGTTCAGGGACTGCTCCGAGCATAAGTGGATCAACGATTATTTCATTAAGCAGCGCATAGAAATGTCGCTCGTCTTGACGAATACGGGTTCCATTACATCCATGCGCAGCTACTATGAGCCGATGCGCCTTGACCGCCAAACGATTGCGACGATGCCGCATCAGAGTTTCGTCGCCGAAGAAGATCGCAGCCGGGTACTTGCTTTTCTGAATGATCTTCGAACCAAGCAGGAACCGGAGTCGCTCCGGTTTAAATTACAGCTTCTAGACGAGCAGTTCTACGCTCATGCACTGCTTAAACCTTTTTTCTATCCTAATGGTACTTTCCGTTGCTTCGCCATCGTCGTTCTGACTATCGAGACAATTGCTCCCGCGGACGGAAAGTCTGCCAAGCAAACGATAGATATAGAGGAATATGGGAAGGACGACGCTCCTTCCTTCAAGCTTCGCTTGCTCATGCTGAAGCGGAACATGACCGTTACGAAGCTCGCCGAGAATACACAGATTTCATTAACGACCATCTCCAACATCCGCAATGGCAAAATCAAGAAGCCGCAGCGTCTCACCGCGCATCTCATCGCGGAGCATCTCGGCGTCTTGCCAGACGATATTTGGGGTCCACTATAACGGAAGACTCATGCTAACCGCATCAATAAAACAACCTCCAATTCCGCTTCGTACGAGGTGGGTTGGAGGTTGTTTTTAATTGCAGCTAATAGCTTCGTTTATAGCTTAAACTTCGAAGCGACTTCGTTCATCCCTTGCGCAATTTCGCTGAGTGAGCGCGAAGAGATTGCAATCTGCTCTGCAGAAGCTGTCTGCTCCTCAGTCGTCGCCGCTACTGTCATCGCGGTCTCTGCGCTGCCTCTGGCGATTTCCTTCAGGTGCTTCATGCTGCTTATCACCTGTTCCGAGCCTGCCGCCATCTGCTCCGAAGCTGCGGCAACCTCCTGCACCTGGCCGGATACCCGCTCCGATGCGGCAGCGATGCCTGCGAACGACTCGCCTGCTTCGCGTACGCTGCGCAGACCTTCGCCAGCTTCAACCGCAGTCGCGTTCATTGACTGTACGGCTACAAGCGTATCGTCAGTTACTTGCTGGATGACGTTCTCAATCTCCTCAACTGCTTCGGAAGTTTGCTGCGCGAGCTTGCGTACTTCATCGGCAACGACAGCGAAGCCGCGGCCATGCTCTCCTGCGCGAGCTGCTTCAATGGCAGCATTGAGCGCAAGCAAGTTCGTGTGCTTGGACACTTCGCCGATCAGCTTCGAGATCATGCCGATATTGCGGGTATGCAGCTCCAGCTGATTCACTTGCTCAACCGACTTCTGCACCGTTTCATTAATGCCGGTCATCTTCACCATGGCCTGCTTCACCGCTTCAAGACCGACAGCGGCTTCACGGCTCGCATCCGCCGACAAGCTCGCTACGACGGAGGTCGACTCCGCAATACGGTTGATGCCTTCGCCGAGATCTTGCGTCGTCTTGCTTACTTCCTCGAAGCGCTGCAGCGTCACTTCCGTACCCGCAGCCATTTGCGACACGGATTCCGCCGCTTGCTGGGACGCGCTTGCATTCTGCTCCGAAATCGCGAGCATCTGCTGCGAAGAAGAAGCGATGCCTGCGGATGCTTCCTGTACGCCGCGCATCGCCGTCTGCAGCTGACTGATCATGCCGCTTAGCGAAGCGAATAGCGCGCCAATCTCGTCCTTGTTGCGAATCTTCGGCATCGTGACGAGCAGATTGCCGCCAGCAATATCGTTCACAACTGTTGCCGCTTGCTTGATCGGCTTCGAGATTGCAGATCTTACATACCAGGTAAGCAGCACGACGAGCAGTACGCCAACCGCTAGCGCAATCATTACCATCTGCTTTGACTGGTTATAGATGTCAAGGTTGACTTGCCTCGCATCCTCAGCACCGCTATGGTTATTACGAACCAGATAGTCGATGTTGGCTTGAATAGCCATGTACGACTTCTCCGATTGTTTCATGAAATTAGACACCTGATCTATCGAGAGGTTCTGCTTTGAAAGCTCAACCGTCTTCTTGTATGTACTCTCATAAGTCTTCCAGGCTGTCTCAAGGTTGGCAACCAACCCTTGATCCTGGGAATCCGTATCGTTAATAATCGATTTATACGATGCGAAGCTGTCATTCACTTTCTGAATCATCGCATCTGCTTCTGCTGTGTATTGTTTCTTCAAGTTCTCGTTCTGCTCAATGAGAAGCTTGTACTGCGTGGAGAGCACATGATCCGCCATGTAGTTGATATTATTGATTGTTTCTACGCCGGCCAGCCATCTATCCGCAATGACCTTCGAATTGTCGTTCATCTTGGACATCATCATAGAGCTGATTACACCATTAGCAACGAGCAGCAGGAGAACGCTGATAAACGACAGCATTAGTTTGGCGCCAACCGTCATTTTGAGCTTCACATTCATCGGGTTCAGTTGCAAGTCAGGCTTCTTGTTTAGCTTCAATTTTTTCTTCATCTCGTGGATCTCCGCCTCTGCCATCAGTTAAATAGATTGCTATAATCTGGTCATACTAACACCAGTATACTTTGGACCAGTCCCCAATAAACAGCGGTCCAATCGACAAATCCCGATATTTTCCGCTTGTAACTTCTTCCAATCTAGTGCTAGCGACATAGTTGCTCGTCTATTTTACCATCCCTTTACAGAAGTTTAAATAATTAAATAGTCGCATAAATGGACAAAAAAAAAAAAAATCCGCCGACTCCTGTCCTTGAACGGGAGCCGGCGGATTGCTTTATTAATGAAACAATTATTTGCGGTACGGCTGCAAGGCAGCGTTCATGCCGCGAGTCTGTGCATAGATATCCTGATAAATCCGGAATAAGCCTGCATACGCATCCACAGCAGCCGGATTCGGCTTGTACACGGAGGAGCGCTTCACGAACAGCTCCGCGCAAGCGTCCAGACTTTCAAACCAGCCGCTGCCATATGCCGCGAGCATTGCTGCTCCGAGGCCAGGACCTTGCTCGTTCTCAAGCGCCACTACGTCTGCATTGAAGATGTCTGCTTGCATTTGGAGCCACACCGGATTCTGCGCGCCGCCGCCGATCGAGATAATCGTATCGACTGTCTTGCCCGCCTGCCTGAACATATCAACCGACTCGTTAAGCGAGAACGTAATGCCTTCCATCACCGCTCTTGCAAAATGAATCCGTTCATGAGAGCCGTCGATGCCGATGAAGCTGCCGCGAATGACCGAATCCGGATGAGGCGTACGCTCGCCGACGAGATACGGCGTGAACAACAGACCATTCGAGCCCGGTTTCACGTCGCCTGCGCCTTGAAGCAGCTCATCGTAGGACTCGCCCTTCGCGAATGTATTCTTGAACCAGCTGAGGCTGTATCCTGCCGCGAGCGTAACGCCCATTGCATAGAAAGCATCCTCTTTGCCGTGATTGAAGAAATGCACTTTGCCGCGGAAGTCATTGCCGCTTCCTTGCTCATAGGACAGGATAACGCCGGACGTACCGATGCTGCACATCGTCAGTCCTTCTTGCAGGATGCCCGAGCCGATGGCGCCGCATGCATTGTCTGCGCCGCCCGCGAACACTTTCGTGTCTGCGCTAAGGCCGCAAGCCGCTGCCTGTTCAGGCAGCAATGTGCCTGTCATCGCGTGCGACTCGACAAGCGGTGGGCAGAACGATGCTGGCAGCTTCACTGCTTCCAGCACCTCATTGCTCCAGCGTTTCCCCGCTACATCAAGCAGCAGCGTACCAGCCGCATCGGAGTAATCCATATGAAGCGCGCCTGTTAACCGATAACGCACATAATCCTTCGGCAGCAGGAACGAAGCCGCCTGTGCAAACACTTCCGGCTCGTGCTTGCGCACCCATAGAATCTTCGGCAGAGTGAAGCCCTCCAGCGCCGGATTGCGCGTTAAAGTCAGCAGCTGCTCCCCACCGACAAGCGCTTCGATCTCGCGGCATTCCGCAGTCGTGCGCGTATCGTTCCATAGAATCGCTTTGCGTACCGGCTTCCCTGCTGCGTCTAGCAGAACAAGACCGTGCATTTGGCCGGAGAAGCTGATTCCTTCGATTGCGTCAGCCGGAATGCCTGCGCTTCCGACCAGCTCGCTAATCGCGCCGATCGTGCCCGCAACCCAATCCTCCGGCGATTGTTCGCTCCAGCCGGAATGTTCATGATAAAGCGGATAGTCGCGCGACGCTTCGGCAGTTACAGTGCCGCTTCGGTCAAGAAGCAGCACCTTTACCGCGCTTGTGCCGAGGTCAATACCGATGACGTAGGACATGCAGGGTTGATCCTCCTATACGCTGTAGATGATTTCGTTCAGCATCAATTTGACCCGCTCTTGACGGCCGGACTCGTTCTTGATGACGTTGTTTTGCAGTGCGTACTGCTCAAGCGATGCCAGCGTTGCGCGGCCTGCTACGATCTCAGCGCCGATGCCGTCGCGGAAGCTGCGGTAGCGATTGTCCACGATGTTGTCGAGCACTTTCTCTTCGATCAGCTTCGCTGCTGCTTTCAGACCCCAAGCGTAAGTGTCCATACCTGCGATGTGAGCTAGGAACAAATCTTGGTCTTCGAACGAGCCACGGCGTACTTTCGCGTCGAAGTTAATGCCGCCACGGCCAATACCGCCTGCTTTGAGCACTTCGAACATAGTAAGCGTAGTCGAGTAAAGGTCAGTTGGGAATTCATCCGTATCCCAGCCGAGCAGAAGGTCGCCTTGGTTCGCATCAAGCGATCCGAGCATGCCGTTGATTGCTGCTACGCGGATTTCGTGCTCGAAAGTGTGGCCTGCAAGCGTTGCATGGTTCGCTTCAAGATTCAGCTTGAACTTGTCTTTCAAGCCATACTTCTGTAGGAACGCAATTGTTGTAGCTGCGTCAAAATCATACTGATGCTTCGTTGGCTCTTTCGGCTTCGGCTCGATGAGGAATTGAGCGTCGAATCCGATTTCGTTCGAGTATGCGATCGCCATGTCGAACAGGCGAGCAAGGTTGTCGAGCTCAAGCGCCATATCCGTGTTGAGCAGCGTCTCATAACCTTCGCGGCCGCCCCAGAATACATAGTTCTCTGCGCCAAGGCGTTTGCCCACTTCAAGGCTCTTCTTCAGCTGTGCGCCAACGTATGCGTAAACGTCTGCGTTACAAGTTGTTGCTGCACCGTGCACGAAGCGCGGGTTTGTGAACATGTTTGCTGTGTTCCAGAGCAGCTTCGCGCCAGTTGCTTTCATGTTCTCTTCAAGCATATCGACGATTACGTCGAGGTTCTTGTTCGTTTCAGCAAGCGTATCGCCTTCCGGAGCGATGTCACGGTCATGGAAGCAGTAGTAAGGGATGCCGATCTTGCTCAGGAACTCGAAGTTCGCTTCTACGCGGCGTTTCGCTTGGTCCATCTCGTTAGCGCTATCCCAGCCGCGAACTGCTGTGCCCACGCCGAACGGGTCGGAGCCAGCGCCAGTGAATGTATGCCAGTAAGCAACCGCGAAGCGCAGGTGCTCTTCCATTGTTTTGCCAAGTACGACTTCGCTTGGGTTGTAATGTTTAAATGCAAGTGGATTGTCCGATCCTTTGCCTTCGTAAGCAATTTTACCGATGTTATTGAAATATGCCATTTATGATTGCCTCCTAAAAATAATGTAAACGTTCTTATGACCCTATTCTAGCACTAAGAAACTTTGTTTGTCTACTAAACAAAGTATGTTTTTTTCACCCAGTTTTGTTTTCATACAAGCATCCGAAGCTAGGCCTCCGCATAGCCTGTAAATAGTTTATTTTCGACAAAGTTTCGACATTTTTCAGGAGGCGAACCTCTAAATGGCTTGTGGTAACTTAGGCGCGGCAAATGATTTTAACGTATTCGTGTTCGGCAATCATACGCAATCGTTCGTCGATTCCGGCGGACGTGTAGCCGTTGGCGGCAATGCGACCTACAACAGCTACGGGATTGGCGTTGCCTTGACATCCTCACAGACAAGAGCCGATCTTATCGTTGGCGGCAATATGAATATTACAGGCGGCACGAACTTCAACGGCAACAGCGTCATCAGTCCGACCGGAACCATTATTAAATACACGATGACGAACAATAACGGCGTCTCTGGCCAGCCTTTCCGCGGAACACCGGTTGACTTCGCTGCGGCTGAATAATACTTAACTTGCGCATCTGCCTCATGGGGTACTCTTAGCCCGAACGGAACCGCATTTGTCAATTTCGGACAAATCGTTCTGCAAGGGAACAGCCCCACGCTGAACATATTCACGATCAACGGGAACAACGTCGCTGGCTCAGGCGTATCCCTTTCCTCTGCGAACGGCATTAACATCATTGCGCCTCCCGGCTCTGCGATTCTCGTCAATATCACCGGCACGAGCGTCGGGTTCGGCAGCTACGCCATCTTCAGAAACGGCGGTCAGTCCACAGCGGCAGACGGCGCTTTCATCATGTGGAACTTCTTTCAGGCGACGAACGCGTTCAACCTCAACCTGTCGATCAAAGGCTCCGTGCTCGCGCCGTTCGCCGCTTGGAGCGCCTCCGGCTTCGGCAATATCGACGGCACGATCGTAGCGGATTCGCTCACGAATACGACCGGTTCCATCGAAGAGCATAACGTGCCGTTCACCGGCTGTTTGCCGGAAGTCTTCTGCACGCCTAGACTCTCGCTCACGAAGACCGTCAACGGAGGAAGCTCCGTCACCGGCCCGGTGGGAACACCGCTCGCCTACGTCATCACCGTCACCAATACCGGTGCCGGCAAGCTTTCGAACATTATGGTCAGCGACCCTTTATTGAACTTTCAACAAACGGTCCCTGAGCTTCCAGCCGGGCAATCGATGCAGTTCACGATTCAATCCCAAATTCAACCCGGCCCGCCGGGAAGCAGTTATTTGAATACCGTAACAGCGCAGAGCAGCCTGACGCCTCCGCAATCCGCCTCTGTTACGATCAACATCGACTCCGGTCCAATCGATGCCCAATTTTTCAAAAGCGTGCAGCCTACGGAAGCTATGCATGGAGATACGGTGACTTACACGTTCACCGTTGAAGTTCCAGCTTTCGTCACATTGATGAATGTACACTTAGTCGATCCGATACTTGGCATTGACGTAACGTTCCCTTCGGTTACAAACGGACAGCTGCTGGAGGTGCCGTTCGTCATTCCTGCCAACGCACCAATTGGGAGCAACTTCGTCAACACCGCAACACTCACTGCCAGCAATTTGCCTGTGACGCTGACGGATTCCGCATCGGTACTCATCACAGAAACGCCGTCTGTCTCTTTGACCAAAGAAGCCGATACCATCACGGCAATCCCTGGGCAGACCATCGATTACACCCTCACGGTCAGAAACGAATCCCAGGCAACGCCACTCTTCAATCTGGTATTAACCGACCCGCTCCTGCAATTAAATCAAACCATTACGAAGCTGGACCCGAATACCTCGGTCGTTTTCTTCGGCATGGACACCGTTCCGCCGGGAACTCCCTCAGGTACGATCATTCACAATACCGCAACGCTTGTATCCCAGATCGGTACTGAAACAGCGAGCACCAACGTGCTCATTATCCCTGCTCCGCTCATTACGATCACGAAGACGCCAAGCTCGCAGCTCGCGCCTCCAGGCGCTACGGTTGAATACTCGATCGTCGTGACCAATACGGGCAATATCCCGCTAACGGACGTCATGATAACGGATCCGGAGCTGTCCTTCTCCGTTACGGTCCCGTCTCTGCCGGTTGGCGGTCAGTATGTAGCGACAGTTCCATTCGTCATTCCTCTTGGAACGCCCGCGGGCACGAAGCTGACTAATACGGCAATCGTAATCACGGACCAGACGCCAGCCGCCACGGCAAGCGCCGAAGTGACCGTTGCAGCTGTTTTCGGCTTATCGGTCGAGAAGACTGTGGATCACACGACCGCTTTGCCTGGCGAAACGGTCCATTTCATCATCGTCGTTACCAACACTTCCAACACCGAGATCACGAACGTCGTCGTTAGCGATCCGCTTCTGCAACCACATTGATTGCGGATTATATCGTTCCTGAAGGTACGCCAGCCAACTCGTTCGTGACGAACGTCGTCACGGCGGTTTCGAGCGAGACGCCGCCAGCGACGACGAGCGCCTCGGTTCTCGTTCTCCCGGCTCCTGAGCTCAGCCTCACGAAGCTGCTGCCGCCGATTGGGTTGCCTGGGCAGAAGCTGCGTATGAGTCTGTTCTTTATAAACCGAGGCAATGTGACGCTGAATAACATTCTGCTCGTCGATGAGCCAGTGGGGCTGTCCTTCCATCTGGATGAGCTGATACCAGACGCTAGTGAGGTCGGGTATCTATGGTTCATCATTCCGGCTGATGCACAACCGGGCTCGCGGATCGTGAACACCGCTGTCATTTCGTCAAATGAAACAGGGCGGATTGAAGCAAGCCGAACAGTCAACGTTGTAGGGCTCATCATCGAGAAATCATCCAGCTCCTTGTCCGCCAACGTCCGCGACCGCATCACGTACAATCTGATCGTCCGTAACCCAACCCCTTATCCGGCTGCCAATGTCGTGCTCCGTGATCCGCTGCCGAGCGAAGCCGTGTTCGTACCAGGCAGCGTCTGGGTGAACGGCGAGCGTCTGCCTGATGCATCACCGGGTTCGGCGGGTATTCCGATCGGCACAATTGCTGCCGGCGCTTATGCAACCGTGTCGTTCAAAGCGACGGTGAAAGAGGAGCCGCCAGGTGGCAAGCTCGATAACCAAGCGAATGCCGGCTCCACGTTCACTGATGACGGAACAACAGTAAGAGGCACGTCGCTATCCAATGTATGGACCATCCGCGTCTACGACGAAGAGGAATAAAAAGATGCAACTTCCACTTCCTCGTGGTAAAATCGTTTCCAAATCATCGCAAGAGGCGGATTCGAGGGGACGTTAGGGTATGGCGATTAAGAAAACCGGGGATTTGACGCTAGTCAAAAAAATCAATACAGCAATCGTGCTGGAGGCCGTGCTTCGTCACGCGCCTCTTTCACGCGCGCAAATCTCGGAGCGGACCGGACTGAACAAGGCGACGGTGTCGAGTCTCGTTCAAGATCTGATCGACCGTCATCTCGTTGTCGATATCGGACCAGGCGAATCCAGCGGCGGGCGCAAGCCGAATATGCTGCTGTTCCATGCCAAGGCGGGCTACGCCGTCGGAATCGATCTGGGCGTCAATTATATTCGCGGCATACTCACCGATCTCGAAGGAACCGTCATCGTCGAACGGACGCTGCCGCTGCATACCCAGCAACAGGATAAAGTCATTAACCAGCTCATCGCTTGCATCGAAGGGCTCGAGACAGCGATACCTACCAGCCCGTACGGATTGGTAGGTATCGGAATCGGTGTGCCAGGCATCATCAATGATGAAGGTACGATTCTGTTCGCTCCGAATCTATCTTGGTCAGACGTGCCGCTGCGCACGCTTATCGAGGAACGGTTCGGCGTTCCGGTGACGATTGATAATGAAGCGAACGCCGGCGCGCAGGGCGAGCAGAAGTATGGAGCAGGCCGCGGCATTGCTACACAAATCTATGTCAGCATCGGCATCGGGATTGGCAGCGGCATTATTCTGGACAAGGAGCTGTACAAAGGCGCGTCCGGCTTCTCCGGCGAGCTTGGCCATCTGTCCATTGAAGCTGGCGGCAAGCCATGCCGCTGCGGCAACCATGGCTGCTGGGAGCTGTATGCTTCGGAGAATGCGCTGCTTGAGCAGGCGGCCAACGCAGGCTATGACGACGATCTGGACAGTCTGCTGGAAGCAGCCGAACAAGGCAAAGAGGATGTCATCGCCTTGTTCCGGGGCATCGGAGAATGGATCGGCGCAGGCATCGCCAACATCGTCAACATCTTCAATCCGGATGTCGTCATCATCGGCAACCGGATGCGACGCGCCGAAGCTTGGATCAGCGAAGCGGTCTCTGAAACTGTCGCTAGACGCGCACTTGCGTATCACCGCGGACAGCTGCGAATTCTGTACGCGGAGCTTGGGGACACGTCCGCTGTTCGCGGCGCGGCGCACTATGCGATTAACGCGTTCTTGGTGAAGATGAAGGACAGCTAGGGTAGCTTAGGTAGCTTAGGTAGCTTGGGTAGTGAAGGCGGATGTTCAAACTTTCTTCAGCGAAAATGGCGCTAACGGTTGTCACGAACACTATTTGGCTAACAATGGCTCTTTCTAATTTTTAACGGTTATCAGTGACACTATGTGGCGATTTGAGAGCGAATTCTTCCGATTTGGGCCAAATAACCTCTCTGGTAACCGTTAGATTTTAAGAATAGTCATTTGGTGGCAAATAAGCGCTGTGGCGTCCGTTAAAATAATCGAGGGGCTGTACCTACTTGAGGTACAGCCCCTTTGCATGATATTTGTCGAGATGACCGGTATGCGGACTTACCGACAGCTGAGAACACTGAGAGTCCGGAAAGCCGACTCTCAGTTCAATATTACCCGCAATTTCGATCTGAGAGTCCGAATATCGGACTCTTAGATCACTGAACACGGCCTTATTGAAAGCTAAGAACACTGAGAGTACGGAAATCCGACTCTCAGTCCAATATTAGCCGCAATTTAGCACTGAGAGTCCGAATATCAGACTCTCAGTCCCAACGGGCAATTCCTTGCCGTGGTCCGCTGACTAGCCCCCGCAATCTGCATATGCTGGCAAAAGTTGTTGGGCTGTTCGGCTGTTCGGCTGTTCGGCTGTTTGGCTGTTTGGCTGTTTGGATGTTCGGCTGTTCGGTGTTCGGCTGTTGGGAACTCTAGCTGCCTAGCTGTTCCCCGCGTTTTTCACTCGCCTGTGCCAGCGCTAACGAACTCAACAATCGTTATTCGTCCTTTTTGGCAGAGATTAGCGCTGTAACGAACTGGACTGACGTTATTTACTGCAAATGAGCTTCTTTCGCCTAAAAATCACCAAATAGTGTTGTTACAGTTCGTTAAATTTTCATAAGTGTAATTTTGACCGCAATAAGGAACATACGGTTCGTTAGCGCGCCGCGTGCTCTGCTCTGCCCTACACGACCCGTATCGCCGAAAAAAGACCGCCCCTCTGTCAACGGATGCGGTCTATTGCGGATTTGCTCTACGCTCTATTGAGCTCTTTTTCGCTCTATTGCAGTCTACTCCGCCAATAAGCACCATAAAGCTATGCTGATCTATTCCGAACAAGCGGCATGATCTTCTGTACGAAAATCTCCCTGAACGCAGCTGTGCTTTCAAAGCTGTACGTCGTCGATCCATTGTATAGCGTGAAATAGCGGCCATCTCGATCAAACTGAAACTGCAGCTCCCGGAATCGTTCTTGCTTATGATCCTGCCTCAGCTCAATCGTTACGTTAGGCTCCCACAACACCGGAACAGTCTCGATTGATCTTGAATCCGCAAGCGCCTTATACAGCTGCACGCTCTCCGTATCCCGCTCCACAAGTGTAGCCCATAGCTTCTTTTTGTTATCCAGCACCGTCATGTTAAAGCCTTGTATGGTAGGATTAATTCCGCGATCCAAATATGTAGACATCTGATGCGGCGGGTCGAGCAGGTGATCGAGCCTTTCAGCGAGCGGGAATAACGAGAACAGAAACAGCATGCCGCCTAACAGCACCGCCGTCTGCTTCACCGGACGGTTATGCTTCGTTCTCCGCATCATTAAATATGCGAGCAATAAACCGAATGGAAGCGCGAAGCCATTGAAGCGAAAAGCAAACACCGACAGCACCAAATAGCCAAGTAGCTTCAGGAAGTACAAAGGCTCCGGCACGCTAGATTTGCGCCCAGTCAGCCATACAATGATCGCCACGAGCAGCAGTAGGCCATAGCCGATCATATTGGAAACCATTACCGCTTCATGCGAGGGAGCAAATTCATGCGGTACGATGTTCCTCACCACCCTTTTCCATGCGAAATGGTTTGTTATTGTCTATCATAGCAAATAATCATAGCAAACATTTCACCTTGGAATGGAAAAAGCCTCTGACAGCGTCGACGCTCGCAATGATCGCGGGCACCTGACTGCTGCCAGAGGCTATCGTTCAAGCCATTATGCGCTTTCTACTGCAGACTGCGGTGATGCCGGCACCTTCTTGCGGGTTACGCTGTGCTTTCCGTCAATGCTGACCGGCACATCGCCGTCAATCGTTACGCGCCGCACGACACGGTGCTGATCGCCATAATCGTTCACAGCGTAGTGCTGTGTCGCCCGATTGTCCCAGATAATCACGTCGCCTTCCGACCAGCGCCAGCGAACCGTGTTCTCAAGTCTCGTAATATGGCTCTGAAGCAGCGAGAACAGCTGCGCGGAGTCCGCCGAGGACAAGCCAAGAATCCGTTTCACAAAATGACCGAGCACTAGCGTGCGCTCACCCGTCTCCGGATGAACACGAACAAGCGGATGCTCCGTTTCATAGACGGTGGATGCGAACACTTCGCGATGCTTTGCGATCGCCGCTTCATCTACTTCTTTGCTACGATAGGCCGCATAATCGTACTCATTCGAGTGGACCGCCCATAAGCCGTCAACGAGCTTTTGCAGCTCGGCTGGCAGATTGTCGTAAGCAGCTGCCGTATTCGCCCATACCGTATCGCCGCCCGCTTCCGGCACGACAACCGCGCGAAGAATCGACGCTTGCGGATACGCATCAACGAACGTTACGTCAGTGTGCCAGGAATCTGCGCGAGCGCCATGCGCGGAGTTCAGCTCAAGCACGTAATCGGTCCCTTGCTTGATCGGCACGGTCGGATGCGCCACCGGGCTGCCAAGCAGCTTCGCGAAAGCCTCCTGACCTGCGTCATCCAGCTGATGCTGGCCGCGGAAGAAGACGACTTTATGCTTCAGAAGCGCTTCCCGGATGAAGCTGACTGTCTCTTCGTTCAAATCCGCAGACAGCTCCACTCCTCGAATCTCTGCACCGATTCTCCCTGCTACAGGGCGTACCTCGAAATTAACGCTTGCTTCCACGGCTTCATTACGTTCTACTTGGCTCATATTTATGGCCTCCTTATTATTTAGATGATTTGGCTATTCTTCGAAATCGTTGCCGCGAACTGATTAACCGGACGGCTTAGACCAAAATGCTCCCGAAGCGTGCTGCCTTGATATTCTGTGCGGAACAGTCCTCTACGCTGAAGCTCCGGCACGACCTGCGATGCAAACTCCTCTAGCCCAGCAGGCAAGTATGGCGGCATCACATTGAAGCCGTCGCTGCCTCCTTGCGTGAACCATTCCTCCAGCTGATCCGCAACCTGCACCGCTGTGCCCGCGAATACGCGATGGCCGCGACCGCCGGCGAGACGGTGAATGAGCTGGCGAATGGTAAGCTTCTCGCGCCCTGCAAGATCCGCCACGAGCTGGAATCTGCTCTTATTGCCGTTAATGTCGCTTACGTTCGGCAGCTCAGGCAGCGGACCGTCCAGTGGATACGTGAACAAGCTGATGCCGAGCATGTTGGAAAGCTGGGTGAGACCGTACTCAGGCACTGTCAGCTCGTTCAGCTGCTGCTCCTTCTCCTTCGCTTCGGACTCTGTCGCGCCGATGACCGCGCATATGCCTGGCAGAATCTTCAGCTCGTCAGGGTTGCGGCCGTACCTTGCCGCTCTTGCTTTCACATCGCGGTAGAACTGCTGCGCATCCGCAAGAGTCTGCTGCGCCGTGAAGATCGCCTCCGCGAACTGCGCGGCGAATTCCTTGCCGTCCTCCGACGAGCCAGCCTGCACGAGCACGGGATAGCCTTGCGGCGAGCGCGGAATGTTCAGCGGGCCGCGCACATGGAACGTATCGCCCTCATGGTGGATCGCCCGCACCTTATCCGGCTGAGCGAACACACCTGCGTCACGGTCGATGACGATTGCATCGTCCTCCCAGCTATCCCATAAGCCCGTCGTTACTCGCAGAAATTCATGCGCCCGTTCATACCGCTTATGATGCGCGAGATGCGAGTCCCTGCTGAAGTTCCCGGCTTCGAACTCGCTGCCGGAGGTGACGATATTCCAGCCTGCACGCCCTTTGCTGATATGGTCAAGCGAAGCGAATTTGCGGGCGACATGGAACGGCTCGTTGTAGGTCGTCGACACGGTGCCGATCAGGCCGATCTGCTTCGTTACAGCAGCAAGTGCAGAGAGCAGCGTGAACGGCTCGAGTCCGACAAAAGCGCCGTGCTTAATGTTGTTGCTCACCGCAAGGCCGTCAGCCAGGAAGAGCGAGTCAAACTTCGCCTGCTCAGCGATTTGGGCAATGCGCTGGAAGTAAGCGATGTCCGTTATGTTGTGCGGCTCGGTTCCGGGATGCCTCCAAGCCGCTTCGTGATGACCTGCGTTCATAATGAATACGTTGAGGTTCATTTGCTTCTTGTGCTTGCTCATTGCTTTTCACACACCTTCCGAAAGTCGCTTAGTCGCCGTAGGTCTGTTTCCACGCCGTTAATTTACGCTCAATATACAAGATGACATAGTTGAGAATAAGGCCGATGACGGAGATCGATAGAATGCCTGCGTACATCTCTGGGATCTGAAAGCTAAACTGCGTATATTGGATGAGATAACCGAGGCCTGATTTGGCCCCGACCATCTCCGCAGCAACGAGGACTAGAATGGACGCCGCGCCGGACTGCCGGATACCGATGAAGATCGTAGGAATCGCAGCCGGAATAATCACTTTGCGAAAAAGGTCAAGATGCGACAGCCCCATCGACTTTGCCGATTTAATGAGCAGCGGATCGACGTTCTTCACGCCACTGATCGTGTTAAGGAGCAGCGGGAAGAAGCAGGCGTAGAAGACGATGGAGATCTTAGATGTTTCGCCAAGTCCAAGAAGCAAGATGAACACCGGCAGTATCGCAAGCGGCGCCGTGTTGCGCATCACCTCGAGCAGCGGGCTTAGATAAGCAGCGACCGGCTTCCACCAGCCGATGGCAAGACCGATTGGAACGCTGACGACAAGCGCCAGCAGGAAGCCGCCGAGCGAGCGGGATAAGCTCGCTTCCGCGTGCTCAGCCAGATCGCCGGACAAGAGCAACTGCCACCACGCTTCGAGCACGCGAGAGAGCGGCGGGAAGAACGTGTTATCTACCAGCCCCGTTCGCGGCGCGATTTCCCATATGGCAAGGAATGCGACAATGACGATCAAATTGCGAAACCATTGCTGCGCCTTCACCCGCACCGCCCGGAGCACCGCAGAACTATTCAATCGTCTGCTTGCCGTATTCCCCGCTTCATAGCGCCCAAGTACCTCGCCGGAGGATCTCGTCGACGTTGAAGTTGTCGTTGTCGATACGTTAGCCATCAACACCCGCTCCTTTGCCTGCTGTTTTCTTGCCCGCCGCGTTCAGGCTCTTGTTCTTCTCCTGCTCCTGCGCCCGTGACACCTCGTCTTTCAACAAATCCCATATTTGATGCCGAATCCGCACGAATTCGGGGTTCGACCGCAAATCCTCTTCCGTCGTTCTCGACTCGAACGGAACCTCGATGATTTGTTTAATCCGCCCAGGCCTCGACGTCATGACCGCTACTCGCTGTCCAAGATAGACCGCCTCTTCGATACCGTGAGTGATGAAAATAATCGTCTTCTTAGTCGCTTCCCAAATGCGCAGCAGCTCCGTTTGTAACGTCTCCCGAGTCTGTGCATCGAGCGCGGCAAAAGGCTCATCCATCAGCAGCACCTCGGGATCGTATGCGAGGCTGCGCGCAATGGCGATGCGCTGCTTCATGCCGCCGGACAGCTCATGCGGATAGCGATGCTCGAAGCCCGCTAAGCCGACAAGCTGAATATATTTGCGTGCGATTTCGCTGCGTTGCTTACGAGGAACCCCCTTCGCTTCGAGGCCGAACTCAACGTTCGCAAGCGCCGTCTTCCATGGAAACAGCGCATATTGCTGGAACACGATGCCGCGATCGAGATTCGGTCCGGTTATCGGCTTGCCGTCCATTAGAATTTGCCCGCTGTTTGGTTTCGTGAGCCCTGCCAGCAGATCGAGCAGCGTCGACTTTCCGCAGCCGCTCGGTCCGACAATGACCATGAACTCTCCTGGTTTCACGTCCAAATTGATATCCTGCAGCGCCGATATCGGCTGCAGCTCTTCTTTGAGATGGTTCAAATTCCGCTGAATGCGGAATGATTTGCGCACATGCTGCAGACTGATTTTCGCCGTCTTATCTGTCGTCTCTGCCGTTCCTATCGACTCTATAGCCTCAGTTGTCATCGCAGTTCACCTCTCCTTTTCAGCACGCTATTTCGCGTTTGCTTCGTCCTTGTAAGGGTTGAACTCATTCGTGTACAAGTCCTTTGCCTGCAGCTCGCCTTCCTTCAAGTTACCTTCCTTCACGAGCCAGTCGATCCATGTTTGGAACTCCTTATCTGCAATGAGTCCGCCCTTGCCCGCCACGCCTGTGGTCTTCCAGAACTTGATCGCGCCCGCATCCTCCTTGCGTCCCCGCTTTTCAATAATGCTCTCGAGCTTTGCCACTACCTCTTCTCTTGGCGTCGTGCGCGCCCACTCAATGGCTTTAGCCGTCGCTTCAACGAATTTGCGAGTCGCATTCGGATTGTTCTTGATGAACTTGTTCGTCAGCACGTAGCTTCCTGCGCTGAATGTGCCAAACAGATCTTTATCCTTGAATAACGGATGGATACCGCCGCGTTCCAATGCCTTATCACGTAGGATGCCGCCGAGCGCTGCGACGTCGATCTGTTTCGCTCTAAGCGTCTGCTCTGAAGTCACCGGAGGGACAACGACGAGCGTCACTTGGTCGATCTCATCTTTGGTCAGACCTGCACGGTGCAGGTACTCTTTGATGACAAATTCATGATGGGCGCCGAGCGTATTGACCGCGATTTTCTTCCCTATCAGATCCTTCGCCGACTTGATGGGACTGCCGTCGAGCACGTAATATCCCGTCCAAGTCTGATCGTCCACGCCGTAATAGGAAATGACGGACTTGATCGGTGCTTTCGCCGCCAGCAGCTTCACAATCGCACCATTGAACGCCCCGCCAAAATCAATATCGCCTGTCACAACGGACTGAATATCCTGCGGTCCGCTAATCGTATTGCCGATAAACTTCAGCTTCAGCGGTGCGAGATAACCGAGATCCTCCGCCAGCTCTGGGAAGAGCACCGCGCCGACAGAGCCTTGATAGCGCAGCTCCGTTACTTCCAGACCGCCATCACTGCCTTTTGCCGAAGCCGTCGTCGATGCTGTCTTTGCCCCACACCCCGATAGAACCAGGGATGAAGCGATAATGAGGGCGAAAACGGATAAAGCTGATTTTTTTGTAAAATAAGTTTTCATGAGCATGACCTCCATCGGAATTTTGGTCGTAAGGAAAAAAAAAAGAGACACATTCATCTCAAGATCAAGATGAACGAGTCTCTCTCCGGCTATCCGGTGGATTATTTTATTATATTCCTATCGACTTACTATGATTTAACATGATATTACCTGCTGACCCTTAACGTGTCAACAGGTATTTTTGTGAAATTTATGCAGATAGGCTCGTATCCGGCATCTTAGGCGCTTGCTGCTTGAACAGCGGCAGGAGCGAAATCGTACCCGCCAGCATGAACAAAGCGGAGATCGTATAGATGACGGTTAGCGGTAATACCGTCTTCAGCGGACCGGCGATTGCCATCATTAGCACCATCGCTCCCATGTACATCGGACCTAGAATGCCGCTGACCCGACCGATGAAGGCCGCCTCCGACCATTTCAGCATAATCGTATTAATCGAGATATGAATCATCGGGAAAATCATTCCCATGAACAGCTGCAGCGTAAGCGTAACTGGAACGTTTGTCGAGAAGCCGACGCCGATCGTGCCGACTGTGCAGACAGCGAGCGCGAGCGCAAGCATTTTGACTGGCGCCATCTTCTTGGACAGCACCGCAACACCAGCACCTCCGGCGAGCATGCCGATTCCGCTGATCATGAGCACATATTGCAGAAACTCTTTTGGCTGACCGAGCCTCTCCGTTACGACGAATATCCCCATCGTTTGGCCAACTCCCCCGGATAAACCGGCAAGCAGGAACGTGATGCACATGGTGCGAAGAACTCGGCTTTTCCATACATAGCTAAGGCCTTCCTTCATTTCGGTTAGTACCGTCGTTTGTTTCTTTTCGGCAGAAGGCGCCGCTGCTTCATCACGCGGAATGCGGATGAGGACGAGCGCGGACAATAAGCTGGCGACGCCCATGATGGCAATCGAGACTTGGATGCCGAAGTTCTGGAAGACAATCGTGCCAATCGTAGGACCTGCAATCATGAACAGCGCCATCAGCGTCTGGAAAATCCCCATCGCGCTTTGCAGCTTCTCTTGCGGCACATAACGTTTAAACAGCTTCATCGAGGATGGAGCGGAGAATTGGGAGAGCGTAGCCGACAAGAATGTGGCAAAATAGACAGCTGCCCACGATTCGTAAACGAGCGCAAGCAGGACGACGCCGACAGCCGCAGCTGACAGGAAGTCGCACCAAATCATCGTTCTGCGCGGACGCCAGCGGTCAGCGAATGTGCCGCCGATGAAGGCAAACAGGAAGATCGGCGCGAACTCCGCGACCGAGATGAGCGATACGGCAACCGGATCATTGTCCGTCTTATCCGTCACATACAGCAGGATGGCGAAGTTACGGACCCATATTCCGATTTGCAGCAAAATATTAGACATTAATATCGTTTGGAAAAATCGATTGCGGAACACAATTGTCAACCCCTTTTATTGTTCTATTTGGGCGGCTTATTAAAGCCATTCGGAATGTACGGCTGCAGCTCCTGAAGCCATTTCTGCTCCAGCTTCTTCAGCGAATCCCGGTAGGACATGACGACGGACCGGTTAAGCGCATTCGTGCCTGGAATGAGCGAGTCCTTGTAATCATTGCGCACTTCTTCTCCAAGCTTCAGCCGCTCAAGCTCCTCGAAGCGAAAATCTGCGCCAGCTTGCTCCTTGTACTCCCGCTGCAGCTCGCTGTTCATGTGGCCGCCCATATCTAGCGTGAATTTCTCGCGCTGCCATGCGGATTCGATCGTCGAGGAAGCGGCGACATACCGCTTGCCGTTGCGATCATTTACAATTTGATACACGCCCATTGCGCGTTGTTTCATGCCATATTCATTTTGCAGTTCCTTGCGTCTGTTTACTGTCATTTTGTGAAATCCTCCTACTTCGTACTCGTACAAACCAAACGTCATACCGCCTGTTACACGTTCACCCAATACGTGCTTCCATCGCTCTCCCGGGCGAGAAATTCGTAATCGACTAGATATCGTCTCAGTGTCACATACTCCTCCGGCATAAACCGTTTGAGCAGCTCGTTCACCTCAGTTTCCTTATACTTGCGGCCCTTCTTGAACGCGGTAGCGACATGGCGGAGCAGTGCTGCTTTGCGTTTCTCTTTGCGGGGCAATCCGGTCAGCGGACCAGCTAAGCCTTGCGGTAGATACTTGGCGAGCAGTGCGCTGTACTCGTCCCTTGTTAGCGCATATCGTTCATCAACGAGCGGAGCGCTGCGGTGGACGGGAACAAACTTCTGACCTGCCGCCAATCCGCCGTCCATCAGCTCGATAATGGCTAGGAACAGCTTTGCTTGCTTCGCCTTCTCCTTGAGCGCGAACCGGTGATTGCGGATCGTCGAGGCGCTGCCGCCGCCAGTCATCTTAACGGTGTCGGCATCGGACATGCCTGATGCGAACGCGCCGATGAGATCTTTCTGCAAATCAGTCAGACCTGTAAGTTTCTTGTCTAGTGCAAGCAAATATTCTAGCATGGACCCATGCTGCTTGGTAATATGCACACCAACCGCTTTGTGGGCTTCCATGAAGCGCGAATCGATCTGATACACGATCCCTTCTTCAAACTGCTCGCCGCACACGAGGCAATAGTAGCTTTCAGTATCCGCATGATAGGCATAGCCTTGCTTGAGCTCCGTGGAAGATGCGTTGTAGAATGATTCCGATACGTTCATTTTCAAACAACTCCGTATTTAGTTTGGTTTATTTATAGATATTATATAATTATGTTTGTTTTTTAGCAACCTTGCCATAATATTATCTGAGTGATCTCAAAACTCACAAGCAGATTATCAATGTGCTCCATCCACGTTCAAAGCACTCTCATGAACTGTAACCTTTCACCCTTTATGCTCGTCTAGAGAGAAAATAGAGGGGGATTCAACAATGAAACAGCTGCAATGGCGGTGGGTAATACTTATTTTGATCGTTGCCGGTTCGCTTGCCTGGGTCATAAGCTTGCCTAACACGAAGGAATGGAAGGGTCAGGTATCCTCGAAGGTCCGTGAACTCTCGCAAGATACGCTGCCTGAATTTCATGTTTCTGCTGGAGATACGGATGTTCCTGTTACCCAGGGTACATACTGCTGGGGCAATCGCGGCTGCGCCGACTATGCTTGGGGGAAAATGATGACGCAGGGGATCGAGCCAACTGCCGTTGAAGCTGGTAAGGAGATCCGTATCAGCCTCAAGGATGTGCCTGCGCCTTCGGAATTAATAGCGCAGCAATTTCTCGATGACAATACGTATGAGATGGTGACGCTGGCAGATGGCGTGTTCAAAGCTCCTACCGCACCTGGAGTCTATCACTATGGCATATCGGCTTATTGGAAAACGGAGGACGGGAAGTATTCCAAAGGTGACAGCTCGGTGGTGTTTGTGATCGAGGTAAAGTGATATATATCTGCTGTAAAAAAGAATGACGATGATCCAAGCTTAAAGCCACTCTGCGGTCGCTTAAAGCCTCGATCATCGTCATTCTTTGGAATGAGGTATTTGCTGCGTTTGTCCGGCTTAATCTGGGTTACCGGCTTCACGCCGTTCCAGCTTCCCCGTTGCATCCTCGGGTCGACTCCGCCCTTCTTTAGCTTCTGCTCCAATCGTTTCCTTGCGCCACTCTTCGCCATGCAATATGCACGCTCCTCTAAATAAATAGGCGATCAGCTCGTTAGCTGTCCCTTATAGCTTACGCGACCGGGGCCATTCTGTACAAGTCCGCGTTCTATTATAGCGGATACGTGGTAAAATCCGCTGTTGCCGCGGGTGAAGCTAGGGGTCTCGCGACACCTCCGGCTGCGGCTGAGAGAGGTTTTCCTCGCACTCGGCTCCGGAGGATTTCGGGGTTTGGTGTTCTGTGAGAGAGGCTTTTCCCGCTCTCGTGAGACTGTTTTAGGTATTTAGATCTCTTGTGCTCACATATTGTCACTCACAACTCGCCGCAGCACAGGTTTGGCGCCGACTCAAACTCCGTGAGCACATATTGATCTCACTGCCCACCAAACCAGCATCTTTCCAAGCTGAGAAAACGCATCTATCTGATCTCTCAGCTCTCTCTAACCTCCATGTTACTTGAGCTGCGGTGCTGAGAGATCATATTGGATCTCTCACCTCGCCGCCACACCAGTTTATCGACGGCTAACACTGCGAGCCCACTTATACTTACTCTCCGCACACCAAGCGACTCATGAGAATGCGCCCCTCTCAAAAAAAAGTGCCCGAGAAAGAAGTCCCATAGACTTCTTTCTCGGGCACTCTACCTCACTTAGGCCGTGTCCCGGCGATCTGGCGGCAGCAAAATAGCCAGCAAGCCGATAAGCGGCAGGAAGCTGGATGTCGTCATCATTCGGTCGAGTCCCCACACCTCAGCAAGCTTGCCAAGCACTACTGCGCCGAGCGCGCCCATGCCGAACGCGAGGCCCGTGATGAGCCCCGAGGCCATGCCGACTTTGCCAGGGAGCAGCTCCTGCGCGTAGACGACGCTGACCGAGAACCCCGACAGCAGGATGAAGCCGAGCATAAACGCAATCGGATATATCCACGCGAGCGGAAGATGCGGCAGGATGAGCGCGAATGGCGAAGCGCACGCCATGGACAGCACGATCATCCGCTTGCGACCGATTCGGTCTGCCATAACGCCGCCGAAGAAGGTGCCGAGCACGCCTGCAGCCATGAACAGGAAGATGGGCACCTGCGCTTCGCGGACGGACAGGCTGTATTTATTTTCAGCAAAAAATTGATAGAATGTCGAAATGCCGCTCATGTACCACGATCTCGCGAACACGAGCAGAATGAGAATGCCAAGCGCCACCGTTACGGCGGAGCGGCTGAGCTTTACTGCAGCTGCGGCGTTACCTATATTACCAGCTTTTGCAGCAGCCCGCTTCACCGGCTTGCCATTCTGCGCCAGCTGCTCCCGATACCACGGAAGAACGACGCGAAGCAGGATAAGAATCGCACATACCGCAAGCAGCGTGCCCCAGATCGCCCCTCTCTGACCGAGCGGCACGAAGATAAAGATCGTCATCAGCGGCGCCAGCGAACTGCCCGCGTTGCCGCCTACCTGATAGATGGACTGCGCCAAGCCTCGGCGGCCGCCAGCTGCGAAGTAAACGACACGCGAGCCCTCCGGATGGAAGATCGCCGAGCCGAAGCCGACGAATACGACCGAGAGCAGCACGAACAAGAAGCCAGGCGCATATGCGAGTCCCGCCATCCCGATTAAGCTAAGCCCCATTCCGACAGGCAGCATCCATGGTGCCGGTTTCTTATCTGAGAAGTAGCCGACTAGCGGCTGCATTACGGAAGACGTCATATTAAGCGTAAAAGCAATCCAACCGATTTGCCCGTAAGATAACGACAATGATTTCTGCAAAATAGGAAATAATGCCGCGACGACCGCCTGCATCGTATCATTCATTAAGTGCACCGAACTGATTGCGAATAGAATCGCATAAACAGTACCGGTCTGCACCGCCGCAGATCGCGCTGTAGCTGTTGTCATTTTTGCTCGTCACCTTCTCTACCTAATCTAAAAGCAACCTTAGCATAGATGCGCAGTTGGCACAATTAAAGAGCTAAGCTTTCCATATTGTTCTAATAACTGGAAATGAAACCGTTGACATCGCTATTAACGACCGTTATTCTTTGATATAGTAGCATTTTCTTGTCCTATTAAATGCAATCCCAACGAAGGGGAGAATTTCATAGTGCAAACTAGACGTTCCAGAAGCCGCAGCCACCGAGGTTCCTTGCTGCGACTCACATTAGCCGGCACAATTGCAGTATCGCTGCTTAGCGGCTGCTCGTTGCTGCCAGCTGAAGAAGAATCGCTCCAGCCGCCCATCCTTTCGAAGAAAGAAGAAGTACACGAAACTGCCGTCGTTACGCGCGGCAATATGGAGCTGTATCTGACTTCCATCGCAACTGCCTCATCCGATACGAACAACAATGTTTCCTTCCCTGAGAGCGGGGGGATATTGAAGAAGCTGCATGTCCAGGAAGGCGATAAAGTGAAGAAGGGCGATCCGATTGCCGAGATCGACACCGGCGACCTGCCCCTGCGGATTAAGCTGCAGAAGCTCACAGTTGAACAGCGTTCTCTTCAATATTCGGATACGGTGAAGAATGGCACGGACAAGGACCAAATCCAATTTGCCAAGATAGATCTCGAGAAGGAGCAGCTTCAGCTCGGATCGCTCGAGAAGGAGTACGCGAAGGCACTGCTGCTAGCCCCCTCAGACGGTATCATTACCTACCTGAATGAAATAAAGCCAGGGGAAGCCGTCGAAGCACAGCGTGTCATGGCCGTCATCTCCAATCCGAGTAAAGTGAACTTCGTCTATGAAGCAACGGACGTCAGCAAGATTAGCGCCGTGAAGCCGGGCATCGAGGTCGCTTTGACATTCGATGACAAGACGTACAAAGGAAAAGTTATTCAAACGCCAGCAACTGCGCCAAAAAGCGATGTCGAAAGCATTCAGCGACGCAACGCGCGAGCACTAATTATTGCGATCGATGCACCGAAACCGCCAGTACAGATCGGTACAATGGCCGATATTAAGCTGTTTATCGAGAAACGTGATAATGTGCTTGTCATTCCACGCGGCGCACTCCAAACGATGTTCGGACGCAACTACATTGAGACGATCGAGAACGACAGGGTTAAAGAGGTCGATGTCGAGGTCGGACTGAAAACGAACGATCAAGTTGAAGTTAAACAAGGCCTCACCGAAGGCCAAAAAGTCATCATCGATAACTAAATGTTAAAAATAAGCGTCCCAGTCCGTTTATTGTATGGAACACATACAACAAACTCGCCGGGACGCTTTTTCTCATTTGAGCCGCTTACTTCCCTTGAATCGTAAACGAGAATGCATAAGTCCGATTCGCTTGCAGCAGATACTGCGGATGCGGCATTGCGCCCCAGCTATCGTCGCCGCCAACACCCATCTGTCTGTAGTTGATCCGTACGACTGTCTTATCGCTAGCAGGCAGCAGATGAGCATGATCATACGCCTCGAGTTCAAACGGTGTATAGGAAAGCACATTCAGCTCGAAAGTCGGCGAGCCCGTAATTTGCAGGCCGGTTCCCTTCTCACCCGTTATTGAAGCGCGGCGCACAGCCATCTTGTTGCCGCACTCTTGTGGTCGTAGATAAGGAACGAATTGCTCCTGAACCTTGCCTTTGTACAAGCCCAGCTTCACGCCGGATTGACGGTCCCAATACGAATCCTCCGGCCCTTTGCCATACCATTCCAGTTCGTCATAGGAGCTGTTCATGACAAGCATCATGCCTACCTCCGGTATTTCCGGCAAGTTCTCACCTGGAGCGAGCTGTAGCGCGACTTCAATTGCTCCGCTGCCAGAAACCGTGTACGTAACCGCGCACTGGGATGCCGAAGTCGTGGGAAGGAGATACGATGTCTGAACGATGACACGATCCGGCAGCACATCCCAGCTCAGCTCACGAAGCACCTTCTCCTCACCTGCACTGCGCCAAGTTGCGCAGCGTTCATGATGCTTGTTGCCGCGGTCATTATCGGTGTAAGCGCGCCAGAAATTAGGCGTAACCGCCTCTTTCAGCAGCTCCGCACCGCGCACTTGATAGGACACAAGACTACCTGTCGCCTTGTCAAAGGTTGCCGAGAAGTCTGCTCCTCTTACAACTACGGCTGCTGCGGTTTCAACCGCCTGCACCGCACCTTCGCTTTCCTTGCGCTTTACAGCAGCAGCCGCTTGCTCAGCCGCCGGCAGGATGAACTGCTCGAACGCCACTTCATGGCCTGCTTCCGCCCATGCAGACGCTTCCTTCGATACGAAACTAACCGTCAACACGGCTTCGCCTTCATTGTTCGCCAGCAGCGGCAGCACCACTTCCTGCGTCTCGCCAGGAGCCACGGATACGGACAAGCTTCCAGTATTGCCCTCCGCTAACGCTCCGTCAACTGCCACCGACCATTGCAGCGTATAGCGATCCACATTCGTAAAGAGCGATTTGTTACGGATGCTGACAATACCTTTCACTAGATCAACAGCGTTAACGTCTATATTTTGATAACATTTCTTCACTTCAACAAGTTTCGGTGTAACACTGCGATCTGCGAAGATCAACCCATTGCCGCAGAAGTTGCCATCATGAGGCTTCTCGCCGAAATCGCCGCCATATGCCATATGCCCGCCGCTGCCGTCTTCGCTTTCCACCCAGATCGCTTGATCGACCCAGTCCCATATAAAGCCGCCCTGCAGCACCGGATACTTATCAAACAGCTCTGTATAGATATGGAGCCCGCCGCAGGAATTGCCCATCGCATGCGTGTATTCGCATAGAATGTATGGCTTCTTCGGACGGAAATCATGCGCATACTCCACCAGCTTGTGCGGTTTAGCATACATATAGCTCTCCACGTCGGTAGCCGCAGCCGAATCTCTCCACATCGTGACGCCTTCATAGTGAACGATTCGGGAAGGGTCCGCATCACGCAGAAAATCATGCATATGCACAAAGTTATCTCCGCCGAACGACTCGTTGCCAAGCGACCACATGACGATGGAAGGATGGTTCTTATCGCGCTGCAGCATCGAATTCGCCCGATCAAGCACATTTGCCTTCCACGCCGGATTGCTTCCTGGCACGTTCTTCGGCACAAGCTCCAACTGATCATACGACCAGCTGCCGTGTGTCTCCAAGTTCGCCTCGTCGATGACATACAAGCCATACTCGTTACATAGCTCGTACCATACCGGCTGGTTCGGGTAATGAGATGTACGAACAGCATTGATGTTGTAGAGCTTCATCAGCTTAATGTCCGTAATCATGTCCTGCAGCTCAAGCGCGCGTCCAGTATGGCAGGAGAACTCATGACGGTTCGTACCTTTGAATACGATGCGCTTGCCATTAATAAGCATAAGACCGTCTTTGATCTCGAATTTACGGAAGCCAACGCGCGAGCTGATCGTCTCAAGCAACTGCTGCTCATGGTCCTTCAAACTGATGACGAGCGTGTACAGGTTCGGCTCTTCTGCGCTCCACTTGAGCGGATTCGCAACAAGAACAGATGCATCGATCTCTACTTCCGCTTCGCTTGCGCCAAGTGTCGTCGTCACCGCAAGCGGTTGAGCCAGCACCGGCTTATGCCCGCTGTCGTACAGCTGCGCTTCCACCGTGACCGTGCCAAGCTGCGTTTCCCAGTAGTTTGTAATGGTCGCCTTCAGCTTCAGCTCCGCGTCCTGGTAAGCCTCATCCAGCTCCGTGAGCACGAAGAAATCATAGATATGCGCCTTCGGCGTCGTATACAAGTAAACATCGCGGAAGATCCCGCTCATCCGCCAGAAATCCTGATCCTCCAGCCAGCTTGCATCGCACCAGCGGTACACTTCCACCGCCAGCTTGTTCTCGCCTGCGCGCAAATATGGCGTAAGATCGAATTCAGCCGGTGTGAATGTATCCTCGCTATAGCCTACAAGCTCGCCATTGACCCATACGTAGAACGCCGATTCAACCCCTTGGAAGCTGATGAACACCGGCTGTCCCGCCCAATCGTCAGGCACGGTAAAGCTGCGGACGTAGGAACCGACAGGATTGTATTTGGTTGGTGCAAAAGGCGGCATCAGTTCAGGCTCCGACTCTTCCCACGGATAGCGAATATTCGTATACTGCGGGTAATCATAGCCTTGGAGCTGCCAATGCGCAGGCACTTTGATTTCTGCCCAATCGGAAGTGTTGTAGCCCTCCTCATAGAAATTGACGATACGCTGAGAAGGCGTCTCCGCAAAAGCAAATTTCCACATGCCATTCAAGGACAAGCAGCTGCGTGAAGCTGCACGATCGCCCTTAAGCGCTTCTTCTACAGAATCAAAAGGCATCAGCGTCGCATGAGCCTTCATCCGATTAAGCGCGAATAGTTCGGGATTGTTATTCCATTCCGGATAGCCGTTTGCCGGCGGGGTATAAGTAAACTTCTGCTTCAAGCCTAGCACCTCTCTCGATTAAATTACCGTTATAACGCTACTTTAATAGACTGTGCTCGGGAATGAAATATAAAAAAAGCGCTTGGATATAAAAAAAATGAAACAAGCATCGGGAGGCGCTGTCTGCGCCAATCCGCACTTGTTCCATTATAGTTATTCGAAACGCAGCGCCTCTATCGGACGCAGATTCGATGCTTTGTTTGCTGGGAACAGCCCGAACACCACTCCGATGAAGACCGAGAAGCCGAATGCGAGGCCGATAATCGGCAGCGACAAGACGACCGTCATCGACATCGCCTTGGACAGCACTTGGGCCGTGCCGATACCTATGCCGACGCCAAGTAATCCCCCGAGACCGCTAAGCGCGATCGCTTCGATGAGGAATTGGGTCAGAATGTCACGCTTCTTCGCGCCAATCGCTTTGCGAATACCGATCTCCCTCGTCCTCTCGGTAACCGATACGAGCATAATATTCATAATGCCGATGCCACCGACAAGCAGCGAGATCGCAGCAACGCCGCCGAGCGCCAAAGACAGCGTATCGGATATGCTGCTGAACGAGTCGAGCAAATCCTGCTGGTTGAAGACGCGGTAGCTGTCTGTGTCGCCGCGGAATTTTTTGCTGAGCGCTGTTTCAAGCTCCGTTACGACCTGGTCCATCTTGTCTGCTTCCGCCACTTGTACATTGATCGTCTTAACCCCTTTGGATTTAAACAATCGCTCGGAAGTCGTAATCGGAATGACGACCACTTCATCGTTAGAACCGGTTAGCGAGCTGCCTTTGGACGCCAGCACACCGACGACTTTGTACCGCACGCCATTAATGAGAAACGTTTGTCCAACCGCATTCGCAGAACCGTACAGGTCCGTCGCGGTCGTCGAGCCGAGCACCGCGATCCGCTGATAATAATCGAGGTCAATCTGTGCAACGAAGCGGCCTTGCGCCAAGCTGTACTCCTTCACATCGAGGTAATCTGCCGTCGTGCCGACAACGCTGACAGTCGTGCTCTTACTGCCATTCTTAACGGTCGCGCTCTGCTGATTGACCGGCGCTGCGAAGGCGATGTCGTCCTTGTTCGTAATTTCTTCCGCTTCTTTATAATCCACCGTCGTCTTGGAGCCGCGGCCCGTAATGTTGACGGTAAGAAGATTCGTGCCGAGACTCTCGACCTGGTCGGTAACCTGTTTCGTTGTCCCTTGACCGACGCCGACAAGCGCGATAACCGCGGCAACGCCAATTATGATGCCAAGCATGGTGAGGAGTGACCTCATCTTGTTGGCGAGAATGCTTTTAGCCGCCATTTTGAAGGCTTGACTGAGGTTCACGTCTCTCACCGCCTTCTTCGCTTATTTGACCGTCTTGAATGCGCACGACGCGTTTAGCCTGCTTGGAAATTTCAATATCATGCGTAATTAAAATAATCGTATGGCCTTGCTTGTTGAGCTCTTTCATAAGCTGCATGACTTCTGCGCCTGTGCGCGTATCGAGTGCCCCTGTCGGCTCATCCGCGAGCAGAATCGGCGGATTGCCTGCAAGCGCGCGAGCGATCGCCACCCGCTGCTGCTGACCGCCGGAGAGCTCGCTTGGTTTGTGCTTCACGCGCTCTCCCAAACCGACCTTCGTCAGCGCCTCAATTGCCTGCTCCTTACGCTGCTTCGCCGGAACGCCGCGGTAGATCAGCGGCAGCTCCACGTTCTCAAGCGCTGAGAGCTTGTTCAGCAGGTTGAAGCCTTGAAAAATAAATCCGATCTTCCTGTTGCGAATCTCGGCAAGCCGATTCTCACGAAGCCGGCTCACTTCCTCGCCATCAAGCCAATATTTCCCTTCGGTCGGTGCATCTAGACAGCCAATGACGTTCATCAGCGTCGATTTGCCGGAGCCGGATGGTCCGATAATGGCTATAAAGTCGCCATAGTTGATACGCAGCGATATTTCGCTTAACGCATGAACCGTTTCGCCGCCCATCTTATACTGCTTGGAGAGCGTCTCAATCTGGATAAGAGGATTAGCTTCCATTATCGCGAACCTCCTCCGCCGCCAGTGCCGCCTCCGCCACCTCCGCTAGTTGTACGTTGGCCGCCTCCTCCGAAGCCGCCTCCGCCTGCTGCACGGAATGTACCGCCTCCACCGCCGAAGCCACCTCCGCCAAAGCCGCCGCCGAAGCCGCCTGCACCGAATCCAGGCTGCTGCTGGTTCGAAGTTGAAGTGACCACCGTCGGAACAACGACACGGTCGCCTTCCTTCAGTCCGGAAAGAATTTCGATATAATCTTCATTATGAATACCGACTTCAATCATAGTTGGAACACCGCCTCCGAATCGGCTAGCAAAATTGCCTCTTGAACCTGTACGGCCGGTTTGACCATTTTGGCCGCCTGGGGCTCTTTGGCCGCTAAAGCTGCCTTGACCTCTCGTGCCGCCGCTCGTTGCTCCTGGTTGTGCACCTTGGCCAGATCCCGCATCACCTTTTTCAGTTCCAGTGCCCGTTCCTCTACCAGTTCCAGTTCCAGTTGCGCCTTGGCCTTTACCTGGTGCACCTGTTGTACCTGCCGGCAAAATAACCATATAACGGTTGCCGAACGATTGAACAGCGTCGATCGGAAGCATGAGCGTATTTTCCTTCTTCTCGATCTGAATGCTCGCTTCAGCCGACATGCCGCTCTTCAGCGCGCCTGGCTTATCAATCGCTACCGTTACGTCGAAGGATGCAACACCGTTGCTCGACGTACCTTCGTCAGCGATCTTCGTTACTTTGCCTGTAAACGTCTGATTCGCAATCGCTTCTACAGATACTGTCGCGCTTTGGCCGACTTTAACCTTCGCAATATCAAGCTCGTCAATGCCGACCGCGATTTGCAAATGTTCGAAATCCGCAATTTCCATCAATTCCGTCGATGGGCTGAGCGAGTCGCCTGCCAGAACAGACAATGTCGTTACTTTGCCGGCAATCGGCGCAGTGATTGTGTCACCGTCTTGCGCCTCCTCCAAATCGGCAATCGTCTCGTTCGACTGGTCGATCGACAACTGCTGCTTCTTCAGATTCAGCTTAATGCTGGCGATCTCGTTCTCATCCGTCGCAGACTTCAACTTCGATTGAGTATCTTGCAGGTCGAGCTTCTTACTCTCGAGGTTCACTTGCTCCGACTTGATCTTATCGGAATTGTCTTCCCCTTCAATGGAGAGCAGCACATCGCCCTTCTTAACGATGTCGCCTTCCTTAACATACACCTTATCTACCGTGCCTTGCTTGCTTCCCTTAATCGTTTCACGTTCAACCGGCGCCAAGCTGCCAGTGCCGCTCACGCTGACATCAATTGTTCCTTTCACAACCTGAGTCGTCGCTTGGGCTTGCGCAACCGGTTCTTCTTTCTTGTCCATCTTTAAGTAGACAACAACCGCTGCCGCAACGAGCAGCGCGCCGATGCCAAGCACCCACCATTTTCTCATTGTCCGTTTCCTGCCTTTCCTTGTCCTTGCATAGCAGCCGGATTAAACCGGAGCATGATGTATTGTGCCGTTGTGTTGTCGGACGCGAGCCAAACTGAAAGGACGTCGCCCGCCTTCAGATCGGCAGCCTGCAGCGTATTCGTCGTCATGCCGTCTTGTCCGCGACTGATGGAGACAATCTTCGTATCGGCATCTACAGCGACCGAAGTTTGAGCAGCTTCGTACTTCATTTGGTTCATGAAGCCGCCGCCTCCAAACCGGCCACCGCCCTGGCGATTGCCGCCGCGGCCTTTGCCTTCTCCGGCTTTCCCGTTCTGGCCGCCTTGCGCGCCGTCCGCCGGCTGCTCAGCACCACCGTCAGCAGGCTGGTCCCCATCCGCCGGTGGCTGAAAATCCGCTGGCGGCGCATCGCCGTTACCGCCAGACTGCTTTCCATCGCCTTGCGGACGTTTACCGCCACCGCCGCCGCCAAAACCGCCGCCTTGCGGCATGTCACTCGGCTTCGTCGTCGATTTTTGCACAACAATGGCGTTATCCGAGACGCTGACTACTTTTGCAAAGAAGTCCGCCGTACGGTCCGGCCGAACCGGTCCCCTGCCGCTTGCGCTATTGCCCACATTGCTGACAGCCGCTTGTCCATTATTTGCTGGCTGGTCTTCACCCTTCGCGCCGCATCCGGCCAGCATGACCGAGAGCAGCATCGCTGCAGCCATTAATTTAATGCTAGAACGTTCCATAAGGTTAAAATTCCACCTCTCTATTTGATGTTACACGCTTCACAATAGCATCCATAAATGAACTCCATGTGAAGAAAGCCGCATACCATAATAAACAAGCCGACATGGCGCATTATGCGCACATGCCGGCTTGCTGGAAATCCATATAAGGCAAACTATACGAGATTAAATTCCGGTCTTGCTTTGTTGAAGTTCGGATTCTCACCGCATACCATAATGCCGCTTCCCCAATTAATGTGCTCGCGGTTCGATGGGAAGTCTGTCGCGCTGCGGTACTGGTACAGCACGTTGCGGCGGGTGCGCTCGCTCTTGTTCGCAGGCGAACCGTGAATCGTCAAATAGTTGAAGAACAGCACATCGCCTGCTTCTGCTATACATGGAGTACCCTCAGAAACCGGGTATTCCTTGGCATTCAGATAATGTCTGCCAACATGCTGCAACGGACCTTGTTTGTGAGAGCCAGGAATGACGTGAAGGCATCCATTCTCAATATCGGCATCGTCCATATGCACGCTTGCCGCAAGCATCGTGTGATTATCGTGCGGGAAGTACGGGTAATCCTGATGCATCGGGAATGCAGCGCCGTTCTCTGGCGGCTTCACGAGCATTTTGGAATGGTGAAGCTGTACATTCGGACCGATAAGCTGCGACAATACAGCCGTCATATTCGGATGCGCCATCGCGCGCAGGAAAGCGGCATCATGATACTGTACGTCGTGGAAGCCTTTCAGCACGAGCTTCTTCAGCTCCTCCGCCGGGAGGAAGTCGCCCTGCCACTGATGGTTCGCATCCATGTTCGCACGTGCGGCGCGGTCAACAATCTTGTCGACAGCTTCGCGCATCTCTTCTACCTCTTGTTTATTGAAGACTCCCTTTACTAGCAAATAGCCATTCTCATTGTAAAAATCTACATCTTGTGGTGTAATCATGTTACATCCCTCCGGTGAGATTAGTGAAGTTCTTATGGCTTTATTGTAGTAGAATCAAGGGGTTTCGGTCTTTAGAGAGAGACGACAGCTTTTTGTCTTTTCACGCCATCAACGAATAGTTAGGAGATGCTGCTATGTTTCTATGGAATGAAAGCGATACGTGGCTTAATCAATATGCGCTTCGGCTAAAATCGCCGGATGCCGTGTTCACCGTTCATTATTGGGGTGTTAACGAACAGTTAACCTCCAACTTCCTTCATAAACATTCCTTCTTCGAAATTTGCTATGTGCTGGATGGACAAGGCACCTATACAGATGACGGCACGAATTATGAGCTTCGGAGCGGCACCTTGTTCTGTTCGCGTCCGGGCATTAATCATACGATTCAATGCGATCCGGAGCTTGCGATCTTCTACGTTGCATTCGAGCTAGACGAGAGCAGCAGCTCAGAGGCGATGCGTGCTGTCTATCAAGCGATGGCGGAGTCGGACACTGTTGTCGTGTACGATGGCGATGACCTCGCAGCCGCTCAGCTGTGGCGGTCCATCATGCGCCGCAGCGGCGATGCGCCGTCGCTGCCGGAAGCGGTGCTCCCGCAGGTCGCGTGCTCGCTGCTGCTCGCGCTGCCAGGCGTTTTCGTGAAGCCGCTTCAAGCAGAATGGATTGCACCGCGGCGCAGCTCATCGGCGCTGCTGAAGCAGGCGAAGCTGTTCATCACCGACAATCTAAGCGATGACGAGCTGTCGCTGGATAAGGTCGCCGCACAGATTAATCTGTCGCCACGCCATCTCTCCCGTCTATTCTCCTCCGGCGTGAACGAATCGTATACGAACTATGTCCGCAATCAGCGCGTGCGCAGAGCTGCCGAGCTGCTGCGCTACTCCGAGCAGTCGATTAAGGAGATTGCCGAGACAACCGGATTTGGCTCTGTGCACTACTTCTCGCGAACCTTCCGCAGCCTGATGAACGTCACGCCGGCGAGGTTCCGCGAGGATTCGCAGGCTCATGATTAGACGAAAGGTGCTTACTGTTTGTGCAAATGCACAGGACAGTAAGCACCTTTTTGAGTTCGCGTGCGCTTATGCGCGGCCATGACGTTAACACCTGTGAGAGCGTAAGCATGACGGTAAGCAGCAGTGAGTTAACGCGCGCTGGTGCGCAGCCATGACGGTAAAGCAGCAGTGAGTTAACGTGCGCTTGGCGCGTACCGCCAGACCGACTCCATCCACGGCGGGGCAATACTTGTAAAATGCCCCCAGTCTCCCGGCTCCGAACCCGGATAATCGCTCGTTATTTCGCCGAAATAAGCGAGCTGGAATCCTTCCTTAATAAGCGCGTTCATCATGCGGCTTAACGTTTGCGTATATTCCACTGGCTTCTCGATTCGGCGAGGGGCTGCTGTTTGATCGTATACCCACTCTTGATCGGGGTACGATGTGACGCGTTCATCCTCGTACGGATGCTTCAAGGTGTAGCCCTCACCGTTCCATGCTTCATGGGTCAACCCGGCGAAGAAAGGGTTCGCGCACATGAAGTAGTACAGCCCCTCCTCACGGACAATCCGGGATACCTGCTCAAAAACAACCCGTGAATCCGGTACAAAATTGAGCGAGTACGGCTGCCAGACGAGGTCGAACGAATTCGCCTCAAAACAGCTCAGATCCCGCATATCACCTTGCTGTGTGCGGATTGTTAATCCGTAGTGATCAGCCGCCGCTTGATCGCGCTCCAGCTGGGACGGTGACAGGTCAAACACAGTCACATCCGCGCCAAGCAGAGCGAATGCAGCCGATTGCTGCCCGCCCCCGCTCGCTAGGCAGAGCACTCGCTTCCCCGCGGGATCTATGCCGAGCCGCGCCAGTTCCAGATACTCGCGCGCAGAATCCGGCGTCAGGTCCAGCTTCGGCCGCGTGAACAACGCCTTCGCCTGTGCCAGTGACTCCCAGCGCGAGTAATTGTATGTGTAAACTTTATCTTGCATCGTGATCACCTCGAGGCGTACTTTATCTTTATAGTTCGCCGCCGAGGGTTAGTCTTCCTGCTTGCGAAGGCGGGACGCCGAGAGAACTCATTCATTACAGTCAGAGAGCGTACTCCCTCTCTCAGCAATATTGTAAAATATTCGATTGCCAAGTTCGGCACAGAGTGGTCTCTCGGGGGTTTTTGGGATCGTTTTCGTGCGTCAAGCAGGATCGCTTCGGTATAAGAGAACGTATATGTTCTCTCGGAGGTTTTATCGGTTAGTTTTGGCGCTGAGAGAACGTATTTGTTCTCTCAGCACCATTTCCGCGCGGCAAGCGGGTTCAGCCGAAATGATGCGTAAAGATCACGCCTACTCATGTAGCCAATCAACAAAAAAAGCCCCGCAAGCCGCTACAGTGACTTACGGGACAGCCAATTTCCTTTACACTTAATACGCCGTCCAGCCTGCATCGGCGGTAACGACCGTGCCGTTCACGAAGCCGGAATCATCCGACGCGAGGAACAGCGCAACTTTCGCGATTTCCTCAGGCTCGCCCGTGCGTGGATTGATGCCCATGCCGAGCATTGCACGCTCAATTCCGAGCGGATTCGGCGCTGACATCGTCGTACCGATATTAGTGTTCACGCCGCCTGGAGCGATGGCGTTACAACGAATACCCTGGTTCGCATATTGGAAGCCAACGTTCTTCGTAAGGCCGACAACCGCATGCTTCGATGCCGTATAAGCCGTGCCGGCTCTCGAACCATTGAGACCGCCGACAGATGCGATATTCACAATTACGCCGCTCTTACGCTCCGTGAAGATCGGCAGTACCTTACGGATAGTGCGCATCGGACCAGTCGCGTTGACCGCGAATACACGCTCCCACAGCTCGTCCGTCAGATCGCCTGCCGGAACCATATTGTCCATAATACCTGCATTGTTTATCAAAATATGAACAGTGCCAAACTGCTCCACTGTCGTATTAACTAAACGCTGTACGTCCTCTTCAACTGCCACGTTCGCCGCAACCGCTAGCGCAGTTCCACCATTTGCGATGATACCTGCAACAACCGTTTCCGCCGCTTCCAAGCGCATGTCAGACACAACCACTTTAGCGCCTTCAACTGCGAACAGCTCTGCAATCGCCTTTCCCATACCAGATGCTGCTCCCGTTACAATGGCTACTTTGCCAGAAAGTTTCATGAATATCTACCTCCCGTTATTAGACAGATGTTCACTAAACATACACCTGTTAATTTGAAGTATAATAAAGAAGCGACATGACAAACAATCAGTAAACGCGCTTTCTTTGTTAACTAACGAACAGTTCCATTCCCCATGTTGAATAACGAGGTGAAGAAATTTGTCCCAGCTGCCTAAAAAAATCGACCGCCGCGTCGTCCGAAGCAAGATCGCGCTGAAACAAGCACTTTTATCGCTTATGTCCGAGAGAGGCTACGATGACGTCTCCATTACGGACATTGTCGAGCGGGCGGATTATAACCGCGGCACTTTCTACACACACTATGAGAATAAAGATGCACTGCTCAGCGATATTATCCACGAATTGATTCTCGAGCTGTTAAAATCGTTTCGCGCCCCATACGAGCATCAAGCGATATTTCGAATCAGCGAGATGAGCGCGAATTCAATCAAGATCTTTGAGCATATTCACGAGCATGCCTCAATCTACAGCACGCTGCTCCAGAGCAACGTCGCGACAAGTTTGCGAGAGCATATGTTCCAGGCGCTGAAGCACATCTCCATGGAGGAGCTGGTTTACTCCGAGAGCGGTATCGATCCGGATCTGCAGGCTGCGTTCTCGATTCATGCACTGCTCGGCCTTATTTTCCACTGGGTAGAGAGTGGATTCAACCATTCGCCTGCCTACATGCAGGAACAGCTTTTCAAAATGATCCATTGGCATCCGACAGAAGCGAAGACGAAGTTGAGATGATGAGCATCCAAAAGCAAAAAAAGCACCCCCTTCGGGGTGCTTTAGTTTCAGATGCCTTCAAGCGAAGAGCCGCTGCATACGGTCTCCCCCCTACTTGCGCTGTATAAACCGCTGCAAAATGCTGAACACCTGCATCGGATCAAACGGCTTCGTCACGTAGAAATCCATCCCCGCTCCGAGCACCTGCTCCTCGACGCCTTTCATGGCATCAGCCGTCATCGCGATGATTGGCGTATTCTTCGCATACGGAATCTCCCTAATTCTGCGCGTTGCCTCATAACCGTCCATGACCGGCATCTGCAGGTCCATCAGAATAACATCGAACGGCTGCTGCTTCACCTTCTCGACCGCCTGGGCACCATTTTCAGCAACCTCGACATGAATATGCTTGCCATGCAAAATCTCTTTGACCACGAGCTGGTTAATCTCGTTATCCTCTACGAGCAGAACACGCGCATGGCTCAGCGAAGCGTATGCCTCCGCATCTTCTCCCTCTCCGGCAGCAGCAGCTTGGCTGGTGAGGAAATGCTCCTGGAACAGCCCCATCAGCTCATTGTACAAATTGGAATGACTGATCGGATAATAGAGAACCTTCTCGATCACCGACGATTGCAAGCTGCGGTGCAGCTCCGGATCATGATACGCGGTAATGAGAACGATGACTTGTATCGAACTGGCGAATTCATGCTTAATTCGTTCAGCGAGCGGAATCGCCGCCTCGTTCGTTGGCTTCCAATCCAGAATGACAAGGTCATATCGGCCGCCCTCATTATAGATATGTTCGATAATGTCAGCCCCAGGCTCCACAACGGTCACGATGAACTGGAATTGCTCCAGCTGCCCTTTGAGCACGAGCTGCATGTCCGAATCCTCGCAGACGAGCAGCACCTTCAAATATTTCAGCGCCTTCGCAATATGCATGGAATAGAGCGCGCCTGAGCTATAACCAAACTTAGCCGTGAAGGTGAAGCTGCTGCCCTGCCCCGCTTCGCTCTCCACTCCGATCGTACCGCCCATAAGCTCGACAAGATTTTTACTGATGACAAGCCCAAGACCCGTGCCGCCGTACTTGCGCGTCGTCGACATATCCGCTTGGCTGAATTCGTGAAACAGCCGCTCCTGCTGCTCCTCCGTAATGCCGATTCCCGTATCGCTAACAGCAAATTGCAGCACAATTCCGCGCTCGTAACGCTCGTACACCGTAACTTCGAAGGAAATTTCCCCATGTTCGGTAAATTTCACGGCATTATTCGATAGATTGAGCAGAATTTGATTCAGCCGGAACGGATCGCCCAACAGCATTTGCGGCACTTCGTGATGAATGGAAAAATGCAGCTTCAGCCCTTTATCATACGCGCGAACACTGATCAGCTTCGACATTTGGCTGAGCACTTCATACAGATCGAAGTCGACCTGCTCCAGCACAACCTTTTCGGACTCAATCTTGGAAAAATCAAGAATATCATTGATGAGCGTATTCAGGTTCTTCGCCGATATGAGCGTCTTCTCAACGTACTGCTTCTGAAGAGGCGCAAGCTCCGTTCGCTGCAGCAAATAGCTTAGCCCGATAACCGCATTGATCGGCGTCCGAATCTCATGGCTCATGTTCGCAAGAAACTCGCCCTTCGCACGGCTTGCGTTCTCTGCAGTCAGCTTCGCCTCTGCCAGCTGGGTGTTATTGGCGACAAGCTCACTTGTCCGCTCGTCGACGAGCTCCTCCAGATGCTCCTTATATTGCACCAGGGAGCGTTCTGCCCAGAACCTCTTTAATTCCCGAGAAATTAACGAGTAATAAAGCGGTATTGCAACGGTATGAAACAGTGTGAATGTTATGGAAAAATGATTCATGTAGTAGCGAGACGATTCATTCGGCGAGAAGAAATAGAACCATAGCGTAATTTGCAGGCCGATTGCGAAGCTGAACAGCCATATGTATTTATCGAATGCATCCTCGCGCCACTGCTTCACCCGGTAAGCTGCGACGCTTATGAATGCCGAAACAACGAGCGATCCAAGCGGCGTTAAGAGTTCCCCCCCCATCGACAACCGATAAAGTCCAATACAAAGCGTCGTAATCAGTACGGAGATGGGACCGCCAAATACACCTGATAGAATAATGCTGACATGCCGTACATCCATATGAAGGCCATGGGTAAGATCAAGCGGCTTTTGCATAATCGCAACTCCGATAATCGTGAAGATGAGCCCCGAAAGAATCGGCCGTACCTTCGGCGAACATCGCTCATAGAACGGATAGATCCATCTTAATAGAAAGACATAGGTAACGATAATAGCGCTGCACTGTGCAAAATAAATGAGAAATTCCATCTGTTCACTCCATCTAGATCGTCGCTATTTTTTTCGTTACGTCGCAGGTGATGCCTACGATTCTATGGTTTGGTAGAACCGCTCGCCCGTACGCGGGTTAAACCACACCTGCTGCTTTATACCAGTCGTCGGATCAATGAAGATTTCATCTGTGCGCTGAAAGCCGCTAGGCGGTTGGTTCAACCGCTGAACCAGCCGCCTGCGACGGTACCAAAGCGTGCCTGCTGCCGCAAGGATGACAATAAGCAGCTGGATGGCAAAATAAACGCTCAGGAAGTAGGCCATCGCGTCACTACTCCTTCTCCGCCACAACCGCTGTGCCGTACGCCACGATCTCGGACATCGTTTGCCCGATCTCACCCGAGTCGAAGCGCATCATAATAATCGCATTAGCGCCCATCGCATGCGCATTCTTAATCATCCGATCAATTGCCGCCTTCCGTGCGTCTTCGATCATTTCGGTATATTCTTTAATTTCCCCACCGAACAAGCTGCGAATGGAAGCTGTAATATTCCCGCCAAGCCCCCGGCTGCGTACGACGACTCCAAACGTGTGCCCGAGCACCTTCTCTATGCGGTATCCGGCAATCCCCTCTGTTGTCACGACTAACATGGCACGACCTCCAGCAATAATTTCATTTTTTAAATTCACATTGAACCTAACATAGCATGTAAGAATATTCCTTGTCAAAAGAAAAAGAGGACCTTCGGATCAGCGCCGAAGCTCCTACTTACGGCTGGGCAAGTCCCCCCTGGCCGTATCGTACAATGCTATCCCAGTCTGCAGCAAGCTGAAGCACATCGTCTTCATCCAGCTCGCTGCCGATCTGCACTTCAATATATTCGAGCGCCGACAAGGCTCGCATCGCGTGCTTCGCACCAGCAGGGATATGCAGCATGTCCCCGGCTTGCACCCGGCGACTGACCGCTTCCAGAATAAACTCCCCCGTACCGGATAGAATCGTCCAGCATTCCTCCCGCTGCTTATGCGCATGATAGCTTGTAGCTTTAAGCGGCAACAGCTGGATTAATCTCGTCATCGTCTGGGGCTGCTGCCCTGGCAAGGAATAATTGAGGACACGGTAGCTGCCCCACCTCTCCTCGCCATACATGAGCCGCTGACCATCATGGTGCATCGACTTGATCCGGTTCGCCTCCTGCTTGCGAGCGACAAGTATTCCATCTGCGCTAGCAGCGACAATAATGTTCGGCACGCCGATCACATGAATCGGCTGCTGCAATTCATTGACGATATGCGTACCCGGCGAATCGTCCGAGACAGTCCCTGCGCCTACGATATTCGAGCTGCCCAAGTAATGCGGGAGCACGTTCCAATCGCCTAAATCCCGCCACTCTCTGCGATAGGGAATAACCGCTGCCGATGCTGCCTTCTCCACAACCTCGACATCGAAGCTTTGCTCGGGAAGCTGCTCGTAGCAGCCAAGGAGCTCGTCATAGTCCGTCGGTAACCCTTTGCGAACCATAATATCAAGTATGAACTTGAGCGAAAAAGCGAATATTCCGCAATTCCACATCGCATCGCGGTTGATGAGCTGTTCCGCAGTCGCTTCATCAGGCTTCTCAGTGAACTGCTCGACCATCGCATAACCAGCCGCTGGAGGGTCGGATGAAGCCGGAGAATCGGAAGCAGAATCAGAAGCCGTCTGATTCTGCTTAGGGACAATATAGCCGAATTGAGTAGAAGGATGCCCTGGCGTCACCCCGAGCAAGGCCAGCTGCGCTCCCGACGCAGCAAGGACGGAAGGAAACTGGCACAGCATGCTTAGAAAATCTACGTCTGCATAGAGATCAGCGGGTATTACGCAGATCGTCTCCTCCATCCCAGCCAGCTGCTTCGCATGCAAATACGCCGCAGCGAGCGTAATAGCATGGAATGTCCCGCGCCGATGCGGTTCTGCGATGAACGGGATGCGATTGCCGATATGATGCTGCGTAATTTCCGCCTGGCGTTGATGCGCTACAACGGAAGCGAAGGTCAGCAGCCCGGCTTCCTCCAGCTGCCGGCATACTCGCTGAATCATCGATTCTTTGCCTGAATCCGCGCTGCCAGCGTTCGTTGCATTCGTAGCGTTCGCAGGAAGCAGCTTCAGGAAGATTTTCGACCTAATTTCATTCGACAATGGCCACAGCCGCTTCCCCGAGCCGCCGCACAGCAGAACAATGCGCAAGCCTAATCCCCCCCTTCAGGCCGCTTTCTGTGCGCCTGTTAGCGTCTCTTTGAAGCCGACTTTGTTTTTCTTGAGTAGCCTTTGCGCTTATGGAAGGAGAGTGAGCGATATTTGCGCGAAAGTGCCTGCATCCGCTTCTGCGGCATCTGGGCGATGCTCATATTGAAGCTGCGGTTCAGCGTCTTGCGCAGCTGCACGCCCTTCGGATTACCCGAGTACACGTAGTTCCCGTACGTCTCAAACTCGGAGAAGGCAAACTGCTTCGTACGGTCCATGCTGCGAATAATTGCCCGGTACCAGCTTGTGCCGTGCTTTGCTGCGATCATTCGCTTCATCCGCTGCAGCTTCGACTTCTCGAACAGCATATAGTGGGCCACGAGCGACCTTGGCGCGGACCTCTTCTTGCCCATTAGCTTGCGATAGGTGCGAAAATATTCCGGCTGGCTCCAGTTGCGGCTGTAAAACACGGTCTTGCCGCCAGCGGTCCGAAATACATGGGGACGAATGAGCACCGTATCGGCGTCGATCGTCAGGAAATACTTCGAGCTGCACAGCTTATCGCCGCTCAGCTTCAGCAGCTGCTGAAACAGCCAGCCCGAGCGCTCCCACCGCTTCGAACGATAGATGATGTCGCGCTTTGTTATCGGCAGAACCGTATTCTCATTCACGAACCGGCAGCCTTTGCGCTTACACATCGCGATGATCCGGGACCGCTTCGGCGATACGATGTGGATACGGCCAATTGGATGCTTCACATGCTTGCGGACAGCGTTGATCACATAGGGCAGAGTCGTCAAATCCTTCTCTATTGCCGGAATGAGCACATCTATCTTTACAGCCAAATTTATCAGCTCCATTGCGCAGTAATGTGATCATCCTATGCTGACAGGCTGCGGATGGAGCAGGCGTTTGTAGCTTTTAAATGATTAAAAAAAAGGTATGCCGCGTAAACTGGTTCCCATAGACTGGACACTTTGAAAAAAGTGTTTAGGCTATGGGGACTTTTTTGTATACTGGTATTGGCATTTAAGGAGGGCATCATGAGCAAGAAACTTTTCTCTAAGACAGAACAAGATTTTCTTTCAAAGAACAAGTACGTCACGAAAATAAGTGACAAAGCCATAACCTATTCAGACGAGTTTAAAAGGTTGTTATCGACCAATATATCCAAGGCAAGACGCCAAGAGAGATTTTTGAAGCCCATGGCTTAAATGTGGATGTTCTAGGAATGAAGCGCGTGGAGCAAAGTGCGGACCGCTGGAAAAAAGCCTATCAGACAAACGGAATTATCGGACTCGCAGATTCCCGTAAAGAATCCTCAGGTCGTCCACTTAAACGAGAAATGACCTCCGAAGAGGTCATCGCTAAGCAAGACGCGCGGATCAAACTTCTGGAATCCCAACTTGAACTGCTAAAAAAAGCAGACACGAAAGAAAGGTTGCTGGTAGCAAGGGGAGAAATCCTCCCCAAAAATAAGCTTTTCGAGTTAATTGAAGACGCTGTAATACAAGGATTTAAACGCATGACGCGTTACTTATGTGAACTGCTTAATGTCTCACATTCGGGCTATTACAGCTACTTAAGGACCGCAGAGGCTCGTAAAGAAAGAGCTCGACGGGATGCAGAGGCTGGAGAACTAATCAAAAAGGCTTTCTGTCGAAGAGGCTTTAAAAAGGGTTCCCGCTCAATAAAGATGGTCTTAGAAAATGAGTTTCAAGTCATCTACAACCGCAAACGGATTTGCAGACATATGCGACGGTTGAATCTGGTTTGTCCTCATCGTAAGCCTAATCCTTACAGACGAATGGCAAAGGCAACACATGAACATCGGGTTGTACCAAATAAGCTGCAACGGGATTTCAAGAAGGGGATTCCGGGTCTTGTGCTGCTCACGGACATCACTTACCTCCCGTTTGGACGCCACTCAGAGTTCGGCTACTTGTCCACCATTCTAGATGGTTCTACAGGGGAACTCCTCGCTTACAACCTCTCTAAACAAATTAACCTGTCATTAGCGACAGATACCGTTAACCAACTCAAGAAGCAGCGCCGCTTAAAATTACACAAGGATGCCTTCATCCACTCCGATCAAGGTTCTCACTATACAAGCCCCCAATATCAGAAACTGCTGAAGAAGATGGGGCTTGGACAGTCCATGTCCAGACGAGGAAACTGCTGGGATAACGCGCCTCAGGAGTCCTTTTACGGCCATATGAAAGACCACGTGAAAAGTCGCAATTGCACCACTTTGGAAGAACTAAAGCTTGAAATCGATCGCTATATCCACTACTACAACAATCACAGATACCAATGGGGATTAAAAAAGATGACCCCTGTCCAGTACAGGAATCATCTTTTGTCGGTTGCCTAACTCTCTTTTTTAAGTGTCCTTGACTTAGGGACCAGTTTAGCGAGGGCATACCTTTTTATTCGAATAGATAGATTAGGCCTGTCCAGCTCCAGCCAGCTTCACGATAGCTCCAAGCGCAGCCTGAATCTCGCGCTCGACCGCATCCGCGACAACGTTGGTGTGCGGATCGTACGTAGCCGCGAGATCGCTGTCCGCATAGCCGTCCAGCGCTACGATTGCGCCAGCGCGCACGCCGCGTAGCGAAGCGACCACATAGAGCGCGGCGATCTCCATCTCAACCGCGAGCACGCCTGCTTGCTTGTACTTGCGGTGCGGCACTTCCTCAACGCCGGCGAAGAAGACGTCAAGCGAGACGGTCAGTCCTTTCTTGACGATGCCGCCCTGTTCCAGCGCTGAAGCGTAGAGCGCAGACACAACATCGCCGTCACCGACAGCTGGGTAGCCGTCAGGCACGAGCCCGCGGGTCAGCCCTTCCGCGCGAACTGCTGCGGTGCTGACGATAAGGCTGCCAGCCGGATGCTCCTCGGAGTAGGAGCCAGCCGTGCCGACACGGATGAGCGTCTTCACGCCTGCGCGGATCAGTTCCTCGAAGCAGACCGCTGCCCCGGCCGAGCCTACGCCGTGGCTCGTTACGAGAAGGCGAACGCCGTTCATTTCGCCAGTAAACGTGCGATACTCGCGGCTGAATGCCAGCTCTCTCGCATTGTCGAGCTTAGCTGCAATGAGTGCAGCACGATTCGGATCGCCGCATACAATGGCGTACTCAGCGGCGTCCTCGGTATGAATTTGCAAGATCGGCATAAGAGTCATTAGTCAAAATCCACATCCACCCATAAATCTTCCGGCAAGCCTAGATCCTCGCCGGAGAACCGTTCTTCTCGGAACGGGTCAGCCACGTTATGGAAGCCGTTGCGCTCCCAGAAGCCCAGGCGGTCTTCCTTCATAAACTCGAACCCGCGTACCCACTTTGCGCTTTTCCAGAAATACAGATGCGGTACAACCAGACGGACAGGGAAGCCATGCTTCGGTGTCAGCGGCTTGCCATCGAACATGAACGCCAGCATGACATCGTCACGTATAAGGTCTTCAAGCGGCACGTTCGTTTCATAGTCATTATCCGCATGAACCATCACATAACGAGCTTCCGGCTTCACGCCTAGGAGCGGCAGAAGGTCTTTGAACAGGATGCCTTCCCAATTCGTATCGAACTTCGACCAGCGCGTCACACAATGAATGTCGCTGACGACATCCGTCTGCTTCATCGCTTTCAGCTGCTCAAGCGAGAAGGTCAGCTCCTTCTCCACTTCTCCGAACACACGGAACGTCCATGTATCCAGATCATATTGCGGCACTTCGCCCTCATGCAGAATCGGGAACCGCTCGGTCAGCGCCTGACCAGGCGGCAAACGACGTGCCAGTTCAGGATCCAAATTCGGATCCAGCTCCACAACTCTCGCGTTCTTCAAACGTTCCGCTTTATTATGCAACTCTCATTCCTCCTGCTTCTCGTCTTATCTGGAGCTCTCATTCGCTTTGCGTGCTTCCTGCACATAGCTCTTATTCTTGAAGAAGAACATCATGACAAGCGTCACGACGTAAGGCAGCATATTCGTAAAATTCGTCGGCATCGAGAAGCCCTGCAGCCGGATGCTGATTGCATCCATGAAGCCGAACAGCATGCTCGAGGCTGCAACGCCGAGCGGATTCGATTGTCCCAGCATCGTCGCCACGAGAGCGATGAAACCGCGGCCGGAAGTCATGTTCTCCGTAAACATCGTCACTTGTCCAAGCGATAGCTGCGCACCTGCGAGGCCGCATAGCAAACCGGAGATTAGCACGGCTCCGTATTGGATGCGCGTCACTTTGATGCCTAAGCTCTTCGCAGCCACCGGGTTCTCCCCGACAGCAAGCAGGCGGAAGCCTCTAACCGTTCTAAACAAGAAATATTGAAACACGAATACGAGTACGATAGCAAGATATACTAGCGGTGAATGCCCGGAGAGGATGCCGCCGACCCACGGTATATCCTTAATAAGCGGAATATCGAGCTGCGGCAAGCCTTTCATATCTTTGTCGTAGTAGGCGCCTTTCACATGGAAGATCGCCCGCAAGCAGAACGATGTGAGTCCAAGCGCCAGAAAGTTCAGCGATATGCCGACGATTATGGCGTTCGCCTTCAGATGAATGCTTAAATAACCGAATATAAGCGAAAATAGCATGACGCATACGACAGCGAACAGCACAGCAAGCCATACATTGCCTGTCAAATAGTTACCTACGATGCCGAAGAAAGCTCCGAAGAGCACGAGGCCCTCAAGACCAACATTGAACAGTCCTGCACGTGAACAGATAGCGCCGCCGAGCGCGGCCAGCAGGATGGGCGTAACCATCCGCAGCGCTGAATTAAACAGCGACACATCAAGCAATTGATCCATCTTGAGCCCTCGCTTTCTTGCGTTTAATGAAGGAATAGCTGATCTTCGCCGAGACGAACAGAATAAGCGTCGCTTGGATTACGCTTGCGATCTCCAGCGGCACTTCCGTGTTCCGCTCGACGCCCATGCCGCCGGTTTGCAATGCGGCAAGCAGCAGCGCGGCAGCTGCCGTGCCAAGCGGATGGGAGCCAGCGAGCAGCGTCGCCATAATGCCGGACCACGCATAGCCTGGCGTCGACAGCGAGCCGTCGAGGTAGCGATACTGCGTGCCGAGCACTTCCACGGCGCCAGCTAGACCTGCGAAGCCGCCGCTTGCAATCATGCTGTAGAGCATGAGCTTGCCGCGCTGCACGCCGCCGTAAGCGGCAAACAGCGGATTGCTGCCGAGCATGCGCACTTCATAGCCGCTGACTGTAAACTTCATAAACAAGTAGAGCACCACAGCTCCAACCACAGCAAGCAGGAAACCTGCGTGCAGGCTCATGCCGTGAAACAGCTTCGGCAGCCATGCGCCGTGCTCGATCATCTTCGTCTGCGCCATCGCCGCCGAGCCGGTATTATCCTTGAGCGGATATGCGACTATGTAGCCCGCAAACAATGATGCAATATAGTTGAGAAGGAGTGTCGTAATGAGCAGATTCATACGGAACTTCGCGTCCATCCAACCCGCGAATGCAGACCAGATTCCGCCTGCGACGATGCCGGAGATAATCGCTGCAATCATTTTCACCCAGCCAGGGCCGGGTAGATAGAGCGCCGTAATCGCGGCGCATAAGCCGCCGAGAATCATCTGACCTTCTGCGCCGAGGTTGAAGAAGCCAGCGCGGAAGGCGAGCGTCGTGCCAAGACCGATTAGAATAATCGGTGTTGCACGGGATAATGTATTCGTGAAGAAGTAGAAGCTGCCGAAGGCGCCCTTCCACATCTCGGTATACGTCTGCGCGATGTCGCCGCCAACGATCGCAATCGCGATAGCGCCGATTAATAAGCCAAGTAGGATTGCAATAACGGGCTGAACGAGCGCGCCCATGCCATTCTTAAGTTTGCTGAAGTTCAATGCCGCTTGCCTCCTGCCATCAATAAACTAATTTGTTCTTCTGTCGCTTCATCAGCCGCCAATTCTCCAACGATTCGTCCTTCATTCATAACTAGAATGCGGTCGGACAGCTTCAGTATTTCTGTCAGCTCGGAGGACACGAGCAGAATCGCGCCTTGTTCATCGCGCCGTTTCAGCAGCTCGCCATGAATCATCTCCATCGCGCCGACGTCGACGCCGCGCGTCGGCTCGGCAGCGATCAGAAACGGCGTGCCTTGCGCAAGCTCGCGCGCTGCAATCAGCTTCTGCAAGTTGCCGCCGGATAGAAACTGTACTTTCGTATCGAGAGAACCCGTCTTGACTTCGAAGCGCTTCACCCAGCCTTCGACCATCTTGCGAATGCTCCGTCCACGCATAATACCGGAGCGCTGCTGCTTGCGGGCATGACCCATGAGGCCGTTCTCGACGACTGTCGCGTCCTTCGCAGCTCCCCATTGATAGCGGTCTTCGGGAATATGCGCTAAGCCGAGCTCGCGTATCTTCCGCACCGGAGCGCTTGTTACGTCCTGTCCGACCAGCATGACTTGTCCGCTGCTAGCTCCTTGCAGACCTGCAATCGCGCCAATAAGCTCCGATTGGCCGTTGCCCGAGATGCCTGCGACGCCGACAATCTCGCCGGCATGAACTTTGAAGCTTGCGCCGTCTACTAGCGGCTTGCCTCGATCGCCTGGCACGGTGAGCCCTCTTACTTCAAGCACCGGCGCGCCAAGCTTCGGCGCACTGCGCTCCATCTGTACCAAGTCGCGGCCAACCATCAGACGCGAAATCTGTTCAATGTCCGTGTTCTTCGCATCAACGACACCGGTCACGCGACCATCGCGCAGAACGGTGATACGGTCAGCTACTTCCATAATTTCTTGCAGCTTATGGCTGATGATAATGAAGCTCTTCCCTTGGCTCGCCAGCCGCTTAATCGAGACGAGCAGCTCTTTTACTTCAAGGGGTGTCAGTACACCTGTCGGTTCATCGAGAATGATGATGTCCGCGCCTTGATACAGCACCTTCAAGATCTCAACCCGCTGCTGGACACCGAGCGAGCAAGACTCGACCTTCTGATGCGGATCAACCGGCATGCCGTATAGCTTTGACAGCTTCTCTACCGCTGCGGCAGCCGCTTTGCGGTCGAATCCGCTCCACTTTTTCGTTTCCTGTCCGATGACGATATTCTCTGCCACCGTGAAGGATGGGAAAAGCATGAAATGCTGATGCACCATGCCGATCCCGCTCGAGATCGCATCCGCTGGCGTAGCGAAGGACTGAGGCTTACCGCCCACGAGAATCGTTCCGCTCGTCGGCTTCTCCATGCCGTAGAGAATACGCATCAGCGTTGTCTTACCAGCGCCGTTCTCACCGACGAGCGCATGAATTTCGCCTTTGCCAAGCGTGAAATTAATGTCCGTATTCGCCTTAACAGGACCATACGACTTGGATATGTTCTCCATATTCAACAACATGCGGCTGCTCTGCTCCTTTCATCTCTATCCAATCGATCCAAATCTGCCGGATCTATAAATCGAAAGAAACCGGCTGCATCTTGCGCGCAGCCGGCAACTTCACTTTATTGAGCTAGCGGGTTTTTTACAACAAGTTTACCCGATACGATATCATCTTTAATCGTTTTCAGCTTATCGATGTTCGCTTGGCCAACGAACGCGTTAAGCGGAGTTTTGCTGTCGCGCGTTACGTAAGTAAGACCAACGCCGTCTTCCTTCAAACCGTAATCAACTGCGCCAAATTTGAAGTCGCCGTTCACGAACGATTTAACGGTTTCGTAAGCGACAGTATCTGTGCTTTTCAGTTGTGCAAGTACAACGTGCTCTGGATCAACGCCAGTGTTGTCGATGTCTTGACCGGAAGTGTGGAAGCCTTTCTCTTTCGCCGCTTCGAACACGCCAAGGTCGCCTACAGCGGATGCGCCGGCAATGAAGTCAGCACCTTTGGAGAATTGCAGCAATGCGAGCTCTTTCGCTTTCGCTGGGTCAGTAAAGCCGCCAACGTAGTTCACGAGCATTTCTGCATTTGGATTCGTATATTTCAAGCCTTCTTGGAAGCCAACTGTATATTTCTTCAGAAGCGGAGCGTCGATGGCAACGACCATACCGACTTTGTTTGTCTTAGTCGTAAGGCCAGCAGCTGCGCCGAGCAAGTACGAAGCTTCATACTCGCGGAATACAACGCTGCGAACGTTAGGCAGATCAACAACGGTATCGATTACTGCGAAAGGCTTGTCCGGATTCTCAGCAGCAACTTTCTTCAGTGCATCTTCCGCTTGGAAAGTAGCTGTGATGATCAGATCGTAGTTCTCAGCAACTGTAGCGCGAAGGTTCTGTTCGAATGCGGCAGGGTCTGTCGATTCGATTGTTTTCACGTCCACGTTAAATTCTTGACCAGCTTTTTTGAAGCCTTCATCCATTTGTACGAAGAATGCATTAACGCCGATCTTCTCTGGCAGCACGAGTGCAACCTTCTTCTTAGGCGCGTCAGCTGTTGTGTCCGCTGCCGCATTGCCGCCTTCATTCGTGCCTGCATTAGCTGTTGCATTCTTGTTTGCTCCATTATTGGAAGCAGAATTGTCATTCTTGGAACATCCGACGAACAACGAAGACAATAAAATAAGTGCTGCGACTAGCAAAAACCCTTTTTTCATTACGTTTCTCCCCTACTCTTTTTGTCTGATGTGTATGCGCAAGCTTATCTACCAATAACCCTACCGGAATTATCGGAATTTGTCAATCTGCGAAAGTTGTCGAAACTTTCGCAGTTCTCGATATTATACCGTCCCGGAAGCCTTGCTGGCTATACATTTTCTACGCTGGAAATAAAAAAAAGCCTCAATGGTGCCCGCGCACAGCAGTTTACACCAATCGCATAGAGAGTTCGATTCAATCGGTTACTCTCTATTATGCACTCTCGGCTTCGGCAGGCTGCCGATTTCGGCTGTTTCCTTATCTGAGAGTGCTGAATCTGTACTCTCAGAGCTTCAATCGGTCGATTATTGCGCTGAGAATACGTATTATGCGCTCTCAGCTTCGCCAAGCTGTCGTTCAAGGACAATGTCAACTTTTCGTCGAAGTAGAAAGCTTAGCTAACTACAGTAGAATCACATTACTTATGAAAGGGAGCGCGTGCTCATGCCACTTAGTCGTCTAGACGAAATTCGGATGAAGGGAAAGCTCTATCATGACGAATACTATGAGAACGTTAAGCTGTTTACTCAAGATACTTGGTTACATAAGCCTGTCAAAACCGTTATGGATACCTTTGAGCTGCTGTCAAACAAAAATAATGCTCAATTGCTCGATTTGGGCTGCGGAGTCGGAAGGAACAGCATGCCGCTGGCGCAAAGACTGGAAAGCGCGAACAGCAGAGTTGTCTGCGAGATTCGCACAAATAAAAAAAGTGCCGAGAAGTCCGAGGGGACTTTCCAAGGCACTTTGATCTATTAAGGAATTACGAGCAATAAGAAGTTGAACAGCAGCAGCGAATACATGAGCAGTGTCTTGCCCCAGCGCTTCTTCATGAAATCTTTGCCGCGGTGAATGCGCGACTTCACTGTGTTGACGGGAATGTTGTTCAGCTCGCTGATATCTTCCATGGACATCTCCAGCACATAGCGCTGATACACGACGGTTCTATACTTCTCCGGCAGCTTCGCAATGACTTCCGTCATCTTCGACGCCAGCTCGCGTTCGATCGCTTCGCCTTCTGGAGATAGCGAGGTGTGCGGAATGACATCGTGAAGCGACAAGTTCTGTTCGGAATGAGCGGTAACGGGTTGATCTAACGGCAACGGCGGTGTTTTGCGGCGGCGCAGCAAATCAAGGCATACATTCTTGGCGATATGAAAAATCCAGGTTGAGAATCGTTTGTTCTCATCGAAGCGGTTCAGGTTCAAATACACCTTCAGAAACGTTTCCTGTACGACATCCTCGACATCCGTCTTACTGCGGAGAATCGTATGAGCCATTCTCGACAGCTTATCCTTGTACAGCTCGACCAGCTTATTGAAGGCCGTCTCATCGCCTTGCCTCGATAACATCACTAATTGCGCCTCGTTCACGGCAATTCTCCTTTGCCACCCGTCATCCAACTTGCTCCTTTATTATAACAGGAAAAACAAGAAACGCATCTGTTAAAGCATGCGTTTTTGTGTCGATTCCATATCATTTACTTGCGAGTAGAACAAAATCATGAGGCGGAGTCCAGCAGTAATGGAGTGATTTCCGCTATACTTTGGCGTACTATATATACCTTGTATCATTACATATCAATTATTTCACTACTTTTATTTTGGAAGCGCGTGGAGCATAATGGGACGGGAATTGATTCGTAATAAAGTGAATTTCATCTAACACTGATTTGGAGGACGATTACATATGACAAGACCGATACCGCTTCAACGCCGTGGCATTCCGGCAAGCCAGCTAGTGCTTGGCTGCATGAGACTTGGCGGCGACTGGAATGCAAGCAGCCCGATTACAGCAGAGCACTATAAGGAAGGGCATGCGGCGCTTGATGCCGCTCTCGAAATCGGCATTAACATGTATGACCATGCCGATATTTATACGGCAGGCAAGGCGGAGCGCGTGTTCAGCCAACTGCTGAAGGAGCGTACAGAGCTTCGCGAGCAGATCATTCTGCAATCGAAGTGCGGCATCCGCTTCGGCGATGGCAGCTCGCCGCACCGGTTTGATTTTACGGAGGACCATATTCTGCGTAGCGTTGACGGCATTTTGGAGCGTCTTGGCACCGAATATCTCGATATTCTGCTGCTGCACCGTCCGGACCCGCTCGTCGACCCGGAAGATGTAGCAAGCGCGATCCAGAAGCTGAAAGCATCCGGCAAAGTGCGCCATTTCGGCGTCTCGAACATGAGCCAAGGTCAAATCCGCTTGCTGTCGGCTTACTCGGGCGAGCCGTTCATCGTGAACCAGCTGGAGATGAGCCTGCACAAGCTCGGCTTCCTCGACACCGCAGTCAGCGTTAATCAGGAAGCATGGCGCAGCAATGTGTTCCCGGAAGGCACGATGGAATATTGCCGCCTCGAGAACATTCAGCTGCAATCGTGGGGACCGCTCGCTCAAGGCCGCTATTCCGGCGGCTCGCTGGATGGGCAAAGCGAGAGCGTCGTGAAGACGGCGCAGCTCGTCGCGGAGCTGGCTGACAAGCACGACACGACGAAGGAGTCGATCGTGCTCGCATTCTTGATGACGCATCCGGCAGGTATTCAGCCGGTCATCGGCACGATCAACCCGCAGCGTATCCGCGCGTGCAAAGACGCGGCGACGCTCCGCCTCTCGCGCGAGGAATGGTACAGTCTGTACGTCGCATCGCGCGGCGTTGCTTTGCCGTAAATGAGGAAAAGAGTCGGCCCGGGTTTGGGGGGCCGACTCTTTTTTCGCCTACGCGACTGGAGCGCTCGGGCAGGCGTACGTGCAAGCTGCGTCCAGCTATTTTCGCTTATGTACAATGCAATCATAAGTGCGAATATCCACTTACTTAACTGACATTTCGCATTATCCGTGAAATAGGCGCAATTATCCACATATTACGGGCATTAATCTCCATTTGAGCTGAAATCTTATGTGATAAGTGGATTCTCGCACTTATTTCATGAATCTGGCTCCTCCAGCAATACAATAAATGGATTATTACACTTATGCATCCACTTATGCAGCATTGCGCAACCGTCAATTACCTCCGAATATGCTCCCAATTCCAAGGCAGCTCGTAGTCCGCAAGATGCTCGTAGCTCACCACTTTCACATGACTTCGATTGTCGATGGTCCTGACGATTCCTCAGATTGCGCGGCCTGCGCCCGCGGCACGAAGCCATTCAGCAATACCACTAACAAAGCGATCACAACTCGGTAACGGGACTTCATTCTGAACCTTTTTTTCCATGCGGTTCTCACGACTAGCATTACTCTCACGCATCAAAAAGACGCAACCTTAAACTTGTAAGATTGCGTCCTCCATAGACATATATTAGGTTGTGCCGGCTGTAGCGACGCCGTTAAATACGGCAGGGCCAGTCAGCAAGAATTGGAAAGCAATTGAAAGTGGATTGTCCACGCTAATGAACATGGTGTACCGAATCTGACCCGCTTCCACTGCAGCAGCAGGAGGAAAATCGCCAACACTTACACTAAGCGGTGCAACCGTCGTCTGTGCGACGCCAACCTGTACAATCTCTTCCAAAATCACAGTCCCCGTGCCAGCTGTACCTGTTCCATTACGCTCAACCGTAATCGTAATTCGCGCAGTGAGATCAGGAACCTCTTCATCTGTCGTAGGCGCGAAAACCTTGGCAACCGAGGCTGTTCCCGTGAGCAGCGCACGAACATTGCTAACATTGAAAGGGGACACCCCTGCCGTTTGCAGTCCGATATCGCCGATTAACAGCGGAGTATCCGACAACGCCGTCGTTCCTCCGCTCTCATTGGAGTGAACCGATAACCGCATGTCCAAAAATTGAATCGCCATACTTAACCACCTCCCTATCTATTCCCAATATGTTATGAACGCCTGCTGGTAGATGAACTAAATGAGTACACATTTTTTGAGAGAGGAATAGCAGTTGGAGCTAGCGAAATGATGTAGTAGTTGAAAATACCTAGTGGGAGGCGTGCAGCGATGCCAAGAATGAAAATCCCCCGTTAAGCCAAAACATGTACCGGATGTGCTCTGCGTGCCCGAGGCCCGCCTACTCTCATTTCGCCTGCTTGATTTCAAAAATGAGAGGAACGGTGATTGGCATGTGGCCATCTGTTGTCGATTGGAATATGTTGCGTTTCGGCGTTGAGATAGAATTCGTGGGAGGCAAGCCGGAGGAGCTTGCGCTGCTGCCAGGCTGGCTCATGTCGCTGGATGAGCACCAGCTTGATGATACTGGCGCGGAGTCGGGAAGCGAGCTCAAGCCTCCTCCGATGCTGTGGTCTCAGCGCGAGCAGATCCGCATCATGCTAGAGCGGCTCAAAGCGCAAGGCGCATCCGCCAATTGGAGCTGCGGTCTGCATGTTCATGTCGGTCTTGAGCATTGGGGGCAGGATGCTGTGCTTTCGCTGCTGGACGCCGCGCTGCTCTATCAGGGTGCGCTGGCGCAGCTGCTTCAGATGAGCGAGCATCGGCGTATTTATTGTCCGCGCGTGACGAAGGAGATGCGGGAGCGCTATGTGGCGGAGCCGTGCGCAGAGTCGGTTCGCCATAGGGGGCGCCCGCAATCCCACCGCTCAGGCATCAATACGGCGGCATGGTTCGATATCGGAACGGTCGAAATCCGCTATGCCAATGGCAGCATCGAATATGATGAGGTGCTGAATGCGATTGAGCTTTGTTTACGTTTTGTCGCCGCGGTTGGAGCTGATGCTCTACCGCTAGGCAACGGCGACGATCCGCTCAAACTGGCAGCCGTGCTTGGCGCACCAGCAAGCGGCTATCCCGCTCTCGCGCCAGCACCGCAATGGCACGTGGAGCGCATGTGGCTCGAGGATGCACTTATCCCCGTCCTGGAGCCGCTCGTCCAAGAGCTCGTCCCAGGCGGAGAGGTGCATGACATCCTCCCCATCGAGGGCGGGCTGAAGCTTACCATCGAAGACACCGATGGCAAGCAGCACCAATTCGTCATCGAACCGCCTGCAACCGGCTGGACCGTGAAGCACTAACTCAACCCAGCTTACTAAGGGGGCTGTCCCAAAAGTCATAAAGACTTAAGGGGCAGCCCCCTTTTCTATGAATGCGACGATAGACCCATATTTTGTTGCCGCTTTCATTTGTCTAGAGTATGCTTGAATGAGCTTGGAATAACTTGGATACTACGATGCGAGGGATGGGGACCATGCAATTTTGGCAGTCCGTTCGGTTCAAGATCGTATTCGGCTTTCTGATGATGACTGCACCTATGGTACTCTTTCTCATCTACAACAATGTGTATGCGACGAACGTTGTGCGCGACCAAATCTCGCTGCATTATAACAACCTCATGGAGCAGCAGGTGAAGAATAACGACGCCATACTCCAGGAAACCATGCGTTATTTATATCGCATGCAAGGCGACCCGGACATTCAAACGATACAAACGCTGTCCCTGCAAAACGATGATTCGGATTATACGATGGCGAAGATGGAGCTGACTCGGCGCTTCTTGCTCGATACCGGCTACTACAATAAAGTCGACACCTTCTTCGTTTATTCCCGCAAAGATGACGATATGTTCTTCTCCACTCAATACAGCTTCCACTTCGCTGAGGTGCAGGATGCTCTGCTGAATTACACCACGAAGCTTGCCTCGAAGAATTTGCCTGAAGAAACGCAGCGCTGGGAGCGCTTCTCCATTCCGCACGACACGAATTACCTCATTAAAACGGTCGATTTAGGCTCCGGCGTCTACATGGGGGCACTGGTGCAAATTGACCGATTAAACGAAGAACTCAGCAAATTTGACGTTGGTCCCGATGGGGCGACGTTTGTCGTTGATCCGGCAGGCAATCCGCTGACGAACTCGCCCCTGCCAGTCGTTCAAGAGACGGTCTTACATAACGATATCGTGGAGATGACCAAGCAGGGACGAACGACATGGAACCACAATCATTTTCTCGTCATTACCCAGCCCTCAGCGATTTCTGATATTCACTATATGATCGTTATCCCCGAAACGTATACGCTCAAAAACTTGCCGTATTTTCAAAAAATGCTGTATATCTGGATCCCGCTGACCGTTGCCATCGTCTTATCCTTCTATTGGCTGTTCTTGCAAAAGGTGATGTTCACGCCGTTGGTCGCACTCATTCGCGGCATGCGGAAGCTGGGCCAAGGGATATTCCATGTTCGGCTGCCGGTCAACCCCGGTAACAGCGAATTTGCCTTCATGTCGAGCACGTTCAACTTAATGGCCGAACAGATCGAGAAGCTCAAAATCGACGTGTACGAGGAACAGATTCGCGTGCAGAAGGCAGAGTATAAACATCTCCAAATCCAAATCAATCCTCATTTCTATATGAACAGCCTCAATATTATTTATAATTTGGCCGCATTGAAGGACTACAAATTGGTGCAGAAGATGAGCCTGCATTTGGCTGACTACTTCCGTTTCTTAATGCTCGGGCATCGGACGGTGATTACGCTGGATGATGAAATCCGACATATCGAGCATTATTTGGAAATCCAAAAAATCCGTTACGTGACAAAGCTGGAATATGAGATTCATGTGCTCCCCGAGCATTTGCAAGTAGCGTTGTCCCCGCTGCTGCTGCAGCCCTTCGTCGAAAATTCGGTCATACACGGGTTCAGTAAGAAGGTTCAAGACGGCAAGCCGTTCCGTATCGTCATCGCCTCAAGCAATGATGATGAGAAGCCGAACCAATACCTCATGCTGACAATTGTGGACAACGGCCCGGGATTCCCTGCAGCCTTTATGGAAGAATTGCACAGCGGCATGGATATGAATGAATCAGGCGAGCATCATCTAGGGATTTGGAACATTCGCCGAAGATTCCGCATGCTGTACGGCGATGAAGGAGGGATTACCTTTCAGAACGGCGAGTCCGGAGGTGCAATCGTCTGTATGCGCCTGCCGCTTCGCGGGACAAGCGAATTCGAAGATGGACAATAACGATTTTCTCATACTCATACTCCTGCTTATACGAAACGGAAGGGGACTACTCGGATGGTTAGAATGCTTGTCGTCGACGATGAAATCTACGCGCTGAAAGGCATTACGCAAGGTATCGATTGGAGCGATTTGCCGATCCACACGATTATGGAGGCTGAGGATACAGCCGGGGCGATCCTTCTGCTAGAGGAGCATCCCGTGGATCTTATCATCTCTGATATTGAAATGCCCGGCCTCGGCGGACTGGAGCTGCTTCGCTGGACAAGGGATAACCGCCCTCACACGCTGACCATCTTCCTTACGGGGCATGCGAGATTCGATTACGCGCAGGAAGCGCTGCATAACGGCTGCTTCGACTACATCTTGAAGCCTGTCGATCACGATGCGTTGAAGGAAGTCGTGAAACGCGCTTTGGTCGAGATCGAGCTGCGAAGAGAACAGCAGCAATTCGAGGAGATCATCGAACTAGGCCGCAGGCAATGGAAGAACCAGCTTCCCATCCTAGTGGAGCGTTTCTGGCAAGAGCTTCTATCTGGCCGCGTACGTCTGACTCCCGAGCGGTTGAAGCGGCAATTCGATTACTTCGATATTCCGCTTGGCGAAGGCAGTAAGGTGCTTCCGGTTCTGCTCAGCATCGAACAATGGGATATCGAGCTCGATACGCGCGACGAAAGCATCATGGAGTACGCTCTGCGGAAATCGGCTGCGGAGATTATTTTAGGGGAATGGCCGGGCACAGTGCTGCAAGACCGTAACGAACTGAACATGGTACTGCTGTATTTGAACGAAGGCGAAACCGCTGATCGCGCTGCTTTGCTTCGGAAATGCAGTGAATATGTGAGGGCCTGCCAAAGTTATTTTCACTGCAGAGTTTCCTGTTATGTGGGGGAGGGCACTGGTTTAGGCGCACTTGCCAGCTCGCTTGAGCGGCTGCAGCAATTGGAGAGATCCAATGTGTCCGCCCCACAGTCTGTGCAGGACGCAGCTTCGTGCGGCTATGAAACGAGTGCCGCCGGCACGGGCATTCAAATTCCTTCGTTCGCGGATTGGGGAGCGCTGCTCGATAACGGCGGTTATGAACAGCTGGGCATGGTGCTCGAAGACACATTGAAGCAGTGGCAGACCGAGCAAGCAAGCCGCGAAGCGCTTGAGCTGTTCCACTATGGCATGATGAGCATGCTGTATCGCGTCGCTTATCGCAAAGGCTTTTCCATCTACGATGTTTTCACAGTTAGTGAGTTGAAGGAATATCAAGTTCCGCGAAATTCAATCCAGCTGCTGGCATGGGCCGCCAAAATGGTCTATAAAATGGGACAAGCCATCGCGGAGCGTCCGCGCGATGCTTCCGCCGTCATTGCGAAGGTTCAGTCGTACATACATGAACATTTGCATACGGAATTGAACCGGGACGACATCGCCGCCTCTGTCTACCGCAACCCAGCTTATCTATCGCGCCTGTATCGCAAAGAGACAGGAAACTCCTTATCGGACTATATTACGGAAATACGTATCGAGCGCGCGAAACGGTACTTGATCGAAACGAACGATAAAGTAAGCAACATTGCGGAAGAAGTCGGCTATGTCCATTTCTCCTATTTTGCCAAGCTATTTAAGAAGATGACAGGCTTATCCCCCCAGGAATATCGCAAAATGCATCAAATTATGCATTAGCAAGGTGAAACGGCTGCCGCCATCCTTTTGGCCGCGCAGCGCGTTACATTCCGGAGAATTCTAAGCTCATTTATACCGTGAAACTTATAAATTCTTAGAATTTCACAATCATGCTAGTCTCCCCTCAATGTCACCACAGTGCTATGTCAGTCACCTCAGTAGATAGATGGCTATCTTCCTACTCCTTTACAATAAAGGTACAAGAGAAAGAAAGGATGGTTATGGGGATGCCGCCTAATATAGAAGCTGTGGAATCCACCAGGAAGACGTCAATGCCGAAAGCGCGAACCAAACAAAACATCGGCTATTGGAAGAGGTTTGGGGCATTTTATATCATGATGGCTCCGGCACTGCTTGTCCTGCTGCTAAACAATTACATCCCAATGCTCGGCTCTTTGATCGCCTTCAAGCAAATTGAGTATACGGCCGATAGTTTCATCCAAAGCTTTCTAGACAGCAAATGGGTTGGACTTGCCAACTTCGACTACTTGTTCAGCACGACCGACGCTTGGACGATTACCCGCAATACGCTGCTTTACAACGCTGTCTTCATCTTCTTGAATTTGCTTATCGGCGTTGCGTTCGCTCTCCTCTTTAATGCCATGAGAAACCGCCGATTGGCGAAGCTTCATCAGACGGTCATGTTCCTTCCCTACTTCCTGTCGATGGTCGTCATCTCCTATCTTGTATACGCTTTCTTGAACCCGGACATCGGTATCATGAATAGAGTCGTGCTTCCCTGGTTCGGCGTCGAGCCGATCGACTGGTACTCGGAGCCCAAGTGGTGGCCGATCATTCTACCTCTCATTAATACGTGGAAATGGATCGGGTATTATGCGGTGATCTTCCTGGCCGCGATTATCGGAATCGACCAAGAGTACTTTGAGGCGGCAACGATAGACGGCGCATCCAAATGGCGTCAAATCCGCAGCATTACGCTCCCCTTGATTCGTCCGGTCATGATTATTCTGACTCTGCTGCAGATCGGCCGCATTTTCTATTCCGACTTCGGATTGTTCTTCCAGGTGACTCGCAATTCGGGCATCCTCTATGATACGACGCTCGTCATTGATACCTACGTGTACCAAGGCTTTATTGTAAGCGCCGATATTGGCATGTCTTCCGCGGCCGGCCTGTATCAAGCGCTTGTCGGGTTCTTGCTAGTGTTGCTGGCAAATTTGGTCATTCGTCGGATCAGCAAAGACGATGCATTGTTCTAAGGAGGGCTCGAAATGGCTACAGCCGCAGCAAAACGGAAAAAGCACATGAATGAAATCGGAAGCATTCCAAACTTTCTAATCAACGGCTTCTTCTGGCTCTACACGATTTTTTGCGTACTGCCTCTCCTTCTCGTGGTCGCGGTCTCTTTCTCGGACGAGAATTCCGTGTTGGTAGACGGGTATAAGCTATGGCCGGAGAAATTCAGCACCGCAGCATACGACTTCCTGATCAGCGACTGGGGCAGTATTGTCAGATCTTATGGTGTTTCTATCCTCATCACGTTAGGCGGAACGCTGATCGCGCTTATTACGATGGCGCTGTATGCTTATCCGATATCAAGGCAAGATTTTCCGCATCGCAAAACATTCTCCTTCATCATGTTCTTCACGCTTCTATTCAACAGCGGACTCGTTCCCTTCTATTTGCTGTACACGCAGGGCTTGCATCTGCGGGATAACTTATGGGTGCTCATGATTCCGATGTTCGTGCAGCCGTTCTTCGTCCTGCTTATTCGTACCTTCTTCACTCATTCCGTGCCATCTGCGCTTCTGGAATCCGCGAAGATCGACGGTGCAGGCGAGTGGCGCATATTCGGCCAGATCGTTCTGCCGCTCTCATTGCCTGTCCTTGCGACCGTTGGCCTGTTCTGTACATTGAACTACTGGAACGATTGGTTTCTAAGCTTGCTCTTCATAAATGAAGATACGCTCTATACGATCCAATTCCGCATGTATCAGGCACTGCTCGATATTACCTTCCTAAGCGCCAACTCGACGGCTTACTCGGCGATCTTGGCTCAGAATCCGGATTACCAGCTGCCCACAGAAACGGTAACTATGGCAATGGCTGTTGTCGGTATTGGCCCTATCGTGTTCGCTTACCCTTTCTTCCAGCGCTTCTTCATCAAAGGCTTGACTGTCGGAGCGATAAAGGGGTAATGAGGCGAGTATTTGTTGGTATTACGAACGGCTCGGTCCGGTTGCATCCGGTTGAGTATACATCGCATTTAAACTTATAAGGGAGGCACTACCACATGTTCGTAGGAAAAAGAAAGCTGGGAAGAAGCATCTCTCTCATTGTAGGGGCTAGCCTAGTTTTATCCGCGTTACCGGTAGCGAGCGCAGCATCGAGCAGTTCACTAGCGCCATACAAGCTGACTTTGTACTACCCTGGCTCGCCGGCGAAGGATGAGGCTAAAGTTGAAGCGAGAATGAACACTTATTTAAAGTCCAAAATCAATGCGACGATTGACTTGATCCCGATCGATTGGGGCCAATGGGACAGCAAAATGAACTTGCTCAAAGCAAGCCGCGAGCCGATGGATGTTATTTTTACAGCGCAATGGAACGGTCATGCAAACGATGTAGCTAAAAATGTGTTTCTGGCGCTCGACGATTCCAGAGGACCTGCTGGCAACTTGATCGCCCAATATGGCAAAGACATAACACGGTCCCTTGATCCTGCTTTCCTGAAGGGCTCTAAGGTTAATGGCCATAACTACGGCATTCCGACGAACAAAGAATTGGCTGCGCAAGGCGGCGTCATCTACCGCAAAGATATCGCCGACCGGCTCGGCCTGACAACGCAGCTGAATGCTGTCAGATCTGTTAATGATCTCGTTCCGATTCTAGCGACGGTCAAGAAGAAAATGCCGAGAATGACACCGCTCTTCCTGCGTGACGGCGACAACTTCAACTCCCACTATTTCATGCAGCAGGATTACCTTGGCGATACGACAATCGAAGGATTGATCCGCAAAGACGGCACAAGCACGAGAGTCATAACAAGATTTGACGACAAGCAGTATATGGACCAGCTGTCGCTCACCCGCGACATCTTCAAGAAAGGGTATATCAACAGAGATGCCGCAACGACGCAGCTGTCCGGTCAGGATGCCCTGAAGAAAGGCAACGTCTTTATGATCGTCGCATCGCTGAAGCCAGGTAAAGATGCCGAGCTCGGCATTGCTGCGAACTTGGCTGGCAAGCTGAAACAAATTAATATGACGGGGCGTACAGTATCGACCGGCGAAACAGCGGGTTCGATGCTCGGCATTTCCTCTACGTCCAAAAATCCAGCACGTGCGATGATGTTCATCAACTTGCTCCACTCTGACAAATACTTAAACAATCTGCTTAACTTCGGGATCGAAGGCACGCATTACAAGAAAGTAACTAACGAAATCATTAAACCTGGTCCGGACGCAGCGAACTACAATCCAGGCGCGACATGGATGTTTGGCAACCAGTTCTTGAACTATGTTTGGAATACGGAAGCTCCAGACAAATGGGCTCAATTTAAAGCGTTCAACAAAGGCGCGAAGCTATCGCCGGCGCTTGGCTTTACCTTCAACGCTCAGCCGGTGAAATCGCAAGTAGCCGCTCTCGTTACCGTCCGCAGCAAATATATTGCCGGACTGGAAACAGGCTCAATCGACCCTTCGAAAGCGAAAGAATTCCAGAAGAAAGAAGTCGCAAACGGACTCGATAAAGTGCTCAAAGAGAAGCAAAAGCAATTAAACGCGTTCCTTAGATCGAAGTAAGCGAGCATAGGAAATAGCGAACCATGGACGATTGCTCCGTGGTTCGCTTTTTTGTGTTGGCTGCGAGGGGATCACCGAGCCGGTTTCTATCAAACCAGCTACTTTCCCAAATTGCGGCGGATTTCCGTTAATGTAGTCCTGTAGACCAGCTTCTTGCAACCATTGCGGCGGTTTTCCGCTCATGTGGTCCACTAGACCAGCCTCTTTCACTCATCCCACCGGATTTCCGACAATGTAGTCCACTAGACCAGCTTCTTTCCCACGTTGCGGCGGTTTTCCGCCAATGTAGTCCACCAGACCAGCTTCTTTCCCACGTTGCGGCGGTTTTCCGCCAATGTGGTCCACCAGACCAGCTTCCTTCCCACGTTGCGGCGGTTTTCCGCCAATGTGGTCCACCAAACCAGCTTCTTTCTCTCATTGCGGCGGTTTTCCGCCAATGTGGTCCACAAGACCAGCTTCTTTCCCACGTTGCGGCGGTTTTCCGCCAATGTGGTCCACCAGACCAGCTTCTTTCCCTCATTTCGCTGGATTTCCTACGATATAGGGTACTGGGTACCCTTCTTGCTTCCTTTTCCGCAGATTTCCCGTGATGTAGGGTACTGGGTACTCCTCTTTCTCTCTTTTCCTCAGAATTCCCGTGATGTAGGGTATGGGGTACCCTTCTTCCTCCCATTGCTACGGATTTCCGCCAATGTAGTCCACTAGAACAATTACTCGCTCACAAATGTAGATACCTACAGTACTCTCTTTCGGCGTTCCGGACGCTACTCCACCAATGTAGATACCTACGGGACTCTCTTTGGGCGGTCTGGCGTTTCTCATTCCATCTTTCCACGATTCCAACCGCTCCCCACCAATTCTCCGCGGGAACGCCTCCCTGCCTCTCGGATCTCCCAGTCATCCGCCTTTCCTCCACCTCGGTCAACACAACAAAAACCCCCACCACCGCCAATTAGCGAGGGATGGGGGCATCATATTGGGAGCATGGGCTGAGCTGAGTTCGGCTGGGCTCGGCTCGGTTCAGATCGGTTCGGTTCAGATCGGTTCGGATCAGTTCAGATCGGTTCAGATCGGCTCGAGCCCCTCTCCGCTCGACCCGGATCGGATCGGGCTCGGTTCAAGCTACGCTCGGCCCGGTTCAGCTAGATTCAGCTAGGTTCAGCTGTTTCCAGCTGATCCCGCCTCTCCTCTCCTCACCTCACCTCACACAATACTTATTTCTTAAACCCTAGCGATTGCATCAGCTTCGTGAAAATCTCCGTGTTCTCATACACGCCCGAGAACAGCTCTGCGTTCTTGCCTGTTGCAGTTACCGGCACGTCAACCGCCGTGTGGCCGGACGTTGTCCAGTCGACAACGAAGTTCAGCTTCGAGTTCGCGATTGCGAATGGACCGTCTTCCTTCGATATGCCGTCGCCGCTCTCGTCATCCGCGCTTACCTCTTCGATGGAGAAGCCGCCTGTTTCATGGTCAGCAAGGACAAGCACGAGCGTGTCCGGGTTCTTCTTCGCGTAATCCTTCGCTACTTGAACCGCGCTGTCCAGCTGCTGGCCTGCCTTGATCGTCATCTTCGCATTGTTGCTGTGCGCGAACTCGTCTGTGCCCTCTTCTTCAACCATCAGGAAGAAGCCTTTCTTATTCGCCGACAGCGTATCAATTGCTTTCTTCGTCATAGCAGGCAGTGAAACGACTGGATTGTAGATGTCGCCTTTGCCCTCTGGACGCTGCTGGAACATTTCTTCATTCGAGAAGAGGCCGAGCAGCTTGCCGCCTTTTGCTTTTGCCAGATCCGTCTTGTTCGACACGAAACTGTAGCCGAGCTGCTTTGCTTTATTCACGAGATTGCCCTGCGTACCTTTGCTCTTCTCGGATGGATCTTCAGCCGGCTCGTCCTTGAACTTGCCCGGCTCGCCTGCAGGGTACCAGAAGTCTTCGCCGCCGCCGAGGATAACGTCGATCTTGCTCTTCGTGAGATACTGCAGCGCGATATCGCTTTGCAACGCACGGTTCTCAACATGCGCGCCAAAAGCTGCGCCTGTCGCATCCGTTACTTGGCTCGTCGTCACGACACCAGTCGATTTACCAGCGTCTTTCGCATATTCCATAATCGTCTTTACAGACTTCTTGTTCTCGTCCATGCCAATTGCACCGTTATACGTCTTCACGCCGCTTGCAAAAGCAGTCGCAGCCGCTGCAGAATCCGTAACCGGAACTGTAGAACTCGTGTGCAATAGACCGACATAGGGCATGGCATCCATAGCCAGCTTGCCCTTCTCGCCGACTGTTGCAAGGCGAATCGCATCACGCTGTGCCGTACCCATACCGTCTCCGACGAATAGAATGACGTTCTTCGTTTGCGAGGATGCAGCATTCGCAGGCGTTGATGTTTGTGCAGCGACACTACTCGTAATTGCAACTGCAGCTACCGCTGTTACCGCAATCGCTCTTTTCATACCTTTGCCAATCCGTTTCATTTCATGACCTCCTATTAATAGATACGGGTTTATCTTAATGCGCTTCTATTAAGAGGATGTTTTCCGCATATGTATGTTTTGTTAATGGGATACATAAATGTAACCAGTATCCATATTTTCTCAGAGGATGTCCCCTGAGCAAATTACTAGACGACCCGCACCTCGCAAAATGCTTCAAATGGCAACTCGATCAACATCGAGCTGCTTGCTGATACACCAACAATGATCGGTGTTGTCGGTCTAAACGTCACCGGCGCATCCGGCATTATCCGCGTCCAGCTGTCCGGCATAGCCGCCATTGATATTCCCGAGAAGCTGCCGGATGACAAGGTCGTTGCCATCGGCGCCAGCAGAGGATTACTGCCAACTGATCCGATTATCGGCTACACTCGCTAAGAGTACAGTCGAGCCGAGTCCGGCGTGAAGGTTCTCCATCTGACCGCTTCCGATTACAACGTTCCTTTTCCCGCTTCGCATGAGCTTGTCTACTCGCTCTTCATATTTTCGTCCGAAGGATGTACGCGTATCGGCCCTGAGAGCTTTAATGCAAGCGCGTTCTCGAGGCGAGGATAGCTTCTTCTGTTGCCTCGATGACATCGGGATCATAAAACTTGGAAACGGAGACCGTTCCCGTCAATAATACGCGAACATTGTTCACGTTAACTGAAGCTGTTCCTGCGGTTTGCAGACCGATGTCGCCGATCAGCAGCGGCGTATTCGTCAGCTCCGTATCGCCGCCGCTCGTATTCGAGTGAACCGACAACCGCATGTCCAGAAATTGGTTAGCCAGCATGACCACCCCCTACTCTTTCACTATAGGATATGTTCAGCCGCTCATAGAGGAAGGGGATAGATGCGTATTTGTAGAACAGAACGGCATTCCTTTCCATCCGCGAATCCTTCCCCAAAGCTCCTAGCTTGCCGAATGCCCGTCACTCTGAATAACACTAAGTCCCGCATACGATCGAACCCGGTTCGTATGCTGCCCTGCCGCGCCGCAGACATGCTCCTTCATGAAGTCCGCGATCGCAGCACCGATCAGCTTATGCTTCTCCGCGATGCTCGCGTCCGACATAAATAGAGGCACGTCGCTGAACGAGAGATGATTCGCGCCATGCACGCGCACGAAGCATCGATAGCCCGTCAGCACATCGGCAAGCTGCCGCTGTCCTGCTATCGTCTCGCTTGCAAGCGATTCCGACCAACCGCTGCTGAGCAGCATTTCATAGGTGGATGCATTTTGGCGCATGAGCATCACTGGTATTTGAACCTGCTTGCGGACGGAACCGAGCATATGAAGGCTTGGATCGAGCAAAATAGCTGCTTTTACAGAAGTGCTTCTACCCAGAACATGATATACGGCAGCCCCGCCAAGCGAATGCCCTGCTATACCCACCTGCTGGAGATTCAACCGGTTTCGCAGAAGCGCGTCTTGTTCGTTCATCACCACTAGCTGATTTAACACAAAAGCAAGATCCTGTACGCGCACCTCCAGCAGCGAGTTCCAGCTCTGCCAATCCGTCAATTGAAGATTCGTTAAGGAAGGAAGCTGCGCAATCTTCTCTCCGTCCGGGAATACCGTAAACACCGATTCATAGGTGGCGCCGACGGTCAACACAACGAAGCCGCTCCGCACCAGCTTCCGTACCGCGAAGGAGTACATATCGCGCTCAATACCGAAGGCCGGCGATAAAATTACGACCGGGAAAGACGGAGCAGCAAGATCGGCATCCGCCAATAAAGCATCGTTATAAATGTCTGTTTGCAAGGAAGCGATATACGCCGGATCTACGCCATTGCTGCGCAAAAAAGCGAGCGCTGCCGCTTGGCCGGGCTCGAACAATTGCGGATAAACAGGCAGCGGCACCACGGGATCCACTTTCGCAGAAGGGTAATAGATACTGACCATGATCCGTCTCGCCCCACCATCACTGTCAAAAGGATTCTTCCTACCCGTGTCTGTCAGCAACCTCGTCGTGCGGCCTATCGGCATCGCCAGTTCCCTCCTTTATCTCCTCTATCTCCTCTATCTCCTCTAAATAAATTCTCCACAGATAGAATCGTTCCTTTCATACTATTTTAATGTAGCTCTGCTAGAATGGAAAATGTAGCCAACCTTTGGGGGAGTGATATAATCGTGAAAGCAAAAACAGGGATACTGATCTTGGCGCTCATCGTTACAGCAGCCATTGCCAGCGCTTGCGGAAGCAGTAATTCGGACAACACGAACTCAGGCAGCAGCAATACAACATCTAATACCACCACCACGAACAACTCAACCAGCACTACAAAAGAGGCAGACAACGCGTCATCGGGCAAAACGCACGAGATTAAGCTCGGGGCTAAAGATTTCGAGTACGATCAGAAGGAAATTCACGTCAAGAAAGGCGAGCATGTGAAGATCACGCTTGCAAGCGATGATGGCGGCCACGGCTTCACAATTCCCGACTACAGCGTAAACATCCAAGGCAACGGCAGCGCCGAATTCGATGCGGCGAACGCCGGCACCTTCGAGTTCCATTGCTCCGTTATGTGCGGCTCCGGACATCGCGAAATGAAGGGCACCATTATTGTAGATGAAGCTTAATGTTTAATCATACGAGCAGAACGAGACGCAGATAACCGAGAGGTTACTGCGTTTTTGCTTTTTCCCCACATCTTGCCCGCTATTGTGCATTTCGCCGACCTTGCCTTATACTAATTAAAATATATATTAATGCATCGGCACGAAGTTGGAGGAGCACCCTTGAGCGAACGTAAACCTCGCTATCAAATCATTATCGATTACTATACAGATCAGATCGGAACCGGGCAGCTGCACGCAGGAGATAAGCTGCCGACTGGACCCGAGATCGCTGAGCAGTTCAGCGTCAGTGCCATTACGGTAACCAATGCCATGCGCCAGCTGGAGACAAACGGCCTCATTAAGCGGATTAAGAAAGCAGGCACGTTCGTCACCGAGCGGCCGGAGCCTCCGCAATTTACACAAGCGGAATCCCGATCTGGGGCTACGCTCGCATCGGATCTTGCCGCTCCTTCTCCTCACCACGCTATGCCTGTGATCTCGCTCGTTATGCCTTTTAGCGAAACAGTAGGCTATGAGATTTTTCGCGGGGTTGAGGAAGAATGCGCGAAGCAAGGGTTATACGTCACCTTTCATAATTCCAAATACGATGACAGCGTCGAGCGCAGCATTATCCAGAGGCTGACCAAGGACCACGTGAGCGGCATTATCGTTTATCCCGTGTCCAGCTACAAGAACATCGACGTATTCAGCAGCCTCACCATTGAAGGCATCCCTTTCGCCCTCATCGACCGCAACATCGAAGGACTGGATGCGCCGCTCGTCATCTCCAACAACGTGGAAGCGGGCTATAATCTCGCTTCGCATCTCATTAAGCTCGGCCATACCCGGATTGCCTTTGTCTGCCAATCGTGGAGGGAAGCCGTGTCCGTCAGCGACCGGTACAAAGGCTATTGCAACGCGCTTATCGAAGCCGGCATTCCGCCTATGCCGGAGTGGCTCATCAATATTGATGAGATTCGCTCCGCCACCGAATACAAGGAGCTGCTCGCAGAGCCGGCGCAAGAAGGCGAGTTCATGCTGTCCAAGCTGCTCTCGCTTGATCCGGCGCCAACGGCTGCCGTTGTCGTGAACGACTATACCGCCACGAGGCTATTGAAAGCCGCGCTGCAAGCGGGCGTCGCCGTACCGGAGCAGCTGTCCATTACCGGCTTCGACAATCTCTCCTTCACCGAGCATCTGGAAGTGCCGCTAACGACGATCGAGCAGGATTTCTACAGCATCGGCCGCGAAGCCGCGAAGCTCGTATTAGCCCCAGAGCGCGGACAAGACAGCAACAACAACAAGCTCGTGCTCAGCACGAAGCTGATCGCCAGACAATCGACTAGCTCACCGCCGTCAATCCCGGACCATCCGCTAACCAGTTGATACATGCTCTGTCGACAATACCAAGACCACCCACTAACCATAAGTTAAACACTTCGCTTCCACCCGTAACCATCAGGTCGCGGGCTTTTTTGTATATATTTTAATTTACAAGAAAATCGGACTTCGTTATTATTAAAATATACTTTAATCGCAAATTTAGGAGGTCACCACCCACTATGACAACGCCAAAAGCGGTCATTCATGTCATCTCGCATACCCACTGGGACCGGGAATGGTATATGCCTTACGAGGCGCATCATGCCAAGCTTATTCAGACGATGGATCAGCTGCTCGACATTATGGATAACGATCCGGAGTTTAAGAGCTTCTACCTCGACGGTCAGACGATTGTGCTCGACGACTATTTGCAGGTCTATCCCGAGAAGCGGGAAAAGCTGGTTCAACTCGTGCAGGAAGGCCGCTTATCCGCTGGACCATGGTACATCCTGCAAGATGAGTTTCTGACTAGCAGTGAAGCGAATGTGCGGAACATGCAGATCGGGCATCGGGATGCACGGGCATTCGGGCCGGTATCGAAGCTCGGCTATTTCCCCGACTCATTCGGAAACATGGGGCAAGCGGCACAGCTGCTCGAGCAAGCTGGCATTACGACAGCCGTATTCGGACGCGGCGTGAAAGCGACCGGCTTCAACAACAGTGTAGCGGAAGCAATGGACCTCGAGTCTCCTTATTCCGAGATGTACTGGGAGTCGCCGAATGGCTCGCGAGTGCTCGGCATTCTATTCGCCAACTGGTATCACAACGGCATGGAAATTCCAGAGGAGCCGCAAGCGGCGCGCAGATTCTGGGACAATGCCATTGCGAATGCGTCGAAGTTTGCTTCAACGCCGCATCTCTTGCTCATGAACGGCTGCGATCATCAGCCTCCGCAAGCGAATCTGTCTGCTGCACTGCGGACAGCCCGCGAGCTGTACCCGGATCACGAATTCATTCATTCCAATTATGATGACTATATGAAGGCTGTACAGGCTTCCCTGCCAGAATCGCTCAGTACGATTCGCGGCGAGCTGCGCGGCCAACGGACAGACGGCTGGTTCACGCTAGTGAACACTGCTTCTGCGCGCGTATATATTAAGCAGCTCAATCAGCAGAATCAGACGATGCTGGAGAAGGTCGCTGAGCCACTCGCGGCATTCGCCCATTCGGCGGGACGTCCGTACCCGCATGGATTATTGAACTATGCTTGGAGAACGCTCATGCAGAACCATCCGCATGACAGCATCTGCGGCTGCAGCGTTGATGAAGTGTACCACGAGATGAAGACTCGCTTCGAGAAGAGCAAAGGCGTAGCCGCATCGGTCATCGCGGACAGCGCCGCTCATCTAAGCGAGCAGATCGATACATCGGGCTTCGCCTCGATCAGCGCGGAAGCTGCGCCATTCGTTGTCTACAGCACGAGCGGCTATAGCGGTTCTGGCGTCGTGACGGTGGAGCTTGAGCTTGGCCGCCGCTACTTCAACTCCAAGCCAGGCGAGACACCAGATGCGACTGCTGCATTCGTCGCGGAGCAATCGACAGCGGTCGGCTATCTCGTAAACCATACTGGTGAGCGGATCGACTGCACGGTTGTCGATAAAGGCGTTCGCTTTAACTATGATCTGCCGAGCGACCGGTTCAGACAGCCGTATTTTGCCCGCGTTATCGAGGTGACGTTCGAAGCGGCGAAGCTTCCTGCGATGGGCTATTCAACTTTTGCATGGGTACCTGGGGAAGATGCAGCTGGTACGGCTGGCGCGGCTGGTAGGGACGCTTCGCTCATTACACAGCCGAACACGTTGGAGAATGCTTCGCTGCGTGTCGCAATCGAAGCGGACGGCAGCTTGACGCTGCTTGATAAGCGCACGGGTCAAACCTTCACTGGCCTCGGCTACTACGAGAACGTTGGGGATATTGGCAACGAATATATTTTCAAGCAGCCGAATGGAGATCAAGCGATTACGACGCAGGGACTTGCGGCTTCAATCGTACAGGTCGAAGATACGCCATACCGCGCAGCATTTGAAATTACGCATACGTTCGAAGTTCCAGAGAGTGCCGATGAGCGGCTTCAGACGGAAATTGCAACGATGATTCCGTTCCTCCACCGGCAAGCGCAGCGTTCGAGCAAGCTTGTGCCGATGACCATTGTCACGCGCGTCAGCTTGAACCGTTCCGAGGCAGGCGTACGCGTGCATGCGCGCATTAGCAATCCGGCGAAGGATCAGCGCCTGCGCGTCCTCTTCCCGTCTGATGTTACGGCTTCCAGCCACTTCGCGGACTCGATCTTCGAAGTCGCAGAACGCCAGGCGCAGCCGGAAGTGGAATGGCAGAACCCGAGCAACTGCCAGCACCAGAGCGCTTTTGTCGATGTGCATCATGCCGGCCGCGGGTTGACTATTGCGAACAAAGGTCTCAATGAATACGAAGTGCTGCGTGATGGCAGAAGCACAATTGCAGTCACGATGCTTCGCTCCGTTGGCGAGCTTGGCGACTGGGGAGTGTTCACGACTCCGGATGCGCAATGCCTCGGCGACAACGAAGCGGAGTGGATGATCATTCCGCATGGCGGCGAGGGCGAGAGCGAAGTCAATCGCTTCGCGGCATACCAGCAAGCATACGGCTTCCAGGTGCCGTTCACCGTCAGCCAAACTGGCGTGCATAGCGGCAGCCTTCCTGCCGAGCACAGCCTGCTAAGCTGGAGCACGACGGGTGCATCCGGCCTCGCGCTCTCCAGCCTCAAGGTGGGCGAAGACCGCGGCGACTGGATCGCTCGCTGGTACAACCTGTCCGGCCAGCCAGCCGAGCTGACCGTCAGCTCCCCAACGCATCGCGAGCTATATCCGAGCAACATCCTCGAGGATGCTTCTGATGCGCGTCTGGGCAGCGGAGACGGCGACGGTACTGCCACTGTCTCTGTCAGCGAGTTTGAGATCATTAGCATTGGTTTCATCAAATAACTGTAACCTTAAGGCTGCCGCTTGGCAGCCTTATTTGTTTTCGCAACTTTCCTTGCGCAGCCGCAGTCTAATGCTATGTAAATCCTAATAGATGGGTGGAGAGCTACTTTGCGTAAGGGATTGAAATTGCGTTATGCGTTGCCTATCCTTCAACTCATTCTCACTGCCGTTTCCGTATGGATCGACCAAAGTGTACAGCACGGACTTGGCGAAGGCGATAATCAAATATCGGCAAATCTCGTCAGCAATGTCGAGTTTCTATTTAAGCAGCTACTGGGCTTCGGCGACATTGTTAACTATCACTTCAGACTGCTCACTGTAGTATTGGCTGTTGGCGTTTGGTACGGGGTAGGCTTTGCGGTGGATATAATGATCCAGCGTTTTCTAACGAGCTAGTTCCGGATAGCCTTCGGATAAACGTGCTGCTGCTATGCTGACTCTCTGCTCAAGCTTGCACAATGCCTGAGCCATAGAGCAGGCCAATTAATAATTGCAAATGTCCACTTTTTTTTCTCAATGCTCCTAGTAGAATGGAAATAATTACATATACGCACTTATTGTAGGCTCATTCAGCTCTCAGTCGGAATATAATGGATATTTCCACTTATGCCCGCCTGTTCAACCTGACTGCCTGCGTGCCTGCCTGCTCTCTCGCCTACCAACGCAAAAAAAGCCGCATCCCCCTAGGAGATGCGGCTTTCCTATGTGCAGAGCAGTCAACTTACTTGCTCAGCGTTTCAGTCAATACTGGAACGATTTGCGATTTGCGGGAAACTACGCCCTTCAGAATCGCTTTGTTATCGTCGAGCTTCACGTTGTATGCTGTTTCAACAGCCGCTGCTTTGCTGCCAAGAGCGATTGCAACGGAGTCGTTGTTGAGAATATCAGTTACAACGAGTACGAACAGGTCAAGGCCTTTGTCCGCGATGATTTGGTTCAATGCCACTTCAACTTCAGCTTGACGGGACAGAACGTCGTTCACGTCAACTGCGTTTACTTGTGCGATCTCAACCTTGGAGCTGCCCATTGTGAACTCTTTCGAGTCGATGGAGATCAGTTGAGCAACTGTCTTCTGGCTCAGGTCTGCGCCAGCTTTCAGCATTTCGAGGCCATAAGTATCAGCGTCAACGCCAGCGATTGCCGCCAATTCGCGAGCTGCCGCAACGTCTTCCGGCGTGCAAGTCGGCGATTTGAACAGCAAGGAGTCGGAGATGATCGCGGATAGCATCAGACCAGCGATGTTGCTGTCGATTGCGATGCCGTTCTCTTTGTACATTTTATTAAGAATTGTCGCCGTACAGCCCACTGGCTCGCAGCGGTAGTAAAGCGGGTGGCTTGTCTCAAAGTTAGCGATACGGTGGTGGTCGATTACTTCAAGAACACGCACCTTGTCGATGTCGCTCGCGCTTTGTTGGCGCTCGTTGTGGTCAACCAAGATAACATTGCTTGCTTCGTTCGCAACTGTCTCAACAAGACGAGGCGCTGCTGCTTTGAACGTGTCCAGCGCATATTGCGTTTCGCCGTTCACTTCTCCAAGACGAACTGCTTCAACTTCTTGGCCGAGCTTTGTTTTCAAATCCGCGTAAGCAATTGCAGAACAGATCGTGTCTGTGTCCGGGTTTTTGTGGCCGAAAATCAATGTTTTTGACATCTTGATGCTCCTTATTGATAATAGTTTTGAATCCCTATCGGTATTATACATTTTATTGGCCGCAATGCCTATTCCATAACGGCATTTTCAATCACAATTCTACATTTTGTCAAATTCGTCAAAAAGCTCCGGAGCATGGTCTGCCTTCAGCCGCCGGTCCACTACATCGAAGATCGCGTCCAAAAAAAGGCCGATCTCCTCCTCAGCCAGAGCGCCCAGCACGGGAATTGTCACAGCGAGCTCGCCCCATTGCTGCTTGAAGTAAGCTTTGCGCACGGCGTTGCCGCCATCGCGCTTCAGCGGATTGTACGTCCAGCGAAGATGCGTAGGCTGCCCTTCCTCGTCATAAACAAGCTTCTGAATCTCGGCATGTGTCGTCGATTTATCGCCGGCATAGATAGCCATGTAATAGTTGTCGTTCCGGTGCCAATCAATGAACAGCACATAAAGCGATCCGCCCAGCAGCGGCCGACTGACGTAAAAAGCATCCACAAGCGGCTTCCCGTTCGCCCATTGGTGGAATCCTTGCAATGGTGCGCCGCCGCTGCTAATCCGCGTTACATCGTACGTATTCACTGCCCCGGATTCGCTATAACGCCGCATCCAATCGGCTATTGCCTCTGCTTCCGCTCGTTCCATCGTCCATCCCCCATCCATCCTCACGATAATAGAGCTTGCTTGTCCTCATTGTAATAGGCGGCGCCTGACGCGAGCAACGAATCCACGCTATAATGAAAGCACCAATGTAAAAGCGGAAAGGATGCTCGTATGACTTCCCCCCTGGCATCATACCAATATATCGGCACGCCGAGCGAGTTCGCACGCAGCCAACTGTTTCACGGCCTAATCGGCGGTTATGACGCGCCGCACGGCGCTTTCGCTTACTATCGCGACTACTATCCCGCCTATGAGATCTTGTTCGTCACCAAGGGCAAAGGCAGCTTCAAGCATGCCAACCAATGGATCGACATCGTCGAAGGCGACTGTCTTATCCATGATATGCGCATCCCGCACGCGTACAAGACCGAAGAGAATAACCCGTTCGAGATGCACTATCTTGTCTTCGACGGCATTGATATCGAGCACTATTGGCCGAGACTCTACGGCGAAGGGTCTTATTCCATGATTCAATCGCTGCCGACCCCGCACAACGAGCTGACCGAGCTGCTCGAACGGATCATCGCGCTCATGAAAGATGAGAATACACCTCATGAGCTGCCCATCTCAGCGCTGCTCTATCAGTTCTTGCTCGAATTCTATCGCATTCGGCGCGACCTAAGCGGCAGCCACGCCACTTCCGGCTATGGAGGAGCGGGGCCTGAATCACTGCAGCGTGCAAAAGCCTATATAGACGCGAGCTACTTAACCGTAGAGGACGTGTCGCATCTGGCAGCAATTGCTGGGCTTAGCTTGTACCATTTTATCCGCCAATTTAAGAAGCAATACGGTGTAACGCCCAAAGAATATGTGCTTCTGAAGAAGGTGCATCATGCGAAGCGGCTCCTGATCAGCACCTCACACTCCATTAACGAGATCAGCATCCAGAGCGGATTCGCCAGCTATAATGCGTTCCTGCACGCTTTTCTTAAGGTGCAGCATGAATCACCGCGCGACTTCCGGCGAAATTTAAGACGCTCGTAAGCGGTCAGGCTGATCTTTGCAGCACAACAGCAATTTATGGTGTATAGTCGGCAATCTGCTTTATTTTATACGACCTCCGCATCCTTTAAAATAAAGATAAATAAAGCGATCCGCTAATGAGGAGGACGTAATAATGAGCTTGCACGGACTTACTGAGGAACAGCAATTGATGTGGGAACGCGATGGATTTCTCGTCCTGGACAATTTTCTAAGTGAAGATGAAGTAAACCTATACAATGACCGAATCGACGAGGCGTTCGTCGAATTCGAAACGAATAATCGGGTGAACCCGGCTACGGGCCAGCTGAATCATGTAAAGCAAATTTGCGGCATTATCGAATACGGCGAGGATTTCCTTCAGCTGATGGAGCATAAGCGGATGATGAACATTATGCGCGACTTGATTGGCAACAGCTTCGTTATGATCGACAACGACGCCCTGCTGAAGCCTCCGGGCAAAGTGTCGCACACGAACTGGCACCGCGATACTTCGACGAAGATGTTCATCGGCGAGAAGCAAGTGCCGTGGATGATTAAAGTGTTCTACTTCCTCTCTGATGTTCCTTATGACGGCGGCTGCCTGGCGTTCCTGCCCGGAAGCAATAACATGAAGGATGCTGATCTGCCGAAGGTCGAGAAGCAAGAAGATCTGCCTGGACATGCACGGATGAACGTGAAGAAAGGTACTGCTGTTATTTTCAACGGCTACACGTACCACTCGGCGCTGAACAATCTGTCCGACGTAACTCGGCGCTCGCTGATCTACAACTACGCACAATCCGCCCTGCGTACATGGCCTGGCTATGAGCCATCGGAGAGAATCCAGTCCGAAGCGACCAGCAATATGCGCAAAATGCTGCTCGGCGTAACGCCTTGGATGGTCGATGCGAAAGCGTTCGAGGAAGAGACTGAGGCAGCCGTTGGCAAAATGATGATGGGCTAATAATGAATAAACCACCTCTCGAAATGGAGGTGGTTTTTTGCTGTCACATTCTATTCTTCCACTTCAAATATCGAATCGATAATAATCGGAAGATTATCTCTTACTGAAACAGCTCCAAAAACCGAACGAGCATGTACGCCCTTGGCCCCGAAAACGTCTAGCATTAAATCTGAACAGCCATTCAACACCTTATGATGCTCCTCATAATCAGGGGCTGCATTCACGAACCCTTGAATTTTAACCACTCTCTTCACCTTATCCAAAGAAGCTAGAGCTGATTCCAATACAGCGAGAATTTCAATTCCAGCCTGTCTAGCGAACTGATAACCCTCTTCTGTTGTAAACTCAGCTCCATGCTTTCCCCTAGGATTACCTGCAGGTCCTTTACCCGAGACAAACAAAAGATGATTCACTTTCACGTAATTCGCGTATTTAGCAGCAGGCTCACTCGCACTTGGCAGTACAATGCCGAACAATTTCAATCTCAATCTCTCAGCAACGGTTTGTTCAATCATGGTTGTCCCTCCTGCATTCTCAAAGATTATAGTAGGGATAGTCCATATAGGTTTGAATTTCTTGTACGACTTCTTTGTTCGTTATGGACTCAATAAAGAACAAACCGAGGTCGATGGAGGCTGTTATTCCGCCGCCGGTAAACACATCCCCATCTCGCATAGCTCGAACTTTGACGACTTCCTTGCAATACGGCTCCAGCAAATCCAAGGCTAACGGGTTTGTCGTTATCGTCTTATCCTTCGTTAAACCTGCTGCTCCGAGCAGGAGTGCCCCCGTGCATACAGAGACTTTGTATTCCACTTCTTGCGCGGTCCGAATCCAATCGATAAAGATCGGGTCGTGGATTAATTGCCGTGTCGCTATGCCGCCAGGGATAAATATCAGATCGTATAGTCACCGCATTATGGAACCCGGAGAAGTCTAACGTCGTCATATCATCAAATAATATAAATGCCATCCTCATCTTCATATCTCTCCTCGCACTTGATGGAAACTTATTAAAATAGGAATGACCCTTTATAAAGGTTCAGTTTAGAATAATATTTAAGGGTCAGATGAGGAAGTGAGAACCATCGAGCTAAACCTTACATTTCATACAGACGGAACACTATATATGCAGTTATATCAACATATTCGGGCACTGATCCAGGAAGGCGTCTTAAAGAACGGCATGAAACTACCCTACATTCGCTCGCTCGGACGACAGTTAAACATTAGCAAAACGACGATAGAAACCGCCTATCATTTGTTGTTGGAAGAAGGATATGTTCTTAGTAAAGAAAGAGCGGGCTTAATTGTAATTAATCCGTATTTGGAGAGAGTATCCATTCAGACGGATTCCAGATCTCATAGGAAGCAGGAAACCGAGCTTGAAGCAATTGGACAAACAGAGAAGGAAGAAGGTTACATTGATTTCAGTCTACTAACGATTGATGGAGATTCATTCCCTCTTCGGATGGGCGAATAAGTACAGCGGATATATTATTGAGGATGATTATGACGGGGAGCTTCGACTCTCCGGCAAACCACTCCCTTCACTTCAAGGATTGGACAAGGACGGCGTCGTCATCTATATGGGCACATTTTCAAAGGTATTTACACCTTCATTGCGTATGAACTATATGATTTTACCGCAGCAGCTATTAGGAAAACTTCAATCATTAGATCAAGTCTACTCCTGCCCTTCAAGAATGAATCAATGGGCGATGCAGTTATTTATGTCTCGCGGTCATTGGTACCGCCATTTAAGGCGGATGCGGAAGCTCTATCGATTAAAGCACGAGGCATTGGTTCAATACATACGCATCCATATGCCGAACTCTGTCTCAGTCAATAGCAGCGGCTCAGGGCTGCATATCGAATTATCTATTACTACCTCTGTCAGTGCCGAGAAACTAATTGAATTGGCCAAGCAGCAAGGTGTTCTTGTATACGGTAGCCAAGATGCTCAATTACGATTAGCTGGTGGCAACCCCAAGATTTATCTCGGATTTGGAGGAATTAAAGAGAAGGATATGGAGCGTGGTGTGCAATTGTTAAGAAGAGCTTGGTCAACCGTTCTGTAAGAAGGAGGGGCTGGCAGTCAGCTCAACTAAAAAAACAGTTAATGTAGTTCCCTTAAGAACCTCTAAAAGCTCTTGCATTAACTTGTTCTTTTTATCTTCCGAAAATTGTTTCGAAATCCATAACCAGGCGTTATGGCCTTCTGACTGGGCAAAGATCATTGTTTCATCGGGCGCCTTTAGGCATTTAGAATGCTTTGACTCGCAAATCCGATAAATGAGATTGTACTGAACTTCATCCGCAATTTGGTTAAGCACTGAATCTTGCACATCGAACATTTGCAACATCTCAATTCCTCCTCGGTTCAATTAAAAGCACAAAAAAAACCGTCCCATAAGGGACGGAGTACTCGTGTTACCCCTCTATTCCCAAATGGCATGTATCGTTTAACTTCGAAATATTTCTGCTCCCAGTCCATTCGACTCTGTTTAGCAAAGTGATGCTACATGGATCAATATCAAAGGACACGTTGGAAATCAGCTCAGCTTCAAATCCTAGCCACCAATATATGATCGCATTGATCGTATTCGAATGAGTGACAATCACGGTTGTCTCATAGATATCTTTTTTAACTTGTTCCATACACCGCGCTACCCTATCTTGCATCATTGCCCAGCTTTCCGCCTCGGGGTAAGGTATCCATTCAAGTATGGGATCCGTGAGCGGCAGCTTTAATTGCTCGGCTTGTTCTTTCGTTTTGTTTGCTGCAAGTCCATTACTTAATTCCCTTAGTTCTTTAACGATTAGGGGTCTCCTTGCAATCATTTCACCTATTATGATAGCTGTATCGCTTGCTCTCGATAGATCGCTAGCATAATAATTGATAGGTTTGTTTTGCAACAATGAATGCAATCTTTTTCCTGTCAGCATGGCTTGATTTCGTCCCTTATCCGTTAACGGCGTATCTGACCATCCGCCAACCATTCCTTTCAGTAAGTGCTCGGCTTCGCCATGTCTGATTAAGTACAACTCTTTCAACGGTTTCCCTCCTAACTCGTGCACGTCAGTTCTGTTTCTTAACGAATCTATAATCAACTGGACCATCTATCTTCGTGATTCATCAAAATCATCTGGCAAAGGATACCCTGCTTTACGAAACAATTCAGAAACCAACTTATTCCCTTTTGGCATGGCCATTCGGATCTCTTCCTGCATTTTATGCCCCACCTCACTTTAGTATATTAATACACCAATGCAGTAGTATAATAAAAAATTATTCAAGACATAACCACATGCCAAAATAAGCGTCAATCCATCTCAGCTGATTTTTGCTATAATACGGATTGAACGATCACCTAAAATCCCCTAATTTAAAGGAGCGATCCACTTGTTCGAGCATCTAGTCATTTTCAAATTCAACGATCGAATTACACCTGAGAAGGAGCAGGAGCTGCTAGCTCGGCTGCTTGCTTTCAAAGGCGCCATCCCTGGCATTGTTGATGTGAGTGCCGGCATTAATGTGACGGAAGAAACGAATAACATCCACGGTTATTCCCTCGGCCTCCGGGTAACGTTCGAGAACAAGGAAGCGCTCCGCGCATATGGTCCGCATCCGCTTCACCAAGCTTTCGTACAGCAGCTCGGCGGCTTGCTTGAGAATGTTGTTGTCGTTGACTACCCAATCGCATAAATATCAATTTCAGATATATTTGTGATAATGCCAGCCATTGTCCGTCTCCCTCTTCCACGGTATGCTTTAGTTAATCAAGGAGAGGGGATGACGACAATGAATAAAGTAATTCCGCCAATTGCAACGCCTCTAACACAGGCGCAGATAGATCAATTCCAAGATGACGGCTTCTTGCTCATCAAGAACGGCTGCTCCGCTGATTTGATAGATGCCTATAACGGACATATCTATGATCTGCGAAATATGGACCCGATGCCGGAATGGGCGGCATGTGAGCCGAGCAAACGCTACTCCGTGCGCCTCTTCAATCCGCATCTGCAAGACGGCTTCTCGGCACAGATGATGAAGCTTCCTGTCATTCGCGGAACGCTCGCTCAGCTAATGGGTCGCGAGGCGGTCGGCATTCAGAGCATGTTCTTCTATAAAGAGCCGGGATCGCCAGGACAGGCTGCACATCAGGATTTCTACTATATTAAGAACGATCCGATGACGATGATTGCCGCATGGATCGCGATGGAAGAGCAAGTCGATGAAGAGAATGGCTGCCTATGGGTCATTCCGAAGTCGCATCGCCTCGGCCTTCTGCCACATGGCGCGGTGAAGAACCTCGATGAGCATGAGCCTTGGACCGATGAAACGGAAGGCATCGATCTTACGAAGCAGGTGCCTGTTATCATGGAGCAAGGTGACATCCTCTTCTTCCACGAGCTGCTCATTCACTCCTCGGGACGCAACCGCAGCACAGATCGCTGGCGCCGTTCATACGTTTGCCACTATATCCGCGAGGATGCGACGACTCCGCGCATAGATTTACAGAAGAAATTTCCGCTCTACTAATATGTAATGAAGTGGACAGCCTGGCAGAGATGCCAAGGCTGTCTTTTTTTCCAGCAAAACACAGCTTATCTCTCTTGTTTGTTGCTGGTATGCTGAGAAAGAATAGGAGTATTTATCCCCATTTTGGATGGAGGACTAACATGAGGAAGAAACTATTGCTAGCCGCGGCCGCCTTCACCCTTCTGACAGGAACAGCACAGGCTGCTTCGCCGTTCATTAATAGCGCGCACGCAAGCGCTGCCATTATGAGCCTGGGTACAACAGGCGATAACGTCACGACGCTGCAAAATAATTTAAAAGCATTGAGTTACTTCAACTACCCTACAGCAACCGGCTATTACGGTACGGTTACTCGTGATGCCGTTCTTGCTTTCCAGAACAACTACGGCCTCCCAGCTGACGGACTTGCTGGACCAGTTACCGGCGATGCCATCAATCATGCTCTCTTGAAGCAGAAGCTGATTGGGGATAGTTCATCTTACATAGGCGTTCCCTATGCCTGGGGCGGGTCAAGCACGTCTGGCTTCGATTGCTCCGGCTTTGTCTACTTCATGTTCACTAAATTCGGAGTCCCTCAAGTAAGGACAACCGCTGCGAATCTATTTATGCAAGGCAGTAACGTAGCACGCGCCATGCTGAGACCGGGTGATCTCGTCTTCTTCCGTATCGGAACGACTGGAGCCGTCGATCATGTCGGTTTCTATATGGGCAATGGTTCGTTCATCTCAGCTACATCCTCGAAGGGCGTCTACGTTCAGCAGCTGGACAATACCTATTGGAGCCCGCGCTTTGCCGGAGCGAAACGCATTTACTAATGGAAAAATATGTTGCTGCGCAGCCTGGCGGATATCGCCGGGCTGTTCCTGTTTAACGGCGATATCGTTATAATGGAGATAAGGAGCTGGGAACTAAAGATGAGCCTGCCTTATGCCAAAATAACATCCATTCACGCGGGCACCATCGTCTATCCACCACGTGGTACCTATGGTCCGCGCGTGCAGCAGGATATACAGCTCGTGCTGCTTCATACGGGAGAGCTCGACATAACGATTGACGGCGTTCATTATGATGTAAAGCCGGGACAAGTCGTCCTGCTGAAGCCGCATCATCAAGAGTATTTTGCCTTCGCGAAGACGCAGGAATCTTGGCACCGCTGGATCTCCTTATCCGTGGAGCCGCTTACCGAATTCGAGTTGGCGTATTTGGACAGCCTTCCCTTTAGCATGCCGATTCCGGAAGCGCTCAATACCATTACGGATATGATCTTGTCCATGAAGGAAGATGGCTTGAACCATAACGAGCTGATGGTGAGCCTTGGGTATGCGGCGTTCCACTCGTTTGCCGCACGTATCGCAGAGACGAAACAGCAGCAAGAGCTGCATCCGAGCATTCGAGGAGCACTTACGTATGTGCAGCAGCATTTTGCAGAGGAAATCTCCTTGCCTGAGCTGTCCAGCGCGGCCGGTGTCTCGCCCGAGCATCTCGTTCGGCTGTTTCACGGCTACAATCAGATGACGCCGATTCGCTATCTGTGGCACTATCGCGTGCTGAAGGCGACCGAGCTTCTGACGCAGTCCGGCCTCGCCGTTGGCGAGATTGCTGCACGCTGCGGGTTCAAAACGGCTTTTCACCTGGCACGTCTTGTCAAAGAACAGACCGGCAGCACCCCGACAGAAATCCGCAAGTCCGCTTGGGGGACAGTCACGGTCAAATAGATGGAGGTACATTGCTATGCGATTTATCGATAATCAGGGCAACAATGATCCTGCCTGGAACCTTGCGCTTGAAGAGTATGTTCTGCGCAATCTGACGGGGGATGAAGATTTTCTGCTCTTCTACATTAATGAACCATCCATCATTATCGGCAAGAATCAAAATACCGCCGAAGAGGTGAACACTTCCTACGTGGAAGAGCACGGCATTCATATCGTACGCCGACTATCCGGCGGCGGCGCGGTATATCATGATCTAGGCAATTTGAATTTCAGCTTCATCACGAAGGACGACGGCAAATCGTTTCATAACTTCCGTAAGTTCACGGAGCCCGTAGTGGCGGCGCTTCGCGGGCTAGGCGTCAATGCTGAATTGTCCGGCCGCAACGATCTGCAAGTCGGCGAGCGCAAAATCTCCGGCAATGCGCAGTTCGCGACGAAAGGCCGCATGTTCAGCCACGGTACGCTGCTGTTCAGCTCCGAGGTGGATTCTATCGTGTCGGCTTTGAAGCCGAATCCGGCTAAGTTCGAATCGAAAGCGACAAAGTCCGTCCGCAGCCGCGTCGCGAACATCGCCGAATTCTTGCAGGAGCCGATGACGATGGATCAGTTCCGCTCATTCCTGCTGGAGTCCATCTTCGGCGGCAAAGATATTCCGGTGTATCCGCTCACAGAGGCGGATCTCGCAGCAGTCGATCAGCTTGCGGAAGAGAGGTACCGCAGCTGGGATTGGAATTACGGTCGCTCCCCGGCATTCAACGTGCGCCAAGTGAAGCGGCTTGCAGCCGGCACCTTCGACGTGCGGCTCGATGTGTTGGACGGCATCATTGCCGAAGCGTCCATCTTCGGCGACTTCTTCGGCACCGGCGAATTGAGCGATGTAACGGCGCGGCTCGCAGGCGTGCGCTATAATGCAGAGGATGTCGCTGCGGCGCTGGCGGATGTGGATTTGACGGTGTATTTTGGCCCGGTTGATCGGGAAGAATGGCTCGCGCTGCTGTTCTAATTGTTGTTGGCGGAGTGAAACTAATCGAATAGAATGGGAGTGAGTATTCGATGGCGAAGAACGAGAACGTCACCTCGATCCAAGCTTTGCAAACATGGAAAGCAATTCCGGAGCAGCATCGCGAGAAGCTTGTTCGCAACGTATTTTGCGGCAAATGCGGTGGGGCTGTTGAAATTGTCGACTACAGCATCAAGAAAGAGAAGCATGGTCTCCTGCTAAGAGGCAAATGCCGTACCTGCTCCGGGCCAGTCGCTCGAGTAGTAGAGAACGATTAAATAGTAATGCCCATGCGGCACGGTTGATGCGCTGCGTGGGCTTTTTGCTTCTGTGGGCAGATGTCGGTAGATTCTGATTGAATGTGTATCCCTGGAGGATACACATTTGCTCGTTAGTACTCAATGTAGCTGGTTTGCTGGACTTCTTCGACGGTTTTGACTAACTTCCCACCCCTCAACACAACCCGAATTCCCCGCCCTATACCCGGGCAAAATAATTTCTAAACAGATTTACTCAAATTCACTTGTTAGAAACTCAAATTTGAGTATAATAATGAATGGCTATTCAAATTTGAGTTATGATTATTCACGCAAGAGCGAGAGGAGAATGCAAGTGGACGCCAAGAGAAGTAACGTAAAGCTCGTCATTGCCGGATTGTTGCTCGGGCTGTTTATGGCGGCGCTCGATCAGACGATCGTGTCGACCGCAATGGCTACGATCATCAAAAAGATCGGCGGCTTTGATAAATTTATTTGGGTTTATTCCGCCTACATGATCGCCATGGTCGTATCTACGCCGATCTTCGGCAAGCTGTCCGATATGTACGGACGCAAAAGATTTTTCCTATCCGGCCTAATCCTATTCATGTTAGGGTCGATTATGTGCGGCACGGCAACAAACATGGATCAGCTGATCATCTACCGCGCGATTCAAGGTATCGGCGGCGGTGCAATTATGCCGATCGTGTTCACGATTATTTTTGACATATTCCCTGCTGAGAAACGCGGTAAGATGATGGGACTTTTCGGTGCCGTATTCGGTATTTCGAGCGTATTTGGTCCCGTTATGGGCGGTGTTATTACAGACAGCGTCAGCTGGCGCTGGATTTTCTACATTAACGTGCCGATTGGCATTCTTGCGGTCCTGTTCATCACGCAGGCTTACCATGAAACTCGTAATGCACGCAAACAAGTTATCGACTGGGCAGGCGCAATCGTCCTGACTGCGGGCATCCTGTTCCTCATGTTCGGCCTTGAGCTGGGCGGCTCGGACAACTGGCCATGGGCTTCGGCGAAGACGATCTCCCTGTTCGTCGCTTCTGCTGTACTGTTGATCGGATTCCTCTTTGTGGAGCGTAAAGCGAAAGACCCGATCATTCAGCTGTCCCTCTTCAAAAACAATGTCGTAACAGGCAGCATGGGCATCAGCTTGTTATACGGCGGCGTAATGATTGCCACAGCTACTTATATCCCAATCTTCATTCAAGGGGTATTCCATAAAACGGCTACCGAAACGAGTAGCGTACTTACACCAATGATGCTTGGCGTCGTTCTGAGCAGCCAGATTGGCGGCCGGATTGCGACACGTTTCAGATACCGCGACGTTATGCTTCTATCCGCACTTACGCTGATTATCGGCACATCGCTGCTCGGCTTCGTGATGGATGATCAAACAAGCCGCTTTGTCATCACATTGTTCATGATCATTGTCGGTCTTGGTATCGGCGTATCCTTCTCCCTGCTGAACATCTCGACACTAAACGCTGTACCACCGCAATATAAAGGTTCGGCTTCATCGCTGATCACGTTCTTTAGAACGATTGGTTCCGCGCTTGGCGTAACCGTATTCGGTACGTTACAGAAATCTGCATTCCAGTCCGATGTCAAAGCAATTCCAAATATGGATCCCGCGGTTGCCGAGAAAATTAAAGGCGGCCAGGCTCTCTTGGATCCTGTCATTCAAAAGCAAATGGGTCTTTCCCCTGAAGTCGTTAATACGCTGTTAAGCAAGCTCTCAGACTCCATCGTGTTTATTTTCCAATGGTCGGTCATCCTGCCGGTTCTTGCGATTGTATTCGCACTCCTGCTCGGCCGCGCAAGACTTGAAATCGGCAAAGCTGCCGGAGGCCCGAAAGGCGCTTCAGGCAAGCCAGGTCCACAAGGCCCGCAAGGCGAAGGCGCAGGAAAACCTGAACCTTCGTACCACGGAGGCTAGCAGCCAATGTCCATGCGGCTCTTAATCCTGGGGCTATTGATGGAGTGCGAGCGTCACCCGTACGAAATTCGTCAAACGATCAAATACCGCAATTGGAATGAATGCTTCAAGCTTCGCGACGGGTCGCTGTATTACGCGGTTGACCAGCTGCGGCAGGACGGGTTAATCGAGGCGGCGGAAGTCGTCTCGGTGCCTGGCGACAATCGGCCGGACAAGACGATTTACCGGATTACCGAATCTGGCAAAGCATCTTTTCAAGATCTATTGCATGCGGAGTTCAAGCAGAACTCTTATCCGCAGCATCCGGTCTTCCTAACGATGCCATTCATCCGACATGGCGATCCTGCCAAGGTTGAAGCATTGATCGTGAAGCAGCTAGCCGATTGCGAAGCCCGAATCGTACGGATGACCGCCGTTCTTCAATTGAAGGAAGGCATCATTCCGCGCGGCTCGGAGCTGATGATCCGAGGCTTCATCCAGTTCGGTGAGACGGAGAAGCAATGGCTCACCACTGTGCTCGCCGATGCACGCTCTGGTGCGCTGTTTGCGGAACATGTTAAACCGAAGCACATCGAAGAATAGCAAGTAGCCGTCGTTCGTGCGACGGCATCCGAATGCCGAGAAAGTCCCTGATCTGGGGAATTTCTCGGTGTTTTTTATTGAGGGCGAGAAATGGATGCGCCGATGTGGGGTACTGAGTACCCTTCTTGCTCACCCTTGAACAATCCGAAGCAAGCTGCCGTTCTGCGCGCACACATACAGCTCGCCCGCTGCGTCGACGCCGAAGGAAGTAATTAGCTCGCCTGACTGGAGCAGCGTCACGTTCCGCACACTTCCATCTGCCTCCTGTCGCAGAGCCCAAATCGTACCCATCGCATAATCGCCATAGATATACCAGCCAACCAGATCAGGAATCGCTGACCCCCGATACACGTATCCGCCAGTAACGGAGACGCCAAGATCCCGCCCGTACGTGTAGATCGGCTCGATCAACCCTGTTTTGTCGCAGCCCTCCTCGGGCTTATAACAGAGGTCTCCCTCCATCACATTCCAACCATAGTTGCCGCCCTTCTCGACAATATCGATCTCCTCCAGACGGTCCTGCCCGACATCGGCAGCCCACAGCTTCCCAGTCGTGGAATCGAAGCTGAACCGCCATGGATTACGCAAGCCATATGCATAAATCTCAGGCTCGCCAGCTTTTCCATCCGCGAACGGATTATCAGCCGGAATGGTGTATTTTTTACCCTGGTATCCGCCGACATCCACGTTGATGCGCAATATTTTGCCGAGCAGCGTATGTTTATTTTGACCATTGCCGTAAGGATCGCCGCCGCTGCCACCGTCACCAGTCCCAATGTACAAATACCCGTCTGGGCCAAAAGCAAGCTGTCCGCCTTTATGATTCGCGAACGGCTGCTTGTATGTAAGCAGAATGACCTCGCTCTTCGGATCGAGCAGCTCCGGATGCCCCGGGTCCTTCATCACAAATCTGGCGATGACAGAATGCGTCTTCGTCGTGTAGTTCACGAAGGCAACGCCTGGTTTCTTCGGATGAAAAGCAAGCCCAAGCAGCCCCTGCTCATTCCCGTCTGAGTGGACCCGATCCTGAATATCCAGCACGGTCTTCGGCTCCGAAGCAGGATGTGCCGGATCGAGCATAACGATTTTCCCTTTCTGCTCCACCACAAACAACATGCCTTTCAAGCTGCTCGATACCCCGTTCTCGCTTACCACGCCAACCGGATTGTCGAGCGTCCCCTCCGGGAGGATCGTCTCCAGCTTAATCGCTGGCGACTCCGATTGTTCGCTGCCTATCTCCTTAACTGCCGCAGGTTCTCCCCGGCATGCCGTCAGGTGCGAGCAGAGCAATAGCGCATATACGACGCCGCACAGAAATCTCGTCAACTTCATCAAGGCCCTCACCTCCTACTTCATATAAAAGCAAGAAGACTGCCGGCATAACCGGCAGCCAAATGATTTATTGAACCACTAATTCCAGCACCCAATCACAACCTCGGCCGCTCGTTGGAGGCACGAACCTCACTTCACCGCCACCCTCGTACTCGCTAATTTCACTATAATGACCTGTTCTCGGATCAAACCAGGAAGCGCTAATGCGGCTGCCGCTCCATCGACTGAGCACCGCGGTGAAAGCCAGTCCGTTCGGGCTGTAGATGAGGCCATACCGTTCCCCGCGCGTCGCAACCATATAGTTGGCGCCTTCCAGATTGGCAGCAAGTAAGCTCTGATCCGGCACCCGATCGAAGAACGAATGCGACTCGATTAGCCCGCGTACATGCTGCATTTGCATAGCTCCCGGACGATTCAAAGCATCACTCCAGTTCATCACGAAGTATGGCGTCTGCTCCGTCGTCATCGACCAAATGCAATGATGACCATACGTGTGTCCGAACGCACCGGAGAAGACGGCATAATAGGCTGCTTGCCGCACATCCGCTTGGTCGAAATAACCGTTCCCCTCTTTGAAATTAATCGGGTGATCCTCGTAGCAAGGCTCCGCGTCGAGGGTCGGTTTCACCGGCGACTTCGCATAATCCGCGCTGACATGGCTGTAATTGACGCGGACCTGCGCATGGTGTCCGGATTGGATCATGTTGAAGTCCAGCCAGCGCTCATCGTGCAGATGGAATGACGACGACGTATTGCCGCAAGGATGGAAAGTGATTAAGTTCGAGCCACCATCACCTTCCGACAAGCCCGCAGCAAGCGACCGATTCACGTCAAAATGAAGCCCCGTATGCAGTGGTCGATCCCCGCCCAGCACCCAGATAATATTCGTGCGATCCTTGTAGCGCTCCCCAAGCCATTTGCCATATACACGCGCATTGTCAGCATCGAACACGACAGGCCCTTTGCCCCAAGCCAAATTGTACTTGTCGCCCCAAGTAGGCAGCAACGCGATATAGATGCCAAGCTCCGCCGCTCGATCGACGATATAATCGACATGATTCCAATAATGATAGTCGCCGTCCGTATCCGGCATTGTTGGATCGTACTGGCCCTCCGCGTTCAGCTTCAGCGGCCTGCGCCCGTAATAATTGTCCGTCGTCAGTCCCTCGAATTCCGATAATGCGACGGCTTGAACGACATTGAACTTCAGTTCGGCCCGATTACGCAAATACTCTATCGCTTCTTCACGGTTCAGCTTATGAAACAGCTCCCATGTCGTATCCCCAAGCCAAAAGAATGGCGAACCATCCTCTTGCACCAAAAATCGCTTATTGTCACTAACCTTCAATCGCCGCAAAGCTTCCATTCTCCGCACTCACTCCCCCGTTTCGTAAGGGTAGAAATAGAAATATACCTCGACTTGATAGTCCTAGACTAGCATACAAAATTAATGAGTACAATATGTATACATTTTATAAAATATGCCCGTGTAGCTGGTTCTGCTCGTTTTGCACATTCAGCTCTTTATCTCCCGAATCCCCGGCCAGTGCAGCCAAATATCGGTCATCGGAGCCTTCCAGTCTATGCCGTGCTCGGTGTGCTTCACCCGGAAGAAGATTGCGTATCGAGGCCAAGGAGATGCATTCGCCGCTACACTATGCGCTAGCTGATAGTGTACGAGGAAGATGTCCCCCGGCTCTCCCTTCGTTTGGACAGGCTCTGGCAGCGCAACCGGCGGCATGCCGTCTAGCAGCGATTCCGCTCCATGCTCACGGAAGTACTGCTCATATGAAGCGTGTGTTCCAGGCCATACTGTGAAATTACCAGAAAAATCCTCACGCACAGGACTGAGCAATACGCCGACAAGCATTGTAAAGTTGCCGATTGTCCCTTCCTTTACCCCGTTGTGCGGGGAGTACATGCCGTCCAAATGCGGACGCGCCACATTCGGCGGGTCTTGAAGCGATGGAAACCGCAGCGCGATTTGCCCGCTGCCGACAGGTAGACTCATTCCTTCGCCTAGCAAATCTTCGACGAGTGACTTAACAGGCGTATCATTGTAGAGCCCTGTAATCGGAGACTTGTCCTGCAAGTCAGGACAGTACGATTGCGCGCGGAACGTCGTCATCCGCTCAGGCGGCATCCCTTCACCGATCGCGTGATTAATATGCTTGACCGCTTGATCTACCATAATCATCGGGATTACACCTGGGACGTGAATATATCCATCGTTCAACATCGACAGCTTCTGCTTGTGGGACAGCTTCATCGTGCAGCCTCCTTGTATTACCTTTTATTTCTAATTTACATGATTAGGACGAGTCGCAGTACTGCAAAATTACGCATATTCAATTTAAATGTCATTTCCTTTGATTCCAAGAACCGATATGTAATTTAATTGAAAAGCCTTGTACGGACTAAAAACCAGACCTACATGACGAATTCATATACTGGCTGCCACGAGCCAATAAAACACACTTGAGGGGGTTTATTTTTGAAAAAGAAAATTGCCTATATGTTAATCGGAGCACTATGCTCTATCATTCTTTCATATGGATTCGTCGCCTACGCGGATCATGATTCGTCCGCAACAACTGAGGACAAACCGACTACAGCAAGCGATACATATGTTGTCCCTCCAAAAGCTATCGCAACACCTAAATCCTCAACTGCTCAACCGAGTTCGAGTGAGGGACCGATAAAGCTCGATCAGTTGAAAGACTTGGAAATTAAAATCGCCGGCAAAAACCTAAAGATTGAAATTGAGCTCGAACAGGCGCAAGCGAAGGTTGAGTCCAAGGTAGAAATAAACCGTGGCCAGAATGCGGAAAACCACCTGACAGGCAGCGAAGCGGTACAATTTATCCAACAGCTTCTGGATGACGTCAAATTACAAGAGAACATGAATAAGCAGCAAGTATTGGATGCGCTGTTCAAGCATTTTGCTATCGAACCGACCAAGGTCGAAATCAATATCGAAATCAAATTCACTAATCGACCTGAAGTATGGAAATATGTTCAAGAAAAAGATGATGACAAAGACAAAGACAATGCTAAAGTTCAAACTGTGAAACAAGATCAAGATGACCAAAAGGTACAACTCGCAAATAAAGAACAGCTAGCGCAAAAAGAGCAGAAAAAAGCGCTAATCGCTAAGAAAAAAGCGCTGCAAGAAGCTTGGCAAAAAAATCATAAAGAGCAGCAAGTAAAGAAAAAGCAGCAGCAGTTCGCTCGCGGTGACCGCGACGATGACCACCATGACGGAAAGCAAGATGACGAAGAAGATGATGACCATGACGGAGATCACGGTCAACATGAGAGTCACGATCATGAAGACCATGATCACGAAGACGAGGACTAATGATTATCCTAAGAAGTAAAAAACAAGCCCCTTTATCGGGGCTTGTTTCTAAGAAGAACCGGCTATCGCCGTCCTAATGCATTTCATACGAAAGCAGTAATGATGCTATTAGGTTAGATTAACCTTTAATTTCCGTCAGAAACACCATCATCATCATCACTGCACATATCCCACCATTCAGCTATTTGCAACAAGTATAATCCATATTTTGGAACAGTCAAGTATACTATTTAAGCCTCTTTAGATTCCACTCTAAACTACCCGTTAGCGCAAACAGGCTGCCGTTAATTGATATGCTCCCCTTTAAGTAGACAGGTTTAATAAATAAACCGCTACTTGAAGGGGAGCATATCACATAGTCGACAGTCTAATTTTGTTAAACCCTCGTCATACAAGCAACGCCGGCGCTTGGCACAGCTAATACATATACGCGCTGCTGAAGGCTAACCGCCTCCCGGCGAACAAGCTCCCCTGTGCAGGAACGCACTTCCAGTTCCATATTCCCTGGCACCTCGTCAAACTCCAGTACAAGCCTGTTCTTTCCTGTACCGTTGACGACGATGAGCTGGGCCGGCAATTCGGCGCCGGTCGTTACGACATTGTCGTTGTACGCCGCAATAATCCGTTTATTTGCAGAACTTGCCCGCACAAGGGGATATAGCAGCTCGGGATTGAGCGGCTCAAGCTTTCCTTCGAGCAGCGTCTCGCGATGCATTTTGAAGAAATCCAGCCAATAGACCAGCATTCGCCTGTGATCCTCAGGAATCTGATGAAGCTGCACCGATACCTGTGGCACTGAGAACAGTACATGAATCAAATGCATGGCAGCACTTTCCACGGGTTCGCCCGGATTCCACATGATCATATCCGCGTGAGCTGCCGTATTTCCGCACAAGAGGCGGATATCCAACGTCCGCAGCCGGTTCGTAATGGGATCGTTCGGACAATCCGACGCTCTGAAAATATTACCGTATTTGCGCATTTGCGGCCCGACATACGATTGGCGAAACTCAATGAGAATATCCGGCTTTACCGCACTGAGGCGTTCGATGACATCCGTCAACAGCCGATCTGCCGCTGCGGGTACGGATATGTAATCCATCCCTTCGCTTCCACTCGTATCGGAATTGCGAGGTAAGACGAACGAGTCAACAAAGTCGAGCTTCAAGCCATCCAAGTCCCACTCCAGCACAGCCCGCTCATACAAACCAATCAAATACGCGCGTGACTCAGGGTAACGCGGGTCTATGACACCTGCGCCAAGTCCTTCATTGATGTACAGCATTTTATCTTCGAAGCGTTCCCAAGCCCTGCTCCGCTTGCCAATGAAGGGAACCGAATACCATAGCAAATACTTAAGTCCGATTGCATGCACGCGATCAACATGCGCCCGCATATCCGGAAATTTCTCTTCGGACACTTCCCAGTCACCGCAAAAGAGATAGCCGCGTTCATTATCTGCCGTCTGCCAGCCGTCATCCACGATGACAGCTTCGCAGCCGATCTCTTTGGCCAATCTGCATTCCTCTTCAATTAATTCCGGCGTCATTCGTTGGTGGAAGCTGTACCAGGTCGAATACATGGGCTCCTTGGCAGCATCCGGTACGAATGCAGGCTCCACGCCCTTCATCCCCGCCCACCAGCAGGATACATCGCTCAAGCACTCATAATAAGGGAGTTCGCGACTATCCAGCAGCAAATCAGCCTCATAAACAGTAATCGGCGAAGCCCCTTCATGAAATAGGGTCAAGACGCAATGATAATCGGCACTCTCTTCGTGAATTCCCGCTTTCACCCCAATCGGCGACAGCGTATCGGAGAAGGCAAATGTATGGCGATTGATACCTTCACTGTTATAGAAAGTGCATACAGGTGCAGAGCTTGTTGCTTTTACCGTATAGCCGTCCGCCCAATCCGCTGGAAAGCTCCGATTACGGTCTGCCGCAGGATGCCACAGCCCATGGGTATCAATGATGGGCTGCTCCCATTTTAGCCTAATAACAGGTGGTACCGCGGCGGTAGCAGCGGTAAACCGAACATGAACAATCTGCACACCGGGCCTCAGCTCAGAGGTCGACATTGCGATTTCGAATGGCTGCTCAGCCCCTTCTACCGTCACTGTATGTCTGCCTGCTTGAATACTTCTCATACGCTGATCTCCTCTCCTTCCGCAAGCGAAAACTGCTGATCGCCAATACGCACATCGATAACTGGCCCCTTCTGATTAACCACCGTAATCGAGCAATCCCGTACTTCGACACAGAGGGTATTGTTCAGCAATGTGATACCTTCTGCTTTCACCCAGTCGACGCTCTCAGGCAGCTGCGGGGCAACCTCTACCACATGACGGTCGGCAAATGGAAGGACTCCCAGCATTCCGGTAACGAGGTTGCCGATTACGGAATACGACACCTCTGGATATTCCCTGCGTTTCGTGCATGTATCGCTTAGCTTGAGAATGGCCTGATAGGCCAATTCTTTCTCCCCCATGGCATAATAAACATCAGGCAAATGCGACATTTCCTCGACATTGGATACGCCATTGCGAATAATATCTTGTACTGCTAGCCGGCGCTTCTCATCTGAAGCGATCAGTCCAAAATAAATCGGCATATATTGTGCAGATAAGTAGTATTCCGTATGGAATTGACCGTCCTGCAAAATCGCCGCGCTAAACCGCTGCTGCGCTTCGCTCCACCACGTATCATAGAGTTGCTGCAGGCGCTCTGCTAAAGCGTTGTAGTGCGCTGATTTATCATTCTCTCCGCGCAGGGCGGCAATCGCGCTGTATGCCGCATAAGCTCCATACTGAGCGGCAACGAGATCACCCCCGACTTTCGGCGTAAGTGAGTCTTCCACATAAGACGCAATGCCGCGCCTTCCCTCGCCCTTCACATGGTCGGGAATGCCGTCGCCGTCGCGATCCCAGCGCTGCACGTATTCATTCAAGCTCCGTTCATAGAAGTTCAGCAGCCGTTCATCCTCTAAATAGTCGCGATCCCCGCTCCATGAATACTGTCTGAAGCAGCATGCGATAATATCGAAATTGGCCGGCAGGTTATACCAGAAATCAGCGTCATTCGTATAATCATCCGGACAGGGAAGCCCGTCTTTGGTTATCTCCCAGAACGTGCACCAATCCTTGGTCGCACTGATGTTCTCAGCAAACTTCAGCAGCATGTTCTTCGTGTGTGAGCCTAAACCAAGCACAGCAGCACCAGCGCTCATATGGGACACATCGCGCATACAGAACGCCTGGCGGCCGGGAAGCGCAGCTTCATACCACGGGCCGACCGGATCATTCACGTATGCATAGGCAAGCGCTTGCTCCTTCGCCCATAATGCTGCGGCTTGCAGCGCTTCAGAAGATGAAGTCAGCTTAAACGAACTTAGTACTGGCATGGGATTGCATGGCCCCTTTGCATTATAATGGTCATCCTTTGACGGAGCCTAACGTGATCCCGCCGATAAAATATTTTTGCAGGAATGGATATACGCATAGAATCGGCACGGTAACAAGGATGGTCGTTGCCGCTCGAAGTGTCTGCGGAGACAAGCCTTGAAACTTGTGCAGCAGCAGCTGTTGATCGCGAATTTGCTGTGTCGCTTCTACTTCAAGAAGAAGCCGCCGCAGATAAACCTGGAGCGTATCGTATTTGCCGTTGAAGTTGTACAGAATGACATCAAACCAGGAGTTCCAGTGTCCTACCGCGCCATAGATCGAAACCGCGGCAAATACCGGCATTGCGACAGGAATTACAATTTTCCAATAGATACGGAGCTCTCCGGCACCGTCAATCCTTGCCGATTCAAACAGCGCTTCCGGCAGGTCGGAAATATACGAAGCCATGAGCAGCATGAAATACGCATTGATCAGCCCAGGAATCCAATACACCTGAAACGTATTGGTCAGATGCAGCTTATTCATCAAGATATACGTCGGAATGATGCCGCCGCTGAAATACATTGTCACGAAGAACAGGACCCTCATAAACTTGCGGCCGGAAAACGTTCGAATGCTAATGATATAAGATAATAACCCCGTCATGAACAAGCAAGTGCCGGTACCAATTACGACCCGAAGAATGGACCAGCCAAGCCCTCGCAGCAGCTTCTCATTCTCGAAGAGCATGTTATACGCTGAGAACGAAACCTTGCGAGGGAAGAAATAAATGCCGCCGCGCGCTGCATCAGCCCCGTCATTAAAGGAGAGCGCCAGCAGGTTGATGAATGGATAGACAACGATGAAGCCAAGCAGCAACAGCGCAACAATGATGATGACATCAGCCACTCGGCTCATGAATGTAGCCCGAATATAGGAGCTTTCCATTACAGCAGACCTCCTTTTTTCTAAAAGATAGATGATTGCATGTAACGCTTGGACAGACGGTTCGCAATGACGACGAGAACGAGGCCGATGCCGCTCTTCATTAAACCGACTGCTGTGCCATATGAGTAATTGCCGAGCTGTACGCCGAAACGATAGACATACGTATCAATGACTTCATAATGGTCCTGCGTGAGCGGATTGCCGATCAAGAGCTGCTGCTCGAATCCGGCATTGAGAATGCCGCCAATCGCGAGAATAAGCAGAAGTACAGCCGTAGAGCGAATACCCGGCAGGGTAATATGGCGAATAAGTCCGAAGCGGCCAAGTCCATCTACCCGTCCCGCCTCATACAGCTCCTTATCTATGCCGGCAATCGCGGACAAATAAATAATGGCGGAGAAGCCCATGTCTTTCCACACATTGCTGCTTACAAGGATCGTCCAGAAGTATTTGCCCTCCGTCAGAAACCCAATCGGAGCGTCTATGAAGCCCAGTCTGAGCAATATATCGTTCAGAATCCCATCGCTTCCAAGGAGTGTAATGAGGATGTTGGCAACAACCACCCACGATATAAAATATGGAATGTACGACAGCGATTGTATGGTCTTTTTAAAAACACGGCCTCTCAATTCATTTAACAGCAAGGCCAGAAAAATCGGAGCCGGAAAGCCAACGACCAGATTCAAGAAGCTAATGACGAGTGTGTTGCGAACGATCTGCAGAAAGTCCGGTTCATTGAAGAATCGAACGAAATTGTCGAGGCCAATCCAATGCGAGAACATGGAGTGACCGGGTACATAATTTTGAAACGAAATCAGCAGTCCATACATGGGGTAATATGAGAACGTAAGCACCCATAAGATCATCGGTATACAGAGCAGCCATATTTGGCGCTCGCGCCGTACCCTCTTCCACAATTGGGTCATGCCTTGCACCTCCATTTCCTATGGGCCAAGTAAAAAGGGGAACCGCCTTGGACAGGACGATTCCCCCGTTTGCCGCCCTACTGCATTTTAGCTAAATTCTTCTGGTACTCTTGCGTACGGAATGCTTCGATGTCCTTCAGACCGAGTTTATTGGCTTTATCGCGCATGTCGTTAAAGGCCGCAATGGCTCCATCTTCTGTCTTGCTCATAACCGCCTTGGCAAAGCTGGTTTTGATTAGATCTTCGATTTGCTGATTGACGATTGTGAGCGGATTATCCGCGGTGAAGACGATACGTCTTGCCGTATTGTCATAGATCGTATCCTTCAGGTTCGTGTTCATAAGCGCTTTCCACTTGTCTTCCATATTGAAGTTCTGGTCATACCAAGCGGTGCTTTTATTATCGTCGCTCATGAGACCTTGCGGGTGATCCAACCAGATTTGGTTTTGGCCTGTAACTTCATCAATCTTGTCGTACTCGAACGTACCCGCGAACAGCTTCTGCTTCTGCGCGTCGTTGAAGGACCATTTGCCATCGCCCTCAAAGTTCCATGTCGAGTCCGGCAAATTCGGAATGCCCCAGCCCGTTAAGCGTGTACCCATCGGCGTCATTTCGAAGTCGAGGAACTTAATAACATCCTCAGGATTCGCTTCTTTATCCGTAATAACGGTGTAATTCCAGCCCGTTGTATCTTTTCCTGACAGGTAAGCAGCTTCCGCTCCCGGCGCTTTCAGGCTGATTTGCACATAGCGTTGCTCATCCGTCCAACCTGGCATAGTCGTCTTCCATACCTCATGGCCGGCATTCCACGATTGCCACCAAGGTCCGATATGGCCAAGAATCTGTTCGTTAGAGAACTTCAGCTTCCAATCATCGTATTTGTTCAAGAAGCTATCCGGATCCATAAGCCCTTCACGGAAGTAGCGGTTATAATATTTGACCATCTCAAGACCTTCTGACGTATTCAGCCAGTGTATCAGGTTATGGCTCGAATCTTCCTTATAGCCGTCTTTCAGCCCCCAGATCCCAACCACGTTGTTTAAACTAATCTGATCGTTCCAGGAAATAGCATAAGTCTTCTTGCCTTGCGCATCCTTTGGATGAGCCGCTACCATTTGTTTCAGCACATTGTAGTAGTCATCCGGCGTCTCAATCTTCGGTGAGCCCATCTCTTGATACCAGTCCCAGCGAATGTGAGCGCTAAAGTCCGGAATCGGCAGGTAGCCCCAGCCTCTTGGCAGTCCCCATAGCTTGCCATCCTTATCCAGGTACGAATTGTATTTGGCGCCAAGTTCTTTCTTAATGTTAGGTCCGTACTTGTCTACCAAAGGAGCCAGGTCGATCAGCTTGCCTTGTGACCGCCATTTATCCATCGTGTCGCTGTCCATGGAAGACATCACGCCAGGATAATCATTGGAAGCAAGCATCAGGTTCATCTTTTCCTTGCCGTCCACATCATACTGCGTTTTCTTGATGTCGACGTTAAACTTCTCCAGGAAGTAGTCGTGTATTGCGACTAATTTCTTGGCCACCTTGTCGGGGTTGTCCTTATCCGCAGAGTAGTAATCAATCGTGATCGTCTTTTCCGGAACCGTCCAGCCAAACTCATTGACCTTCGGCGCTGCAGCTGTGTTTGTGTCTTTGTTCGTGTTTTGCTGCGTGTTTGTCGTTGCGGAATTATTGCCTTTGTTATTGCTTGCGGCAGGCTCATTGTTGTTGCTCGAGCACCCCGCCATTAGACCGCCGGTCAGAAGCACCGTGCCTAGTACCAGAGTTGTACTTTTTCTAAGCTTCATTGTTTCATTCATCCCCCTAACAAGAAGTGACTAGTCTCTCGCAATGCTGTTTACATCTCTTATACTAGGGGCCTTGAGTGGAATTGAGGATGTAGATATCTTCACGGGTATGTGCTATTCATCACAAAATGAGAGCGTTTACATGAGTTTCCTATATTCACTTGGCGTGACACCGACAATCTTCTTGAACAATTTTGTGAAATGGGAATAATCCGGGTAACCCACCTGCTCGCCGATCTCATAGGTTTTTAGCTGTTTGTGTTGACTCAGCAGCTCTTTGGCTTGCTCAATGCGGTATTCGATCAGGTAGGAGATGAATGACTTGCCTGTCTCCTGTTTGAACAGATTGTAGAAATGCGTGACGGACATACCCAGCGTCGACAGCAGCTCATCAAGCTTAAACTCTGGATCGGCAAAGCGGGCATGAATAACCGCTACTGCCTCTTGAATCGCGCCATGCCTCCCCCAATTCCGACTGTTTCTGACTTGAAGAACCCTATGCTGCAGCATAGCGCAAAACTCTTGCGTCATCTCGGAGAGCTGTTCCTTCCACAGCAGATCGAAAGCTAGCGGTGTTCCTCGCTCCTTTGACTGATGACGAATGGCAGCAGCGACGTCGAGCAGGCTCCCCTTCTTCTGCTCATCCGGCAGATCGCAGCCGAGAATCAGCTGGACAACTTCCTCCGATGCATTCTTAACGCCGAGTTCGTCTGCTTTCCAAATGAGTTCAAACAAATTGCTGGCAGCCGGCAGGCATTGATACATGAGGTCGCTCTTTGTACGGGAAGAATCGATTGTTTCCTTATGCTTCGCATACAGCCCCAGCATAAGCTCCTTTACCGCCGATACGCGAATCGGCTTCAGAATATAATCCGCCACGCCGTAGCGCAGCGCTTGCCTCGCATAATCGAATTCCCCATACCCGCTCAAAATCACAATCTCCGGCTTCCAGCCATTCTCATGGATGGCGCGAATAAGCTCCAGCCCACCCATGACGGGCATACTGATATCTGTAATAATGACATGCGGTCGTTTCTGTTCAGCAAGCTCAAGTGCTTCTTGCCCGTCCATCGCATCTCCGACAATTTCAAAATCAGGATGGGTATCGGTTAATATTTTACGCATGCTAAGCTTTATCATTGGTTCATCATCAACCAGCAAGATGCGGTAACTCATCGGTTTCCTCCTTCGATTTCGCCGGGAGCGGCAGCACTAATTGAATCGTTGTTCCGTTCACATCCGATGAGGCAATAAATAGACCAAACGGCTCTCCAAAGAGCATTCGTAAGCGAGTATGCACATTATGCAGGCCAATGGACGACGGACCGTTCTCGTGATTGAAGCTGTCGGATTCTTCCGCTTCGTTTTTCATGAATGACGCATTATAGCGTTCCATCATTTCAAGCGGCATTCCTTTCCCTGTATCGGAGATTTCCAGGACGTAACGGTCACCATCCACCATTCTGCCTGCAATTCGTATCGCGCCTGGGCGGATTTTATGCTGCTCATAGCCATGCTTGAAGCAGTTCTCCACAATAGGCTGGAGCGTCGAACGAACGGCAGGAATCGAAGCCGATAACGCTCGATCGACATCAATTCGATAAGTAAACGTCTGGTAGCGCTCCGATTGTATGGCGAGATACGCTTCGATATGCCGAAGTTCATCTACCAGAAAAACGCCCCCGTTTGGATTTTGCACATTGTACCTAAACATGTCTCCCAAAGAGACAATCATATTGCTAATCTTCTCATTGCCTTCCACAATGGCGTTGGAATTAATGAACTCCAGCGTGTTATACAGAAAATGAGGGTTAATCTGAGCTTGCATTGCGTGAAGGAGGGATTCCTTCTGCTTCACTTCAAGCTCCTTCTCGCGCAGCTCTGTCACATGGACAATTTCGATGAGCCGTTTGATTTCTTCGACCATTTTGTTAAACCCCCGATACAAGCTCCCGATCTCGTGTCCCCCTTCATTAGGATTAGGGGCCTTGACGGTGAAGTCACCCATCTCTGCGCTTTTCATCAGCTGCAACAGCTTCACTAATGACTTGGTGATCGAGTAAACAACGCCGCTGGCTGCCAACATGGATAGTAGGAAGAGAAGAACCAGTACAACAATCGAAATACGGCTTACCGTGACGATAGATTGATTGAGCTCCGACAGCAGCACCTCTGATATCAATGTCAAATCCGTTCGGTCAGAGCGGATAAATACGACGAGCTTCTTGCCCATATCCGTATTTATTGTAAAAGTGCCGCTTTGCTTCGTGCCCATCTCCTTCAAATATTTAGCGGGAACTACCTTCGTCAAAAGTTCGTCTTGCGGGTGATAGATGACCTGATTGGCTGAATCGGCCACCCATACAAAGCCTGTCTGCCCAAGCTGCACCTGTTGAATGATATGCACCATTTCCTCACGCTTGAGGTCGACGATAAGCATCCCCTGCTTCATATAGCTTTGCGGCGGATTAAATTTCATCGCCATGGCGACAACTCGTGTGCTTGGCGTTCCTTCAAATCCCATAATTCTAAATCTACCGGAAGCCTTCAGCCGTTTGAGATAGGGCGAATAACGCTCCTCTGCCAGCATGTAGCTCGAGCTTGAGGTCGCTTTAATACGATCGGAAATCAGCGAGATGCCATAAATATCCGACCGGTTCATTACGATTTTGGCGAACAACTCTTTCTCGATTCGATAAGATAGCTCAAAGCGTTTAATGGGATCGTCATCTTGATTGTTAAGAAAATCCCCGGTTAAATCGCTGGACAACATCGGCAGCATCGTCCGCTGCACTTCAGTGAAATACGTCTCCAAGTGCGCGTTGACCTGGTTCACCATTTGAATACTGGAATCAACGGCATTGCTTTCAATGACATGGTACGTTTTCTGATACCAGATCCAACCGATCACCGGCAGCGGGAAATATAGAAAAATCATAATAATGAGTAGCTTCTTCTGAAGTGAAATGTGCTTTAGTCGCTTCATACTTACCTCCTGATTATTCTGGCCGCTAGATCAGACGATTCCGATTAATTAAGGAAGAATGGAATAGAATTTAAATATAGCCGAAATAATTATGAAAGCGCTATATTTTTTAATCGTTATCAAAAAACAATGAAACACCATCTCCGAATCTTGGTGATGGTGTTTCATTGTTTTGAGCTGGCCATAAAAACTGTGCCTATCGCATAAAGCTATACGGACCAAATAAATATAACTCTTATTCTAGGGCAGAAGATTAATAGTGTATAATACCAAAATAGTTATTATATATAGATAAAAAGCTATTTTTATGCTTTCCTCTTACGCTCCTATATGAAATCGAGGAAGGCGTGGTAGAGCGGTGTTATTTCAATGAAGCTGCAACGATTATTTCGGAAATCGGTGAAATCGATCGGTTTAATCACCCGAAGAAATTGGTTGCCTTCGCTGGTGTAGATCCCAGTGTTCATATGTCGGGGAAATTCACAGCAACGATCAATCGAATTACAAAACGCGGCTCCAGTAGGCTTCGGCATACCTTATTCTTGGCCGTCCTTTGCAGCTTGCGGCGCTCCGGTAGCAAGAAAATGAAGGCATTTTACGAGAAGAAGATCGCTGAAGGTAAGCCTTACAAGGCCGCCATGGTTGCCTGCGTTAACAAGCTACTACACTGGATATTCGCATTGCTTAAGCACAAAGAGACCTTCATCGATTTGGAATTAGCCTAAGCAACCAACACAAGAAAAACCTTCCAACGTCATTTCAGAGGGTTATTTGCCTTGCTCAGATTCTAGTATAGCAGTCTGTTTTCGAGATTCCATTGAAAAATCTTGACAAGATATTAGCTGGTTTAGTTGAACAGAGGCAGCCGATCGATACTCGACGGCTGCCTCTGTGTATGTATTCAACTATCGATCCCATTGGCATAATGATTCTTGCAAATTTGTCCGATGTACTTCACAACTTTATTTCTTGACACCACCGATATAGTTTGTTTTCCCTTCCCAAAGATCATTTAGATGATTCCACCATTTGAGAGACTCCGGCTGTAACCATTTGACGAAAACCTCTGGATCGATTTCTATGTTTGAACTTATATTTTGTACTCCTTCTAGAAATCCAATTGTAGCGGCTTCTTGAACATACTCATCCCCACTCACGTGCAGCTGCTCGATAACATTGAATATTTCTGGGAGTTCATCCAGCTTATTGTTCATATATAAGTTAATAACGTGATCAATAAAATCCCCTAGATCGCTATACAATAGATGTTCTGCATCATCTACGTATTCGTTATTAGTATACTCCTCCCATCGTTCTTGATAGGAAGGACTCACATTTATCAGTAATCTCATTACATCTTGCTTCACGATCTGATGTTTCGTGTCTAAATCACCTTCTGCAAATAAAATTCACTCTAAAGATGCCCGTTATCGTTTAATAACTTGCAGTAACTAAATTAAGAATAGATCACCTTAAAAAGATTACTAAGATGGAACATAAGGTTGCCAAGATTATCGAGATCATACTAAATTGAATCCGTCTTAACCATCTCTCTTTTAAAAGACGCGATAATGCCCGCTCTCTCTTCAGTTCCTTTAATTCCTTTTGATATTGATACCGATGAAGAACTGGTAATAGATATAGAATACCCGCAATAATACTCAAAGTGATTTTTAATATTGATTTGAATTCCATTTTATGCATCGGCCTCTGAATCGTTTTTATTAAAGACTATTTCAGGATTCCCGACTACGGATTGAACTAAACTGCCCCGTTAGCGGAATAGGCGCTGATTATCGGCAGCCTGTACTTCGTTGTGCTATGGTCCATCTTAGATCAAGCCTCTTCAAAACTCAGCTGCCCACCATGGAAAATCTTTAGGATAAATTCGCGTTCAGGCACCTGAAGTTGATGATAAGATCTAAGAAACTCCTTGTTGTTGTAGGGTACTTCAATTAATTCTTCGTTCAATACATCCTTAGTTATTGTGATAATACCGTATCTTGCGAGTGGTTTATCGTAGCAACCTAATGAACCTGGATTAAAATAAACCCGTTCTCCAGAATCAAAGTGATGTACGATATGATGATGTCCAAAACATACTACACTATGCTCTGTATCTTTATAGTGTTGATCCAAGCACTGAATTGTTGGGTTATTGTCAATAGGCATAAACCATTCATCTTGATCAAGATGATAATGACTAAACAGAAATTGTTTATTGAAAAGATTTACTATTAATTGTTTAGACCACTTTTTCATCTCTTCGATGTACATTGGGTTGATTCTGTCGGCCAGCCACTGATGATGATGCCGTTCATTTTGATGTCCTTTAGGAGCAACCTCACCATGATATGCAGCCAAAACAGCTAAATCATGATTTCCTACAACAAATGAAATATCACTTCGTGATAATAGCTGTTCAAAGAGTTCGTTAGAGTCGGGTCCAATGCCAACCACATCGCCTAAGCAATAAATGTGATCAACATTCATAGAGAAAATATCGTCTAGCACTGCCTCTAATGCGGGGCTGTTCCCATGAATATCGGTTATAATCGCTAATTTCGTCATTTGTGCCTCCAGTAAACAGTTTGCTGTAATGGATTCGTCACCAATACAAATATTTCCTATACACTTCTGTTTTCTGTTGGCCTTCCTCAAATCTGCCCGTTAGTTCAATGAAAAGCGGCAGCTGACTATTAAGCCAGCTGCCGTCGTGTTGTATTGAGCGATAATCCCCGTTAGGTTAAGCTTTGTGCTATCATAGTCAACTATTCTCTTTGAAATTGTTAATCAATTCCCCGGATGTTTTCATTGCTTCTTCTCTAGCATTGGCAGGTGCGATTATCATGTACCCGTTTGTTTCAGACCACGAACCTTTGCTTCCCTCTGACTGATGATCGAACAATGCAACCGTAAATGCAGTGAAGTCGTCATTGACATATACTGCGCCATACTGATAAATCGCAGGCGTAATAGAACCCTTTTCATCATTAATCGTAAAAAAGGAAACAATTGAAGTGTAATTTTCGCCAGTGTAAATCATCTCAAGTGCACTTCTATCTTTGGGCAGCTGAGGTACTTTATTTCCCTCAAATGCTACGTTACCACGGAACGACCATTGATGTGCTGGCGCAACTTCCCGTTCAAATGCACACCTTTACCTGCTCAATTACGCCCTCTTGCCCGAGCTGATAATACACACCATCTATTGTTTTCGTGTAGTGTTTCGGTGTTAAATACCATATGGTCCATGCGCTGGCCCCTATTAGAATAATGGTAATCAGCCAGTTTAATATATTTCGTTTCAAACAGTATGCTACTTCTGAGTCAAACTAGAAATAAAACGTGTTTCCGATCTCCTCGGACGAGCAACCAATAAGCACATATTTCTTATCGGCAACTGCGGAATTAATCTGCTTCTTTGATATCCCGCTACAGCTCGTGCTCCTTCTGCCCTTTCCTTGTCCCGCGTACCCATCCATTGAATTGTCATAGGTATATTCTATCGTTTTCCCATTAGAAGAAAACTCATAAAATATCGGGCTACCTTCAATCGTATACTGGGTGATTCGCACAGCATCCGGTTGCTTGTTTGCTACGTTATTCAAAAAGCGCTTCCAGGTATCCAGATTAGAAATATTCTCGCCAAAACCAACAATATCCCCGTTTGCAACAGCTTTATCACGAGGATAGGGCTTTTCGACTTTTGGTAGCGATGCAACAGCGACTGTTATTCCCTGATCCGATGAACCATTCTGAGATGCACAGCCGGTCATTAATGCAACTGCTACCAATATGACAATGATTTGTTTGTACACCCTCATAAACTCACCTCTACTCTTAAAACGCATACCGCGGCATTTAGTTGCATGATTTGTGTAAAGTGCTCCCTTACAGACTATCAATCTGGATTAGGCGCACCTATGTTTTTATTTGTGTTACCTATAATAAAAGAACTCCGGTAATTAAGCATTAAACCTTTACCCATCAGATTGTATGTATAATGTGTACTCCAGATCATCGGGAGTTCTCCAACAAAACGAACATTAGGGTCAAACTCAAGTAATTCTTGAATATAGTAAAGTTCTGTATTATGAGAATATTTAATAAACATAGACTCCGGAATATAGTCTCTCAACACATACCTTAATTCGAATATATGGACTTTCTCCTTGTTATACTCTATTTCTACAATGAGTATCACCTCCACTAAACTGCACATTAACGTAACAGGTTGCCGAAATCAGCCTGTTATCGTTGTTCTAAAGTGTCCCGTAAGCTTAATGATGCGATGTTACTTCTTAAACAACCGAGAAGTATGCTGTTTTTTGCCGCTATCCTATAGCGGCTTCTGCAAGACGCGATTAACATTAAATCAGAGAATGTTTGACGGTCTGAGATTCAAAAAGAAAAATGATGGAAAAGGGGATAGTCATCTCCTAGCGCGAATTATGGATCAATCGTTCGTGAACACCAACAAAAAAGCAGAGAAGCAATCTCTCCTCTGCTTCTCCGCTCTATCGCTCTACTCTATTTAACCAAATGATAGATCCCTCTGAACGTGCTCGCGAACGTATCCAAGCTTACCTGCACCTGCGCGATAATCCCCTGTGCGAGCAGCCCTTCCTTGAACGCGGGGGCGAACAAATCCGCGCTCTTCGAGATTTGACCGCCGAGCACGATCCGATTCGGCTCGTACGCTTGAAACGCCGGGCCGAGAATGACCGCCATCCGCCGCCCGAAGTGATCAAACAGATGGACAGCAGCTGCATCTCCAGAAGCTGCAGCAGCTGCGAGCTCGCGCACATCTCTGCCTGCAAGCTCCATTCCCATCTCCTCTGCCAGCTGCAAAACACCTCTGCGCGAGATGCACTCATCCGCGATCCGGTTGCCGTATGGCTGTGCGTACAACCAGCCATTCTCGGGCACGCCGCGGCGATGCTTCACAAGCTGTCCTCGCTCCAGATAGCAGGAGCCAAGCCCTGTCCCAATCGTCAAGCACACGGCACGCTCCGCGCCAACCGCTTCGCCGCCGCTATTCGCTTCTCCGAGGCCGAACAGTGCAGCGTCATTCTCGAAAGCAATGCGGAATTCCAAGCTTAATCGTCCACTCAGCAGTGCATGCGAACGGATCGCTTCGTCCAGCATTTCCCCGATGTTAAGCCCGTACAGTGACTCGAATTTGCCAAGTCCTTGAATGAGGCAGACACCTTGCTCGTAATCGAAGGGGCCAGGGAAGGCAAGCCCGAACCCAACAACCTTCTCTTCCGATAGCCCTCCACTCCCTAGCACATCGACGGCAATATCTACAAAGTGGGCAATAATCGCATCCGCCCCAAGCTCCGAGCGAGAATCATAGTGCCCCACGGTCGAGGCGATGATCTCGCCATCATGCATCGCCGCCGCTTTAATCTGAGTTCCGCCAACATCGAAGGCAAGTATTATGTCTCGGCTCATCTGCTAGTTCCGCCTCCTATGCTCGCACGTACGCTTTAATCGTTCCAATTGTTTTGCCAATGCTTGGCCCGCTTGGGCGAATCGTATAAGAAGCAACGGATGCCGGCACGATGAACGTTTCCGCGTAACGGATGATGAACGGCTCGAAGGCGCCGTCCGGACTTTCCACAACGGCTTCCTCCCCTTCAATCAAGTTCAGCATATTCACACTGCCGTTTGCTTGATGAAGAACAGCTGTGGAGAACCAGTGCCGCCTTGTCTCGATGAACTCCAGCTCATGCAGACCGGTCCGCTCTTCCTTCCAGCCTTCACCTTCCGCAATCGTCTCGACCACACTTACGCAGCTGCTCGTCGTCCAGTCGGTCGTCCTATCCCACTGAATAACCTTGGAGCCATGCTCCACGTGAACAGGCCGCGGCTTCCCGTCGAGGCCAAGCCGATCCCAATCCCACAGCTTAAATGTGAAAATATAAGGTGTCGCACTAATCTCCAGCACCATGCAGCCCGCTCCCGAGCAGTGGACCGTGCCTGCCGGGACTAGGAAATGGTCGTGTTTTGCCGCCGGATAGACGTTGACGTACTGCTCCGCTGGAAAAGTATTGCCGCCTTCCTGCGCTTTGCGCAAATCGGCCAGCATCGCTTCTGGCTGAATATTGTCCTTCAGCCCTAAGTACACCTCCGCGCCAGGCGAAGCTTCGAGAATATAGTAGCTCTCATCCTGCGTATACGGCATGCCGAACTGTTCGCGGATATAGTCCGTCGTCGGATGCACTTGCAGGCTAAGATTTTGCCCGCCGATTGTATCTAAGAAGTCGAATCGAATCGGGAATTCAGCGCCGAAGCGCGAATACACCTTCTCGCCGAGCAGCTGGATCGACTCGAAGAACACCACATTAATCGAAGGCAGCTCGACCCGAATCGCATCATAATCGAAATAAAGGCTGTTCTCCTCCGGTACGCCATCAAATCCCCATGCATACGGATGCGCTCGCTTCGGAAGCTCAATGTTCGCTTCCAGCCAAGTGCCGCCCCATACGCCCGGATCAAAATACGGCACAAGCCGGAACGGCTGGCTCACCGCTTGCCCAAGTCCAGCGAACAGTGCCTGCCTCGAGAGCAGCTTAGGGTCATCCTTCGTATTCGTATCCAAGTAGAAATCTATGCTTTCCAGCAACGAACGCTTCAGCCGATCCGCCATCCGCCATTCGAAGAAGAAGCCGCGCTTGTAAAGACGCAGAATATCCTCTTCCTTGCGTGCTGTTCTCCAGTTCGCGTACTCTTTCGAGCGGTAACGCTGCTGGATTTCCCATCTCGCCATGTCCGCGTAGACGAACACATCGCCATGAGTAATGAGCGAAGCGCCGAAGCCGATGACGAGAATGATGCCTTTGTCCGCTGCTGCGATCTGCTCCTGCAGTTCCGCGACTCGCTCTGGATTGTAAAACTCCTCAATCTTGAACGGCGTCATATAGCCAAACACACGATCATCCGTCATGTAGCGCTCGACTTTGGCATCGACATCGCTTGGCTCCAGAGCCGCATCTTCTGCTTGAACGACAAGCGACGGACGAAGCGTATCGCTCAGTCCGTCTATAATTTCCAGCTGTCTCGCACCGGGGTAGCATTCGATGACGACAACCGTTTTCTCTTTTTCAATTCGCGCAAGTGCGGCTGATAGGGTGCGCCCGATCGCCTCATAGCCTGACCAAGCCTCATGGTCATAACCGCGTATGGTGATGGATGGTGCTTTATTGTAGGCTGCCTTCACGTAAAGTCCAGCTCCTTCATGTCATATTAACTATCACAATATAACATAAATGAACATGATTGGACATCTGTAAAAGGAAGGAATTAAACGATATGCAGCTCTGCCCCGCCCTCTTCAATCGTCTGCCTATCCGCGTCTGTAATTCGGTCATCCGTAATGAAAGCATGGATGTCGCCAAGGCGGGCAACGGTGGAGAAGAACCGCTTGCCGATCTTGGACGAATCAAGCAGAATAACGACTTTCTCTGCGGAGCGCATCATCGCTTTCTTCACCTGCGTATCCATCAGATTCGGATCCGTGAAGCCCTCTTCATGGGAATAGCCGAGTGCGGACAGGAACAGCGTATCCGCGTGGTAGCGCTTGAAAAACTCCTCCGCCACAGGGCCAACGAATGTGCCCGACACTTCGCGCAGCATGCCGCCGCAGCTAATGATCGTATGCTTCTTCGCAGAGAGCGGACGAATCCTGCCCAGCGTGTCGATCCCGTTCGTAACCAGCGTCAAGTTGTCATAGGCTCCGAGATAGTCTGCCATACGCGAAACGGTCGTACCATTCTCCAATATATTAACGGAGGAGCTGCGAACAAAATGCCCTGCCGCATAAGCCGCCAGCTTGTCCTTCACATCCCCGTTGTTCGCAAGCTTCGTTGCGAGATCAGGCTCGTCCGCCACCGCGCCGGTATCATTGTAGACGACGCCACCGTGCGAGCGTGTAACACGCAGCTCCTGCTCGAGCAAGGTCAGATCGCGGCGAATCGTCATCTCCGACACGCCAAAATGATCGCTCAATTCCTTCATCGTTGCAGCGCCGCGCTGCGCCAAATAGTTCAGCACAGCTTGTTTTCGTTGTAATGGCAGCATGTAGAATAGATACCCCTCTTAGATGTTCATATACTTCTAATTTGCTAATTCTAACATAAACGAACAGCCACCTAAAGTTACTGCCACACCTTGTCGTCCGGCAAAATAACCCCGCCCATATCGCGCAGCGAGTGACCATCCATCATATGCTGCCGAACGATACGGCGAAGTGACGTATCCTGCGGCGCATCCGCCCAATCGGCGTACAATTGCCCGTCGAAGATCCGCCTCAGCCCTTCGGTGCCGTCGCTTGCGGATGGGTAGAGATGAAATCCGTTCAGGAATTGAACGATATTTTGAGCTGGTGCCAGCAGCTGCCTGAACTGCGAATCCAGCAGCCATGAAGTACAAGCATAGGCGCGGAAGCTGGCTTCCGGGAAGTACTGCGCGAAGAATCGGCTCGCCTCGCGCAGCGATTCGCCGCATTCGCGGATGTCCAGCTTGCCATCTGCCGCGACATGAATATCGAGCACGGAATCGCCGTCTCGAAGGATAATGTCCCAATCCTCGCGTGGAGACAAGACCGTCTGCGCTTGGCTCGCATAGCCATCAGCATTGATGCGGTGTCCGCGTATTGAAGCTTCTTCAAGAAGAAGCTCAGATTGCCAAGCGTCTCCTCCGTGATCAGAAGACTCGAACCGCCCGCTTGTGCCGTCGATGAGGCCATCGCGCCGGAAGCGGATGCCGCCTTCCGCCATAACGACCACTTCGCTTGTTTTCGTATTGCGCAGCACCACCATATGCCCATTGAACCGGCTCCAGCAGAACTGAAGTCTCCCGAGGCGGAACAGCTGGAACGTCAAATGATGATGCATCCACATAATATCGGTGCCCCAGCTGCCGTGCTTGCGGTAGTAGTGCTCCATCCACAGCTTCAAGTCGCTCAGCGTATGGACGAGCACCTCTGCCGGGATGCCGTAGTGCTGATACTGTTTAATGGTTCGCGGCAGTCCGCTCATTAGGACGAGCGGGATGAACTGCGCAGCTTTATCGCCTGTGCGCTTGATCCAATCGGACACTTCCGCTCGGTAGGCGCTAACTTCGCTCCCGTCCTCGGGGAACAGCAGCACTCGTCCTTCCTGCGCTAGCTCGCTGAGCGCTTCATCTGCGCGTATCTCCGCTGCTGCTGTCGTTAGCGCGCGAAGCGCATCCGCCGGAAGCTGCAGCCATTCATTCGCTGCCGTGAGCTCCGCTTCTTGCAGGAACCAGAGCGGTTCCGCCGATTGTTGTCTAGTTGCATGTCCAATCATCAGGCTACAAGTCTCCTCTCCATATCGCCGCAATCACCATGAAGCTATGCAGCCGTCCGTTCTTGGTTCTGTCCCGCCAATCAATACGCCGCTCGGCTCCCGCCATATCACTTGTCCGCAGCCAAAAGGTTTGCGGTCGGCCATCACTTGAATGTGATGCCCTCGTTCCTGAAGCCCCGTTGCAATAGCAGACGGAACCTCCGCTTCTACAAGCACTTGCTTGCCTTCGGTCCACTGCCACCTCGGCGCATCAAGGGCAGCCTGCGGGTTCAGCTTATAGTCGATCAGGTTCGAGATCACCTGCAAATGTCCTTGCGGCTGCATGAATGCACCCATGATGCCGAACGGACCGATCGGTTGTCCGTCCTTCGTAAGAAAGCCTGGAATAATGGTATGATAAGGCCTTTTGCCTGGCTCCAACACGTTCGCATGTGCAGGATTAAGCGAGAAAGAATGCCCTCGGTTTTGCAGGCTGATGCCTGTGCCCGGCACAACGACACCGGAGCCAAAGCCGTTATAATTGCTCTGGATGAAAGAGATCATATTGCCTTCTCCGTCGGCTGCAGCCAAGTAGACCGTTCCGCCCTTAGGCAGCTCGCCCGGCTCCGGCATAAGCGCCTCCGTGCCGATCAAGCTTCTTCGCTGCGCCGCATAATCCTGCGACAGCAGCTCTTCCGCGCTGACGCTCATCCGCGCCGGATCGGTAATGTAATGCTTCCCGTCCGCGAAAGCCAGCTTGAGCGATTCGATCTGGGCGTGGTACGTCTCCACGCTGTCTTTGTCGCCAAGCGGGATGCCGTTCAATACATTCAACGCCATCAGCGCGACAAGCCCTTGCCCGTTCGGCGGCAGCTCCCACACATCGTAGCCGCGATAATTGACCGACAGCGGCTGCACCCATTCCGGCCGGAATGCGGCTAGATCTTCCTTGCGAAGCAGGCCGCCGCTCTCCCGCGCATAGCGGTCGATTCGCTCCGCCAGCTCGCCGCGGTAGAACGATTCGCCCTTCGTCGCGGCAATATCGCGAAGCGCGAGCGCGTGGCCTTCCGAGCGCCACATCTCTCCCGGCCTCGGCGCCCGACCTTCTGGCGCGAAGACGCGGAACCACTCGTCATAGACGCCACTCGCACCTTCTCTGCCGCTCTCGCGCCGAGCTTTCCACACCTCATAAGCCCGCGACCACTTGATGCTCAGCTCCGGGCTGACCGGATAGCCGCCATCTGCATAGGCGATGGCAGGCTCCATCAGCTGCGCGAACGGCAGCTTGCCGAACCGTTCGGACAGGCTCGCCCAAGCTCCCGGCGCGCCAGGGACGGTGACCGGCAGCCAGCCGCTTGTCGGCATCTCCCCCGCGTGGCCGCGCTGCTTGACGGCATCCAGCTTCAGCAACGATGGCGCGCCGCCGCTTGCATTAAGGCCATACATTTGGCCTTTGCACCATAGAATGGCGAACGCATCGCCGCCGATACCGTTCGAGGTCGGCTCGACAACGGTGAGACAAGCAGCAGCCGCGATAGCAGCGTCGATGGCATTGCCGCCCTGCTGCAGAACGCGAAGCCCTGCCTGCGAAGCAAGCGGCTGCGAAGTCGCGACCATGCCATTACGTGCAACGGTCGCTGTTCTTCGCGACGAGTATGGATAATGCGTCAAGTCATAGTTCATATTCATATCCTTGTCCGTGTTCATGCTTGTCCCTCCATTTCACGCGCCAATGAAACCAGCTTGTTCACGGTGTTCCAGTTGCGTACCGTCGTCGGCGGACTCAGCTTGTCCGCTTGGACAGCGAGCTTAGAATTGCGGACGCTCTCCGCGAACAGCAGATACAGATCACGGCCAGCAAGCGCCCACTGATCCGCGCCGGCATCGAAAGCTTCCAGCTTGCTAAGCTTGTCCGGCTTCGGGGCTTCCAGCATCATCGACACATACAAGCATTCTCCTTCACAGGAGGCCTCCGCCTGAGCAATTTGCGCTTCTGTGAACGGACAGCTCGCCGCGATATGCTCAAGCTCTGCCGCGGAGCGAATAATGACTCGAATGGACAGCCCGAACGAATTCTCGATTACCTGCTCGATCTGGCGGCATAGCTCCGGCTCCTCTTCATCCGACTCGAACAATATGTTGCCGCTCTGAATATACGTCTGCACCCGCGCAAATCCGCTTGTTTCCATCGCTTCACGCAGCTCCGCCATCTTGATCTTGTTCTTCCCGCCGACATTAATGCCGCGCAGCAAAGCAATGTGAATCGCCATCCCCGCATCCACCGCTTTCTATTAAAGATTCAGGATAAGTTTACCACAACTTCTAGCCGCGTTGGCTCCATCACTTCACATAATAGGAACGAGCTTTGGCCACGAATACGTCGTACGCCGGTTTAGGTGTCCAATTTGCATCGCTGTGCAATAACCCGAATTTGTTCTCCCTGTCGGCATCATCGTCCGAGGCGTTATCCACCAGCTCGTACCAGAGCATAGGCCCAGCGTAAGGCAAGCTATACCAAACATCGAACGCCTTACTTGTGAATTGCGCTTGGTCCGCCTCGCTTACTTCCCCTTCTCCTGTGCCAGTAGCCCAGCCTACTTCGGTTGCCCAGATTTTGCGATCAGTATCGCCGCGGCTATCCATGAGATCGACGAGACTTGCAAGCTCGCTAAATGTCCAGTGGGTGCTCGACGGCTCAGACACATACGTATACGGATGATAGGCAATGGAGTCAAAATAACCTTGCCCGCCGCTGTCATAGATCGTCTGCATGAAATCAAGAGGCCGGACGCTGCCCGGGATATAGGCGGGCTCAACAGGCGCGAATCCGCCAACGAGCACAAGCGGACGCACCATGCCAAGCTCCATCGCCGCTCTGCGGATGCCCTCCGAGCCGGGAATTAGCATCGCCCTCGTATATTGAGCAGCATCAACCTCTGGCATATTGAAAAACTGCATGTTCTCTTCATTACCGAGCTCGAAGACAATCGGAACGCCTTTCTCCAAGTACCTTTTGGCAACCTCATAGCAGAAAAGCCCATATGCATCTCCGTCCGAGGGCATATAATTGTGCTGTGAAGTATCTGCGCCGTCAGCCGCCCAAGAAGGCGCTGAGCGAATAACGAGCACGAGCTTCAGCCCTTTTGCCGCAGCCGTATCGAGAATGCGATCTGCCTGGGGCCAATCGATGCTCCCCTTTGATTGTTCCATCATATCCCAGAATAAAGTTGCCCGTACCCATTGCGCGCCAGTGCTTCGAACTTGATCATACATGCGGTTTAAGTCGTCTTCCGCAGTAAAGTAAGGATCTTGAGTATTGAGCCCGATCTCATGCGGGTCAACTACCGCGGGAGCTCTACCACCTTGACCGTGATGGATAACAATTACGGAAGCAACTGCTGACAATAACACCAGCGTCGTGATTGCTAGCGCGAGGATCGATTTTCGATTCTTCACTGTGCCGTTCCCTCCTCTCTTCATTCACTACACTGCAAAAATAAAGCCTGGCAGATGAAATCTACCAGGCTCGGGCTGTGCTCATATAATCTAGCTGCTCTTAAACGTCGCCACCCGTATAGTGAACCGAGAGGGAACGAAGAATTGGCTCGTCATCGCATTCGGTTACCTCCACAATGACTCCGGCCGCTTTTACAGTAGGAATACGAATAATGGCTTTGTGGCCGATATTGCTGCCTTCGTACATCGTAACAGGGCGGTGCGATTTGGCTGAGATGATAGAGACTGTGAAACGGCGTACCCGCTCGCCGCCAGTGAGATCTTCTTCAATAATTACATGGTCGATAAGATGCGAAGCTTGCGCCTTATACTGCCATGTGCGGCCTTCCTGCACCCAAGCTTCATTGGTCGCAATCGGATTGCCGAAGCGTCTGCGAATCTCTTCGCCGAAACGCGTCAAATGGTCTGCATCCTTGGCAGGCAGCAAGCCATCTCGGTGCGGTCCGATGTTCAGCAGCAGGTTCGTGCCTCTGCCGACGGAGAGATAGTAGAGCCCCATCAGCTCATCGACGGATTTCACCATATGCTCGTCGGCATCGCTGTAGAACCAAGTGGAACCGTTCGCGCGCATCTGCACGTCGCATTCTGCCGGCAGCCACATCTGCTCGCCAAGATCATCCAGCTTATCCGTATAGATCGAGAAGTCCGTCGAATCTACCACGTTCCAGCAAGGAGTCGGCGCAATGCCGTCTTCATTGCCGATCCAGCGGAAGTCGGGATCACCCATGTTAAAGATAAGAATGTTCGGCTGCATGCGGCGAATCTCGCCGATAATGCGCGGCCAATCATACGTATGGTCCTCCGAGCCGCAGCCGTCAAACCACAATATATCGATATCGCCGTAGCCGCTCAGCAGCTCCGTGATCTGATTGACGAAGTAATCGTCGTACGCTTTGGCATCCTGCGTGTAGAAGTCCGCCGAGCCGTCGTACGGCGAATAGTAAAGCCCCGGCTTCACATCGTTCTTCCGGCAAGCGTTCACGAATTCGCGAACGACATCGCCTTGTCCGTCACGCCATGGGGAAGCTTCGACCGTGAAGCTGCTATATTTCGAAGGCCAGTTCGAGAACCCGTCATGGTGCTTCGCTGTCAACACCGCGTATTCCATACCGGCTTCCTTGGCCGTGCGAATCCACTGCTCGCAGTCCAGTCCCACGGGATTGAAGGCGGCAGGCGTCATCGCCCGCTCGTCGAAATCGGCATAGCCTTCATAGAAGGTACGCAATCCAAAATGAATGAAGAGTCCGAACTCCAACTCCTGGTATGCCAGCTGTTTTGCGCTAGGAATGATAAGCTGCTCCGTTTGCATCGCTTCGTGTACGCCTCCTTGAAATCGGGTGATATTATGCTTCTTGCCAAAGCGTCCGCAGATTGTCCATTGCAATCTTGGAAGCGGATTTGCATTCTTCCATACCTTCGAACTCCACTGTAATAAAGCCGTCGTAGCCGGAATCCTTGATCAGCTTGACGATTTTGCGGATTTCGATTTCGCCGTGACCGACAATTGCGCCGCGCAAGTAGTTGCCGTGAGAGGTGCGGAACCAATCGCCGCCTCCTGGCGGAGCATCGTAAGGACGGAAGTAGAAGTCCTTGAAATGAACGAGCGACGCATACGGCAAGTTTCTCATAACGCCGATGATCGGGTTCTCGTCAACGCACATGAAGTTGCCCACATCGAGCGTCGTCTTGAAATTCGGCCGGTCAACCGCTTGCAGCACGCGCTGCACACGGTCGCTCGCCTGCACGCTGAAGCCGTGATTCTCAATTGTCGTCGTAATGCCGAACTGCGCTGCATAATCGGCAATAATCCGACTGCCTCGCACGATGAGCGGCAAGCTCTCCTCGAACCAAGCAATCGTCATCTGTTCCTTCGGAATCGTGAACGCCGTCACGTCATGACGAAGATGGTTCATGCCCATCCGGTGAATGAGATCGATATGCGACTTCACCCGCGCCATCTCTGCTTCGAATTCCTCTTCCGTCGGCTGCACGAAGTTCGCAGGCATCGAGTAGTTGGATAATGCGATGCCGACTTCTTTTGCCTTCTCCCTTACCGCATCTGCTAGCTCCAGGTTATCAACGAGCGTGTAGCCGTAAGGCACCATCTCCATATGTTCCCCGCCGTTGTCGGCGATCCATTGAATAACGTCCAGCACAGTCATCTCTCCGGACTTGAGCGCCGGGAGCAGGCTGTACGTGCTTAATCCGATTTTCATCTAAGCTGCCTCCTTGTTTGTTATCGCTGATTCAGAATGGCGCGCAGGTCCGAGAGCCGAGCCGAATCAATCGGCGCAGTGGACGAGCCGCTCTCGCGAACGCCTGAGCCAAAATGTACGGCCCTCACCTGCGTCGCCTCCGCGAACTCGGACACCGCTTCTACTGTAAGACCGCTGCCCGCCAAGATTTCTAGCGATGATCCTTTCGCTTGTACCTGCTGGACGAGCTGAGCAATCTGTTCGGTCGCATGCAGCACATTCGGCACGCCGCCGGAAGTAAGTACCGTGCGAACCTGAGGGTAACGCATCAGCGTATCAAGCGCCTCAGCCTGGTCTCGGACTTCATCGAACGCGCGATGGAAGGTTACCGGCACATCGCCTGCAGCTTTAAGCAGCTGCTTCAACTGCTCTTCATCGACGGTCTGATCGGCGTTTAGCACGCCAAGCACGAACGCGCCGAGCTTCGGCAGCCGCATCGCCCGAATCTCCTGGATCGAGCGGATCATGTCCGCTAAATCCGCTTCCGAATAATGAAACGACCGGCTGTGCGGGCGAATCATAATGTGCATCGGGATCGTGCATACCGCCGCTACCTGCGAGATGACGCTGGCATCAGGAGTAAGCCCTCCCTCTTCAATGACTGAAACAAGCTCAATCCGGTCGGCGCCGAAGCGCGAAGCCGTTATGGCGTCTTCCTCTGTTAGTGCAATGACCTCAAGCAGCATCGCCAGTCTCCTTTCTCGTTGTACCTTGTATCTGCGGATACTGCCTACGTGCCACTAGCGAATCGAATCTATCCATTCACTATAGCATGTAAAACTTTCATATCCGCGTGACAGAATTACGATCTATAGGGATATTATTACTGAATTTCGTCCATCCGGGACACTCCGAATTGATCGATTACTAGAGAACCTGGACTGCTATCATGCCTCATGATCGCGATGTAATAATCCGAGAATGCGCCAGTCGTCACTTCCGCTTGCCAATCATGAAGCCCTTGGCGTAGTGGCTCAGTTTCCAAGTCCTGCTCTGCCCCGCCATCGCTCGTACGCACAACAATCGTATATTGCCCTCCATGCTCCACTTGATAGCGCAGAGATAGTTGATAAGTGCTATTCGGCAGCAGCCGGACTGTTGAAGGCAGCGTGCGCAGCAGCTCGCCGGTCACCTGATCGAGCGTCTTCAGCGACCATTCCCCTTCAATCGTATCGTCCGTATAACCTTCATGCCGCTGCGAGAGATGCGTCTTGTTCACCTTCGGCTGCGCGCTGACGAACGGCCCCCAGCCTGCATCCACTTGTTCAAAATCTTCATAATAATCATGTGCGCTCTCGCCGCTCGCACCTGCCTCACTTACCCGTACATCGTCAAAATAAACATACGACTCCGCATCGCCCTGATCAGCGACAAGCGATAGCATCGGCGGAAGCGCATCCGCTTGTTGCGGCGGCTGGAATCGAACTTGAAGCCTCTGGTAATACGTGCCTCGTTTATCCGAATCCGGGTCCCAATTGACGACAGCCGTTCGGTCAATCTCGTGTACCTTCGCTGCACCATCACAGCCATCGATCCGAAGCGCGGCCCGGCGGCCATCTGACACTTGCACCCACACAGATGCAGAGTAAGTGGCGCCTGGTTTCAGCCCGGCCAAGCTTTGATTCACCCAAGCATCTGCACCGTCATTACCGCTAATGCGGAGATAAGATTGCCCATAGCTCGTCGCCGCGATCGCAATATGCCCGGTGTCGCCCGAGGAAGATGACTTCGTCCACCAGTCGAAGCTATGGCTGTCGAAGCCCATATCTTTTACAGGACTGCCCTCTCCCCAGATGATCTTCGGATTCGGCGGCGCTTCCTCCTGGTACAGCACATACGGCGTGTTAGCCTCCGCACTTACCGTAACCATTCCCGAGATCGCTTCGACATCCTGCTCATGAACACGGCCGAGCGCAGATAGCCGGTACAGCTTTACGCTGCCGTTCTGAGGCCAGTGTAACGGAAGCTGCCAGCGTGTCATGCCGCCATCTTTGTTCCAATGGTAGATTTTCGTCTCTTGAATCGGGTCCCATGGCAGGAAGACGGTATCGCCTCGAGCGATCAATCGCCCATCCTTCCGAATGACCGCAGCTCCGTCCTCGATCCTCGAGGTAACGCCGCCCTCAAGAATCGCCTCGACCGAAGGCGTCCATTTCATCAGCGCAAAATGCATCAAATACCGGTATGGCAGCTGCTTCGTGTAGAAGGCGCGAACAACGGAAGTGAGATCACGTTCATTTTGCCAGCCCATGAATCCGTTATCGCCATAGCGGTCATAACCGCCCTTCAGCAGCACATCCTCGGCATAGGCATCCTTATCCTGATGGCGAATGAACCGGGAGATGACGCTGTCTCCAGTTGAGTCATGCGTCCATATCGCATCCGCATCGAGCGCATCGGCTTCCTCGGTCCAGATCGTATAGCCAAGACCACGAAGCCGCTCCACTATACGCCAAGCCGCCCAATGCTCATCGCGGTACGTATCGACGTAGACGAAGCCAAGGTTAGGAGCTTGCTCCTTCAGCTCATCGAGACGCTTATCGAAATTGCCGGACCGTATATCCGCTTCCCGGTCGATGTAATACGACTGGTCCATCCACCGCCAGCCGGGAGTCGTCGTCACGAGCGAAGACGAATACGCTCTTGCTTCGGGGTACGCCTCGCTATGATTAATATGAACGCCGACGACTGCTCCGTAATCGAGCGCACGCGTTGCAAGCAGGTTCAGATCACGCAGCCCGCCTGCCCGCTTATTGAAGTTATTTCCATAATCGGGGTGACCGCTATCATGCCCTTCGCTTTGATAGCCTTTCAACTCCAGCATCTGACCGAAGCCATCGGTATAGAGATGAAGCTTCTTCACATTGTCCAGAATCCGTAGAAAGGGAAACTGAGCCAAGCTGCCGAAGTTCATCGCAATATGCGCATAGCTGCACCGCAGCGTATCCGCTCCCGGGATCGGCGGCAGCGCTTCACGCACGGCTATCGCGCCGTCCTGCCAATCGACGATTCCGTCGCCATTGCGATCTGCCGTCACAAGCACCTTCGCCCACGGCTCGCCTGTCATTCGCATATCCGGTCCCCGGTACGTCCAATAACCGTGCCACAGAGCGGTTTGTTTATACCCGCTTCGCTGCACAGTCCGCACGCACAGCCGCCTGCGATTGTTCAGTGAATTGCCGATGACGCTTGCAGCCAGCTCTGCTGTATGAACGATAGCAATGGCTTTATAAGCAGGCGCCGCTTCCGGCTCCAGATCAGCGGCTATAGCGAAGCTATCGCCTTTAATCCCTTCCGATAGCGCAACCGCAGCGCCTGACTGCGTATCCCGCACAGAGACAAGCCCATGATTCGGCAGCGCAATCGTTCGAATGCGGAACTCGCCTCGTTCTTGAATAGCTGTGATCTTAAACTCCAGAGATGCGCCGGATACGGTGATTACCGCTGTCATCTCGACCTGAAGTTCAGGAAACTGCAGCTCGTACGCAGCCGAGTTCGCTGAAAGCCGCTCGACGGCAACGAGCGGTTCATACCGCTCGTTGTTCAAATCGACGTATTGCAGCCGCTCCTCCTGACCATGCAAGACCGCGCCGGATGCAAGCCAGCGATAACCGAGTACACGAGGAAATGCAGCATCGATCTCTACCGCGAACAACTCGGACGTTAACGTCCAGCTTTCTGTACTCGTGTCATCATCGGCATGTCGCTGCTGCTGATACTTCGGCGCATCAATCTCCCTCTCACTCACCTCACTTATTCGAGCGCATCCGTCGCCGCTGCCGTCCTCCGCATGCCATGCGCGGAATCCGACCGCCCCGGACGACTGAACCGTCGACAGCTCCGGGATGCTCCCATGATAAACTTCATAACCGTTCATCATGACGGTAAGAACAGTCCCGACATATCGGATCACAAGCTCATAAGGATGATCTTCATAGAGCGGGTCGGACTTGAACAGCACGCCCCGCTCCCCGTCAGGCAGCGCCCATATCCAAGTGCTTCTGCCGAAAGGGTCCATCGGCGTATCGCAGCCGATGAAGATCCAGCTATTCGCGGAGGAATAGCGGATAATAGCACCTACTCTGCCCGCAAGGCCAAGCGGCGTCAACGTGAAGCGAAGCTCGCCATCGGCGAGCTTCTGCCGTCCTTCCCCCGAGAGTAGCGCAATCGTATCCGAGCCTCCTGCCGACAGCACCGAGGAGGCGCCAGCCTCCTCCCCTTCAAGCCACTGTCCGTCACCTTGAACAATCGTATAATCACGCAGCCGCTCCATTAGTTCGCTTCCTTCCGGACGATTTCACATTCGCCGCGAGTCGCCACTTGAACCGTGACGACCGGCTTCGGATCGCCCTCGAACTTGCAGCTGAACGACAGCGTCTGTCCGCCTGCTCGCAGCACCGGCGCTTCGGCGCTAGCCTTCACTTCCCTGATGATATTCCAATTTAGGTCATATACGCGGCCCTTAGAACCGCCGTCATAGACCAAATATTGATTCGCTGCAATTTCCGTCTCGAACGTCATATAAGTGCCTTGCGTATAGAAGGTCGGCCGTTTCACTGACGCATCCTCGTTGCCGTAAGACGGAGAGACGCGTAGCGTGAATCGCAGCTGCTGCTCGCCAAACTTGTTGAAGAATGCCCAATCCGAGCCTCCCGGCTGCCCCGGCTGCAGCTCTTCCGGGCTGCAAGTGAGCGGCTTCGAGATGCTCACCGGATACAGCAGCCAGCCTCCCTCGCCTGCCGCTTCCAAATGCCAGTCGCTCTTCGGATCGCGCATCCGCTCGCGCTGCTCATCCGTGAAGACGCCAAGCCGTCGCGCGGTTTCCCACTCGCGAACGGCTGCAAGCAGCTCCTCTACGTTGCCGTTGCGCCGAAGCACTGTCATATCCGCAACAAGCGCGAAGCCAGCGTCAAAGCCCGCCGCCTTGGAGAGCACCCATTCAATCTCATCGAGCGTCGTCGCCTCGAAACGATCCGAAACGGAGCGGATAAGGAACCAGCCGAGCATCGGCGGAATGAAATTGCGCGCGAAGTAACGCTGATTCGTAAGTCGCCACTCGAGCTGACCCTCCCGTGTCGATATGCCCCACGGCTCTCCCCAATTGAAACGGGTGAAGATATGCCATAGATAGTTCGGCACGACGATGCTCGCGTCGTTAATGACCTCATGCTCCCAGCCTTCGTAGCACTGCTGAACGAAGCGGTTCACTCCATAGCCGTCTTGACCTGTCGCATAGCAGCCCTCAAGTCCGTCGAATGAAATTTGCCGCAGCCCTGTCTGCTGGAACAGCTCTGTTAACCGCTCCGTAAACTTATCTTGCAATTCCATGTTAGGGAAGAATACATCATACGGGTGATCCCATAGCCTGCCGATCGCTGTGCCAGCTTCATGTGCAGCTGCCGTCGTTCCGTTCACGCCGCGCGTTACGCCGAGAAGCTTCCATGGCGCCTGCTCCGACACTGCCTCATACTCGATCAGCTCCGTGCCAAGCTTAGCGGATTTCCGAAACAGGCTCTCGGTGAATGGTTGCGGATCAGCGATAATAAGCTCATCGCTCTCAGCACCAACCCCCTCGACAAGCAGCGAGACGCCAACCGTCTGCAAGCCCTCATGCGGCACCGGCGTCACGTACGAATCGTTCAACGTCGTGAAATTCGTCAAAGTATGGACACCGACGTATACGCCTTCATCCTCTGCCTGCTTCACACAGGCACGCATGCTTTCATCGCCGTTCGGGAACTGTCCCGGCTTTAGCACGAAATGCCCCCATTTAGTAAATGGATCCGGGTGATACACGTACTTGAGACCCGCCTTCTTCGTGTATGCCACGGCGTCGCCGATCGTGGATTCCGAGAAGTCCGTGATGAGATACGACTGGTTCGCAGCCTTCGACCTCTTGCCCCATTCCCCTTCAATCATCGGATGCGGCAATCCTTCGCCGAGCTCAATCGCTTCAATGGTATCCAGCACTTCGCTCACGTCGCAGCCGAAGAGAGCAATACCTGTACCGCCGAGCTGTGCCTCATCCCCCTGCAGCGGCTGCACTTCAACATCGGTCAAATTCCAGACCGGACGGCGTCCGCCCTTCGTCCGATTGCGGGCGAAAGCTTGCAGCAAGCTTCCTTCGCTGACCGGCCACGCCGTACTGTCGCCGTATTCGAATTTGCTGTCCGCATAAGGCTCGTTCGCACAAGGCTGACGCGGCAGCTCGGCAGGCCAGCCGCCAACCGTCTTCGCATTCAACGCCAGCATGCCGACCGCGAAGTCACCGTCATGAACGACGCCGACCGACTCGCCGATCGAATCGGCAAGCTTCGTCACATATGGCCCCCAGATGAGAGCATCGATCGCTTCTTTGCCTCGTGCGACCGCGATGAGAATGACCTCGAAAGTGACGTATTGCTGATTCACTGTGATTCGGACGTCCACCTCCGTGCCTGACTGTTCATAATAGAGCGCCAGCACGCCGCATTCCTCGTCGTACTTAGCAGAGGTCGGCGCTTCAATTTCCCTTCCATTCACAATTTGCAGCAGCGGATTCCGGTGTCCATCCAGCTCATAGCTGACACCGCTGACCGTGTGATGCAGTCCGATTAGTTCCCCTTTGTTACTGATTAGAAAAGACAGCTTCCCCGCCTCAATCCGTGCCATCGTCATCGTCATATGATCCTCTCCTTTTGCCTCTTAACTTTTCATATACGCTCGTAAACACGGATGTCCTTCCCAACTCGCATTGGAAAGGACATCGCAGCCTGACTTATTATTGTTTCAAATTCGCATCGTACACTTGCTGTGCTTCTTCCAGCACTTTGTCGCCGCCCATGCTCTTCCACTCCGCTACGAACGAATCGAAGTCATTCAGCGATTTGCGTCCTGTGATGAAGTCGATGAAGTTCTGCGTCGTGTACTGCTTCAGCTTATCCTGTGTTTCGTTGTAGACCGGTTTGTTGAACGGAGCGAGAATGTCGATGACACGAGTGCCCTTCGCTCTTGTGTCCTTCGCCAGCTGGCGCAGGCTTGCATCGGAGGTATAGGACGTTTGGAAGTCGTAGTCATTGAACGAGCCGCTCATCGAGTAGCCGCCAAGCCCAAGCTTCTGACGTTCTTTCTCATCCGTGTACTTGCCAAGGTATTCCACAGTGCCTTTGTCGCCGAGCTTCCACTGTTGGTCCTTATCGCCGAAGTTCAGCTTCTCATAGATGTCCGGCTCGAATTGGGAAGCCTCGAACACCTGCATGTACTTGATCATTTTGTCTTGATCGTCAGCAAGCTGCTTGCCGAATACGACGCCGGATGCATACGCCGGGTTGTACTGCGAGATGCCGTACTTGCCGTCTGGACCCTTCACGCCGCCTGTAATGGCGAAGTTAAAGTCAGGGTGCTTCGCTTTCAGCTTATCGTACCACTGTTCGCCGCCGAGGAATGCGGTGCCTGGCAGGAAGGACCACCAGTAGTACTCGATTGCGCCGACTTTATCGGTCAGCACCTTATCTTCAACGTTGTTGCCTTTGTTCACGACGAACTCAGGATCAATAATGCCCTTCTTATACCAGCGGTTCAGCACTTCAAGCGCTTGCTTCGCGCCTGGCTCGATTTCGCCGCGAACGACCTTGCCGTCCTTCTCGCGGAAGATGTTCGGGTAGGAATCGAATGCGCCGAATACGGAGCTGAACATGCTCTCGATGTTCTCACCGGAAGCCGTCATGCCGTATGTATCCTTCTTGCCGTTGCCGTCTGGATCGTCGTTACGGAACTTCGTCAGCAGGTCTTCCATTTCATCAATCGTTTCAGGCGTCTTCGTCACGCCAACCTTCTTCATCCAATCTTCTCGGAATCCGAGGTCGAGACCGTCGATACCGATATCCCAAATAACTGGAAGCGCGTAGATTTTGCCGTCACGTCTAACGTATTTGAACGGATCGTCGCCGAGGAAGCGCTTAAGCCACTCCACATACTTCGGCATATTCTGCTCGATCAGCTCTTGCGGAATTTCGGCGATAATGCCTTGCTGCAAATATTTATCATAATCCGTGAACGATGGCTCTTTCATCCAGTCCGGAATATCGCCGGAGGAGATCATCAGATTCACTTTCTCTTTGAAGCCTTCTCCGCCAGTTGGCACGAATTCGACGTCAACGCCGAATTTATCGCGAATCGCTTTCACGCCAGGCGCATCTGCCTTCGCGATTTCAGGGCTTGAGGTCCAGAATTTCAGCAATTTCTTCTCGGCCGGTTTATTGTCTGCTGCCGCATTGTTCGATGATGCATTCGTCGTATTCGTGCTAGCCGTATTATCCGACTTCGCCGAATTGTTCGTTCCCGCATTTTCATTCGAGCTCGAGCTGCCGCATCCCGCCAACACCGTAAGAACAAGCGAGCTTGCCATCGCGCCTGCTAACCAACGCTTATTGCTTCTTTTCACATCAACCACTCCCCTATGAATGTGTAATGCTATATCTATTAGAGAGGATCTTCATCCCTTAATAGCACCAATCATAACACCTTTGACAAAGTACTTCTGAATGAACGGGTAGACGATGAGCATCGGGATAATAGAGAACATGACGATCGTCGCTTGCAGCTGACGGCCCGAGAACTCGGTATCCTTGCCCAGATTTTGAATAAGCAGCGTAATGTCGGACGTATTGTTCTGGATGATGATTTTGCGAAGGACGACCTGCAGTACCTGCTTGCCTGGATCGGTTATATACATCAGCGAATCGAACCATGCGTTCCAATGGCCGACGCCGACCCAGAGGGCAACCGTGGCAATGACCGGCTTCGAGAGCGGAAGCACGACCTGCGTGAAGATGCGAAGATAGCCTGCACCATCGACGCGCGCCGACTCCTCAAGCTCTTCCGGAATAGAGCGGAAGAAGTTGCGCATGATGAGGACGTTGAACGCTCCGATCATGCCTGGTACGACAAGCGCCCAGATCGTGTTCATCATATGAAGCTCTTTGATAAGCAGGTAGGATGGAATCGTCCCCCCGGCGAACAGCATCGTGAACAGAATCATGCCGGTAAAATATTTATTCAAGGGCAAGTCCTTCTTCGAAAGCGGATATGCCGTCATCGAAGTAAACAGGACGGAGAAAGTGACGCCAAGCACAGTCCGCAGCAGCGTATAGCTGTAACCGGTCCATAGCTCTTTGAATTGAAAGGCAAGCTTATAGCTTCCGAAGGTCAGCTTGGATGGAAAGAGCACGAACCCTGAAGCGTATGCGGCTCCGTCCACGCCTCCGCCGTCAAGCGAGATGACAACCTGAGTCCAGAACGGATAAAGCGTAATGACCACGATGACGCCGAGCACCAGATAAATAATGAGATCAATAAATCGGTCAGCCGGTGATTTCTTTACGTTAATCATCCTAGAGAGCACCTCCTGTTCGTTCTACCATAGCGCGTGATCCTTGCCGCCGATCCACTTCACAATCCGGTTGACGACGAAGATGAGGATCAAAGCGACAACTGACTTGAACAGGCCGACCGCTGTGGCATAGCTGTAGCTCATTTCGACGATACCTTTGCGATACACATAGGTATCGATAATGTCGGAAACGTTGTACACCTGCGCATTGTACAGGTTAAAGATTTGATCGAAGCCTGCATCGAGAATGCCGGACATCGAGAGGATCAGCATAATGGCGATGATCGGGATAAGCATCGGAATGGAGATGTAGAACATCCGCTTAAACCGCCCCGCTCCGTCGATAATCGCGGCCTCGTACAGCATCGGATCAATGCTTGAAATCGCCGCGAAATAGATAATCGAACCCCAGCCAAACCCTTGGAAAATACCGGTTATAACGAGTATGGAGCGGAAGTATCTCGGATCTGCCAAGAACAGCACTGGATCGCCGCCGAAGTAGGTGATGATCGTGTTAACCGGCCCTTCCATCGAGAAGAAGGTGAAGAAGATACCGGCGAGTACAACCCATGAGATGAAATGGGGCAGATAAGAGACCGTCTGAACCAGCTTCTTGTACTTGGCGTTCATCACTTCGCTTAGCAGAAGTGCGAATATAATGGGCACCGGGAAGCCGAAGATGAGCTTGTAGAAGCTGATAATGATCGTGTTCTTGAGCACGGTGTAGAAGTAGTCGTCATGAAGAATTTTGTGGAAGACGTCGAAGCCTACCCATGGGCTGCCCATGATGCCTTTGAGTATTTTGAAATCTTTAAAGGCGAGCAGAACACCGTACATCGGCAAATAGTGAAAAACGATGTAGTAGATGACCGCAGGCACCATCATCAGAAGCAGCACGCGGTACTGTTTAACCTTTTTGAGCTTCTCTTTCCTTACCCTTGCCCGTTCCTGCTTAACATCACGGACAGCGGCATTTGACTGGCTAACGATTGCTGTTTCGTTCACCCGCGGCACTCCTTTCTTCGCTAGCGAATTCCTTTAACAAAACTATAACAAAGCCGCTTCCTCCTGAAATTATCAAATATTTGCGAATACTTTCAGTTTTCTACGATGTTCTAGAAATACAATAGAGCCTGCCCCAGATATTGGGACAGGCTCTATCAATAGGGATACCTCACTCGGAATTACTATTACCTTGTTCCACGGTGCGACTCTCGTTGTACATGCTGAGGCAGGTGACCGATTTGCTGTTGGCATCGTATGTGAACCTGACAGGACGAGCGCGATGCTGAGAGAGCGTAAATCGAACTCTCAGCGCGAAAATCGGCTGTTTAAGAATATGAGAGCTCAGATTCAGCACTCTCGAATAAGGTAGCAGCCGAAATCGGCAGTAACATCACGCGTATAGACCCTCACGCAGGGATGACAATCTTCATTCTTGTACCCTGCTCCTCTTCACTCTTTACTTCAATGCTGTAATCGGTGCCGAATTTCAGCTGGAGCCGCTCCTTGACGTTCTTCAGCCCGTAGCCGGATGAGTGGCTCTCCAGCAGTGTCTCTGCTGCTTCCGGCGGCATTCCGTTCCCGTTATCCTCAACGATGAACATTACTTTCCCATCAATGAGCTCCGCCTTAATCATTAATACGCCGCGCCCGTTTTCCTTACGGTTGATACCGTGAATAATCGCATTCTCTGCGAGCGGCTGCAATATAAAGTTGATCGTCTTGCAGCCGACCACCGCTTCGTCGATGTCATAGACCACGTCGAAGCTGTTCTCTTTCATCGTCTGGATAATCTCGATGTAGCATCTCACATGCTCCAGCTCATCCCGCACCGGAATGATGTTGTCGCCGCGATTCAGCCCTGTCCGGTAAAACTTCGACAACGTCGTGACGACATGACTGATATCATGGGCATCGCTTCGCAGAGCCTTCCAGTTAATGAACGACAGCGTATTGTACAGAAAATGCGGATTCATCTGCCATTGCAGCGCTTTAAACTCTGCTTCCTTCTGGACGATTTTGTTACGGAATAGCTCGTCAATGAGCTCATTAAGCCGAATCAGCATATTGCCGAAGCGGTTCGTCAGTTCACCGATTTCGTCCTTCGACTCGCTACGGACTCTCATGCTGAAATCACCGATCTCTACCCGCTTCATGAGCGAATTGAGCGATAGCACGCGCCGCAGCATCGTTTTGGAGAAGATCCAGATGACAATCAGAACGATGATCATGCACAAAGCGATAATAATGAGCGTTGCATTGATGATCGATCCGGCATTCTGCGTCAGCTGCGATGCGGGGACGATACAATAGATGGTCCAGCTCGTCAGCTCGACCGGCTTCTTCACGAGATAGGACTTAGCCCCTCCGAAGTCAATAAGGCCTTCCTTGAGCCCGCTAAGCCGAGTCATGTCCAATGCCGGCTCGTCGGCAGCTGCGGATGCTTGCTGATTCGAATAGATGATCCGTCCCTGCTTGTCCGTAATGATAACGGTATCGTCCTTCGCGAGCGCCGCTACATTGTTAAATAAACTGGCCTCGTTGATGCGCATATACACCAAATTCGTATCTTTGTCGTTTGAAAAATGGGGAAACTTGCTGACAACGATGATGCCGTTATCCGAGAACCACTGGCTGCCTGTACCTTTTAGCGCCTCCTTGTACCACTGCTCCTCGCTTACGCGGCTTGCTAATTGAACGGATTCGCCGTATTCAGGCACATAGGTCTGGGTGTAGAATTTGATTTCATCAATTTCCTTGTCCAGTATCGTCATCATCGTGAAGTAGGGGGACAGGTATTCCTTCAAATCGTAGGATAGATTGACGAGATCGCGGTAGTCATTCGATACGATCTTCTGAAAGGTCTTGTTATATACAATTGACTGGATCGTGTGATTATAGCGCTCGATCGAGCCGTTAATGCCGCCCGATATCGTATCGACGTTCTTCTCGATGCCTTGCATGCCTTGAATCTTGAGCATCTGCTCGGACTGATTGTACGCATACACGCCGAGCACGATAATCGGGATAATGATAACGATCAAATACGAGAGGAACAGCTTATGCTTGAATCGCAGCCTGTTGAACAGCTCTGTGAGCGCCCTCTTCATCGAACCGCCTCTTCCCGGAATTGCGACGGCGTCATGCCGTAATGGTTTTTGAAGAGCGAGCTGAAATAAGGGAAATTGCTGTAGCCGACTTCAAGGCCGATATCGATGATTTTGCGATTGGTCGTCAGCAGAAGCTCCTTCGTCCGTTCCATCCGGTATATAGTCAAATACTTATTGAAGCTGACGCCGAGCTGCTTCTTGAACAGATGGCTTAAATAGCTTGGAGAGAGATACACGCGATCGGCCAGCGCTTCCAGCGATAGGTCGGAGCTGTACTCGCTCTCAATAATCCGCACAATACTCTCGATGACCTTGCGCATCGAATCCGGCGAACCGGAAGCAGAGCCGGCAACGGAAGCGAAAATAGTGCCAGAGCCAACAGCAGGAGACTCCTTCTCTTCCAACATCGACAGTATGACCTTACGCAGGTCGCTTAGCTTGGAAGCACGGTATATCTGCTCCAGCTGCTGCTTGAACGAATCGGCACTCTTCTTCGCCGATGCCTCGAATATGGCCCGGACAATTTCGGTGCAAATGAATTTGACATAGATGACGGAGAATTGCTCGCTGCTGCGCAAATCGTTAAACAGCTGCTCGAATCGCAGCTTCGCCAGCTCGTAGCGGGACTGCGCAATATGCTGCCTTAGCTCCGTGAGTGCCGTGTCCACTACTGCCTGCATCTCTTCTTTGCCATGGGCCGCCGAATGCGCAAGCAGCACCGTGCCTTCATCGTGATAGAACTTGTATTCCAGCATCGATTCGGCAGCGGCAAATTCGTTCACGAGCTGCTCGCTATTCTCGGCGAGACCGCTCAAGACGATACTCAGATCCCCGCCGTACAAGTCACGGAACCAGCGAATGAACCGCTCGCCGGAAGAGATAAGCTCCTCTCGCGAAAGATCGTTCCCTTCGAGGATAAGCAAGCTCTGAAACTCATTCAGATGAACGAGCTCGAAGCTGCGCTTTAGCACTTCTGCTAGCCGCTGCTCGAAATGCTGATCGAGCAGATCGAAGAATCTCGTTCTGGAATCCAACATAACAAGCCGTACGCGCGGAATGCCGATTAGATTTGCCAGCGGCTGCGATTGCAGCTCTTCTCCACCGGCAGAATGGCCGAGCACGAGATTCGATAGCAGCTTCTGCTTCGAATAAAGCGAATCGTTGCGGTAGGCTTCTTCCAGCCGCTGCTGCTTCTCCTGCATTTGCAACTCTTCGCTGCACAGCTGCATAACCCGCGATACGACCTTCAGAAATTCATCGACCTGCACCGGTTTCAGAATATACCGGATCGCCTTCAGGTCGATCGCTCTCTGTGCATACTCAAATTCGCCGAAAGCGCTCATGAAGATCACTTTCACCGGGATGTCCAGCTCCCGGATCTGTGCCGCAAGCTGCAGGCCATCCATCCCGTTCATGCGAATGTCGCTAAATAAAATATCGACCGGATGCTCCTTCATGAACGCCAGCGCACTCTCTCCGCTATTCGCTTCAAAGATCTCCAGAGGCAGTCCGTACTTCTCAATCAGAAACTTAACGCCTTCTCTTTCGAATCGTTCATCATCTACAATGAGCATCTTGAGCACAGCATTCACCTCGAATCCATAATGAAGAGAGCCGCTTCACGGCAAAAAACTTATTCCAATTCTAACTGATTCCCCTACTAGTGGGAATAGATGAATGTAGGCGAATCTTCCGGCTGCAGGCAGCAAAAAACCGCCCGCAGCATCAAGCTGCGAACGGTCTTCCTCTGATCTATTACAGTTGAACAACCGTCTTCGAGTCGCTCGCCCGAATAATCGCATCCAGCACCTGCTGATTCCGATAGCCGTCCATAAAGCCCGGCAATCCGTCCGGCTGACCGCCATCAAGCATCGCCAAAAAATGCTCATACTGCGTCACTTCGCAGCGCTTCGGAACGTTCAATACGGTGCGAGCCAGCTGGCCGTCTTCCTCGCGAATCCATACGATCTTGTTCGGGTCCTCCGTCGATGCATGGAGGGTACCGGTGTCGCCATAAATCGAGATCTCGTGCTGGTTGCCGGAGCCGATAGCATTGCGCGATGTTTGGAAGATACCGTGCACGTCGCCGCTCATCCGCGCTTGGAAGCTCGCGAAGTCATCGACTTCAATCTTCACCTGCTCGCCTGTGCGCGAATCTAGACGCTGCGGCACAATCGTATGCAGCTGCGCCGACAGCTCTTCGAATTCGCCGAAGAGGAAGCGCGCCATATCAATCATGTGCGAGCCGAGGTCGCCGAGCGTTCCAGTACCGGTCACCGACTTGTCGAAGCGCCAATTGTAACCAACGTTATACTGAGGCGCTCCCCAGCCTTGCAAATACTGGCTCGAGAAGCTGCGAATCTGACCAAGCTTCCCTTCGCGAATGAGCTCTCGCGCATAGCGGAACGCAGGCGTGAAGCGATACGTGAAGCCGATCATCGCTGGCACGGGATGCTGCTCGTACTGCGCAAGCAGCGGCACCGCTTCCTCGAAGACGCGGGTGAACGGCTTCTCCGCCATGAACGGCTTGCGTGCCGCGAGGCAGTGCGCGACGATGTCCGCATGCACATTGTTCGGCGTAACGGATACGACCGCATCCACGTCCGGGTCTGCAATTAGCGAGGTATAGTTCACATAGCGCTTCTCTGACGCAATACCCTGCTGTTCGCCGACTCGTGCCAGCGCTTCTTCATTCACATCGCTCACCGCAACAAGCTCCAAACGGTCTGCGAATGCCGACATCCAGCGGATATGCGCCTGCGCCATGCCGCCGAGTCCAATTAAGCCAATTCGATACTTGCTCATCGTCTTCATCGTTCCTCCTTGTTATCACTCCAGGCTTACGCTTTCGGCTGAATCTTCTCCAGCGGAGCTGTATGTCCGTATACAGGAGCAGCAGCAGTGCTAGGTGCCGCCCAGCGGATTCCGTTCGCAATGACGCGCTGAATTTGCGGGTTGTGGTAGGTCGGGTACGTCTCGTGACCCGGACGGAAATAAAAGATTTTGCCCCGGCCTCTACTGTACGTTACGCCGCTGCGGAACACTTCCCCGCCTTCAAACCACGAAATCATCACAAGCTCATCCGGCGCAGGGATGTGGAAGTGCTCGCCATACATCTCTTCCTTCGGCAGCTCGATATACTCGCCAATGCCAGCTGCAATCGGATGCGCCGGGTTCACAACCCAGATCCGCTCTTTATCGTCTGCTTCGCGCCACTTGAGCTGTCCCGTTGGCGTGCCGAGCAGCTTGCTGAAGATCTTCGACGCATGGCCGGAGTGCAGCACGATAAGTCCCATTCCGTCCAGAACACGCTGATACACCTTCTCCACGATCGTATCCTCAACCCGGTCATGGGCGAGATGCCCCCACCAGATGAGAACGTCGGTCGCGTTCAACACTTCTTCCGTCAAGCCATGCTCTGGCTGCTCTAATGTCGCTGTCCGCACATAGAAGTCTTCTCTCTCTAAAGCTTCTGCAAGCGCACCGTGAATCCCTGTCGGGTAGATCGCCGCAACTTTGGCATTATTGATTTCGTGCAAATATTCGTTCCAGATGGTTACGTTTAACATGAGTCCATGCACATCCTTCTGCTAAAAAATAATTCGGGGTATAACCTTGTGGGTCATACCCCGATTCTCTTCATACAAACTCGACTTACTTGCCGTTCGCCGCGCGCCATGCGTCGACTTGCTTCTGCGCTTCCGCAATGATTTTATCAAGGCCGGCGCTCTTCAGCTTATCGATCATCTTCGGCAGCTCCTTCTCCGGATCAAGCTGGCCGGATTGGAAGCCTGGATCGAACGTGCTCTGTACCTTGGAAACCGCGATCAGCTCGTTCTTCACCGGTTCGGAATCGAATACGAAGCCGATGAGCGGCGAGGATTGGCTCTTTACTTGCTCGTTGAACTGCTCGTAGTTCAAATATTTGTTCGGGTCTTCACCGACACGAGTGTAGTTGAGCATTTGGTTGCCCAGCTGCCACTGATTGTCGTGGAAGAAGCCGACGTTATCTTTCGTTTTGCCTGCCGGCACATCAATTTGGTCATTATTCAGCACATAATGCGTGCCTTCCACGCCGTAGTTGAACAACGTGAGCAGGTTCTTATCCTTGTAGAACAGGTTCAATAGCATCATTGCGCGGGCAGGGTCCTTCGACGTTTGGGAGATCGCCTGCAATGTCGCCGAAAGCTTCGATGTGTGTAGACGGTCGATATTGAGCGGCACTTGGATGATGTCCATGCCAAGCTGCGTGCTCTTGTTCGCCATGAGAGAAGGCTCGCCGATCTTCATGTCTTTCACGATTTCAAGGTCTGTACCGATCGCCGCAAAAGCAGTCTTCGCCTGGAACTTCTTCCAGATGTCGATGCCCGGCGTCGTTGCATCCTTGTTGATGTAGCCGGCTTTGTACCATTCGTGCGTCAGCTTCGCGAGATCCATGTAACGCGTCGTCTCGTATGCATCTACAACCTTGTACTGGTTATCCGGATTCGTATCGCGTTGGTCGAGTCCGATCGGGCCGATAATGTTCTCCATGCTGCCCGAGCCGAAGTATGCGCCAAGCGGGAAAGACGGGCCTACTGCCGGCGTAACGCCAGGCTCGGCATCTTTAATTTGCTTCAGAATCGGACCGAGGTCCTTGAACTCGCCGGACTTCAGCGGGCTCAGATCGATATGATATTTATCTACGAGTTCTTTGCTCAGCGCGACGCCTTGCGGGTTGCCAAGCTCTTGATGGACGTGGACGCCATAGATGTTGCCTTTGCGGCGCGCGCCTTCTAGCAGGTCGCCTTCCACGGACTTAATGTCAGGACCATATTGAGTCAGCAGATCATCCAGCGGCAGCAGCGCGCCTTTGTTCACCTGTGTCTCGTAGTTCATCCAGTTGGCGGTCCAGAGCAGGTCGAATTTCTCTCCTGAGGACATCATCAGGTTCAGCTTATCGGAGTAAGCGCTCCAGTCGATCGGGCTTAATTTCACCGTCATGTTCATGTCTGGATACGTCTTCTTTAAATAATCGTTCATCGCGGTCTGCACAGTGCCGAGGTCGCTCTGATTCGGATCCGGGTAGACCATCACAACTTCGTATGGGTCCAGCGCCTTCTTCTCATCGGCCTTTGTGTTCGTGCTTGTGTTTGTGTTACCGGCATTGTTCGATGTGTTTGTTTTGTTGTTTGCAGCTTTGTTGTTGTTGTTCGCTGCTTCATTATTCGTACTGTTATTGCTTCCGCAGCCCGCCGCAATTAGCGACATGGACAGCAGGAGCGATGACAGAACGATTGACCCTCTTCTTATTCTCATCGTAGGTGAACCTCCTATAGATAGGACTATTGTATACTAAATCAGCTTGTGCCATCTGTTAGCTGCAGACTAACCCCGGCCAATGCTGAGTCTAGCCTTTCACCGCGCCAATCGTGAGCCCTTTTACAAAATACTTCTGCAAGAAAGGGAACACGAGCGCCACCGGCAAGACGGCAATAATCGCCATCGCCATGCGCAGCTCCTCAAGCGGCTGCGTCTGCATCGTGCTGACATCGATATGCGCTTTGTCAGCGACCGACTGCAAATACTGTGCATTCATCAGTGTGTTGTACAAGAAATATTGCAGGTTGTAGAGTGTATCCGTCTTGATGAACACCAAGCTCGTAAACCAGTCATTCCAATAGTTAACGATAACGAACAAGCCAATCGTCGCCAGCACCGGCAGCGACAGCGGCAGGATAATATTGAAGTACGTGCGGTACTCGCTCGCGCCGTCGATCTGTGCGGAATCGATCAGCGAAGGCGGGATGCTCGTCGTGAAGAAAGTCCGCATAATGAAGACATTAAAGCCGCCGAGAAGTCCGGGAATGATGAGGACCATCATCGTATCCTGCAGATGAAGCAGCTTCGTATAGACGAGATACCACGGCAGCAATCCTCCGCCGAACAGCATCGTAATAAGAACGAATAAGCTAAGTGCGCCGCGATACGGGAAGTCCTGCCGGGATAAAGAGAAGGCAAGCGCCGATGTAATCGCAAGACTTGCAACGGTTCCGATGACGGTCACGGCAATGGATACGCCGAAGGAGCGTATAATCGGCTCCGCGTCATGGATCAGAAACTTATAAGCGACGAGATCGAATTGCTTCGGCCAGAAGCTATAGCCGTATTTGGCCAATGCTGTCGGTCCGCTAAGCGATACCATCAGCACGAGCCAGAATGGGATGATACATGCAAGACTGATTAGAATTAAACCGATATTGATCAGGACGTTCGTCCAGTTGTTGCCCCTCATGAAGCGAACAGCCTCCTTTTGCCTCTGCCTTTTGCCGCTAAAATAACGCTTTATCATTGCTCACCCGCTTCACGATCATATTGACCGATACGATGAGAATGAACCCGACGACTGCTTGCAGCAGACCAGCCGCCGAAGCTAAATTCGTGTCGCCCGTGACGAGCAGCGCGTTGTAGACATAAGTGTCGATAACGTCTGTCGTGCTCTTCAACATCCCTGCGTTCATCGTCACTTGGTAGAACAAGCCGAAGTCGGCGCTGAAGATGCGACCGATTGCGAGCAGCGTCAAAATAATGATGACCGGAATGAGGAACGGCAGCGTAATCTTCGTCATCTGCTTCCACTTGCTTGCCCCATCCAGCATAGCCGCTTCGTAGTATTCACGGTCAATACCGACAATCGTCGCGAGGTAGATGACCGAGCCGAAGCCGACCGACTTCCAGATGTTCACGACCGTTAGTATATATGGCCAATACTGCGGGGACATGTACCAAGAGATGCCCTCTTTGCCCGCAGGCTCGAGGATGGATTTGTTAATGAAGCCAAGCTCCGGGTTAAGAAATCCGTATACGAGGTACGCTACGACGACCATTGAGATGAAATGCGGCAGCAGCATCGTGCTCTGATAGAACTTGGATAAGAAGCGATTCTTCACCTCGTTCAGCAGCAATGCGAGCAGCACCGACAGCACGGTGTTAATGATTAGAAAAGCGAGATTATACACAAGCGTATGAGCGATGACATGCCACATATCGCTTGTCGCGAACAGAAAGTGGAAGTTATCGAAGCCGTTCCAGTTGCTGCCGATGATGCCTTTGGCATAGTTGAAATCTTTGAATGCGAGAAACACGCCGAACATCGGAAAATAATTGTTGATCAGCAGCAGGACAAGACCCGGTAATGCGAGGATGATGAGCGCCCGGAACTTCCATAGCTTCCGAAGCGGTCCCCGTGGTCTTGCCGCCGCCGATTGCTGTACTGCTTCCATTGTTGAACCACCGCCTGTTGCTTTCTATGCCTTTATCATAGCTGGAAGGATGCGGAGTCTCCGCTCCTTTTGTTACCTGGGCTTAGTCATTTTGTGACTTTGGCATAAAAAAAGCACGGCCCTCCTGGAGAGGAGAGCCATGCTTGGGTGCTAGGATGGTCGGTTGAACGCTTTGTTTGTTCGCCGATACTGGGCTGGGCTGGGCTGGGCTGGGCTGCATAAGTGTAATACTCCACTTATTTTCTAAAGGTGGCGACTGATTCAGGAGATAAGTGCGAATATCCACTTAAATCTGGGGTTTCCTGCTCACATAGATATAAACACCTTTAATAGGTGGATATTGGCACTTATATCACCACTAATTGGCCTATGTCGGCCAAATAAGTGGATGTTCGCAGTTATCATCGCATTGTAGGGATTGCACTACGCGCAAGAAAGAAGAAACCGGTCGTTTTGATAAAAACGCGGTTTCTCTGCATTCTGAGCCGGGTCTCCACGGAGATGTGCTGTGCTGTGCTGTGCTTTACTGTACTGTACTGTACTTTACTGTACTTTACTCCACTCTACACCGCTTATCCGCTAATGCTTCCGATATTCCTGCGGGTTCACTTCAAACCGTTTGCGGAACATGCGGGTGAAATGGGAGAAGTTCGAGTAGCCGACCTGCTGCGCAATCATGCTGACCGTCATGTCCGTCGTATCTAGCAGCTGCTTCGCCCGGTTCATCTTCGTCTCGATGAGGTAGTCAATGAGGTTGATGCCGGTCCCCTTCTTGAACAGCCTCGACAGATAGGCTGGATTCAGCCCGACATGCGCGGCAACATCATCGCGAGAGATGTCTTCCTCCACGTTATCCTTAATGAACTGGATCGATTGCTGCACGAAGCTGTTCTTCTCCTTCTCGCCAAGCGCAGCGTCCATCTCCGCACTGTATACGAGGACCGCGCTCGTCTTGGCAACATGCGTATGCTGCAGCTCCTTCAGCCCATCGCCTAAGCCGGGTATATCGTGGAGCGGTGCGAAGCAGCCGACATAACAGAAGATTCGGCAGTAGAACAGCTCCTTGCAAGATGCCGCGAAGCCGAGGCACTTCGCTTCCCAGTGCTCTGCTGCAGCTGCGAATTCAAGTGCGCCAGTCGTCTGCTGCTCGTAGACCATAACGAACAGCTGCCCGTTGCGATCCATAATGACTTGTCCCTGCTGCCCGGCAAGCAGCACTTCCTCCGCCGCTTTCTGCACCGCGTAGCGCATCATCTCCAGATCGCGCCCGGCGAAAGGCCGCAGCCATTCCTCCACATGAATGAGAATCGGCAGCGCATGCGCATCCGGAGACAGCGCCAGCTGAGCATCCAGAAGCGCCCGCTCAAGGAAGTCGCCGAAGGTCAAAATGCGCCGCGCCAGCAGATCCTGCCAGAAACGCTCGGCCAGCTTCGGCTGCTGCTTGCTCCAGAGCGACTCGTATTTCTGCACGAGCTCAGCCGAACGCGCCTTCTCCGCACGCTCTTTGATTGCACGGATCATCTGCGTGACGACATTCGCGAGCTCGGAGCTATCCACCGGCTTGAGCAAATAGTCGAAGCTCTTCAGCTGGAATGCCTGCTTGGCATAGTCGAACTCGCTGTGACAAGTCAGAAACAACGATTCCGTATGCGGGGAATGGTCCTTCACCCATCTTACGAGCGACAATCCATCCTCATCCGGCATCTCGATATCGCAGATTAGAATGTCGATGACGTGCCCCGTTAGGAGCGCTCTCGCTTCTTCCGCACTGAAGGCGGTATGCACTTCTCCGATGCCGAGCGATTCCCAGTCATGGCAGTTGCATATTCCTTCAGCCGCATATCGCTCATCGTCCACGATTAACATGTTGTACATCCGTTATTCTCTCTCCTTACTACCTTACGCGTACTCTATCGGCAGCGTCAGGCGTATCCCAATTCCGCTAGGTTCTTCATGACGGAAAATAAGCGTCGCTGTATCGCCGTATCGCATTACGAGCCGTTTTTTCACATTCCAGATGCCGATATGCCCCTCTTCATCCGAATCCGGGAGATATTCCGCCGCATTTAATTGCTCCAGCTTCTCTAGCGTCATGCCTTTGCCGTTATCGCATATATCAATGATCATCTGATCCTGCTGCGCCTCATCGCGCTGTGCAGTAATCGTAAGGCGAAACGGCGCCGGCTTCAAGCTCAGCCCGTGAATCATCGCGTTCTCGACGAACGGTTGAATGAACAGCGACGGCAGGCAGGCCTCCCGTAGATCATCCTTAATCGAAATCTCGAACTCAAAATCATCCTGATACCGCATTTTCTGAATCTCAAGGTAGTTGCGAATATGCTCCATTTCCTGATCGAGCGTAATCGTCTCTTTGTTCACCCGGATCATGAAGCGGAAGTATTGGACGAGATGGCGCACCATCTTTTTCACAAGCTCCACTCGTTTAAGGTCCGCCAGCTGGAAGACGATGTTCAGCGCATTCAGGAAAAAGTGCGGATTAATCTGCGTTTGCAGCTGCTTCATCTCGGCTTTCTGAGCGCGCAGACGCTCCTCGTATACCCCGATTTTCAGATCGGTAATCTCCTCGACCATCCCGTTGAACGTATGGTTGATGATCGCGAATTCCGCGATGTTCGAGTCCGGCAGCCGTGCTTCCATCTTCCCTTCTTTAATGCGGCGGATCGCGCCAAGCAATTGAAGAATCGGAGTAAAAATCATGCTTCTAAAGATAAAGCCGTACAGCAGCAGAATCGCGAAAACAACTAGAGGCATCCACCTCGTAATCGTCTGAAATCCGCTTAATCCCTGCAGCAGCTCTGAATTCGGAATGACGACCGCCGTACTCATCGGGCTGTTCTTGGAATGGTTCGCCACGACTAGATATTTGGTCTTCTCGCTCGTATACGAGAAGGAATGATTCTGGCTCAGCTCCTCGGCTGGCAGCCTGCTGAGCGAACCAAGTGAAGGCGAAGGTTCGGATAGAATTCCGCCGTCATTGCCCAAGAAGAGCAGATCCCCGCCCTTGCGCAGATTAAGATTGCCGAGCGGCATCTTCAAGCTGTTGACGTTGATGAGGGCTCCGATGTAGGCGTTGTTGGTCAGGTCATCGCTGACGAGCCGGTAAAGGAAGTTCTGGTCCTTGATTCGGATGATGTTCCACTTGTACATGACGTTCTTCAGCTGCTCCGGATGGTGGAACGACTCGGTAATCCATGCCCGGACGGTCTCGTAATACCCAGGCGTCGCGCCAGCCATATTCGTCGATACGAGCATGCTGCTTGGTTTGGAATAGACAAAAAACATATCAACCGTATGATAATACGACTGATACATCGAATTTCGCTGAATGAGGCCGATCTGGGCAAAATAGTACTCCGAATCCGACAGCCCCGGCTGCCCGAACTTCTGGAAGTTATCATCATGGTTGACGATGTCCATCATATTAATCGCAATATCGTCGAGGCTCCGGTCAATCATATTGAGCGAGGAGCTGACCAGATTCTGATACGAATTCGCCACCTGCGTCAGCACGACGCCCTTCGTGAAATTGCCGGCGAGGTACAGAATAGATAAGAGCGGAACCGTAATTGCACAGAAGAGCAGAATGAATCGCGTGCTGAGCGTGTTGAATTTAGGCATGGTAGAAACTCCTTTTGGGCTCACCTGGCAGAGTAAGAAAAACCGCCCTCAAGGACGGTATCGTTCGACATATTTTAAATAATACATGATTCCTGCACGGTCCACATCTGAGAACTGCAGCGGATCGTCGCTCATCAACCGCCGTAATTCATCTACATTCACCCATCTGGGATTTTTCGTTTCATCGCCTGATTGCAACAATTCGCCACTGGCCTTGCAGCGGAAATAGGCGCCAACCGAATCAAATGGCCCTTTTGTCGTTTGATAAACGGCAAATGGTCTCAAACACTCCACTTCGAAATTGGGGTCAATCCCTTCGGTGTCTATCCGCGTATCTTCGCCCTCAATCTCTGTAACGTCCAATCCCGTTTCTTCCTTCACTTCTCTAATAAGCGCCTTGAACAGCGATTCAAACGGCTCAATTCTGCCGCCCGGAAGCTCTATTCGCTGAGGACCGCCCGGCTTGTTCCGCGTTTGAACCACAATTTCAATGGTGCCATTCATTGTCCGCTCTATCAGTGCGCGAGAATTGACTATAAACATGAAGGAAGACGCCTCCTCGACAATAAATGGGACCGTACGAGTTACTTCGACGTTTGCGCATGAATGCCTGCAAGAAACGTATCGACCATCAGCTGGAAGCTAATGTTCAGATCAATCGGCATCCCGAATCCGCCCTGCTGCTCGATTGAGGCGAAGCCGTGCATCAGGCTGCGTAGTCCGCGCACGAGATGAATGCTCAGCTCGTGATCGAGACCATACTCGCGCAGCGCCTCGATTGGAATGCTTGCAATGCTGCCCGCCGCTTGCTGGATCTGCGTGTCGGCACGGTCCATGACTCGCTGCGTGACCGCATACAGCCCAGGATGCTTGCGAGCAAATTCCAGATAAGCGTGCGCGAGCGCACGTATCGCATCATCTCTCTTCTTATCTTGAACGGCGCTGCGCATAACCGCTCCTAGTTGGTTCAGGCCGTAGAGTGTTAGCTGGTGGCGCAGCCCCGGTAGTCCGTTCACATGGTTATATAGCGAAGGAGAGCGAACGCTTAGCTTCTGCGCCAATGTCGCGAGCGTTAGCGTCTCTAGTCCTTCCGCATCGACAAGCTCAGCCGCCGCCTGCAAAATCGTATCAAGATCAAGTCCCACTCTTGGCATGATGAGGTCTCCTTATGATGTGATGTGGTGTGTTATCGCTTCTGCAGTCCGAGCTTGCTCTCTGCTTCTGCGATGGCCTTGTTCATGGCGGCAGCTGGATCCTCCAGCATTTCGCCGTGCCCGACGGCGAGGAGGGTCGGCTTGAGGTCGCGGAGCTTGCGTACGCTAGCAAGCGCGGTTTCCTTATGCCAAGTTGCGAAAACTGGGAACGGGAACCGCAGCTTCAACTGTCCCGAGACAGCGACTCCGCCACGCGTCTGCATCGCATCGCCAGCAACGAGAGCGCCGCTTCGCGTATCTTGGAAAGCCATCGAGCCCGGCGTGTGACCTGGCGAGGATACGGCGCGCAGCGATCCGACCATGTCGCCGTCGTTCAGCAGAACGTCTGCGCGAGTCGCCAGCTTCGTCGGCACGCCGCCTTTTATCGGCGTGTTCGGCTCGCCTTCGAGCAGGCTGCGGTCTCCCGCTAGCAGACGGGAATCCCGCGCCGAGATGTACACCTTCGCGCTCGGCAGCGCTGCCTTCAGCTTATCGAGCGCTCCGACATGGTCGCCGTGCGCATGCGTCAGCACGATGCGCGTGATTGGCTTGCCGAGATCCTTCGCCGCTTGCAGAATCGGATCGGCACTAAACGGCAGCGCCGCATCAATTAGCGTCAGCTCGCTGCCCTCATCCACGAAGTAGCAATTCACAGGAAACAATCTCGGCATAAACGTAAGCTGATACAGGTCACCTTTGCGCGTTATTCTCATTGTATTCGTTCCTCCCCAAGGAAAACTAATCTCATTAGTTTTATTAGCTTTAGATTAACTAATTGGATTAGTTTTTGTCAATGGGTATTCGGTGAAATGAAATCAGAAAAGGCACTCTTTAGTGAGTGCCTTTTGTTTGACGCAAATGAACCTTCCCCGGTTTAGCCTACTCAGCCAACTTACCTATACTTTTTTTACAAATTCGGATTTTAACTTCATGGCTCCAAAGCCATCAATCTTGCAATCAATGTCATGATCGCCGTCAACAAGGCGAATATTTTTTACTTTGGTACCTATTTTTAAAACAGACGAACTCCCTTTGACTTTAAGATCTTTAATTATGGTCACGGTATCGCCATCGCTTAATACATTTCCATTGGAATCTTTGATAATCTTATTATCGTCACTCTTCTTAGTGTCCGATTCTTCCGACCATTCATGACTGCATTCCGGGCAAATAAATAATCCTAAGTCTTCGTACGTATACTCCGAGTTACATTGAGGACAATTTGGAAAATCCGACATCACTCATTATCTCCATTCAAAGCATCAACGCCAATGTTGGTTACCGTCTGTCTGCTCATATCTTTATTTTATATAAAATCAAATATTCAAAAGTTTGAATATAAAAAGCATTATAATGCAGATACATCTAAATAACAACCGATACGGCTCGGTCTATTCCGGGAGGCGGCCTCTAACTATAAGATGCTGACAGCCAATGCAGCAAGAACCTCCACCGGAAATGCAAACCTTACAAATGCTTTCCGCTTCATTTTCGGTTTGGAATTTATGTTACGCGACAATAAATTCCGAAATTCCCCCCTTCATTTTTGTAAATTCAAATATTTATCTATTATTTCCACGTTAGCTTACCCGAGATTGAATCAAGCCTTCAGTTTGTTCGATTAAGAGCAGTTGTCCTTCTATGAGCTTCATATATCGCATCGTAATAATCCTCGAATATGTTCTCTTCTCCAATCACATGAACAAAGCCGCTTTTTTGAAAAAACTCTTTTATCTGCTGCTGTAAGCCCGAGAAAATGATCGTCCCGCCTTTTAAAACTAAACGACTGACGATGGTAGCTAACTTGGACTCGCCGGTCGAATCAACAAGGGATACGCCTTTCAAGTTGATAATTATAACTTTTTGGTTCGAAGTACTCTCATTTTCGAATAACTCTTCAAACTTATTTGCTGTTCCAAAGAACAAGGGACCCTCAATCGAGTAAATGCCGATCCTTGAATCATCATTAATCATGAATGGCTTCAAGTCTTCTACAATCTTGAGATTATCATACTGCATCTTCGTCACTCTTAGAGAACTTCTCATTCGCATCACAAACATAATTGCCGCTAGTAACAACCCCATCTCAACAGCGATTGTAAGATTCATTAAAACGGTCAGTATAAATGTGACGACCATAATCATGGATTCACTCGTTTTCGCGCGAAACAATTGAGCAAAATGCTTACGTTCACTCATATTCCAAGCAACAACCATGAGTATTGGCGCCATACTTGATAACGGTATGTCCGATGCAAGTGGTGCGAATAGCAAGAGGATGATTAACACTACAAGCCCGTGAATCATTCCCGAGACTGGCGAAGCAGCTCCGCTTTTAATATTTGTCGCCGTACGCGCAATCGCTCCAGTAGCAGGAATGCCACCAAATAATGAAGCTCCTATGTTGGCTATTCCTTGCCCGATTAACTCCCTATTGCTGTTATGTCTGCTGCCAGTCATGCCATCCGCTACAACGGCGGACAAAAGCGATTCAATACCACCAAGCATTGCAATAACTAACGCTGGCTGCATGAGAAGGACGATCTTTTCAAGTGTTATATGAGGTAATGAAAATACCGGCAGTGAACTTGGAATAGCTCCATATGCGGAACCGATTGTGCTTATCTCACCTTTATACAGAAGCATCGAAACAAGTGTAGATACAATTAGACCCATGAGTGACGCTGGAAATTTCGAAAGGTATTTTGGTGTCAGTAACATAACGATTAAGCAAATGGCTGCTGTTAATAGACTGTATAGGCTCAGAGTTGGCAGGTGAAGAACGATTTCTCTCATGTTTAAAAAAAAATCATTATGCCGTGAAATGTTTTTAAGACCCAGAAAGTTGGAGATCTGACCTGAAAATATGACTACTGCTATGCCTGCCGTAAATCCAATCGTGACTGGACGAGGGATAAACTGAATAAGAATACCGAGCCTAAAGACTCCCATCAATACAAGAAACAACCCGGCAAGGAACCCGGCGATCAGTAGATTTTCATACCCATATTGCAATACAACACCTACTAATATCGGAATAAATGCACCTGTGGGCCCTCCAATTTGAAATTTCGAACCTCCGAGCAGAGAGATAAGAAAGCCAGCAATTATCGTAGTGTAAATTCCATATTGAGGTTTTACCCCAGAGGCTATTGCAAAGGACATCGCCAGTGGGATAGCTACGATCCCGACTATTAACCCTGAAACGATGTCTCGCTGCAACGATTCTAAGTTGTACCCTTTGAACCTGCTCGACCAATTCATCTCGGAACCCTTCTTCTCTTATAATATTTGAATATTTGAATATATGAAATAATAATAATTCTGAGTACAAAAAAAATCAATGCCTGCAATTGGCATTGATCATTTCGAGTATTATTCAGTTCGTATATTCTCTAGCATCGTGATCGTCCCAACTAAGTGATTATCAAAGATGTTCTTTGCAACCGCCAGAAGCTCTTTCACAAGTGGATCACGTAAACTATATATAACTGTCGTTCCGTCTTTTAATCCGTAAACAACGTTCTTATTGCGAAGAATAGCAAGCTGTTGAGAAACCGATGAGCCTTCGCTTCCAATGATGGTTTGAATCTCATTTACAGTTCGTTCGCCTTCAGACAAAACCTCTAAAATGCGAATCCGCATCGGATGGGCAAGCGCTTTAAAAAATTCTGCTTTAAACTGCTGCAGTTCAAGGTTCAAAACAACTTCTTCCCCTTCATAAGTTCAAATATTTAGATATATCATACCACATATATGCATAAAAAGATGAACCGCGTTCATAACGGAACTTTTCTATTATAGTGGGATTTTCTTGATTTAAAAAAACCGACAAGATAATCTCCTCTAATGAAAAAGAACCTTGAAATATCAAGGTTCTTTTTTGGGGATCTTTATGTCGTTGTACTCTAACTAAGATTACACACTAAGATTTTTAATTTCCAACCCAATCTGCACTACAATCCTTCGATTACTTGTACCGTTAGGCTCCGATTCATGAAGTTGAAGAGAAATTCAATCACAGTGTTATCTCGTTCTATGACCATTGTTGCTTTCGTCGAAGACCCGCTTCGCGGATAACCGTCAATGGAATAGGTCTGAGACAATGTTCCGTATGGCGCAACCGCATATTCATATGAACCTTTGAACGGCATAACAAACGCGCGTCGATAGATGCTATTACCGATGTAAGTCATCCGCGTCGTTTCGCTATTGGAATCTTGGTTTATCGCGCCTACATGATGCTGGAAGCTTCCGTATAAGATAACACGCGCCGGAAGCTTGATTCCAGTATCAGGATCGTAACTGTCTTCCGCTCCATAGGAAGTGTTCGGCAGCGGATTACCTGCTCTCTGCCTGAGTTCCTTTTCCGATTGCCACAGCGTTTTAATCATCTCTTCCTGTCCAAATCCAAGTGGACAGCCCTCTCCTGCTCGATTGGCCTGATAACAGTTAGATAGCTCTACTCCCGCACTGCCGGTCTGCATTGGAACCTGACAGCTGCCTAGTCCTCTTCGAATCGGCATCTGCATATAAGCGTTGACATTATTTACAGCCGTCCATTTGAAGGCGTATTCAAGAAATTGGTTGCGTCCCTCTTCATCCTGCGAGGCAAACCAAGCAATCTGATCGTACCCCCACCATTCCTTCCATGCCCTACGTTCGCTCGGGAGGTTATCGTTCTCATCGAAAAATTTGCCGCCCCAATTATCGAGCTCCATCAGCATCGGCAAAGAATCGCAGCTCCATCCACTTGGCGTTACACCGCCTTCACTGAATCCCTCTTGCACCAAAGCGAGCTTGTCGCCTGGTCTATCGAGAATCGGCATCCGTGAATAAGGCATGGAATGAAAGTCGAATAGAAGCCGGCCGTCAATATTCACTCCGTGCGTATGTGCGTCGAGCAGCACAATGCCTCGCCGCGCATGATCTCTCGCGTAGTCCCGGATCATTTGGAATAAAGAAATCGTCTTCTTGAACCCCTGATCCTCGGCGGTATATAGATGAATCTGACCCATATGAATGGCTTCGAATCCGGCATCGATATAGTTTACCGCCCGGTAATAGAACCAGAACTGTGACTCTAGCTTATTCAAATCAGGAATACCTCCGCCATCTTCCCAGACGAACCCTTGTGGTCTCCCGTCAAACAGCATATCGGTAATACAGAAAGTACGATTCTCGATCGGTAATTGGAAAGCCTTGAACACCCAATCCGGAATCTTAATCTTCTCTACTTCTTGGAAAACAGCTTCGAAAATGCATGTCTGCAGCATAATGTCCGGGTCGACTTCATGTACACGTTCAGCAAGCGCCCTGGACTTGCGGAAATGCTCATCGTCATCCGCTTCCAGCAGCCACACGCCTGAAGCACGGCCTAGAAACTTAGCCCCGATGTTCTTGATCATCCTCAAGTCATCGCTTAAAGTAGCACTGTTGACCAAATCTGCGGCCGTAACTGCCCTGGAAAGATAGCCTTCCAGAACATTCCGGCTAATACTTCCACCAAACATAGTATGGTTCATGTGTACCTCCGTACTCGTGGTTAGTCATCGTGGAGCGTTGCTTAAGCTTCTGGTATCGATACCAGAAACAACCGATTCACGGCTAAATTCGAATTTCATCGTACAATTCCCTCATCTGCTTCCGTAATCCAAGTCTCAAAGCTCCGCTTCCCTTCGGAAAGGGTAATAACTCGAGCGCCTCGCTGAAACTTACCATAGCAGTTGTAGCCGGAAACTCGGCCGTAACAGAGACGTATGCCGTGCAAGGTGCCGCAGTAGTCGTTATCATGATCATGTCCGACGAATGTTCCCATAACATCGCCCATATGAACCATCGCCCCGAATAAGCCGGTATTGACTCGCGGGCACTCCACATTTTCTTCCTTCGTTCCAGTAACATCCTCGCCGGTCCACGCTTCTTCATACTCCGGGAATGGGATATGGAAGAAGGCCAAGGCAGGCAGCGGCGAGCCGTGCTGCTCTGCAAGTCGGCTGGATTGCTCGGTATACCAATGAACTTGATCTGGATGTATCCACGCATAGCCGCCGATCGGTTTAGGCGCATTGATACCAGAATCGAAGAAATATAACGCTGCCGCATCTGAATCACCAGAAGCACCTTCAATGACAAGAACATAATTGCCGATCCCGTTAATGTCAGCAGGCCCAGCAACGCTTAGGCACTGCTCATGCTCTTGCTGAATCGCGAGCAGCTCCTCCCGTGTGACTCCTGATTCCGCATCGTGATTACCGTATACGGCCGCCCAAGGGAGCCCTGATTCAACAACAGGCATAATCGCCCTGCGAAATGTTTGTTGCGGGTTAGCTACGCCGTCGCTCCAGATCATATCGCCGGTAAGCACGATCAGGTCGGGCTGCTCGGAGGCAATAATACGCCGTATCAAGTCGGCCGTCATCCCATCCTTCACCCTGTCCTCTTCATGATCGTTACCGATATGCATATCGGTAAACTGTATAATTTTGAAAGTACCGTCTTGCCGAAATTTCAGCTTGCTGACCATCACTTCATTCCTCCTTGCAAGGGATACTACGCTGTCTCCCAGATCTCTGTCGTACTGCTGCCCCGCTCGGAAATAAACTTTTCCAGTTTAATGCCGTCAGGCGTTCCGGTACTGCCGCCGGACATGGATACGGATAATGCACCGCAAGCGTTGCCGTATAGCAAGCTCATCTCAATGGACTGTCCGGTGAGAAACCCGTAAATATAACCCGCATTAAACGAATCACCTGCACCCGTCGTATCGACAACAGGCACTTGAAACCCGGACCGGAATTTAGTCTGACCATGGACAGCCGCAACCGCTCCAGCTGCACCCAGCTTAATGACGATATGATCGGTGTATTCCGCAAACTTGTGGAGAATATCCTTGATATTTGACAATCCTGTAAACTGTTGCGCTTCCACTTCGTTCATGAAGAAGACATCCACCTCGTGCATCAGTTCAAAAATACCCGAGAACCATTCGCCCGTCTCATCCCAGCCTACATCGATCGAGGTGGTCACTCCAAGTGACTTAATTTCCTTCGCAACCTTCATATATTCGGCATGGTTCCTTCTTCCCTTGTACCCTGTCAAATGCACATGCCTCGCCAAAGCTACGCTGTCCATATCCAGCTGCTGCAAGCTTAGCTCTGTATTAGAGCCCAAATAAGAGATGAAGGAACGGTCTACCTCGGGGTTAATCGCAATGGAAATCCCTGTATTGAAGTTGCTCTTGTATATATAGCTTGTATCGATTCCATATTGCGTAAATTGTTCCCGTACGAAGTTTCCGAAACCATCCTCGCCAAGTGTGCCGTTAAATGCAAGCTTCAGACCAAGCTTCGCCAAGGCCATGCTGAACAAAGCGGCTCCGCCGCCAACATGAAGCGTCATATCGCGGACAAACACTTCTTGTCCTGGCTCTGGCAGCTCGCTCAAGCCGGCAACGACCAAATCGATGTTTGCATCGCCAATAACAATTGCATCGTATTTCTTCACAACTGCCTCATCCCCGTCTGCTCCATTTATGCGCTTCTCACCCTGCTACGAACCATTTCTCACTTTGCAGCTTTCGCGTGCAACCAACCGATGCTCAAGAATAATATCGCTTGTAGGCACTTCACCAGTCTCGACTTGACTGAGCAGTACTCTCATCGTCACCTTGCCCATTTCATGAATCGGTTGCTCCATCGAGGTAAGCGTCGGGCGAGTCAGCTCCGTTAGTTGGCTACCATCAAACCCCATGATAGAAATATCCTCGGGTACACGCAGTCCATTGTCGCGAATGCAATTCATCGCTCCGACAGCCATATCATCGCTCACGGCGAACACCGCAGTCAGGGGCTGTTTCACGCGTAATAGCGCTTTCATTTGCTCATAGCCGCTTTTCACCTTGTAGTCGCCGAAACGGATATGCTCATGTATGATTTTGATGCCGCTGTTCGTCAGCGCATTACGGTAGCCGCTGTAACGGTTCTGGCCGGAAGTAATGTCCCTCATGTCGCCGCCGATAAATCCAATCGATTCATGCCCAAGCCCGATCAAATAATTAGTCGCATCATAGGCTGCCTTGTAATCATCGACGATGACGGAAACGAATTCCTGCTCCATTGGCTTAACGCTTGAGAAGATCACCGGAATCTTCATCTTCTGAATTAGATTTCGAATGTCCTCGTTAATTTTCTCATGCATGATGATGATGCCTTCGACCCGCATCTCCTGAAAGACGTTCAAATATTTATGCTCTTTATCAATATTTTCGCTAATGTTGCACACGAGCAAATTATAGTCGTTGGCACTCGCTGCTTCTTCAATGCTACTTAGAATCGTCGCATAGAAGCTAGACGTAATATCCGGAACGATGACGCCGATCAGGTTTGTTTTGTTACGCACCAAACTACGGGCAATTTGGCTAGGAGCATATCCTAATTCTTCAATGGCAACGTATACTCTCTGTTTGAGATCGTCTTTGACATACTTCTCGCCATTGAGTACACGGGAAACGGTCGTAACCGAAACACCGGCCAGCCGTGCCACGTCTTTAATCTTTGGCTGCACATAACTCACCCTCTTACTTGAAATATCATTGGAAAGCAATTCTTCATTATATGGCAAAATTCCTTCTATTCTCTATTCTTTCATCGATCCGATCATAATGCCCTTGGCAAAATACCGCTGAACAAATGGATAAATAATAATAATCGGAGCGACAACAACGATAATCGTCGCCATTTTGAGCGAGTCACCTGTAATTTGAATTTTATCAAGCTGCGTATAATTGACTGTTCCTGCTGCTTGGTTCAGCGTGTTTCGCATCGCTTCAGCGCTAGTCAGCATCTCCTGCAGTAGCGTGGACAACGGCCTTAAACTCGCTTTACGTACAAAGAAAGCACCTGTGAACCAATCGTTCCAATGGCTGACCGCATTGAACAAACCGATAACTGCGATAACCGGACGACTGAGCGGCAAAATAATGCGCATAAAGATTGCAAAGTCGTTATATCCGTCAATTCGGGCCGACTCTTCCAAACTCGGGTGAATTTGCTGGAAGAATGTCCGAATAATAATCAAATTCCATGCACTATACAAGCTCGGTATTACATACACCCAGATGTTGTCCGTTAAATGTATCCATTTCAGTAGCATGTAGTAAGGAATTGTGCCTCCGCCAAACAACATTGTAAAGAAGATAAACATCATGAAAAACTTGCCGCCGGGAATAGTCTTACTCTTAAGCGCATAGGCAGCCATCGCTGTCAAAAACACACTGGAAATCGTTCCTACTACGGTACGAAACATCGAAATACCGAAAGCAGTTGCAATATTCGAGGATTCAAACACTTTATTGAAGTTTTCGAGCGTCCAAACGCGCGGCCAGAAGTAAATGCCACCTCTTTCCGCATCTTTACCGGGATTGAATGCTAACGCAAATATGTTTAGGAAAGGAAGAACAATCGATAAGCACAGCAATACGATGAGTGTATAATTGACAATTCGAAAAACTCGTTCCCCTACACTAAGCTTATAAAATTCGTTCACCGTTTTCTCCCTCCTGCTGCAAAGCTGATCAAACAATCAAGAAAGACGGTTTCATCCGGGTTGCGGACGAAACCGCCTAACCATCTGTGATTGAGATGCTGCTAGCTGTTACAGTTTCACTTTCGTTTTTGGATCTGCATTCTTCTCAGCAAGAAGCTTCAAGTAGTCATCAAGACCTGCCGATTCCATTTGTTTCAAAGCGCTGTCCAAAATCTTCTTCGCTGCATCAAGGTTCTTGCTGTAGTAAGCTTGAACCAGGCTGTCATTGTAGTTATCGAGCGCCGTCTTCAAATCAGTACCGTTTTCGAACTCACCGATGAACGCATTTGGCTGGTATGCATCCACGACTTCAGCGTCCTTGATCTTCTGATCCAGGCCATAGAATGTCGCAATTTTCTCAACTGCCGGGAATAGACCCGAGTTCGTGTTGTCGCCATAGTTCTCTTCACCGAAATCCGCTTTATTATCGTTGTCAGTGCTGCCGAGAATATCGCCCCAGTTGTTGCCTACTCCTGCAAAACCAAGCTTCTTCGCTTCGTTCGGATCCTTCGCCTTCAGATCGATAACTTCTTTCTTCACAAGCGGGTTGCCGTTCGCATCAAGCGTATAATCACGGCCTTCGATACCGTATTTCCACAGCAGCTTGCCTTGACGGCTAGCAAGCCAGTCAGCGAACTTCACAACTTCTTCCGGTTTCTCAGTTGTAGCCGGAACTGCCCATGCAGAGTAACCCGATTTGAAATCAATTACCTTCTTATAAGGACCGTCTACTTTATTGATTGGACCAAGTGGAATGTAGTGCATATCTTGGTTAAATTCTTGATAGCTGTGCATATCCGCAATAATTGCCCAAGTGCCGTTGATTGCACCTTCTGTAGCGCGGCTCTCGTCCATCGTGAAGAACTCCGGTTGAATCAGTTTATCTTTGATCAAGTTTTGTACATATTCAACCCGTTTCATAGCGATAGGCGTTTGCGCTTCGTGAAGAATCTTACCGTCTTTGTCTTGCTTGATACGTTGGTCAGAGTCGCCCCACTCCAAATCGTTGAACAGGGCACCAATTTCATGACCACCCCAGTATCCAGGACCGATTGGAGTTACAGCTGCGCCGTTCTTATCCTTGAAATTGCCTGCTTTGATCTTCTTAGCTAGATCTTCCAGTTGAGCCGTTGTTGTAATTGTGCGTGGATCAACACCAAGCGCGTCTGCGATATCCTTACGGATGTAAGGACCGCCTACACCTCTCCAAGTCACTTGACCGCCATTGCGCTGAATGTTCATATGCGCGAAGTAAGTAGCGCCGTTAAACTCAGGACGGAACATGACACCGAACTTCGTATCCGCTGGCAAGTAATCGTCTTGCAAGTATTTGCTGTATACTTTCGAATCTTTGAAGAAAGGAGCCAGATCCGTGAACATGCCCTCGCGCGCTGCTTTCAGAGCGACTGGCATTTCCGGACGACCGCTGTTATTAAGGTAGAAAGCGATGAAATCCGGCAGGTCATTCGCTGCAAGACCTGCAATCATACCTTCAAGCGAGTCGGCAGATTTCATAATTTCGATTTCAAAATCGATACCTGTTTGCTTCTTGATTTCCGCTTTGATTTCGGGGTTCATTTCTTCGGTATAATCGTCAGTTCCCATGAACACTAAACCTTTAATTTTGCGGTCTGCGATCCATGTTGCCGGCTTTCCGTCAGTTGCATTTGTTGCAGTTGCATTATTAGTTGTAGCGTTCTTGCTGTCCGAAGCTTGATCATTGTTGGCTACGTTATTCCCGTTGTTGGAGCAACCCGTCAATACCATTGCCGCCATAACAGGAAGCGCTAGAAACTTCATCCATTTTCTGCTCATGCGTTATACCCCTTTTTTTCTAGATTATTATGAATACGTCAGTTGACATTTCCACCAATGGTTAGATGCTGCATAATGAGACATGGAAGCGTTACCATAAAGATGTGTCAGATACCTTGCGTGAGAGGCGATTCGCGAATACGACAAGTATAAGTCCAATTATACCTTGTATCATTCCGACAGCAGTCGCATAACCAAACTGGCCGTTTTTTAATCCTACGCGAATAATGTAAGTATCCAATATATCGGAAAGCTGCATATTACCTGGTGTCCGGAGCAAGTATAGCTGGTCGAAACCGGCGGATAATATGTTGCCAAGCGATAAAATGAACAGAATAACGACGGTAGGCATAATCGAAGGAAGCGTAATGCTCCATATCTCTCGAAGCTTGCCTGCGCCATCAATCTTTGCTGCTTCATACATATCGGGATTTACACCTGAAATCGCTGCCATATAAATGATTGAATCCCAACCGATCGACTTCCACAAATGGCTTCCGAACATAATCTGATAGAAATACTTCGGATCCATCATGAAGAAGGTGCTTCCATCGCCGCCCATATTCGTGATGAGTTCATTAAGTAAGCCTGTATCTGGCGCAAGAATCCGCTGAACAAGACCAACTACGACGACCCACGAGAGAAAATGCGGCAAGTAGAGAACGCTCTGCGAAACGTTCTTGAACCATTTGTTCCGAACCTCGTTGAACATAAGTGCCAGCACGATCGGAAACGGCAAGTACACAAACAGCTTCATACAACTAATAATGAGCGTATTCTGAATCAATTCTCTACTCTGATACGAATGAAAGAACGTTACGAAATAGTCAAACCCGATCCATGGACTTCCAAGAATCCCCTTGTTGAACTTGTACTCCTTGAAGGCGAGAAGCAAGCCCCCCATCGGAATATAATTGAAAATAATGAAAAACAAGAGACACGGAAGCAGCATGAAGTATAAGTAGCGATGGAGCACAATGTTTTTCCACAAAGCAGCTCCAGGCTTGCTCGGCTTCATGTTCGAAGTCGACGTCTGTGCCATAAGCTTTCAATTCACCTTCTTCTCTCAATGATGTCAATCGTCTCGCTTGTGTTATTTCTGGAATCGTTACCAGAATGTTTTAAAAAAAACATTTCCTAGATGTGCCGGAAATGAAAACGTTATCACAAAGTGATTATAGCAACTCTTCTAAAATAAATCTATACCATAATTTCATTTTTACAAAGTTTTAATAGATGCCCCACAAACGACTTCATCTGGATATATCTACGATTCCAAATCCATGGTTCCACCAAGTAGGTGCAAAGGTAGCTGACTATTCATATTCATGACATATTTAATTAAACTTGCTGCAATAACCGCTTAACGGCCGGTTCCATTTTCTGCAAATTGTCAAAGCTTAGCGCTATGCTATCAAGCGGATTGCCCGGGCAATAATCCTGCTCCACGCAATACCATTCCAAACCGCTTTGCTCACCCCACGCAATAATCGGAACAAAATCGATCACTCCAGTCCCAATTTCCGCAAAGTATTCGCGTCCGTCCGAAGTCATATCTTTCAGATGCAGAATAGGCATACGTCCAGCATACTGCCGGATATAGCTAAGCGGGTCCAGTCCCGCCTTCTTCACCCAGTAAGTATCAATTTCCGGATAGACAGGATTAACGAGGTCCAGCTCAAGCACATAATCCAATGCATATTGTCCATCAAGTGATGTATGAAACTCGAAGTCATGGTTATGGTATCCTGCCCGCAATCCCAAATCAGTCACTTGGCTTGCGACTTGGCGCAAATCGTTACGAACGCTCCGGTAGCCTTCGGGGTTCATCAGCTCATCCGGCAGCGAGTGACAGATGAAATCCTTCGTCTTGAACAAGCTCGCCTCCTGCAGCACAGCCGGCAAATCATACTTCATCCGCTCAAGGCCGACATGCATGCCTGCCGTATGAAGGCCAAGCTCATTCATTACCGCTGCGATTTCTCGCGGATCATTGCCGTGCAAGCCGTCGATCTGAACAGCGCTCCAGCCCATCTTCTTCAATTCTTTAAGAGTGCCAGGAAAATCTTTCTTCAACTCGTTTCTCAGCGTATACAGCTGTGCCGCAAATTTATGTCTCATCCTGCCAGCTCCTCACATTTTAGATCCAACCATTCAAGCTCTTGTGCCGTTAATTCAATCTCCATTGCTTTCACAGAATCCATCAGCTCCGCTTCATTTCGAGGCCCGATAATAGCACCTGTCGGGAATGGACGGTTAAGCACGAAGGATAGCGCGATTTGCAGCGCGGTGACGCCTTTGCGTTCTGCCAGTTCCTTCGCACGCTCATAACGACGCCAGTTGTCATCGTTGTAATAAACGCGCACCATCTCCTCGTTCGAACGATCCTCAGGCGAGAACAGACCTGTGAAGAATCCTCCAGCCTGCGACGACCAAGAAAGCAGTGGAATCTGGTACTGTTCATGCCACTGGCATGTCTGCTCATCCGCCGACACGCAACCGGCCCATCTCGGCTCGTTCGCCGTCGCGAGCGCGAGGTTCGTACTGCTGAACATAAAGCCTTGCAAACCGTTAGCCTTTGCATAATCATTCGCTTCTTGAATGCGCTGATACGACCAGTTGGACGCGCCGATCGCACGTACTCGGCCTGCAGCCAAGTGGAGATTCAACTCATCCATAACCGGTCCAACTGGCGTTCCTGGCTCATCGCGGTGAAGGGCATACAAATCAATATAGTCGGTTTGCAATCGTTCAAGACTTTCATACAAATCTTTACGAATCGCTTCCGCATTCACCCGAGGTCCCGGGCTCCCGTCGTCATGATGAGCGCCTTTAGTCATAATGACCATCTGACTGCGGTTTCCTCTAGCTGCCATCCACTCGCCGATCGTCACTTCTGCTCTTCGGTATTGATGCGCTGTATCGATAGTCGTTCCGCCAGCTGCAACAAAGATATCGAGCATTTCCATTCCGTCCATCTTACTAATATCGCCTGTCCCCATCATAAGCCGAGACAGTGAAACGCCATTAATCGTCAAGAATTCCATTATATATTGCCTCCCTGTATGACTAGCTTTTTCTCTGGTATCGATACCAGAATTGTAATATATGATTCAGAGATGCCTAAAATAATAGCGCATTCCACATATTTCAATGGTAGATTAAGCGCTTAATCATATTGTACAGATAATAACGATTGTTCTCAACAGCTTTTTGTATGCGCTATCAAAATACGCTCATTAGCGACATGAGAATCCCCTTTATTAGGGAGTCCTTCCTCTCTTGAAGAGAAAAAAAGGTAGCCCCATGGCTACCTATTGGCATATTATGTCGTTGCACTCATACCATACCTGCGCCTATACTGTACCGGCTTCCATCTCTGTCGAAATAAATCGTAATTCGGTTGCCACGATAAGAGACGTCCTGAAGCAGAAAATAGTCCCCGTGTTCAGGCACAAGGGGATTCACATCGTTAAACATGAATTTCTCCCCCTAGAATCCCAAGTCCTCGCCGTCATGGAATGCCGCACCAATCTGTTCAACGTGGCCGTTCCTTCCGTTATACCAGAGCAGCCAGCGTTCGTCGTCATAGATTGCGTAAGGCTTATAACACGCTTCCCCATCCCAGCTCCTTCCCCCAGGCGATAGAATCGGATTGGCCGGCAATCGCTCCCAATTGCTGATGCCGTCACGCGAACGGGCGATTCCGATGCGAGCAGTGTGCACATCTTCAAATCCAATATAGAACATCACATACCATGCATCGTGTTTGACGACCTGACACGCGGTGACCTTATGCTGCTCCCATCGGCTTGAAGGGTCCGCGCGAAAGATCGGATTTGCCTCATGTTTAGTCCAATCGATACCATCTTTACTTGTCGCGTATCCGATTGCATCAGGCTCATACTGTTCGCCTCCCGAATACCACATCTGGAATATCTCTCCTTCCTCATCCCAGATGACATGCGGGCACATGACGGCGTTTCTCTCCCATTGCTCGTCGAAGGAGAGTACCGGCTTGTCCAGGCGAGACCACCGGTATCCGTCTGCGCTCTCTGCATAGCCGATCCATGAATGGCCATGCTCTTGGCCAGGCTGGACTTGTCCCGTGTACCACATGAGATAGCGGTTGCCCTTCTTCAATACGACGGGTCGATTGATCTCTTCTTCCCACCCGCTCTCCTTGCGAGGCCCAATCAGAATAATGGGCGCGCTCCAATTGACGCCATCCTGACTTTCTGACATCGCGACCGATTGCTTCGGCCGCCAAGAAAAATACATGCGGTATGTATCTCCATCCTTCAGCACCGCAAGATCAAAACAAGTGCCAAGCTCTCCGCCTAGTACAGGATTACCTTCGTATTTGACCCAGCCTTCGTTTGCTTCCTGGTAACTCATCGTTTCATCCGCCCTCTCATTATTTGAGACTTGCTCTCACACTAATGATGGATATTCCCTAGTTATAAAATTTTTCCTTCTTAAATAAAAGAAAACCCGCCATGGTGAACAAGGCGGGGTTCTCTGCTTCTTATTAACATATCACGTTTTTTTCGTCCGATTGAGTAGACCGTTCATTGCAGGCCTGCATAGATTTGAATCTCATCTGTAAACAAATCGTTAAGCGAGCTCACAGTACCATCTTTCTCCACCTGAAATAAGTCCAGTTTCTCACCATTTACAGTCATCTCAATACAGCAATTCCAACAATAATAATGATGTTTACCGATCTTACCTATATCAATCGAATTACAGTTCAGACACTTCAACTAGCATATCCTCCTTACATTTAAAACAACTATAATCTATCACTATCATCCCCATTTATTTGGTAGTTTATACAGAAGTCCCGTCTGTTAGCAGCGCAACTTCGCGTCTATGAGCCAGTCTCCCTTACTATCAAAACAATCCTCTTACTTGAAGCGGTAGCCTTGACCTTCAATGAAATCGTGCAAGTGACGGCGCAACAGATCCTCGCGGAAACGGGATGACATCTCTTTGGACCAATTCGTATCCTTGCCGCCGCCGGCACGGGATGCATAATATGCCCTAGTCGTCTCGTCATAGTCTTTTATGCTGGATGCGAATGCTTCGTCTCCGTAAATTTCTTCGTGGTAAATAGCAGTCCCCGGTAGCCTAGGACGAATGTCTGGCTCCTGGTCGGGCACGCCAAGGCACATGCCGAATACCGGATAAACGAGCTGAGGCAGCTTCAGCAGCTCTGCCGTCCGCAACGGATTGTTGCGGATGCCGCCGATGTAGACGATACCAAGTCCGAGCGATTCTGCGGCAACAGCCGCGTTCTGCGCCGCAAGAGTGGTGTCGATGGTCGCCAGCAGAAACGTTTCCAAATTCTGCACTAGCTCCCTGTCTTCATCGCCTTCGTGCAGTCGGACCGCTGTCTGCAGCCGGTTCAAGTCTGCGCACCACACAAGGAACAGAGGTGCCTCCTCTATATGCTTCTGACCTCCTGCAAGCTCGGCCAATTGGCGTTTTGTCTCTTCATTGCGCACCCCTACCACGCTGTAAGCTTGGATATTGGACGATGTCGATGCCGCTTGCGCGGATGCAAGTATCGAAGCCAACTGCTCGTCCGTCACCGGCTCCGGCTTGAATTTGCGGATCGAGCGATGCGTCTGCAAATGCTTTATAATGTCGTTCAAACTATTCCCTCCTCGTGAGATAAAAAAAACCAGAGATGCACTTTACGCGCATTCTCCGGTTTTCCGGTGGATATACATATTCCTACTATTCCAACTGGTAATATTGAATTTAGCATCAAACCTGTATGCTGTCAACACGCAGCCCTCATATGCTATATGCCAGGGCTCTCTGAGCCAAACACACTCTATTTCGTCCTGCGCGCTTCGCATCATACAGCGCTTGATCCGCAAGCTTGAGCAGCTGCTTCACCTCATAAGCGGCTTGACCGTCTCCCGCAGCAACGCCGAAGCTGGCTGTAATCGCGATCGACTCCACCGGCATCGCCATCGGGTGATCCGCAATCTTAGCGCGAATGCGCTCCGCAGCTTGTCCCGCCTCTTCCAGTGTCATGCCAGGCAGCGCGACGACGAACTCCTCGCCGCCATACCGAGCGAACACATCTCCATCACGAAGCATGCGGCGGCATACGGTGACGACGTGCTGCAGCGCTTGGTCGCCGACATCATGACCATACGTATCGTTAATTCGCTTAAAATAATCAATATCAAACAGCAGAACGGCGAAGCTGCCACCGCTTGCTATCGACTGCGCAATGAGCTGTTCGCTCATGTGCAGGAAGTGATTGCGATTGTAGATCCCCGTCAGCCCATCGTAGAAAGCAAGCGAATGCAGCTGTTTCTGCAGCTCTACCTGCTCCGAAATATCAATAAGAATGAGCAGCTTGCCGACCACCTGCCCCCCGCTCTTACGGACGACCGAGGAACGAACGCTGTAATGATAGGACCGATCGCCGATCGTCCAGATCACTTCTCGCTCATCTTGAAGATCACCATTCACCAGATTCGCAAGCGGCTCATCGGTATAGTACTGCCATAACTCGTCAATGTGCATGCCGAGATGCTGCGCGGACAGCTCAGGCATAACGAGCGCAGCTGGCGGATTATAATCGGCGAGCCGATTCTCCAGATCCAGCACAAGAACGCTGTCGCTCATGCTCTCAAACAGATTATCGCGGGCAATTGGCACCACGTTCAACATGCCTCTGCCAGCGAGCGCCCACATATAGAGTGCGGACGTGAAGGCCATAATGGCGGGAATCGGATCAATGCCATCTGGCGTCAGATTGCCCAAGTACAAGAAATCTCCTGCCAGCGGCAGCAATAGCGCCGCAAGCATCGTCATATGCTGAAGCCGATACGACGATTTCATGCGATTCCAATAGATGAGCAGCAGCGTAACGCCGCCGATCATGCAGCCGAATGTATAAGCACCAGCGATAATGTACCACGGCCCGGCGTTCAGGTTCGCTTTTAGAAAAGAAGCCCCTTGCTTCAGCTCAATCGAGCGGTAGTATAGCCCATGCGCGTCGTTCGTCAGCACAAGCACAAGTGTAATGACCGGAAGGATGAACATCGCAATACGGACAGGACGTTTTAGTAAGCGGTCCATGCCGAGGAAGTACATAACAAGCAGCAAATTAAGCGGCGGCAGAAACGGCATCCCGAAATATTCCGCCTTAATCCAGAGCTTAACCTCCGCAAGAGTGCTTGCTGAAAGCTCAAGCGTAGAGCCGAATACATAAACCGCCGAGAGAAGCGTGAAGGCGATGAAGGTTTTCGACATGGACTGCTTGGCCCGGTAAAAGAAAACGTAAATGCCCATAATGACATTAATGACGCCGGCCGTCACCATAAGCGTTAATATCGCCGAATAAGGCGTTCCCACTATATAAACAACTCCACTTATCGGTTGAAACCCGGCTGCCTGGTCACAACCGATTCAAAATGTGCGATTGACTCCAATTCATGTTCTTTCTCAGCAGTATAAAGCATTTTACCCAAGCTGTCCTGAACATTTACTGCCGCCTCGCATAAGGTCATTCGCCCTCTTCGCTCGGCACAACGGCATCGCGGATCTGCTCGAACGTAATCGGGGTGTAGTCCCAGTGTTCTACGCTGACGTTGAAGTAGTTGCTTCCTGCATATTTTTGCGAATGAATATGTCCATGCACGTTCACGTACGGCATATGCTTGTTCATATACATCGGCTCATGCGAGAGGAAGAAGAAATCCTTGTAGATGATCGGATGCTCGCTCACCTCATCGAAGCCAACCTCCAGCCACCACGCCCGCGAGCGGCCCCTGTCATGATTGCCGAGAATGAGGATCTTGTAACCGTTCAGCCGCGACACGATCGCCTTCGTCTTCTCTTGATTCAGAAACGAGAAATCGCCCAAGTGAAATACTTTATCTTTCTTGCCGACGACCGAGTTCCAGCTCTCAATCATCCGCTCGTTCATCTCATTGACATCGGCGAAAGGCCTCGATTCGAAATCTATAATGTGTTTATGTCCAAAATGATGGTCGGAGATGAAGAATACCTTTTGCATGGCGGTCGCTCCTCTGGTCAACGTTGATAGACAGTTCCGTTCATATGTAACCATTTTAACCGATTACTTGCATATAAAAGAAGCTCCACCTTCCGAGGTTCGGAGAGATGGAGACAGCAAATAAAAAATAAATGCTAATCATCGTTCAAACAGCCCAAAGCTTAATCATTATTCATAATCTTATAGAAATCAGGATGTATCCAGAGCGATTCTACTTCATAACCTTTGGTCGGGACATCACTAAGATCATAGGGCATAATTCGTTTTAGAAAATCTGTAAATGAGTCGGCAATATATTGCAAATCATACAGCATCGCCCGATGCCGAGGAGCGCGTTCATGATCCCAAATATAAATCTCGCCATAATTCTCAATGGAGAGCGACATCAGAACGATATTCCCGCCCTCCGTGCTGCAGATGGGAATCGAGTCCGCCGGCAGCAGCTTCTTGTAGAAACGATATTTCTCCATAAGATCATCGCCATTTTCCAGGCCGAAACCGAAGAAGGACTTCATTATGGTTGACTCCATGTCCAGCGGATGGTAGATCTTCATATGGAATATACTCGGCTCTGGACACCCGCCATTATACTGTTCCAAAAACGCGATATAGTCAGCGGGAAGCTTCAATCTGATTTGGTTCTGAAACTGATCGATGGTGCTTCTATCTGTTCGTACCGAATTGTTGATGTTAATCAAGAGGGAACCTCTATTCTATTACTGATTCTTGGATTCTAGTTCATTACTATCTTGGCAGAAACGCGACCCATTGTTTAGAGGTAATTTATAGAAGGCAGCATTCGCGCCCGATCGCTTTCGTCTAACGAACTCCACAATCGCTATTGGGCTGAAACCACACTCTTTCAAACCCTAACGAACTCAATAGACGTAATTACGGGCAAAATGGTTGCATAGTGCCGGAAAAGCGGCAAATAGCAATATGGGGATCGTTACAATGTTGGAAGAATGCATTTACAATTCAAAATATCCCTTAATCCTCTCCGCAACTTCCTCCGGCGTCAGATCGGTATTGTTAATTCTCAAGTAGCGTTCATGCACAAGCTCACCTTCGACCGAGTTCAGCCGATGCTGCTCCACTCCAGCGAGCATTCTCGCTTCCGATTGCTCGACATCCCGCTTCGATGGCTTATGAGCGAGCCGGTTCTCGCTTCGGTTCCGCTCGATTCTCGCATCCAAATCCGCCTCAAGCTCGACCCAGTACACTTCGCCGCCGTTCTTTTCGAATATATCGCAGATTCGCTTCGCGTAAATCCAATCCTCCTCCACATCAAACGACCATACGTAGGTGAAAATCATTCCGTAGCCATCGCCCTTCGCGAACGCCTCGAAGATCTGCATCCGGAACTGATAGTTCAAATCCCACATCTCCGGGGTAAACCCGAAATACGGGCACAGCAGCTCAATCGTCATATGATTATGGAACAGCTTCAGTTCCGTGATTTGCTCAAGCTCTTGCCCTACCGTCATTTTGCCGACAGCCATCGGTCCGAATAGAAGTACTAGCTTCATCGTTGCCACCCTCCATTTCTTGGTATTCATCTCCTATTCGTGTTTCATAACGCTCTTTCCTACCAAGCAAAAATACAAAAAACGACATTCATATATAAAAGCATTGACTTTCCTATTAGGGGAAGGTTTATCTTTAGGTTAGTTATTCCGGCCGGAATACGTCATGAGGGGGTCGCCTTGCTTGAAAATTAGCGAATTCGCTGCAATGAACAACGTAACTGCCAAAATGCTACGCCATTATGACGAGATCGGGCTGCTAAAGCCTACCGCAATTGATGCGGAGACAGGCTACCGTTCCTATGAGTCTAACCAATCGCATCTATTAAATTGGATCGTCATTCTTAAAAATCTTGATTTTACATTATCCGAAATAAAAGAGCTTCTGAGCGGGCCTACGGATGGCCTCCGAATCATCCAGCAGTTGATCCGTAAGCGTGTAGAAATTCACTCAGCGTTAAATGTGCATATTCAGAAGAAAATCGCAATTGACCGCCTCATCCACTTCATCGAGAAGGAAGGGTTCAAAATGGATAAAAAAGTAGATTTATTGCTCCTTGAACAGGCAGGCGTTCATGAAATCAAGAAGAACATCCCGAATTTCGAAACGTTCCTTGATGCAGCCTCTAGCATCGTCGGCTCATGCTCTCCGCAGGATCAGATCAGCGTATTCCGCCTCGATATTAGTCATTTTAAACAAGTCAACGACGATTACGGCTTCGAGGTAGGGGACAAGGTCATTGTCGCTTTCTATCAAGTCATCGAATCGAATGTCCAGCGTCTGTTGCCAGGTGCCGCCATCGGCCGTGCTCACGGCGACGAATTCGTCGTCATTGCCAAAGCCGGAGAGCAATTGTGTACTCAAACCGCGCAGTCTATTATTGAAGAAATCAAGCGATACGACTTCTCCAGCATCGGGTGCAAGAAGCAAATGGGCTGCTACATCGGCGGACTTGTTGGACATATTAAGCTGCCTGCCATTCGCCAAATGGTCGAGGATTCCATTGAATCGCTTAGCCGTGCAAGAGACAACGGTCCGAACTCCATCGCGATTGAATCGTATCTTGCGTAGGCAGCCGCTGAGAACAAAAGAATTGGAAAAGCCCAGACACATCTAGATGTGTCTGGGCTTGCTTTTTATGACATCGCATTCCCCGCGGAAGCAGTCCGAATCCATACGGTCATCTCTCCTGGCCGACGATTCCCCCACAAGTAATACGGCACTGCTTTAAGGGTGACGCTTGATGACTGCTTATTATTTTCTAACGGTCGATACGGCGTATCTTCCTGCCATGAATCTCTATTATCCGATCGGCCTTCCACTGTGATCGTAACCGCCCCTCCCAGGAGGCTAGTGTCGTAGGTGGATTGAAGCTCCATGCCAGTTCGAATGGTCAAGGCTGAGAGGGCATCGCCGTTATCGACTTCCTCCAAGCAATAGACAAGCGGCCCTCTCTCAATAGCGGCTTTGCCGGCATTTGCTCGTATCTCCGGATGTGCCGCCGTCAGCTGTGCCTTCAATTCAGGCTCCCATACAACGACATCACCTTGTAACCATACACGACAAAGAACAGCATACCCATTTTCCACTTTGTATTCCGAAGGTTTGCCGTTTAGCGTTAATGTTGCCTTCCCGCGGCTCCACGACGGTATGCGCAGAGCAAGCGCGAACGCCTCATTCGGCGCTTCGGTCAGTTCGATCGACACTCGACCTTCCCATGGAAGGTTCGATTGCTGAACAAACGCAACCTTCCCCGCCGCAAGCGTAAAGCTAGCTTCGCTGCCGATAAAAAGATGCGTATGAATGATATTGTCCGCTGCGGACGACGTGTAGATATACCCGTTCAAGGAGCTGAGCAGCCGAGCGACATTCGGTGGACAGCAGGAGCAGCCGAACCATTTTTGCCGTACAGCCTTAACATGATGGCGGCCGGGATTAAGCTGCGAAGCCTTCGGCCACACCTCCAGCGGATTAACGTAGAAGTAATGCTTGCCGTCCTGCGACATGCTGCCGATTACGTTATTATAGAGCGCCCGCTCCAGCACGTCCGCATAGTCGCTCTTCACCTCCAGCTGCAGCATGCGCTGAGCAAAGAAGATTAAACCGATGGAAGCGCAGGTTTCCGCGTAAATCGTATCATTCGGCAGATCGTAATCGAACGTAAAGGCTTCCCCGTGATGCGTCGAGCCGATTCCGCCCGTAATGTACATCTGCTTCTTCGTCGTGTTCGCCCATAGCCGGCGACATGCAGCAAGCAGGCTCGTATCCCCCGTAAGCCTTGCGAGATCCGCCATAGCCGCATACATATAGACAGCTCGAACAGAGTGACCAACTGCCGTGTCCTGTTCGCGAACCGGACGATGCGCTTGCAGGTACGCCAATTGTTTAGTAGAAGGCACCGGCAGCTTCTGCTTCGTCCAAATACTAACCCCTTCACTATGCCTGCACTCCTCTGTGAAGAAGTTCGGCTCCGCTCCGCGCTCATCGATGAAATACTTCGCCAGCTCCAGATATCGTTCTTCTCCCGTTGCCTTGTGAAGCTTGACCAGCGCAAGCTCAATCTCTTGGTGTCCGTCATAGCCGCGAAGCTTGCCGGGCTCGCTGCCAAATACGAGATCGATATAATCAGCGAATCGGCACATAACTTCGAGAAGCCCCCTCTTCCCCGTTGCTTCGTAATAAGCGACAGCTGCCTCTATCATATGACCCGCACAGTAGAGTTCATGCGCTTCATAGAGATTCGTCCAACGTTCTCCGGGAGCTTTTACCGTAAAATAGGTATTCAAGTAACCATCCTCATGCTGTGCCAATGCAATCAGATCAATAACCTCATCCGCCGTTCGTTCCAATGCTGCATCGGGATGATTCGCAAGCGAATAGGCTACTGCCTCGAGCCATTTTGCCACATCGCTGTCCTGAAAGACCATACCGCCATATTCGCCCTCTTCAAGACCCGCCGCAATGCGGAAATTACGGATCGCATAACTCGGCTCGGCGTCCGCAATCCGATCATTCAGCGCTTCCCACTGATAGGGAATGACCGTCTTCCTGACAAGCTCTATATACGAATCCCAAAATCTATCGCTGATCCTCACTTGTGGTGCTCCCATTCTATATTTCCTCCTGGATTTGCGTGATTTTATATGACTTTTGACTATTCATGTTATCCAGTTTATCGTTATAAACAATGGGAAACTACGAATAAGTCCAACACGTTTTTTATAAAATATGACACTCATCTTGAGTGAGGGGATGTGCCACATGAGCAAGCAGCAGACATTCGTGATGATGGAGATCCCTCCTGTTCCTTATTACATTACGACCGGGTTAACGACGTTGCAGCCGGGAGAGCAGCATCCGAGCCGTAGGAACATCGGGCTGTTCGATTTATTATGGGTTGTGAAAGGAACGCTCTATATTGGCGAAGACGATCAGGAGTGGTCGCTGACCAAAGGACAGACGCTGCTGCTGCTGCCCGACCGCTATCATTATTCGGTCAGACCGTGCGAGGAAAAAACGGTTTTCTATTGGACTCATTTTGATTTCACAGGAAACTATCATCAGTCGGATTCGCCGCTGGATGCTGTCCATCCGGTGCGGAATGCTTGGAGTAACCCCTATCGGATTCGAATTCGGCAGTACGCCTCGCCGCCGCAGTTCGAGATGGCTGAGCGGCATTTGCAGAAGCTGCTTGCCTCCGCTGGCGGGCTCCGTTCCGAAGCGTTCTGGAATGAGCAGCAACTCTTCATGGAACTGCTGCATGTGCTGGAAGAGAGCAATAGCGGGAAGAACGATTCCCCTGCCTTGAAGCTTGCGGAGAAGACGGAAGCATTCCTGCGGCAGCATTATCAGACCGAGCTGACGAACGAGAGCCTCGCGGCTGCGCTTCATTTTCACCCGAACTATGTTGTGCGATGTATGAAAGAAATCTACCGCTGCACGCCGATGGAATATCTGCACGAATATCGGCTGGAGCAAGCCAAGCTGCTGCTGCTCAAGACCGAATGGTCGATTGCCCAAATCGCCGAGCATGTCGGCTTCCAATACGCGCCTTACTTTTCCAGCTGCTTCAAACAGTACGCCGGCGTCTCGCCTCTGCGGTTCCGCAAGCAGTACTCGTCGTAGCGTTTCGCCGAAGTACATGCTGCGGTACCGCAAGCAGTACTCGTCGTAGCGTTTCGCCGAAGTACATGACCACGTTCGGCCTCCGATGCCTGATCTTCGTTTACCGCTCGTTGACCGGTGGACGGTGGACGAACGACGGTTGCTTCCCCAGCTGATCGCCGCAGTTGATCGCCGACAGCCGACGGTTGCTCCACCTCCCGCTCGCCCGGCTAACGGTACGTAACCACCTTATTCGTCCAAATGAAGCACGCAAAAAAATGTAACGGACTCCAGAAGCGCTATTCGCCACTTTGACAGCCAAAAGAGGCTGATTTCATGGGAATAGCATCTCTGAGTTCCGTTACATTCCAAAAACGCGTGATTTGTGCCAAATAAGGCTTCTAGGGTCCGTTAGAATGCTAAGATCGACGGCGCAGCAGCTTGCCGATGCCGCTTATACCGGCAAAAACTGCTGGAATAAATGCTCCGCCCAGCGCTCGCACGATTGAATCGTACGACCCGCATTATGCGGCGTATGCACGACATTATGTCTGCCAAGCAATTCGTCAGAAAGCGGCAAAGGCTCAATATCAAATACGTCTGCAGCGAGGCTGATTTCGTCCTTCAGCACTCGTTCCCGAATCGCTTTCATATCGCAGACGTCTGCGCGCGTCACGAGCACGACCAAACAGCCTTTCGGCAGCGCATAGATGTGCTCAGCCGTAATGAGGCCTTGCGTTTGCGGCGTCAATGGCACCATCGGCGCGAAAATTTCCGCATCTTGAACGAGCCGATCCAGATGCCATTCCTTACGAGCTCCCGTACGGTGGAAGTTAGGCTCCGGAGCGAACGGGTCCCATGCCGCAACATCAGCACCTAGCATATGGACGAAGCTTGCGTATCTGGAGGCGATATTGCCAGCTCCTACGATACGAATACGCTTGCCTTCGACCGTTCCGTTCGTAAAGTCAGGGTTATCTCCGAACTGATGCCCTCTACGCTTCGGATTATCGCCAATCGGGTCATAATCCCAAGGCTGCAAGCTTGTAATAATCTCATGGTGGGTTTGCGGAATACGCCGCAAGCCGCACAGCGTCAAGGCAAGGCCGAACTCGGAAACGGACTGTCCCCAATAGCCTTCGCTCTTATGACGGTACAGCTTTACTCCAGCGTCATCCAGCACTTGCTGCAGGTCTTCTGGAATTGTGCGGTCATAGGGCTGAGCAATAATGACCGCTTCTTGCAGGCCGCTGAAAGCACGCATACCTTCAGCGGTAACAGGGCCCATCAAGGATACTAATCTCGTAACGCTGCCCGGCTCTTCGATAAGCTGGTCCAGCGTGCGCGTTTCCCCTCGCTCCAACCGCATAAACTCCGCTGCACCTTGCGCCGCAAAGAGGCCGTGGAAGCGATCCGCTGTCCATGGCCAAACGATTTCGAAAGCAGGACTTACGACAATTACCGTTCTCATCTTCTGTAGTTCCCTCCTTAAAGACTAGCGAATGATTGCCAGCTCGCATTCACGACATCTGGATTCGTGCTTCCGCAGAAGACGAGAACACGGTACTTCGAGGTGCTCACTTCACCATCAGCAAGCTGCCAAGCGCCGGCGATGCAGCGGCTCGGCGAGATACCGAGTTGATTATCGACGCGCCAAGGAACCGGATGCTCCGCGTTGCTCGGGTGATCCATATAAGCGATGCCCGCTTCATCCGTTCTGCCTTCGATCGGCAAGCAGCAAGCGACCCAACGAGCACGCTGTCCTTCTGCTTCCCCATTAATCTGGCCTTCGCTATTGATCGCTTGGCCCCCGAACTCTTCACGATAAGGCATTCTGAGGAACAAGCCGCCATAGGCGTATTGTCCGAAAGTAATCGCGGTTACCGCCTTTAAGGACCAGACCAGATCCAGCTCGTAACGTTCTCCGTGATCCGTAAGACGCCAGCCTTGAGTCTCGATCAGCATCGGCTGTCCATTCGGATCGAGCCATTCCGTCTCTACTTCCCAAGCCGCATGGTTCGACTCGACAATGACCGCTTGAAGACGCAGCGGATTAAAGCTGCCGTCCGTAGGCTTGTTCCGAAGCCCTTCTTCCCAGAATCCGACCCCATTCACATCGTTAAGCCCCACATAAATGCCATGCTGCCAAGGATGATGCGGAGGCACATTTTCCGTCAGTACGCCGCCTCCATCTGGAGCGACGACCGGATGAATATACGGTCTCTTGCCTGGCTCAGCGTGCTGCTCCAAGATCGGTCCAGACTGACCGCTGCGAAAAATTCGAATGCATGATTCCGTACTCTCCACGCTTAAAAAGGATGGCTGCATCTTCTTTCCCCCTTCTCCTATTTGCGGAATTGCGGAAGCTTCACCAGCTCGCCGCCTTGCATCGCGGACTCATGCGCACAGATCCCCGCACAGGTCCAGTTAGCCGATGCATATACATCTGGAAAAGCAGGACGCTCCTCCACAATGCTCATGATGAATTCATGCGCCAGATGAGGGTGGGAGCCGCCGTGGCCGCTGCCCTGTTTGAAGGATAAGTGCACATTCTCGGAAGCGTCATAGACACCTTCCGTAGTATACTTTCGGATGCCTTCTGGAAGCAAATGGGCATAATCCGGCACATTCACCCTCTCCGCCTGTTCTCCAGTAAATACGATTGGAGCTTCACCTTCTAGCTGCTGCCATTCGAAGCTCATATTCTCCGCATAAATATCGAAGCTTTCTACATACTCACGCGACGTTGCGAACAAGGAGCGGCTTACTTCCATTGCCAATTCCGAATCACGCAAACGGAACAATGCGGATTCAACCGCGAACGGAGAACCGTACTTCTCAGCGAGATTGTCAGCGATGCGGCCTGAGCCTTGGCAGGATACGAAGTCGGCCTCTTGACCAGCCAGCGCCAGTAGCGGACTTACGGCGTGCGTCGCATAATGCATCGGCGGAAGACCTTCCCAATAACCGGGCCACCCTGCCATCTCCTGATGATGCGCCCCGCGCAAAAACTGAATGCGACCAAGCTTGCCCGAATCGCGCAGCTCCTTCACATATAAAAATTCACGTGTAAACACACAAGTTTCCATCATCATATAGTTTTTCCCGGATTGCTCTTGCGCTTCCACGATCTGGCGGCATTCCTCCACAGTCGTTGCCATCGGGACGGTACAAGCGACATGCTTGCCTGCTTTAAGCGCGGCAATGCTCAGTTCAGCGTGGTTCGGGATCGGCGTGTTAATGTGTACAGCGTCGACCCGGTCGTCCTTCAACAATTGCTCGAAACTCGTATATCTGGCGCTAATGCCGAAATGATCACCGATTTGGTTCAAGCTGTCTTCTGATCTTTGGCAGATCGCATACATCTCCGCATGCGGGTGATTTTGATAAATGGGTATAAACTCTGCTCCAAAGCCTAGTCCGATAATAGCCACACGTACTTTTTGCTGCATTTGAGCATCCTCCTAATAAGTGCTTGCTAAAGCGCTATCATAACTAACTTTAAACCGATCGGCAGAGGAAGTCGATGCAATTATTTTTTATAAAAATGAGATTTTTTACGTGAGCATTGTATAATAAGCAACAAGAATAAACGTTGTGATTGGAAGATATGTCGAATTGGAGGGTGTTTAATGAGTTTATTTACATCACCAAAGCGCAAGCAGGTAGCGCTGCTCATCGAAACCTCTAACGAGTATGCGCGCGGACTGTTAAACGGAATCAAAAACTACCTTCGTGAGCATGCCTCATCTTGGTCCGTCACGTTGGGAGAATATAGCAGGGGCAGCAACAATTTCGCGTGGTTGGACCATTGGAACGGGGACGGCATTATTGCGCGGATCGAGAATGAACAGACGGCGAAGTTCATCCGGGAGAAGGGGCTGCCCGCTATTGACGTCAGCGCATCCCGAAGAATTCCTACCCTGCCTTGTGTGGAAACGAACGATCAGTCCATCGCAGCGATGGCGGCTGAGCATTTCGTGGAGCGCGGCTTCAAGCATTTCGCCTTCTACGGCGACCCCCGCTTCCAATGGTCGATTCTTCGGGGCGAAGCTTATCAGGCCTATTTGCGGTCGCAAGGCTACGATTGCCTCTGCTTCGAGCCTGCGGACGCGGCGCATGAAGAGTCTTGGCATTCCAGCAGCGAAGAGCTGATCCGCTGGTTGAAGGAGCTGCCTAAGCCGATCGGAATTATGGCGTGCTATGACATTCGCGGCCAGCAGCTTCTGGAAGCATGCCGATATGCCGGCGTTGCCGTGCCTGATGAAGCAGCCGTTATTGGCGTCGATAATGACGAATTGCTATGCGAGCTGTCCACCCCGCCTCTGTCGAGCATCCAGACGAACGCCCTCAAGACCGGATATATAGCCGCGCAGCTGCTGGATCGCATGATGGCGGGCGAGTCGATTGAAGAGAGAATCCACTTGATCGAGCCGATCAGCATTCAAGTCAGACTGTCCTCCAACGTGCTTGCCGTAGAAGACAAAATGGTATCCGATGTCATTCGCTTCATCCGTGATCACGCGCACGAAGATATTCAAGTGCAGCATCTCCTTGATCACTTCTCGGTATCTCGCCGCGTACTGGACAGCCGATTCCAGAAATCGCTTGGACGAACGCCGCATGACGAGATACTCGCAGTCAAGCTGAATCTGGTCAAGAAGCTCTTGGTCGATACGAAGCTCAACCTGGCGACAATTGCCGAGCGTACAGGCTTTAAGCATACGGAATATATGAGCGTCGCGTTCATGCGAGCCACCGGCATCCGGCCAGGCGAATACCGGAAGAACAAAGGGCTTGTTCGATAATGATAATGCTCGCCATCTTCGACTGGCAAAGCCTTTAACGAACAAGAAACCCGACTTCTATTTCAGAAGTCGGGCTTCTCTATTTTCTAATAAGGAAGCCTTGCCTCCAACCAAAGCTCCCCTCTGCCCGATCAATGATCGTTACTGGAAAGCAAATGGCTCAGTACATTTACAGGTGTTTGTCCAACAATAAGCCTCGAACCGTCGGAATACCCTTCTTCTCGGCCGTTAAGCTCGCTAATCAACCGCCCGCGCCACAGCGTAAGCAACTGCTCGTGCTGCTCAAGCCCCGCCAAATTGCATAGCTCCTGCGGATCATGCTCCAAATCGAACAGCTGCTCTTCGCCTGTTTGCGAGAACCAGATGTACTTGCATCTTCCATCGGTCAAATAGTGGGAGGACAGCTCGCCATAGCTATGTTCTCCATGGATATATGCACGCCACGTTACCTCGTCCTTCGCCAATTGCTGAGCGAGTGGAATGACGCTCATGCCATCAACGGAACGCGGAATCGGAACGGCTGCCGCATGAAGCAGTGTCGGCATAATATCCTGCAATTCAATGACGTCGTCCGCCAGCTTCCCATTCTTCAATCCCAATGCACCGGTTGGATCGCTCAGAATAAAAGGAACTTTCGCACTGCCCTCATAAGGGAGTATCTTCTTATACAACAAATGATCGCCCATCAGTTCGCCATGATCTGAAGTAAACAGAATGATTGTATTGCTCCGGACGCCATATTCGAATAATGCATTCAATAGACGCCCGATTTGATGGTCGATATGGGTAATCAGCGCATAATAAGCGGCTAGCGCCCGCTGCCGCATACGCTCATGCACAATGCCGCGGCCGGTCGTCGGATTCAAGCCGTCGCGGCTGCTATCGGACCGATCCGCCCAATCTCCAATCGGCGGCTGCGGCAGCTCGATCCCGTCGTACAGATCCAAGAAAGCTTGCGGCGGATCTAGCGGCGGATGTGGCCGGACAAACGAAGTCCATAAGAAGAACGGCTTGCCCGGGTCGCGCCTGCGCAAGAAGTCGATTGATTGCGTCACTGCCCAGTTCGTGGGATGCAGGGATTCATCCAGATGCCATGGCCGCGCTACCGTCGAGGCGTTGCAATCGAGGCCATTGTCCATAATATCTACACTCGATCCTGCTTTCTCGCGAAGCCAATTCACATAATCATCGCACTGGTCCCACCATGACAAAGGGGTCGCCTTGGAACGGTCCCGGTTGTAATGCATGTAGCCATCATGCAGCACGACATTATGGAAGCCGCATAGGTTACGAGTGGGATATACGTGCATTTTGCCAACACACTGCGTATGATAGCCCGCCGCTGCGAATTCCCCGGCAATCGTATGTTCATAGTTCCATGGCACCTCATCCTGATATCCGACTCTGCCGTGATTCTCCTGTTTCATGCCGGTCATGATCGCGGCTCTTGCCGGGACGCAGGAAGGCGTTGCGGTATAGGCGTTCGTGAAGGTTGCCCCATTCCTCGCCAAGTTGTCCAAATTCGGAGTTTGAATGACGGGATGGCCCAAATAGTGCAAACAGTCCCCTCTCATTTGATCTACGGTAATTAACAAAATATTCGGCTGCATCCTTACATCCTCCCACTTTGTGCGGTTCACCATTATTTCTCTCAACATCCAGCTCTATCTTACCCGCAAACACAGACCCGCTGCACGTCAAAATCGGGAGATTTATCCATAGAAGTACGTGAAAGCGCAGAATTACATGTATAATGGCTTCAAACGTTAGCGAAAAGGAGCTTCGGACAATGGACCTGCAATCATCATCGATTAAGCCTTGCTGCGCGGCTAAGCGGAGCGAAGCGAATTTGAATACTCTCAATTTGAATGTTCCGCTAGACGTGCAAGCCTCTTTACAGCTCGAGCCGCGTGATAAAGCTGTCCTTCCTTCTGACCACGAACGTGCGGAGCTACAGAGCATGGTGTATTTGGAAGGCGGCTCCTTCCTGATGGGAACGGACGACTCAGAGGGATTTCCGGCTGACGGCGAGGGGCCGATCCGAGAAGTGACGTTGGAGCCGTTCTATATGGATCCTTGCGCAGTTAGCAATGCAGAATTTGCCCGTTTTATCGATGAAACAGGCTATGTAACCGAAACCGAACAGTTCGGCTGGTCGTTCGTTTTTCATTTGCTCGTCTCTCCTGAAACGGCAAAGAAGGTGGCAAGCGTCGTTCAGAGCACGCCGTGGTGGTGGGTCGTGCAAGGGGCGGATTGGCGGCACCCGGAAGGACCGGATTCCGATATTGCAAGCCGGTTGGACCATCCTGTCGTCCACGTCACTTGGAAGGATGCCGAAGCGTACTGCCGCTGGGCAGGCAAACGGCTCCCTACCGAAGCGGAATGGGAATACGCCGCGCGCGGAGGGCTTATGCAGAAGAGATACCCGTGGGGCGATGAATTAAAACAAGGCGGCGAGCATCGCTGCAACATCTGGCAAGGGAAATTCCCAACGAAAAATCATGCCAGCGACGGCTATGTCGGAACAGCGCCAGTGAACGCCTATCTGCCTAACGGGTACGGACTGTACAATATGTCAGGAAACGTATGGGAGATGTGTTCAGACTGGTTCAGTCCGACCTTCCATTTAACAGGACCACGCCACAACCCGAGAGGTCCAACCAAGGGGACGGCAAAGTCGATGCGCGGCGGCTCCTTCCTCTGCCACAAATCCTATTGCAATCGCTACCGCGTAGCTGCACGCAGCTCCAATACGCCTGACAGCTCCGGCAGCAATATCGGATTCCGCTGCGCGCGCGACGCATAACAAAAAAGGTTGTCGGATTAAGGACGGCCCTCCTTGATCTGACAACCTTTCTCATGTATATATAACGATGCCTGCCACGCCAGCCGCCGCAATGACGGCAACAGGATGCAGCTTATATCGCGTGAGCAGCACCAAGCAGCCCGCACAGATGACTAACGTCGATACGGTCATCCACGTGAACGCTTCTTTGCCGCTCAAGAATCCAAAATGCAGCGCCGCGTACGCGATCATTCCCGCAATAATCGGCCTTAATCCGTACAGCGAGGACCTCAGCCACTTGCTCCCTTGGAACCGGAAGAAGAGTGCCGATAGCAGCACGATGACGGCAAGCGATGGGAGTACCATTCCGAGTGTCGCGGCAATGCCGCCTAGTATGCCAGCCGAGTCGTAGCCGACGAGTGTCGCTGTGTTCGTCGAGATCGGACCAGGAGACATGCCCGCCATCGCGACCACTTGCTGGAACCGCTCCGTCTCGAGCCAGCCATGCGCCTCGACTTCATATTGGATCATCGGGATGACAGCATAGCCGCCGCCGAACGAAACGAATCCGATTTTTAGAAAAGTAAAGAACAACTGCCATACCATAGTCTGTCGCCACTCTCTGTCTAGATGTAATATTCCGGCGCGAAGAGCTCCTGCGCGCTAGGCCGCGATGGCATCTTATCGATGCTCGTTCGTTGACCGAGCAGCTCCTTGCCCTTGATGATTGCTATGCCCGCGAATAACCCGATCACAATGATATGGATCGGATTGATTTTCAATATAACTTGCAAGATTACGGTCGCGATTGCAACGACAGCCGTTGTTTTGTCTATGACAGAGGCCTTCGCCATCCTGTATGCAGCCATCAGAATGAGTGCGATTACTGCGCCATGAATCCCTTCCAAAGCCGCAATCAGCTTCGGATTCGAACCGTACAGCAAATACACCAGGCTAAGCACGATGACGATCATCAGCGCCGGAAGAGTAATGCCTATGACCGATGCGATTGCTCCGGCGATGCCAGCTTTGCGATACCCGACGAACACAGCCGAGTTGACCGCAACGCCTCCCGGCGCGCTGCCCGCCAGTGTCAGCATGTCAGCCAATTCCGCTTCATCGAGCCACTGCCGCTTGCCTACGATTTCCCGTTCGATGATTGGAATCATCGCATATCCGCCCCCGAACGTCGATGGACCTATCTTTGTAAAGATTGCAAACAGCTCACCGCATGTTTTCAACTGGTTTTGCCAATTGCTCCCCATATCCGCTCAACTCCTTATACCTCTATAATATCATCTTTATTCCATTTTGGATTTAAGTATTTCGTGGAATTTTGTTATCAAATGAATTTATGTCGGATATATAAGGCGTTGATAAATAGTATTCCGATAAGAAAAATCTATTTTGGATTCAAGTTCAGTACTGTATAATGAATCAAAGATGGATCATACGATAGATAACCGATAGGCAGGGATAGCCCGTGAACCATATAGATAGTCCAGTTCCCACCCCCAAAGAACGGATCTACTCGCGGATCGCTGAGAGCGGCGGCACGATATCCAAGGCTGAGCTGCTTGCGGCTGATCAACTGACGAACAGCACGCTGACCCGGCTTCTCGACGACCTCGTTGCCGAGGGGCTGATCGCCGAGACCGGCTTCGGACCTTCAAGCGGCGGCCGTAAACCGATTCTTTACCGAATCAATCCGGATTACCGCTATATTTTCGGACTAGAAATATCCCGGTTTTCTTCAACGCTCGGCTTATTCGATATGGCGCTCAACCCGAAGTCGCTCGTCCGCTGGTGGATGGATGAAACGATGAAACCGGATGCTCTCGTCGCACATGCCGCAAGCTTAATGAAGCGTTTGTTGAAGGATCACGGAATCGGCGCCGAACAAGTTTTAGGCCTCGGAATCGGTGCCGTTGGTCCGCTTGATCGAAGCCTCGGCATCATTCTCCGCCCGCTGTACTTCGCCGCCGATGGGTGGACGGACGTTCCGATCTGCCAGATGTTCGAGCAAGCGACAGGTCACCGAGCCATATTGGAAAATGGAGCGAACACCGCGCTGATGGGCGAAATCGGCTCCTCGCACGGACCACGAGCCGAGCACGCGCTCTATGTGCACGCTGGCGTTAACTTGCGCGCCGCTATGATGACGAACGGGCGCATCGTCCATGGCAAATACGATACCGAAGGCTCAATCGGGCAAATGATCGTCCATTCCGACGGTCCGAGGCTGCATGAGAACGGCAATTACGGCGCGCTCGAAGCGTTCTGCTCCGTGCCGGCATTGGAGCGCGAGGCGCGAGCGATTACGAAGAGAGGCCGTTCATCGCTATGCGAGCGATATGGCGTCACTCAGGAACGGATTAATTACGAGGTCTTATTGAAGGCGTTAAACGACGACGAACCTTCCGTGAAGCAGTCCTTCCAGCAAGCCGCCGCTTATCTTGGCATCGGACTCGCTAATCTGATCAACCTCTATCATCCAGAGCTCGTCCTGCTCGGAGGCATCCTCATGAAATCGAGTCCCGACTTTTATCGTATCGCGACTGAAACTGCTCTGGAGAACACCTATTACGCCCCTGACTACGCGCCCCGCTTCTCTATAGGAAGCCTTGCCGAAGACGCCGTCGTGACCGGCGCGGCATTGAATGTTCGGAATCGGCTGGAGATTGGATAGTGTAAATAAGCGATTGCTCATTATGAAGCAATCGCTTTTTTTGTTGTTGCGAAACTACCCGGCGCCCCTCGAAAAATTTCTGGTTGTCCACGTATTGCGCAACTAACTGTTTAGTGTATATACTGTTTATATAAATAACTGTTTATAACATAATCAATTTTGAAACGGAGGACTTCTATATGCATACAAATGCCATTGAAATTCGCGGCTTGCGCAAAAGCTACGGTCAGCAGACCGTATTGAACGGCATTGATCTGATCGTGCCGACAGGTACAATTTACGCGCTGCTTGGTCCCAATGGTGCCGGCAAAACGACGCTGATCCACATCTTAACGACACTGACGGACGCCGACGCGGGGACCGCCAAGGTTGCCGGATATGATGTGGCGACAGAGCAGAACGGAGTCAAGCGTTCGATCAGCTTGACCGGACAATTCGCAGCGGTCGATGAGATGCTGACCAGCCGGGAAAACCTGAATATGATCGGGAGGCTGTCGGGCTTGACTGCTGCTCAGACAAGGGCGAGAACCGCCGAGCTGCTTGAGCTCTTCGACTTGACCGCTGCTGCGGACAAACGGGTGAAGACCTATTCCGGCGGCATGCGGCGCAAGCTGGATCTGGCGATTAGCCTTGTCGCCCCACGCCCTGTTCTGTTTCTTGATGAACCGACCACTGGACTTGATACGACAAGCAGACGTGCCTTATGGGACATTATTGTGAAATTGAAGACGCGCGGAATTACTGTGTTTCTGACAACTCAGTATTTGGAGGAAGCTGATCAGCTTGCAGATAAGATATCCGTTATATCCGGCGGGAATGTCGTTGCGACCGGCACGTCGGAGCAGCTGAAATCCCGTATTGGTGGCGAAGTCATCGAACTGATCGGCGAAGATGAGCAAGTGCTCATGTCGATTCCGACAAGCGGAAGTTTGCACGATGTCCGGCAAACGCTTAATGGGCTTGGTGATCGGATTGCCCCCGGCACGCGCGTCACCATTCGCAAACCGAGCATGGACGATGTATTCGTTGAGCTTACTACTGGGCTGAAAGAGGAGGCTTCTGTATGACACCTGCACAAATGACGGAAGTGAAACCGACGTATCTCACGACAAACGCCGTATTTATCGGACGGAGCATCCGGCTAAGCCTGCGCAATACCGAAGCGCTGGTCATGGCGATCGTTCTCCCCGTGATGCTTATGCTGATGTTCACCTATGTATTCGGAGGGGCGATCGACCCAGGCGGTGACTATGTGGTCTATGTTGTTCCTGGCATCATTCTGTTATGTGCTGGATTCGGCTCTTCATCGACTGCGGTAAGCGTTGCTGAAGATATGACGAACGGGATCATCGACCGATTCCGTACGATGCCGCTTCATAGCGCCTCCGTCATCACGGGGCATATCGTCGCAAGCCTTGCGCGCAATCTGGTCGCGACCGGAATCGTCATCGGGGTCGGTCATCTCGTCGGCTATCGCTCCTCCGCCTCTGCGGGCGAATGGCTGGCTGCTCTCGGAGTCATCGCGTTATTCATTCTAGCCTTCACCGTGCTGTTCGCCGCCATCGGACTCTCATCCGGCAACCCAAGCGCGGCTAGCGGGTACGGCTTCGCGCTGCTGTTCCTCCCCTATCTCTCCAGCGCCTTCGTCCCCACCGACACGATGCCAACATGGCTGCGCGGAGTTGCGGAGCACCAGCCGATCACTCCCGTTATTGAGACGATTCGCGGACTGTTGAACGGAACGCCGATTCATAACAACGGGTGGTTGGCGCTTGCTTGGTGCCTAGGGCTGCTCGTGATCGCCTTCATCTGGTGCAACCTTGTCTTCAAGCGGAAGGCAGGACGGCGGTAAAACCGGCTCTTGCCTCAAAAAAAACAGCGCTCCTGCCAAGTTGGCCGGGGCGCTGTTTTTGCTGTTCTTTGCTTGTTGCGTTTTATTTTGCAGAGAGCTTTATTGGCTGGGAGCTTCATTGCCGTTTCCGATCCAAGAAGACCTCGATGCCGTCAAGTATCCTCTCGAGACCGAAGTCAAAGTCATCGCCTACCGTATTCTCACTCTCGTTCTCTCCTGTATACGCGCCGGATGCAACAATTGGATACAGATCGGGATACACATCCTCTGTAACGAGCTGCTTCAAAGCTTCCGTATAGCTGAGACCGCTGAATGCCTCTGGCGCCTTACCCGCCCTGACCGCGAGAATCATATCACGCTGAATGAGGCCGATAGATCTAGCGTAGCTGCTCACGAGAAGCACGAACGACATTTTCTCGTAATCGTTTAACGGCATATTGCGAAGAGATCGCAATGCCCAGTCAACGATTTGCAGATGATTGGGCGTTATCGGCACACCAGAGACGGGTATATCACCGAACCAAGGGTGCTCGCAGAATACCGATGCCGTTACCCGAACAAATTCCCTCAAGCCTTCCCGCCAGTCTTCATCCTCCGATATCGGAGGTACGTCATAGGCGCAGACGGCTTCCTGCATGAGCAGTATCAGGTCCTCTTTGCTCTGGATATATCTGTACAACGACATCGCGGAGTAACCGAGCGATTGTGCGACACGGTTCATAGAGACTGCGGATAGCCCATCCTTGTCGGCGATTGCGATCGCTGCATCGACGATCATCTTAATGCTCAGCTCGCCTTTCGGTCCCCGCTTCTGCTGCTTCACGTATCCCCAACTTATAGCCAAGGCCCTCGGCAAGCTTTGGAGTACATCATCGTTGTCCGCGTTCGCAGCTGCAGCTGCAGCTGAATCCATATTCTCCGTTGGCGTCACATCTGGATTTCTTTCTTTCCGCATATTTCAGATCCTCCGGAATCATGCTCTTCAAGCACCGAAATTGTATATCACATAAACAGTATATCACGATTTGACGCTTTCCAATAATAGAACCCGGCTACATAAATTGAACTAAAAGATAGCCAATAAGCCTCGCTGCGCCACTAATCGATCATCCATTATGCTTCGTCACCATCCCGAGTGGAAATAGTTAGTCCGCTTTCAGCTCTACAATCGCTTTAATGACCTTACTGTCCGGCATTAACCATTGATCGAACGCTTTTATCATTCCATCGAATGAAGAACGATGCGTAATATACTTATCGATAGCGACGTCCGTATGACGCAGAACATCCAGTACATGATTGAAATCTTCCCTTGTCGCATTTCGGCTGCCCATCAGCGTTAACTCCCGTTTGTGGAATTCAGGATCGGAGAAGGCAATCTCTCCTTTGACAAGTCCGACGAATATGAGCGTCCCGCCATGCGCCGCCAATTCAAAGGATCGGCTCATCGAACCGGCATTTCCAGTCGCGTCGAACACAGCAATGGGGAACTCTCCCTCTGTTAGCTCTGACAGCCGCTGCTTCACATCCGACTCCAAGGCGTTCACGGCATGATCTACTTTTGCCCAATCTTTGCAGAAAGCAAGCCGTTCCTCGTTCACGTCCATCGCAATTACGCTTGCTCCAGCATGTTTCGCAAAGAGCATCACTCCGAGACCAATCGGTCCGGAGCCAATGACGAGGACCTGATCACCTGCGCCAATTCCTGCCCGCCTGACAGCATGAGCACCGATTGCGAGAGGCTCTACAATTGCCGCTTCATCTAGAGTCAGCCCATCGGTAAGAAGCAAGTGTGAGATTGGCACCGATATCCTCTCGCGCATCCCGCCATCTACATGTACGCCTAGCACCCGCATATCTGTGCAGCAGTTCGTCTTTCCTCTGCGGCATGCTACGCAATGACCACAATGCAAATACGGAATAATAGACACTTGATCGCCGACTCGCAGCGAGCTTTCATTAGCACCAATTTGTTCGATGATACCCGACAGCTCATGACCTAATATGCGTGGATAGTGGAAAAATGGCTGATTGCCTCTGAAAGCATGATAGTCGGTCCCGCAAATGCCAATCCTCCGAATACTTACAATCGCGTGACCGTGCAGCAGCTCTGGCTCCGGCAAATCATCCGTATACCGAAACCGTTCGATTTCGTCGCAAACAATCCCTTTCATCGTAACGCCTCCCCTCATGTCTTTCATTTTACACTTGTAAAAGATTAGAAAACCACAAAAAAATAGGTTGCCCTGGGGCAACCTTCATCGACTTCAGTTAGGCCAGCTTTCGCTCCGCTTCCGTTTCATGTCCGACCAAATTAGTCTGCCACTTATTTGACCGATAGCGTATAAAACCAATAATCGCTTTCGCAATTTCTTCTGTCGTGTATAGGAGGTATACGATTTCTAGGGGCCATTTCATAATGGCAGCTAGGAACGTAAGCGGAATGCCGATTAACCAAGTTGCGCCAAGTACCATATACATGGAGAACCTTGTATCGCCCCCGCTCCGAAACACGCCAACAATCCAAATATAATTCAAAAAGCTAAATACAAGCATGACAGACATTAACCTAATTACGTGAATGGCTTGCTGTTGCATTCCTTCATCGAAACGAAAAAGCCGGGTTACGATTGGAGCAAACATAAATAACAGAAGGCCAACGATGAATGCTGAAGCAATTCCTATAATGGTGAACCGTTTGGCATATAATTTTGCCTGCGTCTGCTGATCCAAGCCAATACGCTCGCCGATCATCACAGTTGCAGCTTGAGCGAAGCCTCCAACACCTGCACTGACGAAATTGCCTACCACTTTTGCAATCTGCAAGATTGCGAGTGTAGTCGTACCGAGAAATCCGAACGCAACCATATACATCGTCGTCCCTAGACCCCAGAACGTCTCATGGATGATGATCGGCAATGTAATCTTCGACACTTTCGCGATCAATTGACGGTCAATGCGGAACATTTCGGCGAACGAGATCGATATTCTGTTCACTTTTTTGTATACAAAAATCAGGATGGAAATCATCGCAACCGTCTTCGAAGCGAGTGTCGCAACAGCCGCACCGTTCACTCCCATTGCTGGAAAACCGAAATTGCCGTAGATGAGAAGGTAATTCATGAATGTATTTAACAGCAGCGAGAAAATGGTGATGTACATGATCTCTTTGACGATCCCGATACTTTTCAAGCTTAACGCATAGGCCGTCGTGACAGCCGATGCAATAAAGCCATAGCTGACGATTGACATAAAAGAGGTTGTTGTTTCGAGCAGATGCGCTTCTCTCGTAAAGGGCAAAAAAACATAGGGTGACAGCAAGTTGATCATCAGTACATACACCGCGCTAATCGACAGACCGCAAAATAGCGTTAAACCAACGAGCTTTTTGATTTGGGGATAATTTTTCGTACCATAATATTGCGCCATAAACACGGACGGACCGCTTAATACGCCCGCTAAAATCATAACAAGCAAAAACTCTAGCTGACCGACAATTCCCACTGCAGCAATTTCATTTTCTCCCAGACCCGCGACCATAAGTGAATCTATTAAAGTAAATGAAGAAGTGAAAATAAACTGCAACGTCAATGGAATTGCTAGCTTAGCCATCTGAGGATAGAAATCATCTTGTTCCCGTATGATCGGTTTGCTGCTTTTGATAGCTAGGACACTCCTTCTAAATAGAAACCATATAAGGCGCACGGTTCTTGTACTGAACGATTTCCCGGATATTGCAGCTCTTCAATAGCTCGATTGCCTGCTCGAAGCCTCTCTCGTAATGCACTAATCGATGGGCATCTGATCCGAGCGAGAACAGCTTGCCGCCCAAATCGATGTACATGCGGAGCAAATAAGAGTGAGGATGTATCCAGCCTTGACGGAACAGTCCGGTCGTGTTCAGCTCCAAAGCCTTCTCTTTGCGGATAATCACTTTCAATAGGTCATAAAGGGTGTCGCTTACTCGTTTATAATCAGATTCGTTGATAACCTGTTTGGAATAACGGACGAAGTAATCCAGATGGGCAACGACATCATAATTGTCCATGTCGCTCACGGAATGAGATACATGCATGAAATAGTCCGTGAATACGAGATCAAGCGGCTGGCCTTGAAACTGATCTTCCGCAAAATCAAGCACGCCGTTATTATGGACGGAGAGCAGAACAAGGTCGAAAGAATATTGCTGCAAATAAGTATTGATTTCGTTATGATAATCCCGGCGGTATCCGACTTCTATTCCTTTTCGAATATCGATGTCGTACTTGCTGCGTAATACGTCAACTTCTCGCTCATACGCAGGCATGTCAATCAAGACATCCTTCTTGAAAAACTTGCAATCATAATCAAAATGATCCGTTGTCACAACGAATGGTTTGCCAAGCGAATGCGCGTGACGGACGATATTCTCTAATGGTTCGATCGAATCAGGAGAATAACTCGTATGAACATGCTGGTCAACAATAGCTGGCGATCTATTCATGATGGAATGAATCCTCCCTGAGATTGCAACTCTATTACTCTATCATTATGACTTGATCCACTGAATCTTCTCGTTCTCTAATGGTTTCTTCCAATCGGTTGGCGGATTGCTGTCACAAATAATATAATCCACATCGTTAAATTCCGTGTATTTGTATAATGATTTAGCTTCGATTTTCGTGTGATCGATAACGAGATAGACTTCGCGAGCACGATTAATCAATCGCTTCAAGAAATTACCCTCTTCGATATTGTACGTCGTGATGCCATTGACGATAGAGTAGCCGCTCGCGCCTATGAATACTTTGTCGATATATAATTTATCCAGCATATCAAGCATCATGCTGCCTGTTGCGAACATTTGATCCGTATCGATTTCGCCGCCAAGGAAGATGATTTTCTCGCTAAAGAAGCCTGCTTTCTTCCTCTCAATCAATTGATTAAGGATCGATACACAGCTGACAATAATGGTCAGATTATGCTTGTTCTGCACGTGTTTTGCGATTTGAAGCGTTGTTGTGCCAACGCCGAATGCGACTACATCATTATCTTGGATATACTGAGCGGCTTTCTTCCCAATTTGAATCTTCTCTTCGATGTTGATGTCATGCCTTTGGTTGAAAGGCGCTTCATACAATCTAAAGTTCGATTTAATCGCGCCGCCGTGCACGATGACGAGCTTGTTATCCTGGCTGAGCATCTCCAGGTCTCTACGAATGGTTACTTTAGATACTCCAAGCTGTTCAGCAAGCCCATTGACCGTTATTCTGCCATTTGCATTTAATTCCGCCAATATTAGGCTCATCCGCTCAACTTGCAGCATACCGCTTCTCCACCTTTATCTCTTTATAGAAAAATCAAGCCGGGAAACGAATGTGATAGCTTCATTTTCCGGCTTGATCGGAACTATTAATCCAAGTAAATCGGATTTGTAAAAGCTGTTTTTCCGAATTTATCAATCGCTTCAACCCGGATGTATTTCTCCGTACCCTGAAGCTTCTTTCTTAGCTGCGTTACGTTCTCGCCGATCTCGATTTGATATTGACGGCCATCGCCGTTCATATAAATCCGCTCAACTGGCGAGCATTCGAAGATCACTTCATCGTCCACGATTCGAAAATCGTAAATTTCAGGACCTGTCGAGGAGTAGAAGCTGCCCTTCAGCATGGCATCGATTATCGAATTACGGGAAAGCTCCTTCGCCTTGACGACTATCCAGCCTCCAAACGAGTCGTTCTTCGGTGAATCGAGCGGTTGACGGTTGTGGTTGTCGTCCGTAGCCAATCCATGCAAACGCATGCCTTTGCGGAGCAAGGTGTCCCACATAATGCGGGAATTGCCCATATTCTCCTGCCACTCGGAGCAATGATTGTAGATCTCGAGCGCAAAAAGGTTATTCAACTCGTACACATCTTCCCACTCCACAGTCGACCAATGAGGATGGTTGAACATGACGAGATTTCCTCTTGCAATCATATCATCGATGAAGGCTTGCACGGTCGAATACCCTTCCCAAGCGTCCCATACGATCGGCTGCATATGCTTTAGCGGCTCTAAAGCCGCGTTCCTTATATGCTCATCCGTTCCTAGAATAACATGGAGATGGTAGATGCGATAGTCGCCTTTCGGCATTAGAATACTTACTTCGCTTGAAGGAAGAGTAATAAAATCCGCTTCATTCGACGGCTCGAAATTAGTGAAGAAATCATGCTCGGAATGCGATAAGAAATGATAGCCCTTTTCTTTATACGCATCCCGAAGCTGTTCAACGGTTAAGGCCCCATCCGATAGCGTCGAGTGACAGTGGACATTACCCTTATAAAAGCTGCCTTCGGTCATAAATCCGTTCACGGTTCTCACGACTAGGGGAACCTCCTTATTTGTTGTCGTCGATAATTTTTTGCGCTTTTACATCAGCTGTATGAATGATAGCTTTTGCATCTGATTGGGTATCCACCATTGCACCATTCAAGTCATCAACGATTGAAGTGTACATCGCACGCCAGTTCTTCTGCCAAGGACGCTTATGAGCAAATTGCAGTTGATCGATCGCTACTTTGAATTGCGGGTGTTCAGCAAACAGATCTTTAACTTCTTGTGTTTCCAATGAAGACTTCGTTGTCGCGAAGTAACCGGATGTTTTGTAGAAGTTGACTACGAATTCATCCGAAGCCAAGTATTCTAGGAACTTTCCTGCTGCTTTCTTCTGATCTTCCGTAGCGCTGTCCAAGACGATCATGTTAGCTCCGCCCGTTACCATCGAGTTTTTCTCGCCAGCTGGCTGGTAAGCAACTTGAACCTTGAATTTGGATTGATCTTTCAGCAATGGACCCATTGAGCCAACGGAATCAAGGATCATGCCGACTTTACCATCGACAAAATTTTGCTTCACGATATCGGACACGTTACCTTGCGAGCTGTAAGGGTTCAGCATCGTTTTTTCGTTAGACATTTTTTGCCATAGCTCAACGATTTTGCTGCCTTTCTCGTTATCGAAGGCTGCTTCTGAGCCATCTTCGTTTACAACTTCGCCGCCGTAGGAGTAAAGAGCCGACTCCCAGAACCAAGCATCGGAATCCCAATGGCCTGAAAATCCGTAAATGCCTTGATCTGGCTTAGCCATTTTCTTAGCGAATGCATACAGCTCGTCCCAAGTTTTAGGACCCTCTTGAGGCAACCCCGCTTTAGCCAACATATCTGCATTTAAGTAAAGGATCGGCGTGCTGCGGTTCAGTGGAGCTGCTTTGAATACGCCGTCAACAACGCTGGAAACGGTCAAGCCGTCAATATAGTTGTCAATCGTTGCTTGGGATACGTATTTGCTTAAATCAGCTGCAACCGGACTGTAACGAGCAATAAATGATTCTTCGATTTGGGCAATTACCGGAGGTTTCTTAGCAACTAAAGCAGCCTCTAGCTTCTCGGCAACACCATCGTATCCGCCTTGGCCAGAAACGACGATTTCGGAGTCAGGATTTTCGCTATTGAATTTTGCAGCCGCGTCAGCCAACAATTTGCCGTTGCCATTCGTTGGATCCCAGATCGACCAGAAATCGACGACAACTTTCTCGTGCTTGCTCGTTTCGTTCGCGGGAGTATCGTTCGCCTTCGGAGTTCCGTTCTCATTCGTCGTTTCTGCATTACCGCAGCCTGCCAGTAATCCGACAGTCATAGCGCCTGCAATCGCTAAAGTTGATAATTTTTTTACAGTTGGTTTCATTAGGAAATCTCCTCCGTCATTTTATGACTCTTTTTCTCCTACCCTATACCCAACGATAACTTGAACCTCATCACTTGCAATATTGCTCCCCAGCAATCACCTCCTTAAAGTTATTGCTGCTCCTATTTAATGCCGCCATAAACGAACGCATTTTTGATAAAACGGTTCGCGAACAAATAAAGGAGAAGTACCGGCGCCATTAACAAGACATTGCCGGCCATTGAGATATTCCATTCATTGATTCCGTCTCCAACATCCAGTAAGCTCTTCACGGCAATCGGCAGCGTTCTTACACTCTCCGAGTTAGTTAGAATTAAGGTCCAGAAGTAATCGTTCCATTTCCCGATGATCGCTAAGAGCATGAGCGTAAGAATGAACGGTTTGGTAATTGGAAGCATGATTCTAACCATGAGCTGCAGCTCTGTCGCTTGATCCAGCTTCGCCGCATCGAGCAGCTCGTCCGGGATTTGCTTGAACGCCTCCGTCATAAAGAAGATCGCGAAGGAGGAATAGATGAAGGGAATAATTTGCGCCGCATACGTATCAAGCCAGCCAAAATCGCTGAGCAGTACATAGATAGGCACGAATGTAACTTGAGCCGGAAGCATTAAATCGACGAGTACTAATGCGAAGAAGAACCCCGATAAAGCAAATTTCTTCTTTGCGAACGCATACGATGCAGGAACACATACAAGCAGCTGTCCGATTGCCGTCAATAGTGTAATAATGACCGAATTGGTCCCATAGTGAACGAATTTGACCTTCACCCATGCTTCCCTATAATTCTCAAAATGCAACGATTTCGGAAACATTGCAGGCGGAAAATGGATCGCTTCGAAAAACGATTTCAACGACGTACTGATCATCCAATAGAATGGAAAGATAAACGTGATGATGAGAGCTGCGAGCAGCAGGTAACGAAGTAGATGAATAACCAGTTTCATAGCTAGTTGTGTTCCTCCTTTCTATTGATAGTGAACATTCCGAGAGAAGAACTTAAAGTTAACAATGGATATGATGCCAATCATAATTAGAAACAAGATGGATGCCGCCATCGCCCTGCCGAGCTGGAATTTCAAAAATCCGACTTGATAAATCCAGTGCACGAGCACATTGGAGGATCCCTGCGGCCCGCCTTTGGTCATGAGATTAACGACATCGAACGAAGTGAAAGCACCTATTGTGGATGTAATAAGCAGAAAAAACAATGTCGGCGACAGTAACGGGATCGTAATCTTAAACAACGTATTCAGCTTGCTTGAGCGATCCAGCTTCGCAGCTTCGTAAATATAGACTGGAATGCTTTGCAGGCCTGCGATTACGATCATCGCGTTAAATCCTAATCCTTTCCATATGGACACGATGATGACCGACAACAATGAAGTTTTCGGACTCAGCATCCATAGCTGAGGCTCCAAGCCTATGAATTTGAAAACATAATTGATCATGCCCATCTGTGGATCAAAGAGCCACATCCACATAATCGAAACCGAGACGAACGAAACAATTTGCGGCGTAAAAATGACGCTTTGAACGAAGTTGTTCAACACCGAGCTTTTCTTCAGCAAAATACCGATTAACAGAGCGAAGATTAAGCCGAAGATTACGGTAAATACGGTGTAGAAGAATGTATTCTTCATGACTTGCAGCCACTCAGGATCAGTGAAAACAGACTGGTAATTATCGAATCCAACGAATGTCTTCTCCCCTGTAACTACATCCCACTTCAGAAAGCTGACTTTCAGAGCGAACAGAGCCGGATACAAGGAAAATAAAGAAACGAGTATAATCGCAGGTGCAATGAGCACATAAGGATTCTTCAACAGCTTGTTCACAACTAGGGACAATACGGATATGAGCATATTGCGAGAGGCGACGGACTTCTTAGATAGCCGCTTCTGCGATAGAATGTTCTCTTGCAACGCACACGCCCTCTTTCAATAGAATGCTTTGTGTTAATTGCTTGATTTGATAGGCGCCACGGATGCGATTGTCGTCCAAGTCAAAGTAATACAAGTCTTCTTCCGCCACATACACGTTAACGCTCTGCCCGAAATCTAGCTCTTCCTCGGACTTTACGATGATGCTGCCAAGATTGGTTTTCACATGATACAGGCATTCCAAACCGAGCGTTTCACTTGTCACGATCTCACCCTCAAGCGAGATGCCTAGAAATGGTTCCTTCATCGTAAACTTGGCCTTCTGAGGTCTGAAGCCCAGTTGACAAGCGCTGCCAAGCTTTACGATATTCATTCCTGGATCGCCGATAAAGGTAGCAACGAATATGTTGTCAGGATCGTTGTAAACTTGCTTAGGCGTACCTACTTGCATGACCTTGCCTTCATTGAAAATAACGATATCAGTCGCCATCGTCATGGCTTCGATTTGGTCATGCGTGACGAATACGAATGTCGATTGAAGCGTTTGGTGGAGCTGAATCAATTCGCTGCGCATTTGATTACGCAGCTTCGCGTCTAGATTAGATAACGGTTCATCCATTAAAAACACGCCTGGCTCCTTGGAAATGGCTCTTGCGAGCGCGATTCTTTGGCGTTGTCCTCCGGAAAGCATAGAGGGCTTTGCATTGGTGTATTGTACAAGGCCGACCAGATTAATGACTCTCTTCAGTCGCTCAACGATACTGGCTTTAGGCATGCCTTGATTTTTTAAACCGAACTCAATATTTCCTTTAACAGTCATATGCGGGTAAATCGCATAGTTCTGAAAAACCATCGCGACATCGCGCTCTCCAGGTTCAAGCTTCGTTACATTAGCGTTGCCGATCTGAATGCTTCCGTCGGTAACCTCTTCTAAACCAGCGATCATTCGAAGCGCAGTCGTTTTTCCGCAGCCCGATGGACCGACAAGCACGGTAAACGAACGATCTCTTATTTCCAAGTTCAAACCTTCGATGACTGTTTTTCCATTCGAATACGTTTTACGCACGTTCTCAAATTGTATGGCAGACATAAATGTTCTCCTCCTGTTTCAATGAAGTCAGCAACGATTTTGTTTTCCTCACTTCCCAAAGAATACAAGTCAAACGTAAACGAAGGATTAATTACGCATGTTTGTTTTGTTAATTTAACTTTTTTGTTCCTTTTTGTTCTTTTCATGGTTACGACATAACAAAACACCCATTCTTAGCCAAATGGGCCGCGAATGGGTGCTCTACAATGAATCGATTAGTTTTACTTTCTTGGTCACTAGAGGTATGTGGCTTCCTGGATGGAGGAACAGTCTTCCGGCCATTCTGGCATGGGCACAAAACGGTAGCCAAGCGCTATCTGAGTAATCGCGGTATTCGCATGTCTGTTCTTCAGCACACGGTTTTCTTTATTAAGAAAGTCTTGCGTATCTACTTGTTTGGAGAAATTCATATAATCGGAGAGTTGTCCCGAGAACGGTTTTAACGGATCGCGTTCCTGTAGAGGTACGCCTCTCACCCGTCCCTTTCTGGCATCGGAGAACATGCTCGTTAACGAATCAAGTCCTGTGTTCGTAATATGAATGCCATCAACTAGTCGTGATACCGTAACATCACGGATGCCCCCAGTCAGGAACGGACCATGAATTCCCCACTGTATATAAACCTGAGGCCGGTTTTGATGTGCCCTCGCTTCGTCCAGTGCTTCATGGGAGCTAATCGTATTTTCATGGAAATAGGTTTTAATTTCAATCAATTCCTTTGTCACAGGATGATAACTGACCCAGATTAACTGATGATCAGCTTCATTGCGTCCCATTACCCTATCCCAGAACAGATGATAGGCGATGAGCGGCTGCTCTGGATGAAATACAGCTACGCAATCTCTTAAAACAAACGGCTCGCTCTCCGCCAGATGGAGCTCAGGCGCTAGCAGACGCGCCAGCTCTTCCATCTCCGTTGAAACCGGATGATACACTGGGCCTGTCTCTATAGGAGAAGAGTCATAATGGCTTCTATACTTAGCGAGCCACCATTCAGTAGCTGAAGCATCTTCTGATGCTGTGGAAGCAGCTTGCACATCTCGGTCTTTCTCAGGGATGTGGACAGGCTGCTCGCGCTCCACGATATTTCCTTCCAGCCGAATCCATGTCTCGAAATCTCTGATACCTTCACGAAGCTGAATGATTCTGGCCCCCCGTGCAAACCCAGCCATGCCGTAGGCGTTATATCCGGACCCCCGCCCATAACAAAGGCGTATGCCGTGCCAATCGCCGTAAAAATCATTAAGGTGGTCATGTCCAGCGAACGTTCCCAGCATATCCTTCTGTTCCAACATAGCAGCGCCGAACCCTGAATTTATGAGCGGAGGCATAAACTCCTCATATTTAACCCCGTAGCAAATTTCTTCGTCCCAAACCTGTTTATATTCAGGGATTGGAATGTGAAAGAACGCCAAGGACGGGAGTGGTTCTCCGTAGTCGGCGGCAAGTCTGTTGGAGCTCTGGATATACCAGCTGATTTGACTTGGACGAATCCAATCATAGCCCCCCACCGAATCAGGTGCATTACTCCCGGAATCTAGAAAGTACAAGGCAAAGGCAGTCTGACCGCCCGATCCATGAATGGGCAGGATGAAATTGCCGACACCGAAGATTCCTTCCGGGCCCGGTTCGGAAAGACAATAGTCGCATCCCATTTGCAGCTCCATAAGCTCCTCGCGAGTGACCCATTTCTCCGTGTCGTGATTGCCGAACACTGCCGCCCAAGGAATTTGGGCCGATTCCACGCAGGAGACCGCCTCGAGAAAAGACCGCTTCGGATCCTCGCTATAGTTCGCATAGACAATATCGCCCGTAAAGACGACGAGATCCGGCTTCTCTTCTTGCAGAACTTCCTGCATCAATGCATGGGTACGCATATCGAGCAGAGCGCCGCATGACCAATGAAGATCCGTAAATTGAACGATTTTAAACGTGCCGTCATTCCTGAAACTCAAAGCTTGCTTCTGTGTCATTAATGCTCTTCCTCTCCTTGTCCTTGTATGGATAGTTTATATCTTCTTGCAGATCAGAAAAGTTTAGTATTCGTAAATGCCAAGGGGAAAGTGAAAAGACCAGTCAGATCAAGGTTTGATCTAACTGGTCTTAGGTAATCATGGTTTGTCGCTTCTTCGTTTACTTATAAGCCCGCATCGCTTTGCCGATCTCACGAAGCGTTGGCTTCTTGCCATACATGAGCACGCCAGCGCGGTAAATCTTCGCGGACAGCCAGCCTGCGCCAAGAATCGTCGCGAGCAAAATACCGATCGACAGCCATACCTGCCACAGCGGCGGGTCGGACAAGCCAAGCCTTACGACCATTGCATAGGGCGAGAAGAACGGGATAAACGACGACACTTTGACGAGCGTCGAACCCGGATTGTTAATGCCGCCGAGAATGCAGATGTAGAAGCCTGCGAGCGACAGCATTGTTATTGGCAGCACCGCTTGACCGAGATCCTCCGTGCGGCTGACGATCGATCCGATTGCAGCGAACAGTGTCGCGAACAGGTAATAGCCTGTTAAAAAGAACAAGAGCGCATAAAGGACGAGAACAGGATCTATGTCGCTGAGCGAAATGCCGAGGCTGCTCAGCTTATCTTTATTTTGCGGCATCGACATGTTGCCGATGATCACGAGAACGTAGATCGCCAGCTGCAGCAGAACGACGAGGAACATGCCGAATATTTTGCCGAACATCGCCTTCAGGGGCGCGACGCTCGTAATGAGAATCTCCATAACACGGGAGCTTTTCTCGGCTGTAATCTCGCTTGCGATCATTTGACCGCTGATCATAATGGCCATGAACAGCAAGATAATAATGACGTACACCGTCAACATATCCATTCCCTGCTCATCTTCCGTCTTGCCTTGACCGATCGAGCCAGCGCCGCCATTCGTTGAGATTTGCACCGTATCTAGTTTGATCTGCGATTGCAGGAGTGCCATCAGCTCATCGCTAATGCCCCCGCCGCTGAGAATCGCCTTCTGTTTCACCACTTGAAGCGCGGCTTCCAGCGACCGTGACACTTTGCCCTCCATCAGGCTCTCCGATTTATACGTGACCGTCGGGAATCCTTCTTTGTTCGGTGTGAAGGTGATGTAGCCATCTATTGTGCCATCGGCTACGGCTTGCTTGAGCGCAGCCTCATTGTCTTGATCTTTGGCATTCGCTGGCTTAATCGAGACAATCTCAAGATCCGGCTTCGGCTGCTGCTTGTAATATTCAGTGAGCAACGAGCCGATGTGACTAGCTGTGAACAGCTGCGATCCAAGCTGATCTTCCTTCGTCTCCATGTAGCCGACCGCAGTTGGCTTGCCTTCACCGCTAAACTGGGAGATGATATACGGCAAGTTGATGCCGATACTCATAATAACCGCAATAATAAGAGTCGTGACGATAAAAGCTTTCGTTCTCAGCTTGTTGCGCGCCGTAAATCCAACGACCGTCCAGAAGCTGCTATTCATGGTTCTCACCTACCGTCTTAATGAAGATTTCATTGAGCGTCGGTTCCATAATTTCAAAGCGTGTCACATTCGTTTGTTGGAGTGCTAATTCAATGACGGGCCTTCCCGCCGCTTCATTGCTGATGAGAAGCTCATAACCGTACTCATGACGAGTCACATTCATGACCCCCCCAATACCAGCGAGCCCTGTTACATCCCCATCTGTAGCAAGGATGATTCGCTCCCTCGGAAACTGCTTCTTGATCGCTTTGAGATTGCCCTGCAGGACAGGATTGGACCTATGTAAAATCGTAATGTTGCGGCAAAGCTCCTCAACATGCTCCATCCGGTGCGTCGAGAATAGAATGCTTGTACCGCTGTCGCGAAGCTCTTTCACCGTTGATTTGAGCAGCTCCACGTTGACCGGATCAAGTCCGCTGAACGCTTCGTCCATGATGACGATGCCGGGCTTATGGATGACCGATGCGATGAATTGGATTTTCTGCTGATTGCCTTTGGACAGCTCTTCAACCTTCTTGCCGTAATACTCCGGCACGCCGAACCGATCGAGCCAGCGCTTCAAGTTCTGGTCCGCATCCCGCTTGGACATGCCTCGCAGCTGGGCTAGATATATGATTTGGTCGCTTACAATAATCTTCGGGTACAGTCCCCGCTCCTCTGGCAAATAGCCGAGTCCACGCAGCTGTTCTTTGCTGTAGGCCTTGCCGTTATAACGGATTTTGCCGGAATCGGGATAAATAAGCCCGAGCACCATCCGCATCGTCGTCGTCTTCCCAGCCCCATTCGCTCCCAGCAGCCCGTATATCTCTCCCTGCTCTACTTCGAAGCTGATGCCATTCACTGCCGTCTTCTCACCATACTGCTTGAAAACTTGTTCGAGCGATAATGCATTCATTCCCTGCAAAACTCCCCTCACAAACGTGATATGTACAGTATAAGCAAGAGGGAGATTGAAAGTAAACCATTGGAAAAAAGACGTGGAGGGCGTGCCCTGCAGGCGGTACGGGACTACGCTCGCTGTTGTAGTTTGGATTCCCCTGATTATATAAAACATTTAGATGTTGGAATCCAACTACAAAGGCTAATTGATCTGCGATGTCTAGACCATACAGATCATTTAGCCTAGGCAAACGACCGCTAACGCTGCTCCGCCTCCGTACCGCCCTCCGGGCACTCTCCTCCACTGGGGGAGGAGCAATATAAGCCCGCCGAGGTTATATGCCCGGCGGGCTTTCACATGCTGAGAGAGTTTCCACTCGTGAGAGAGTGTTTTCCCTCTCTCAACTCGCCATCTTTCGGCTCTCGCTAACCTCTATTTTACTTGGGCGGCGGCACTGATAGATCATATTGGATCTCTCGGCCCACTTTTGGCGCGATTCTAATGCTGAGAGCACGTATGTGTTCTCTCAGCTATAAAATTCAAGTTAGTAGTCGAACTGCGACGGTGAGAGCACATATATGTTCTCCCAACCAACTTTTGATGTGATTTTGTTGCTGAGAGCACGTATGTGTTCTCTCAGCTACAGGGCTTTGGTTAGTATGTCGGACTGCGGCGCTGAGCGCACATATCTGTTCTGTCAGCCAACTTTTGGCGCGCATGATTGGCAACCGCAATTCGCGGGATGTCCGCTGCCTGGCGGGCAAATATTAGTGGTACGTTTATTGACAATATTCATAATCCGCTCCTGCTCCCGCAAATCAGCGGCAATGTCGTAATAAATATCGCTAAGCGGCGGTGGGGACGCTTCAGATTCATACTTGCCAGGAAAGTGGCTAAGCTGCTGCTCCCCGGCTGATCGGCGAATAGATCTCATCTGCCGTGCTTCCCGCTTCAAAATAACATACAGCAGCAAAGAAGATCCGAGCATCAAGAGCCCCGACCGCCAAGACGGAGTGAAGCCGATTACTAGGCATGCGAACGCAATCGCCGGATAAATAAACAGCAAGGTAAACATCCCAATGAGCAGCCTGATCAGCCACGAACCGAGCGATCTCCCCATACGGCTGCACCTCTTTCGCCTGTTGTTACTTATATTTATGCGGCGACGGGTTATCCCTATTTTGACAACGATGCAAAAAAGACGACCAGGCGCTTGATCACCAAGCGCGCAGCCGTCTCCAAACTCGACACTATTCCTTACATATCCGCTCATGCAGAAAATCAACCAAATGAACGGCTTCCATCTTCCCGCTCATCCCATGCTTCTCGATGCCAAGCTTCATCTGCAGCAAGCAGCCCGGGTTGCTCGTCAGCAAATAATGTGCGCCAGTCTGCTTCACATGGTCCATCTTGTGATCGAGAATCTGACCCGCCATCTCCGGCTGGGTCAGGTTGTAGATGCCCGCCGAGCCGCAGCAGCGGTCCGACTCGTAGAGCTCTACGAACTCTGCGTTCGCGACGCTCTTCATTAGCTTTAGCGGCGCTTCGGAGGAGCGCATGACGTTGCGCAGATGGCAGGAGTCCTGGTACGTAATGCGCACCGGATCCTCCGCTGCGAAGCTGACGCCACTGCAGCCGCCACCGCAGCCACCGGCTGCAGCAGCTGTCTCGCCCGCCGCTGCAGAAGCCACCGCCGCGCCACTGCTCGGCGCAGTTCCTCCGCCTGCGCTCGCCGGCGCCGAAGCCCCGCCGCAGCTCGGTGCGGTCCCCTGCACCTTGCTCGCGGCAACAGCAGCTGCAGCGGCCGACTGCAAGCGGCCGTGCTCTACGAGCAGCTTGCTCACATCGAGCGTCCGCTTCGCGAACCACTTCGCATCGCTGGCATACTGCGGATCATCGTGCAGCAGATGATCGTACTCCACAAGAAGCGCCCCGCAACCGCCGGCATTCGAGGCGATCCAATCAACGCCTGCCGCTTTGAACGCGGCAATGTTGCTCTTCGCCAGCTCGCGAGCGCCGTCCTGCTCGCCGCTATGCGCATGCAAAGCGCCGCAGCAGTTCTGCGATTCGGGAATAACGACGTCGAAGCCTGCCTCATTCAACAGCTCAACCGTATGCTTGTTCGTCTCCGTGAACAGCACATCCATAATGCAGCCGCGGAACAAGCCAACCGTACCGACTCGCTCACCCTTCGCGGGATGAACGGAGCCTATCTGCTCGACAACGCCGCGGTACGATGCATCCGGCAGGATGCGCTCCATCTGCTGCATATGCTGCGGGAACAGCTTCATCATGCCGCTTCCGCGCACAAGCCCGCGAAGACCGGACTTCTGATACACCTGCAGCGCGCCACCAAGCAGACGCATCCTCCCTTGGTGCGGGAACATCCCTTCAAATGCGGTCTTCCGCGCCAGCTTCACCCACCAGCGGTGGCTCTGCGTATGCTGCTCTACCGAATCCCGTGCCTGTTCGAGCAGCTGCCCGTACTTCACATCCGCCGGGCACGCCGGCTCACAAGCGCGGCAGCCGAGACAATGGTTCATCTGCGTCTCGAACGCATAATCCGGGTCCATCAAGCCGTCCGCAACAGCTTTCATGAGAGCGATCCGTCCGCGCGGAGACTCTGCTTCGATCCCCGTTTCGCGGAAGGTTGGACAAGCCGGCAAGCAGAAGCCGCAGCGCATGCAGTTCGTCAGCTGATCGTAGTTCAGCGTGCTCTTCAGCGTTGTCGCCAGCTCGCTGCACGAACCCTCACTACCCTTGCTTCCCTTTGCCTCCAGGATCGACGCGAGCAGATTAGGCATGGCCAAGCACCACCCTTTTACGCGTGGATTTTGCGAACATTTTGCCCGGGTTCAGAATATTGTTCGGGTCAAAAGCCGTCTTAATCCCCCGCATCACTTCAATCCCCGCAGGACCGACCTTCCACTCCAAGTACGGCGCCTTCACAAGTCCGACGCCATGCTCGCCAGTAATCGTGCCGCCCAGACGAATTGCCGCTTCAAAAATCTCCTCAAAAGCCTCTTCCACGCGATGAATTTCTTCCTTATCCCGCACATCCGTCGTCGCCGTCGGATGCAAATTGCCATCGCCGGCATGGCCGAATGTACAGATCGTCACGTTATGCCTCGCCGCAATATCATTGATTGCGAGCACCATCTCGGCGATTTTCGAGCGAGGCACCGTTGCATCCTCGAGAATCGTCGTCGGCCGCAAACGTGCCAGTGCCGTGAACGCGCTCCGCCGCGCGGTCATCAGCTTCAGCGCTTCCTCTTCGGTCGCTGCGATAGTGACACGCTCTGCATTCTCGCTCTGGCAAATTTCCGCGATGCGCGCAATATCCCGCTCCACCATCTCCGGATCGCCGTCCTGCTCGATGAGAAGAATCGCGTCCATATCGAGCGGCAGCCCCAGCTTCGCAAAATCATCCACGACCCGAATCGTCGGATTATCCAGAAACTCGAGCGTTGCGGGAATGATGCGGTTCTCGATGATTTTGGAAACAGTCCGGGCTGCGCCGTACAGATCCTTATACATCGCAAGCATCGTCTTCTTCGTCTTCGGCGGCGGGATGAGCTTAAGAATTGCTTCCGTTACAACTGCGAGCGTTCCTTCCGAACCAACGAGCAGCTTCGTAAGATCGTAGCCGGCCACATCCTTCATCAGCTTCCCGCCGGTCCGAATAATCTCCCCATTCGCAAGAACAGCCTCCAGCCCGATGACGTAATCTTTTGTCGTGCCGTATTTTAGACCGCGCAAGCCGCCAGAGCATTCCGCAATGTTGCCGCCGATGGTCGAGATCGCCATACTCCCAGGATCCGGTGGATAAAACAGCCCCAGCCCTTCGACATGGGTGCTGAATTGCTTCGTATTGAGACCGGGCTGAACGGTAGCTGTGAGATTTTCGAGATCGACCTCAAGAATCCGGTTCATCCGGTGCATAACCATGACAATGCCGCCCTCTACCGGAACCGTCCCTCCGCATAGATTCGTGCCCGAGCCCCGGCTTACGACCGGAATCCGGTGCTCATTCAGCAGCTTCAAGATTGCCGACACTTGCGCCGTATTTTCCGGGTAAATCACCCCGTCAGGCAGCGATTGCAGCATTGGCGTACTGTCATAGGAATGCGTAATCAATGATTCCTTGTCGTCTTTAAACCACTGGCTGCCGACAATTTCGCGCAGCTTCTGTTTTACCGAATCGCCTAGCATGGTACGGTTTCCCCCTAGCCTCATATATAAATAATAGATCAGGTCATCTGATGACTTTGTTTTGGAAGTAGTATATCATAAGATGAAGAAACCGGATATGCATATTTATCTATTCGAAAAATAGTGCTGACGACCGTTATCATAAAGGAGGACTCCCCATGCAAGCAAGGCCGCTCAAAAGCTACGAATGGGTATCCCGCGAGCTCCATAACCGCATCACAACAGGCGACTTGTTGCCAGGAGACAAGCTCCCTTCCGTTGTCGACCTCGCTACTGAATATAGTGTCGGACGCTCAACAATCCGCGAAGCATTAAGCGCGCTCAAAGCCCAGGGGTTGCTCGACATTCGCCAAGGCGGCGGCACTTTCGTGCTTTCCCCGCCGGAGTCGCAAGGCGAGTCCCCGGCACGAGAAGACTGGCTCGACCGCGCAGACTCGCTGCTTCAGCTGCTCGAAGTGCGCAAAGTGCTCGAGACTGGCTGCGCCGCCCTCGCCGCGAGGCATCGCAGCGCGGAAGACCTTGCAGCCATGCAGGCGACGCTCGCGCAGATGGAACAGCGACTCGACGATGAGGCCTTCGGCGAGCAGGCCGACGTGCAGCTGCATGAGCAGATCGCGCGCGCCACGCGCAACCCGATGCTGATCGAGCTGATGAAGTCGCTCTCGCAGCGCCTTCATGAGAGCATGCGCGATACACGCTCGCTCTGGTTCTACGCCGAGCAGCAATCGGCGCGCAGACTGCTCGAGGAGCACAGCGGCATCATTGACGCGATACGCCAGCAGGATGCCGGTGAAGCCGCAGCCCGTATGGATGCGCATCTCTCCAAAGTGGAACAAGTGCTGCGCGATAAGACCGGTAATCTATCGTAGTCTCTCGTAGTCTTTCTTAGTCGCTCTTAGCTTCTCTTAGCTTCTCTAGCATCTCGTAGCCTTCTTAACCGTCCAGCCTCAGCGCACGCCGCAGACTCTATCCGGCTCTAACGGTTGTCAGAATGGTTATTTCGTGAAATGGGCTGCTTTTGAAATGGTAACGGTTGTGACAGAGGCTATTTGCTGCAGAGTGATCCATTCTCAGTGAAAATCCCCTGAATAAGCTCGCTAGCAACCGTTAGCCTATAAAAGTGGTCATTTAGAGCCGTTTAAGCACTGTGGCGACCGTTACAATGGGGAGCGCATAGATCAAAACAAGGACATCTTCTGATTAGAAGGTGTCCTTGTTTCCTTGCTTTTTCGTTCTAAACGTCTTCCTCAATAACCGGAACCCTGATAATTCTCGGATCTGTAAAAATATCAAACTCATCGCGGCTCGTACTCGAGAACTCCGACACGACCGCACCTTTCTCCCCAGCTTGGAACCAGTGCTTCGTGCCCGGCGGAATGGTATACTGCTGTCCCGGCTTCAGCTCGATCTCGTGGAAGACGGTGTAGTACTCCTCGCTGCCCCTCGGAACCCGCGCTTGAATCGTGCCGTTACTCTCGCCTTCAACGTAGAGCCATACGATTCCGTACCGGCAGCGGAAGGTCTCCATCTTGCCGGGATCGTCGCCAACCGGCGGGTGCGAATGTTCGGGACAAGTCTGGCCTGCGAACAAGACGAGATCCTTCGCACAGTAGCGGTCGGTATTGATGTATGTGATGAGCTCAAGCCCTTGCTGCTGCAGATCGCCAAGCCCAAACTCCGCAACCTCAATATTACTGCGCTCTTCCGGTGTCAATGTAATACCCAACTGATCAAACATCGCCGCCGTCCGCTTCTGCGCCGCGCGCACTTCGCTTCTTCTCATCCCTTAACGCCTCCCGTTAAAAATCATACTCATCTGGACAATGCGCCTTACTGACGGTACAAGTCTTCTACCGCCGCTTACTTCTGCTCTTCCGGTCCATACCACACGCCGTCAGCCACGCCGCCTCCCGCATCGCCGCCATCAGCCGCGCTACCGACAGCGCCACTTCCCCCGCCGCCGCTGCGCCAGCCCGGCAGCGCAAGCTTCACCTCGCGCCGTCTCCAGCCTGCCGCCATCCGCTGCTGCACCGCTCCCCAAGCGGGCACGCCGCTCGTCGCGTCCGTTTGCTCCACATTGCAGGCGCCGACTGCAACGGCGCCATTCAACACCGCCTCCGGCGCAAGCCCCTTCAAGAGGCCCGCGAGGAAGCCCGCGATCGTGCAATCTCCTGCTCCCGTCGTGCCAGCAACGGCGACTTCGAAGCAGGGAACGAGCAGCTCGCGTCCCACCCACGCGTCCAGCTCCTCCGGCACAGCCGCACCAATGGCAGCAAGCTTCGCTGCATCGTCTGACGTCCGCAGGTACAGACCATGCTCCCCGAGCTTGAGCACGACGATGCTGACGCCGAGATCGAGCAGCTCCTGCGACAGCTCGCGCAGCAACGGCCCTTCGGCGAAAGGCAGCAGATCGTTCGTTCCATGCTGCGCAAGCAACGACTCGTATTGCTCCCGGCGCAGCATATACAGAATTTCCTCGAAGCTCGGAAGGAACACATCCACCTGCGGTAGCGCTTTCAATAATATGCTGCGCCAATCCGCGCGTCCTGCTGGCGACTCCGGGTCCGGCTTCGCCAGATCGAGCGACACCGTAAGGCCGGCGCTCTTCGCCTTTGCCAGCAGCGCAGCAAGCTCGTCTCCGCCATCCTCATACATCTTCCGCATTAGCGGCGGATAGCCGAAGTGGAACAGCCTCACCCCGGCAAGCGCCTCCTCCTGTATATCCGCAGACGTAAACGTATCATTGGCTCCGGTACAATGCAGGAATATGCGGTCAATGTTCGGCGGATTAATGACCAGCGTATAAGAACTGCTCTCGCCTGCGGCAACAATCATGCCGCTCGACAGCTCCTCTCCGCCGTAGCTGCGCAGTACATCGACAATTGCGCCGCCGAACATGTCATCACCGATCTTGCCCATCAGCTTCGTGCGCAGTCCGAGCCGGTGCAGCGCGAGTCCCGTGTTAGACACTGCGCCGCCTGTGGCGATAACAGCAGCGCCAATATCGACAAGCTTGCCCGGTACGAGGATCGCGCCTATACCTTCTTTCATCTCATGCATTGCCGGGATAACATCGAGGCAAATATGCCCGGCAACGACGACTTCCGCACCTGCGCGAGCAGCACTCACCGCTAGTCCCTCCAGTCAATTGCAATCGTTTGACCTGTTCGCTCAGATGCGAGCGCTGCCGTGAACACGCGATGGCTGCCCTGCGCTTCCTCCGGCGTTGCACAATAGAACGGCTGCTGCATCCCGTCTCTTCCATTTGCAAGCTCGTCGCAGAATGCCGCCCACATTTGCAGGATCGAGTCCGAGAAACCAAATTCAAAGATACCGCCTGTAATTGTTCCGTATGCCGATTTATAAGGAACATCCACAACATGCCACGCTTGCTGCTGACCAGGAGAATATGGAAGCGTAGCGACCTGCTTCGGATTTTTCGTGCTGAATTCCGCAGATAGCTCCGTACCTTGAATGCGAATAAACCAAGTATTCGCATGGCCCGGCGCGATACGCTTCGTAGACAGCACCATCGGGAAGCCGCCCTCTGCCGCACTTACTTCACATGCGAGTATCGCATTATCCCATGTCTCGCATGGCGCCATGCCACCCTTGCCGTCTGGACGCTCACTCACGATTTTGCTTAGCAGCGCACGAACGTTATTCGGCTTCCAACCGAATCGCATCGGCAGATGCAGCACATGCATGCCAAGATCGCCCATACAGCCATACTCCCCGTTCGTTGCAATACGGCGCTTCCAATTAATCGGTTTCGTAGGGTCTAAGTCACTGGAGTGCCAAAAGCCCGCCTCCACCTCAATAATTCGGCCGAATTTGCCCTCTTCCACCATCTTGATCAACGCTTGCGCGCCTGGGAAGAATGGGAACTCCGACGAGCAGCGAACGATGACCTCCGGATGTGCAACAAGCGCAGCCGAAATCCGTGCATTCGCATCTCTATCGATTCCAAATGGCTTCTCGCCTAGCAAATGCTTGCCAGAGGCAATAATGTCGACATAGATTTGCGCATGCAAGTTATGCGGCACTGCACAATACACCGCCTCCACCTCAGAGTCCGCAAGCAGCTCACGGTAATCGGTGTAGGTCCGCTGCACGCTTGGAACGTTCTTCTTGAACCACTTCGTCGCTTCCATGTTCGCATCGCACACCGCTACAATCTTCGGCTCGAACTCCACACGTTCCAGATGCAGCCATCTCGCTGCCGCGCTCGCAAACTCCTTGCCCATCAAGCCGCAGCCAATAACGCCGAATCGAATGACTCTCGCACTCATTCTACTCCACGCCCTTTCCAGCCAAAATCGCCAGTGCCTCCGAAGCCGTAGCGCCATGATGCACGATCGACATAAGCGCATTCGTCATGCCTGCCGGGTTCGGGTGCTGAATGACGTTGCGGCCATACACGATACCCGACGCGCCTTGGTTCATCAGCTCGACCGTGCGGTTCACGATTTCTTCATCGCTTGCCCGGCCGCCGCCGCGAACAAGCACCGGAATGCCGGAAGCGACTTCAATGACACGGCGATATTCCGTCACATCATCACATGGATCTGCTTTAATGACATCTGCGCCGAGCTCCACGCCTTGACGAACGAGCGGCATGATTTTGTTAATATCGCCATCGACCATGTAACCGCCCTTCGCCTCATTGGGCAGCATAACAAGCGGCTCAACCATAAGCGGCATGCCGTACTTCTCGCATTCACTCTTCAAGAGCGAAATATTGCGAACACACTGGTGATGCAGCTCCGGCTGTCCTGGCAGCAACAGCAGGTTCACACATACCGCAACAGCATCTAGCGATACCGCCTTCTCAATCGCGCGATCAATAAGCTCGCTGAACAGAAAACGCGGCAGCTCTGTACCATAAATATTCGCCGCATCTGTACGCAGAACAAGTCCCGGCTTCTTCTTGCCCGGAACGCTTTGCAGCCGCTTCGCCTGTCCGATGCTAAGCTGAATACAATCAGGATTCGCTGCCACAATGGTCTCGATTGCTTTCTGCATATTCTCAATTCCGGCTAAGAAGGAATACTCATTAAAGAATCCATGATCGACTGCAACATCAAAACATTTTCCCTGCTCACTAAACATCCGATTTAACCTTGGTGCCACTGCTGACATGTGAACTCATCCCCTTAGTTCTGCTACAAGTGTAAACGGCTGTCGCCGTCCTTTCGGCAAAAGCTTGCGTTTCGCGGAGACATTATAGAAATTCGAACAAATGAAACTTATGCTTTCTATAATGTGAACAAATAATGTTCGTTTATAACATTATTCTATCGAACCATCATTCATCTGTCTATAAGAAATGTTACAAACAAACAATCTCGCTCATTCTCTCACTCCGCAGCAGCTAATAGCTCCACATGACTCTCTTTACATGCCGCGAGCAGCGATTCCTCCGGCGCCTGATCGCAAACGATGCGATGCACCGTATCAAGCGACCCGAATGAGAACAGCTCCTTCGCTCCGAACTTCGTATGGTCAACGACGACATTCACCTCGGCAGCATGCGCAATTGCTATTCGCTTAATCTCCGCCTCATACATGTTCGAGTTGCTGAAGCCATGCTTTGCGCTCACGCCTGTCGCCCCCAGGAATATCCGGTCGAAAGCCATCCGCCCAATCGACTCTACCGTCGCCGGCCCAACTAGCGTCGAGGTCGTTTCGAGCGCCATTCCACCTGTCACAACCGTCGTAATCCTCTTCTCCAGCAGCTCCAGCGCGATGTTCAACGCATTCGTCACAACAGTTATGTTCATACCCGGCTTCAGATGGCGTGCCACATACAAAGTCGTCGTGCCTCCGTCGATGAAGATCGAGTCATTCTCCTGCACAAGCGATGCTGCCGCTCGCCCAATCCGATTCTTCTCATCCGTCATAACGACGGAGCGATCCTGCAGCGTCGCATCCTTCGATGCGAGAATGGCGCCACCGAATGTCCGCTTCACATAGCCGGCATGTTCCAGCTTCTCTAAGTCGCGCCGGATCGTCATTTCCGTCACGCCGAACGTCTCTTTCAGCCCCGCAACCTTCACTTCACCCGTACTCTCGAGCATCGTCATCAGCTGCTGCTGCCGTTCATTCAAGTTCACCGTCATTGCTGCTCACTCCTACACAATCGTCAAATCCAGTTCATATTCACGCGACTCGCCTGGCTCTAACATCACGAGAGTACCGCGCTCCTTCTCCGTCTCCATGCCTTCCACGCCGCAGTTGGACGGTTCAATACCTAATACATGAATTTCCGCGCCTGGCATCTTCCACTGCGAAAGCTTCGGCAGCGTATCCGACTTCCAGCTAAGCGTTACTGCAATAGGAGCAGACTGACCCGCCGCAATCGGAAACCCTGGCTGACGAATCGTCACTGATTGTCGTCCAGATGCTGCACGTTCCAGGTCATGATAATAGACGCGTTCTTGATATGGCGCCGCCGGAGCCGTCCATTTGTCATAACCCTCAACCGGCACACCGTCTATGACGGCTTGTACATTTCCTTTCGGGAAAACAAGCTCGGTTTGCTCTGTAAGCAACGGAAAGCCAAAGTTAAAATGATACAGGATCATATGCGGACAAGGCTCAAAGCCAGCGTTCTCCACCACATCGCGAATGGAGATCCGATTCTCTCCGAGCCTCGTCCGAATCTCTCTTCTTAACCGAAGATGACCGCCGAACATCGAAGTTTCTTCGATCACGCCAGCAATCCGCATTTCATACTCGTCACCAATCCAATAACCTTCAGCGGCAACCTGTTTGGCTGGCGTATGATGGGCTCTGCCATGAAGACCGTAGCTTTTGCCCCCGCTGCTGCTCGGCGACCCCACGCTGATCAATCCGCAAGTCATCAGCAAGCCGCCCGAAGCCGTTCTCAGCCAGCCCATATCTTTATCGTCATAATACGAAGGATGCACGTCGCCGTTTGCCGATTGCCAGCTCAAGGAATTCCCTGAGAAGGTCGCAGCGGACAGATCAAGTCCCTTGTCCGGCATGACATCAAAAGCAAGCCCAGCCCCCGTCCGAACCGAAATCATAGATGATCCCTGCTCATTGCCATCGGCTAATGTTAGCTTGCGAATGCCGCCAAGCTGTTCAATCCGTCCGACGCGGGCTTCGATCTCCCTACGCGTATATTCTTTGCCATGAAGCAACACCAGCCATCGCCCTCCTGTTTGAAACAAACATGTTTTGTTCCATCTTAACATGATTGTACTGTTTCACTGCGAATCTGTAAACTTACCTCTAACGCAAAAAAGAGCGGTAAATCTCATCATAGAGATTTACCGCCCTTCCCTGCATTAAACGAGCTGCTTAAGCGCCGCCAAACAACACATCAAACACTGGCTTGGTGTGACCGCCTGGATACATCAAGTACAGCAGCACATATACCGTAATACCTGTAACAGCCGTGAATAACCATACAACAGAAGTTATACGTCCCCACTTGCGGTGCTTCGCAAACTGGTTGCGGAATGCAAGTGTCAGCGTCGTTAGACCAAACACCGCGCCTACTGTTGCAAGTACGATGTGGAAGAATAGAAACGTCAGATAGTACGGCTTCAGCTCATCAGAGCCGCCCCAATCCGTGTTGCCGACGAATATCGTACGGCACATATAAATAATGAAGAACAGCAATGCCGCAACCGCACCGGCAAGCATTACTTTCTTATGCGCTTCAAGCTTGCGCTTGATCGCTAGACTCCAGCCAATGGCAACTAGAATGGCGCTAATGGCAATGAAGGAGGTGCTAATTGCAGGCAAAATATCATACAGTGACAAACATCATCCCGTCCATTCCTCTATTAATATGAATCGTTTCCGACTAATTAAACGCGCCATGCTCTGGCAACGGATCGTCGGAATCGGCATGCTCTCTCTTATACCAATGGAAGAAGACGTAGGCGAGAATGGCACCATACATCACTTCTTGTACAAGCTTCATAATGATACCGCCAAGCTGCTGATCTTCAGCAGGTGACATGAGATTGAAGAAAGCCGGCCCTTTAAAGGAAGCAAGCAGTGAAGCCGGATCGCCGGAGACACAGTAGCCCATCGCTTTCGCCCATACCTCTGGATCATTATACGTAGCATACATCGGCGTGTCGTTGAAAATAATAAGCGCACAAGCAGGCGTGAGAAGCATGCCGCTTGCGAAGATATAAGCCATTTTGCGTACATCGCTAAGTCGGTTCCATTCCGGAATCGGGCAAGTGATCTGCCACCACATCAAGAATGCTGTCGCTAACAGCACGAGATAGTAGATCCGGTGTACAGCAAAATGAATCATTACGTAGTCATGCACGACTGGCAAATGATAGAGCGAGAACAATACATTAAACACAATTAGCGCAAAAATCGGATGCGTTGCCCATCTGAATCGCTTCCAGAATGGCGCGGAGAACATGGCCATCCATAGAAACGCAGGGATGCTGAACATGATGATCGGCGGAACGACTAAATATGAAACCGACATATCGATCATATGGAACGCAAACATAAGATGTCCAAGCAATTCAAAAGGCCCGCCCTGTACCAGATAGTAGAGCACCATCCCCGATACGAACAACGTCTTCTGCATCACGGTAACAGGCGGTGCCTCGGGTGCATGCTTTTCCTTCCAAGGTCCAGCTAAGTAGAAATAGAGTATGACTAATGCTGTCATAAAGAAGAAAAACCATGGGCTCCATAGCGCGTCAAAACTAAAATATTGCAATCCGAGCATAATGGTACCCCTTTCCACAAACACATTCATTTACAGCAAAAGAGGGGGCCAGCAAGGACCTCCCTCTCTTCAATTTGAGACTGTATTACCACCAAGCCCAGTAAGAAGCCATGATGACAATTGTGAATACGACGAACACGCCACCTAGAATACCTACGATCGGGAATACGTGTCCGCGATCTTTCATATGCATCCAGAAGCCCATTTGAATGAAGACTTGAATGAGCGCCATCGCAACGAGCATGATGTAGATAAACGTAGTGTTAATTTCACCTGCGGCAACCATTGCGAATGCAATGATGGTCAGCAAGATCGAGAAAATAAACGCGATAATATGTTTCTTAGGACCTTCGTGTCTATGGCGTTTGTTCTCTTCGGCAGCAGAATGATGTTGACCAGCCATTCGTTAGCCCACCTTTCCCATCAAGTAAACGACGGTGAAGATGAATACCCACACGACGTCGATAAAGTGCCAGTACATACCAGCCACATATATCTTAGGAGCAGTAACGACATTCAGACCTTTCTTGAGCACTTGAGCGATCAAGATCGAGATCCAGAGTACCCCGAACAATACGTGGGCGCCGTGGAAGCCTACAAGTGTATAGAACGATGTACTAAATGCGCTAGTGGAGAACTTATGTCCTTCGTGGACATAGTTAGTGAACTCGTAAACCTCCAGGCCAAGGAACGCAAGACCGAAGATTACCGTAATAATCAACCAGTTGATCATCGACTTCACGCGGTTCGTATGCATCGACTGAATCGCGAATACGCTCGTGAGCGAGGAAGTCAACAGGATGAACGTTGCAAGTGCTACAGTCGGAAGCTCGAACAGCTCATTCGCTGTCGGGTTGCCGTCGCCAACTTGATGGCGGAGAGCGAGGAACGCTGAGAACAGCGTTCCGAACAATACCGTTTCACCGCCAAGGAACAGCCAGAAACCAAGTACCTTATTACGACCCTCTAATGTTGCTTTTTCCGGTTCGTGAGGGAGTTGTCCGTCTACGTGTGCGTGTCCGCTCATGCTTTAACCCCCTTATCCCCAAGAATTTCATCCGTTTCGATATGGAAGCCATGATCGTCAAATACGGAGCGTAGGAACATACATGCAAGTGTAATTGCAAGGCCTAGAATGGCAATGATGTGATGATGCAAGATCCACGCCCAAGCGCCTGTGCCATAATCACCTTTCGCATACATGAAGCCAAGACCTGCAATGAACAGACCAATCGACATAAAGAGCGGCAGGCTCGAAGGCGAAGGCATATGAATCGGACCAAGCGGTTCTGCTGGAACCATTTCTTTCTTGCCTTCCATCTTCTCTTTCCAGAATGCATCATAACCGCGAACGAGCGGAGTTTGTGCAAAGTTGTATTCAGGTGCAGGAGAAGGAATGGACCACTCCAGCGTACGACCATCTTCCCATGGATCATTGGAAGCGTTGCGCGGTTTCATCGTTGTAACGACGATGTTGATCAGGAAAACAATCGTTCCAAGACCCATGAACATCGCACCGACGGTCGAAATCATATTCAGGTTGTTAAAGCCCATACCGTCGAGGTATGTCCAAACACGACGCGGCATACCCATCAAACCAAGGAAATGCTGTACGAAGAACGTCAAGTGGAAGCCGATAAAGAATGTCCAGAAACTTAGTTTGCCGAGACCTTCGTTCAGCATGCGCCCGAACATTTTTGGCCACCAGTAGTATAGACCAGAGAACAAGCCCATAATCAATCCACCAACGATTACGTAGTGGAAGTGAGCAACGACGAAGTAAGAATCGTGATACTGGAAGTCAGCAGGAGCTGCTGCAAGCATAACGCCTGTTACACCGCCCATTACGAACGTTGGAACGAAGCCGACTGCAAACAGATTCGCTGTTGTGAAACGGATTGAACCGCCCCACATGGTGAACAGCCAGTTAAAGATCTTAATACCTGTTGGCACAGCGATCAACATTGTCGCAATCGAGAACAATGCGTTCGCAACCGGTCCAAGACCTGTTGTGAACATGTGATGCGCCCAAACCATGAAGCCGAGGAAACCGATCAATACAGTTGCAAAGACCATGGAGCTGTAACCAAACAACCGCTTACGCGAGAACGTACTGATAACTTCGGAGATAACACCGAATGCCGGCAAGATGAGGATATAAACCTCAGGATGTCCGAAAATCCAGAAGATATGCTCCCATAGAACCGCATTACCGCCATTAGTTGGTTCGAAGAAGTTCCCGCTGAACACGCGGTCGAACATCATCGCTACCAAACCTACAGTAAGTGCTGGGAAAGCGAACAAGATCAGAGCGGACGTGATAAACGCCGACCAAGTAAACATCGGCATACGCATGAAGCTCATGCCAGGAGCGCGCATGTTAATGATTGTAGCCAAGAAGTTAATACCACCGACCAGCGTACCGATACCGGCGATTTGAAGACCAATTACGTAGTAGTCAAGGCCGTGTGTCGAGCTGTACGTCGATGTCGAGAGCGGAGCGTATGCTGTCCAGCCCGCATCCGGCGCACCGCCTGCGAACCAGCTGACATTCAGCAGGACCCCGCCTGCGAAGAATGTCCAGAAGCCAATCGCATTAACGAACGGGAACGCTACGTCGCGTGCACCGATCTGCAAAGGTACGATCGCATTCATTAATGCGAAGATGATCGGCATCGCCGCAAGGAAGATCATTGTTGTACCGTGCATCGTCAACAATTCGTTGAATGTATGTGCCGCAACGAAATCGTTGAGCGGCTTCCACAACTGAATCCGAATCAGGAGTGCTTCCAAACCGCCGACCAGGAAGAAGAATCCGCCTGACAGCAAGTACAGAATGCCGATTTTTTTATGGTCTACGGTAGTTAGCCAGTCCTTCAGACCGGTATACCGTTTCACCTTATGTCCGTGAGCCAAAGTAGGTACCTCCTTCATTCCTAAGAATTAATATTCTAGCTTCAAGCCTGCCAAGTATTTCGCGATGGCATTAATCTGATCGTCAGTAAGGTCAACCTTCGGCATAAGCGTGCCTGGTTTCACTTTTTGAGGATCCTTGATCCATCTCTTCAGGTTGTCCTCAACGGAGCCTTCGTTCTTATATTCCGGTTTGTCTGTATTCACGAGAATACCTGCAACAGCTTGACGGCTCCCGATACCTGTCAGGTTCGGATACAGCTGTACGCCTTTGTCGCCGATTGCGTGGCAAGACAAGCACTGTTTATTGAGAAGGTCAGCAACCTGCGAATCATCCGGAAGCTGAACGGGGTTCTTCATTGCCGCTACCCAGCGATCGAAGGATGCACGGTCAACAACTTTAACTTTGAAATCCATCAAGGAGTGAGATGGTCCGCAAAGCTCAGCACATTTACCAAGGTAAACGCCTGTCTTAGGCGCTTCGAAGTACATAGTGTTCACGTTGCCGCCTGGGTTTGTATCTGTCTTACCAGCCAGCGAAGGAATCCAGAACGAGTGAAGAACGTCTGCTGTTTTCGCTTCAACCGAGATAACCGCATCATTCGGGATGATCAGCTCTTGCGCTGTCTTCACGCCCAGATTAGGGTATTCGAATTCCCACCAATATTGGTGAGCTGTTACGTGAATTTGAATGGCTTTCGGGTCATGGGTGTAGTCCTTCGCAAGTCCGAATACAGACTTAACTGTTGGCACACCAAGAATGATCAGAAGGACAATCGGGATAACTGTCCAAATAATCTCGAGTTTGTGGTTTCCTTCCACTTGTACAGGAATTGACTTATCACCTGGACGACGGCGGAAACGAATAATAACGTATACTGCAATTGCAAACACAACCAGAACGACCAGAACCATGATCATGATCGTTAATTTCATTAGTCCAAACTGTTCTTCGGCAACCGGCCCTTGCGGTCTAAGTGTAGATAAGTCTGCTCGTCCACATGCTGACAGCAGCAACACCATTCCGACAAGAAGCGGCATAAGCCGTTTTAGAACGTGCCACCGATTCATCATCAATCAACCCCACTTTTTACGTTTTCGCAGCTGCCGTAATGATGGCGCAAAAAGCGGCTGTGCTGCGTGAAATCCAAGATGTTAGACAACTTCCGCAATCTAATCACTTTATTTAATATAAAGTTGGAGGTGCTATTTGTCAATCTTCCCAGCAGTGTTCACAAATTGTTCTCATACCAGTAAACTCGCCGTTTTTTTCGTTTTTTGCACTTGCCAATCGATAGGTTGAAGCCTCCATGTCTATCCTACATTGTGTGCAAAAACCATGGTTCTTTATGTATTGAAACAGCATGCATATTTGCTTCTTTCGGGCCCATTCTAAACATAGGTTTATGAAAGGAGCTACCCTTAATGAAAAAGCGTGAAGCTTATCGTTCTTTTCTCATCCTGATTGCCTCAGTTACCGTGCTAGGACTCGCTTTAAGCGGCTGTAATTATGAACGCCGTGTCCAGAACAGCACCTACGATTATGGCACGAAGCAAAAAGGCGACCCGAAAATGCTCGGCAGCCGCATGTACGGCACAATGAGCGGATTGCCCGGACAGCATGATAACCACTGGTTTGAGTACAGCTCGCTTATTTCAAGCGATGTGTCGAGCATTAACGGAGTAGCCGGCGCGCTTGTATTTCTTACAGATAAGAATGCGTACGTCGCAATTACGACAGATTGGACCGCAACCGGCACCCGGAAGAGCGGCGGCCCAAAAGAGCAGAACAATTCAGGCTCGACTCAGGGCGTATATAATGTAGAGAATGGAAGCCCGTATTGGAATAACCAGCGAATGGTGACGCCATATAACTCTGCGCTTTCCATTAATGATCACAATCAGATCTCTGGCGAGCTGAAGCAGACAATCGCTGTTCATGTCCGCCGTCTGGCGCCTGCCGTACAGGAAGTACACATCTCGGCGAACAAAGAGTTCAACAACCATCTTATTCAATACGCGCAGGAAGCTTGGGCCGGACATTCTCTTACGCCGTGGTTCGCTTCCTTTAATAAGCTTGTTAAACATCAGTTTGCTGGCGGCAACGAAGTCCCAGCGCCACTTAATGTTCAGCAGCAGCGTGCTAAAAATCACACATAATGTATAGGCTGAAGCGCAAGATTGGCGCTTCAGCCCTTTTTTCAATAAAGACGCTTGACAATTGGTTCAAATTCATTTATCTTTAAGTTAAGATATTTGATGTTGAGATTACTACAACCGAGGTGAGCGCATGATGAGTGAACCGATTGAACAGCAATCAAGCAATGAACTTCAATTATTCGTCGTCTTGTCCCGGGCAAGCCAGTGGGTCACCGCCCACGTCCATCAGGATATTCGCAAGCATGGCCTCAATCCGACTGAGTTCGCTGTCCTTGAGCTTCTCTATCATAAGGGCGAGCAGCCGCTTCAGCAGATTGGCGAGAAGATCTTGATGACTAGCGGCAATATTACCTACGTCATCGACAAGCTTGCTGGCAAAGGATTGGCCCAGCGGAAGGCGTGCCCTACAGACCGCAGAGTGATTTTCGCGGAAATTACGGAGCAAGGCACAGCGCTGCTCGATTCGATCTTTCCACTTCATAAAGAAGCAATCGGCAAAGCCGTCAGCGGATTAACCGAAGAGGAACGAGCGCAAGCGATTCACCTGTTGAAGAAGCTCGGCATTGCCGCACAGAGCAGCTTCACTTAGTCGATCAGACTGGTGCGCTGACTTCGTTTTAACAAATATCTTAACTTTAAGAAATTAAAATATTAAATAAATATGAAGGAGAAATGTCATCATGAGTATCGCATTAGGATTATTAATTATTCGCGTTGTTGTTGGGTTAACGTTTGCAGGTCACGGGGTGCAGAAGCTGTTTGGATGGTTAGGCGGGTATGGTCTCAAAGGAACCGGCAGCTGGATGGATTCCATCGGCTTGAAGCCTGGCGTATTGATTGCTTTATTAGCTGGATTGGCGGAATTGGCTGGAGGTCTTCTGTTCGTCCTCGGTTTCTGGATGGTTCCTGCAGCGGTGCTGCTCGTACTGACAATGCTTGGAGCAATTATCTCGGTTCATCGTAAGAACGGCTTCTGGGTGACACAGAACGGTATGGAATACAACATCATCTTGATCGCAGTAGCAATCGGACTTGCGCTGATCGGCGCTGGCGAATACGCAATCGGCTAATGCTTAAATGAAACGACTAAATAACAAACTACATTTATTAGGAGGAATTCATTATGATACAGACACTCGTATACGGACCAACAATGCAAGCAACAGGCGCTTTTGACGGTGGCAAAATTACGGAGCAGAAGCCAATCGGCTTCCCTGGCGAAGGCTCGGTAGTGAAACGCGTGAGCACTCTGTTCTACTGGGCATGGGCTCATTCGAAGAAAGACGGCTATATTCCGCTTCACCCGCATCAAGCGTTCGAAATTATGACGTATGTCGTAGCAGGCAAAGCTGAGCATGGCGATACGCTCGGAACGAAGAGCACCATTGGCGCAGGCGGCGTGCAGCTCATGCAGACCGGTTCCGGCGTCAGCCATGAAGAGCGCTTCGTCGGCCCTGACATGGAAGGCTTCCAAATTTGGTTCGAGCCATCCGTTCAGGAAGCGGTGAAAACAAAACCAACGTACAACCAGTACGAGCATGAAGAGTTCCCAATCGCTAAGGGCGAGGGCTTCGCGAAAAAAACAGTGATGGGCTACGGTTCGCCGATCTCCATCGTAGCTGATGCGCAAATGTGGGATGTTGAGCTCCAGGCTGGCGCGACATACAGCCAAACCATTGAAGCTGGACGCACGCTTACTGCCCTTGCTATCCGCGGCGACGGTTCGTGGACCTATGCATCGCAAGCTGGGAAGGATACAGCGTTCAATCACAAAGACTTCATCGTGGCGAGAGCCGACCAAACCGAAGAAGCGATCATCACAGCAGCCGGCGATAAGCCGCTTCGTCTTATCCTGATTGATGTACCATCCACTGTTGACTATCCGCTCTATCCGAAACGTTAATTATACAAAGGGGATTGCCCCCCGCGAGCATATGCCGCGGTGGAGCAATCCCCTTCTTCTATTAATGCGCTGCTTTCGCTTTGTCCGCCTCGCCTGCATTGAGCGTTGCCGCTTCGCGATCCTCCATCATCTCTTCGACCGATTTGGTCTTGAGGCGCGCAGCTCCGCGGTAATCGTCGCGCGTCGGGATAAGGTTGCCGCTAGCAAGCCGCTGTTTTGCCTCTTCGATTGACGCGCCGTACTGCGGCAGCCATTTCTCCTGTGCAACGAGCAGCTCGTCGACCATCTGCCAAATCTCTTTCGGATTGCACACCGCGCCAACGAGCGGATCCATCATCATCGCTTGGCGCAGCAGCTTATCATCGCCGCGAACAGCCGCTTCGACAGCAAGCCGCTGCACGGATATGCTTACGTTACATACCGCTGCGGGGCCGAGCGGCAGATCGCCGACAACCGGCATGTTAATGCCGTTCGCATCGACATAACCCGGCGCTTCAATGATTGCATCATTCGGCAGGTTCGTAATGACGCCGTTATTCACCACGTTGAAATGTCCGCGGTACAAGCGGCCTGTTTCTAAGCCTTCTATTATATAAGAGCCGTGTTCCTCTGAACGCTTATCCCCCGAGTACACATACGGATCGCCTTTCATCCAGTTCGGGAAGTCCGTTTCGAACCAGTGACGCCCCTCTGTACATACGCGCAAGTAGCCGCCCGTCTCGCCATTGATCCAGACGCCCATATCGATCCAATCATTGATCTCATCCGCGCGTTTGCGGTACCAAGGTACATATTCGCTCAGATGGCCATTGGATTCTGTGGAATAGTAGCCGAATCTGCGAAGCATATCGATGCGCACTTTCTCGGTCTTGCTGTATTCCGGATGCTTCTCGAATGCCTCGAGCAGCTCGCCTGTCTTGTCGACGCCGTTATGCTTGATGGACACATACCATGTCTGATGGTTGATGCCCGCGCAGATGATATCGACTTCCTTCTTCTCAAGGCCGAAGGCATTCGCGATTTGATGATGGCCTCCTTGCACGCCGTGGCACAGGCCGATCGTACGAACGCCGCCGTACTTGTTGCATGCCCATGTGAGCATCGCCATCGGATTCGCATAGTTGAGCAGCAGCACATTCGGGTCCGCCATCTCGCGGATGTCTTTGCAAATATCGAGCATCGCTGCAATGCCGCGCTGTCCGTACATAATTCCTCCGGCGCAAAGCGTATCGCCTACACACTGGTCGACGCCGTATTTGAGCGGAATGTCCACATCATGCTGGAACGCTTCAAGTCCTCCGATCCGTACGACGCATAGGACATATTTCGCACCGCGAAGCGCTTCTCTACGGTCAGTCGTCGGCTCTATGGTGATGTTCAGCCCGTTCTCATTAATATCCCGTTGGCAAAGCTGCGTAACCATCTCGAGGTTATGCGCGTTAATGTCCGTGAATGCAATCTCAATATTGCGGAACTCGGGTACAGCCAGCAAATCCCGCAGCAGTCCGCGAGTAAACCCGATACTTCCTGCTCCAATAAAGGTCACTTTAAATGACAATCGAAACCCCTCCTGCATCAATAATATTGGGGAACCAGCTTGATTCATCATCATTATTGTAGCAGGAGTCAGCATGAAGGCGTTTCCACATTTCCAACAGCTTTGCCATCTTAATGTCAACTATTGCAACCTGAATCGTTATCCATGCCGCCTGATTTCAATGGATTTGCGGTAAGCAGCCGGTGACAGCCCGGTTACTTTCTTGAACAGCATGCTGAAATATTGCCGGCTGTTAAGCCCAATATAGTCGGCGATATCGATAATAGGAATGTCCGTTCGGGCAAGGAGCATTTTCGCCTTCTCGACCCGGAGTTCAGCCAAATATTCAGTTATGGTCATGTGCATCGTCGCCTTGAATATCCGCTGAAGATATACCGGATGCAGGCTGACAGCCGCGGCAATATCCTTCACTTGAATCTCGCAATCATAATGCTGATGCATATACTCCGCCGCTTTGCGCACATAGCGCTGATTGAGCGAAGCCGCTGCCGCCTGATCCGCCGGCTCTTCCGCTGCCAATCTCGCAACACGAACTAGCAGCTGTGATAACAAGAGATGCGTCATACTGTCGTTGTGCGAGCCTGAACCGCTAGTGTCCAGCTCCATAACGATGCTTTTGAGGATATGATGGATATCGCTCGGGTCGCGCAGCACGATGGAGTTCTGATGCCGTTCCAACAACTGTGACAACGGTGCATTGCACTCCGCCAGCTGTTTCATCGAGGGATAGATACCGTCGCAAGCAGTAAACGTGAACTCGACGTTAAGCATCCGGCACGGGCTGTCCTTCTCCACGATTAAGTTGTGCGGAACGCCGGCATCGAGCAGAATGAGATCGCCTTTGCGCATCGCCGTCGCCCCCGCTTCCGTCTCGACGACACAGGTGCCAGAGATGACATACATGAACTCGATCGCATCATGCGAATGAACGTCCATATGAAAATCGACCCACTGCTTAAAGTAATACGCGACAATATGAGGACGGTAATCGCCCCCATCACGCCATAACGGATCGTACAAACTGTATTTGCGCTCCAGCAAGGCAGCCCGCTCCTCTCTTAGCTACTGTTCATGCGCTCCTTCTCGCTTCACATTTCCTCTGCGAAGCAGAACGAGCAAGGCACTTACAATGACGCCTGCGATGACCCCGACCGCGAGATCATGGGTAGCAACAACCGATGCAACGGTGACGAGCATGACAATCGTTTCCGCAGCCGGTACTTTATGAAGCTGGAAGACGGATTTCCAATCGAAGATCGCTACGCATACCATAAGCATAATGCCAACGAGCGCCGCCATCGGAATAAGCGACAGCAAATCGCCCAGCACCACGACGAGCAGCAGCAGAAACAACGCTGCCACGAGCATTGACAGACGGTTTCGACCGCCCATTTTCACATTAAGCACCGACTCCGCCACAAGCGCACACCCTGCCATCCCTCCGAAGAAGCCTGCAATGAAGTTGGCGATGCCTTGACCGCGCATTTCTTTGTTCTTATCCGTCTTCTCGCCCGTCATCTCATCCAGCAGATTCTGTGTCAGCATCGTCTCGGTGAAACCGACAACCGCGAGCGAGAGAGAGTACGGCAATATAATGAAGAAAGTGTCCCAGGAGATGGGTACGTCCGGCAGCAGGAATGACGGCAGTGACGCATCAATCGCCGCAATATCGCCAATGCGCGTCACATCGCCAAGGCCGAACATCCATGCGACGAGCGTCAGCACCGCAACGGCTGCGAGCGGCGAAGGAACGGCTTTGAAATACCTTGGCAATACATAAATAATAAGCAGCGCCGCGGCAACGAGCACGTACATCATCCATGACCCATCTGTTAAATAACGAAGCTGCGATAGAAAGATCATGATCGCCAGGGCATTCACGAAGCCCGTGAGAACAGGCTGCGGTACATAGTTTACGAGTTTGCCAAGCTTAAACACACCCATCAAATATTGAATGATTCCGGTCAATACCGTAGCAGCGAAAAGATATGCAATGCCATGTTCTTTCACAAGGGTTAGCATTAGTACTGACATCGAGCCAGCAGCTGCCGAGATCATCCCCGGTCTTCCGCCCAAGAACGTAATGACGAGCAAAATACAAATTGTCGCATAAATACCTACCTGCGGCGGCACGCCTGCCATGAACGAAAATGCCAATGAATCCGGGATAAGCGCCAGCGTAGCCGTCATGCCTGCCAGCACATTCAATCTTACATCCGTCGTCCACTGCGCGCGCCAAGCTCCATTACCTATCAATTGCTCCACCTCATATTGCTTATTATTGCTGTCTTCTCTTACGGGTGCCGCATTCTATCGGTAAGCATAACCCCTCGTTTAACGGCTGGTCAACGGTTTTTCATGGGTCATCTTTAGGGGTCTTCTTGCGGCTGTTCTATTAAATCTCATCTTAACTTCATCTTGCTCCTATATAATGAAGATATATGAACCGGAAAGTAGGTGTACATTATTCTATGAAACAGAAGAAGTGGCGAAAATGGAAAATCGGCGCTGTTGCCACCCTCGGGATCGTGCTTCTGTTCCAAGCGGTGCGAACGAGCGAGGCCTTCAAGGAGGCGTATGCCGAGCAGGCGCCACAGTCTCCTCCATCGGTGACGGATGATGCGAATGCGCCAGATACGGTCATGAATGATGATGACATCAACAGCTATTTTAGCGATGACAATAACGGTAATGCCGGCAATGGCGGCGGGTATGACGATAGGTTCAACGATAACAGCAATAATCAAGGCAGTGATGACGCAGGGCGGTTCGGGGATGGAGAGATGTCGTCCCCATCGAGACATACGCGCACGGAGCGCTCATAGCGGATAAGTGAGTGAGGAGGATGGTCGCTCGTGAATACGACGCTGCATCAATTCCGTACAAAGGCGATGAATACGAAGATTGAAATGAAGTTCGCCATTGAGCAGGAAGCCAAGGTGCGAGGCATAGCTAGATTCGCCGAGGACTGGTTCCAGAAGACGGAGCTGCGCTTCACCCGTTTCCGCGAGGAAAGCGAGCTGAGTCGATTGAACCGGCGCATCGGAGAGCGATGCATGATTTCGGATGCGATGCTGGAGGTGCTGTTGCTCGCGGAGCATTATCGCAGCGAGACAGGCGGGATCTTCGATCCGTGTATGCTTGCTGCGATTGAGACTTGCGGCTACGATCGTTCATTCGAGCAATTGGCGTCTCGTCTCATTGCGGAAACAGGGACAACGAAGCCCGCTTCTGTGTCGATGAATGCGAAGGCGGCCCATCCTGAAAGCCAGACTGCTATGGATATTGATCCCCGCATGAAGTCCGTCTTGCTGCATGCCCCGCTCGACTTAGGCGGCATCGTCAAAGGCTGGTCCGTTCAGCGGCTAGCGAGCTATATGATGAGGAAGCTTGCTATGACGCAAGGGATGATCAACGCCGGCGGGGACCTCGCCGTCTGGGGTGCGCCTCAGTCTGATCCCTGGCTCGTGGCGATTGAGCATCCGTGGCAGCAAGGAGAGGATATTGGCGTACTTGCGCTCTGTGATGGCGCGGCAGCTACTTCGAGCAAGCTCGGAAGACGCTGGCATGCAGCAGGCGGCGATGAGCAGCATCATCTGCTGGATCCGCGAACATGGCAGCCAAGCCGCAGCGATGTCGAGCAATGCACAGTGACAGGCCCGGATGCTGTCACTTGTGAGATTTGGGCGAAGACGATATGTATTCTTGGCGCTGCCGAAGGGATTACACGGTTCAAGAACAAGACGAACCAGTATGAAGCGCTGCTGTTCGGCGGGGACCGGCGCGTCCATTACTGCGGCAGCCGTTCCTCCTTCGAGTCCGCTTCCAAATGGCGCAGTGTCTCAATTGATTATGCGCATTGGCACACTTAGGCAAAGAAAAGATGAGAGATGAGAGGTGAGGCCTACCTATGATTTCATATATTGTGGACTTGCCCACATGGCCGATAATTCGTACGCTTGGCGTCGCATCTTACGTGATGCTCGCGCTCGGCATCTGTCTCGGCATTCTATATAGCTATCCCCAGTGGTCGCGGGAGAGCAAGGCGGATATTTATAAGCTGCACAGCTTTCTAACCATTAGCGGGACTGCTGTCGGTCTCTTGCATGGCGTATTCACCGTCATCGACACGTATATGCCTTTCTCATGGCGCGAGCTCCTTGTTCCTTTTGCCGCTCGCAATCATCCTGTCCTGAACGGGCTCGGTACTCTTGCAGCTTACGGCATGCTTACCGTCATACTGACGACCGATCTGCGCAATAAGCTGAAGAAGAGGCTCTGGTTCCTTATCCATCTATCCTCGTACCCGATCTTCATCATGGCCTTTATCCACGGCTACTTCCTCGGAACGGATACTCAGCTTCCAGTCATCCGGGTCGTATACTTCGTCACCGCTGCAGCTGTGCTGCTCTTAACGATTGCCCGCGCCTTCATTCGGCGCTCTGCGCCGAAGAAGAGTAAGGCGCAGACGGGAAGCCGCAGCAGGAGCGCCTAACCTGCATATTCGGCCAGGTGCAGGGGAGCGAAGCATTAACGCTGAGAGATCGTATTCGATCTCTCGGCATTACCGAAAGGCAATTGAGAGTCGCTTCTGCGCTTCTCGTCGTGAAGACACCCGCCGGGTACTACTTATTAAACAAACGCGGCAATAACAAAAGAAACTGCCCTCTTTAAACTGGGCAGTTTCTTTTCTTATGCCTGCATTCTCTACCGAATCCGATACTCATCAAAGTAGCGGGGAATAATGGTCGTCGAAGCTCCAGGCTGCTCGGGCAGCTTGTAGTAACCGTCAACGACAGTAGCCGGCTCTTCGAAGATATGCCGAATCCATGGGATGTACTCCAGCATGATCGCGTTCTGCGTCGATGCCACCAAATGCTGATGAATTTGGCCCATGTCGCCGACATGCGGACAGATCGGCAAGTCATACGCCGCAGCGAGTCCCGCTACCTGCAGCCATTCGGTTACGCCGCCTACACGCGTAACGTCAACCTGCACATACTCCACAGCGCCTTGATGGATGTAATCGCGGAAAGCATACTTGTTGTAAACATGCTCGCCTAGCGCAATCGGCACGTTCAGCTCATCCGCCAGTTTACGATGTCCCGCAATATCGTCCGGGTTAAGCGGCTCTTCGAGCCACATCAGATCAAACTGCTCCAGCTTCTTCCCCCACGTCATGGCAGTTGTAATATTCCACTGCTGATTCACGTCGATCATGAGGCCGATATCATCGCCGATTGCCTTGCGCACCGCTTGCACACGGTCGAAATCTTCGCGCGGATCCGGTTTGCCGACTTTCATCTTCACCGCAGAGAAGCCCTGATCCACGATGCTCGTAATGTCTGAGATTAAACGCTCTTTGCTCCAATTGAGCCAGCCGCCGTTCGTATTGTACGCTTTAATCTTATCCGGCTTATGTCCGCCAAGATATTGCCAGAGCGGCTTATTCGCAGCCTTCGAGACGATATCCCACAGCGCAATATCAACAGCCGCAAGCGCCATATGCGTAATACCCGCACGACCAATCCAGTGCATCGGGCCAAATCGCAGCTCATCCCAAATTTGCTTGATCATCGTCGGATCTTTGCCAACGAGCGTTGGGGCATAGTACCGATCAATCGTATCGGCAATCATCTCATCGCCCTTGGCGGTCGTTCCGGTATAGCCGTATCCGGTAATGCCTTCGTCCGTTTCAATGCGGACGCCGGTAACGCCCCAGTGCGACGCTACATTGATCGCGTCCGTGATTGGCGGCGTAATCGGAACATGCAGAATAAAGCTCTTCGCGCTCGTAATCTTCATAAAATAAGATCTCCCTCCATAATCGTCGCTCTTAAAACGTGCTTGATTTATGCGTATCCGGGCACCAGCGTGCAGCGCGGTAATTCCTAATCAACACATCTACCGCCCGATCCGTGCGGATAGCCGTCAGCGCTTCGAAAGCATAGGCACGTGCGTAACGGTCCCGACTCTGAAGGCCGGCCTCCAGCCCGTTGATGACCAGATCCGCATCGCCGAGTTTGCCGATTCGCAGTAAGGATAATGCCGCCGTATAAGCGATTTTGTTCGTAATATATTCTTGATTGTACACGTACGAGCCGGTGCTGCCATTTTCCATATCCGCCGCGGACTCCTTCGCAACCGCTTCTTCGAGCGTTCTCACGAGCGCCGGAATCGTCTCATCCGCTGGCTCGCCGATCATGCCGAGCGCCTCCACAACGTTGCGGCGAACCCACTCGCTCACATCATTCAATGCAACGATTAATGATGGAACAGCGGAAGAAGCCACCGCTCCAAGCATGCCCAGCACGAAGGCTGCAAGTGCTCGACTGTTCTCTTCTCCAAGTGCCAGAAGCCGAATAAGACCTGGAATGGCCTCTTCCCCCGCCGCTTGAAGTCCATAGGCCGCACGCTGCGCCGTTAACTTGGACCCGTCCCCCAACTCCCTTAGCAAAGCTGTCGTACCGGATTTCCCAATATGCCCAAGCGCATAGCTAGCATTCAGCGCCACATTCTCAGACGAATCGCGAATTAGCTCCGTCAGCTTCGGAACCGCAGCCTCAGCTGCCTTGCCGATCAAGCCGAGCTTGTCAGCTGCCCCGCCTCGAATGACTTCATTCTCGCTCGACAATGCTTCGATTAATGCAGGAACTTCTGCGGTGCTGCCGCCCAATGCAGTCGCGAAGCTCTGTTCTCCCTTGAGCCAGCTCCATACATCATGCCACAAATTCAAATGCGCATCGGGCGCGTCCGAAGGGAACGCTGGCACGGCATTCGTATGATTCCAGCTTGGCGATACGGGCTCAGCTAGACGGACGAATTGGAACTTGAGCATATAGCGGTCAATATTCGACGTATTCAACGAAGCCTTGTGCCAGAGGTCGAAGTGAACGAGCGCGATAGTGCCCGCCTTACCGGTCGGCAGCAGCTCCGGCCCGTTCTGAAACTTTTCATTATATTGGGAGCCTGGCATGATCGCCGTCGGGCCCATATCTTCCGTAATATCCTGCGTGTAATAGAACATCATCACCCACCATGGACGATGGCTGCGCATGGATGACCAGAAGCCGTCTTTATGCCATTCTCCGCCGCCTGGCTTCCCGTTGCCCGGCTGATTGTAGTGCATATGGCGATGTGGATGCATATAATAGTCAGGTCCCAGAACACTGGTCAGCGCGCCCTTCGTAACCGGCGTCTCAAAGAACTTCTGGATGTCCGGTACTCGCGGCAATATGTTATTGCCGGGATTCCCTTCATTCTGAAAGGCGAAGTCGATTTGATTCATCACGCTCCGGTGCAGTTCCTCCGGCAATTCATTCTGAAGAACGACATAACCCTTCGTAATAAATTGAATCATCTGCTCATCATTGAACAATTTCAACTCGCTAGACATCCTACGCAGCCCCTTCTCGAATAAGTGATATGTTATATTTAATGTACCAGAGGGCGTCCTGAATTGTATTTAGCTCACAGTCAGACAGTTGCACAATAGTCAGGTCAATTCGGGTGAAGAACACCACTTAAGAAGGGATACGGCTGCGATGGATTTCTCTAAATTTCACCCTTATGTCTACTACGCCACCAAATATCACTTTTATCGCGGACAGACCAGCCTAAATAGATTCGTCTATGCAAGCTCCATCTACTTCATTACGGAGGGGAAGGGCTTCTTCCGGCTGCGAGGTGTCGATTACGAAGTCTACCCTGGCATGATGGTCTACATGGAACCTGGACAACCGCATGGCTGGCTCGCGGATGAGAACGAACCGATGACCAAAGTATGCTGCTATTTCGATTGGTCTTACGTCGATCGCACAGCTGTCTTTAAGGATGAAACAGCTCCGATCTGCTACGATCGCGATTTGCTGCATATGGAGCTGCTGGGCGATAAATTCCCTTTCCCCCTGCCCGAAATCGCAAACGTGAGCGCATCGCTGCTGAACTGGACCGACCTGCTGCAGCGAAGCTTCATATCGAATGAGCACACGAATGAGCGGACCTTTTTGCGGAGCATGTCAGCACAGAGCCATTTTGCCGAATTCATCCATCACTTCTTAACGTTCTCGCTGCAAGAGTCGCATATTCCAGATCCTCGCATCAGCAAGCTGTTGGAGCGCATCGAGGTTGATCTGCTGAGCGGTGCCGATATTGTCATTGAGAGCTACTCTGATTCTCTCGGTGTCAGCAGAGGCTATTTCTTCGACCTCTTCAAGCGAACAACTGGTCTATCGCCGATCCAGTATATGAATCAGTTCCGAATCAGCAGAGCTAAGGAGGACCTCCGTTCTTCCAACCTAAGCGTTATGCAAATTGCAGACAAGTACCACTTCAGCTCCGTTCATTATTTCTCGCGGACGTTCCGCAAATATACCGGGAAGTCGCCACAGTCGTTCCGAGAATCCGAGGTTTGACTTTAAGAGGAAATAACAAAACGCTCCGTCCAATAGGACAGCGGCCATTCCATTAGACTGCCTTCAGCTCAGTCCCGTACTTCATTCGGGAAGGTGCTGACAGCACTCTCAGTTAAGGAACCAACCGAAATCCGCTGCTTGGCGGAGCTGAGAACTCAAATAGAGAGTGTCGATTCAATCGGACACTCTCAGAAACTTCTATCAGCACTCGACGAGCCCCGAATGATCACGCAAGAGCGGGAAAAGCCTCTCTCGCCTAGTAGCCTCGGTCACCACCTTGCCCATAGGCTTTTCCCATTGCCTTGAGCAATTCGCGCGGATGCCAAGGAACTCCATGCACTTCGTTATTACAGGCATAGGAAGGTAGAAAAGGTGCCCTCTGCCAGAACGTAAAAAGATCACCAAAACCTGCCAAGCAGACAGATTAAGGCGATCTTTTTATTTTGAGTGAGCAGGTTGTTTGTTCTCTTGATGCGAAAGGCTATTATCCGCTGTGCACATCCGTTCTGCGGAAGTACGTCATGATAAAGAGAAGCGGTACGATGAAAGCGACACACATCGTAATGATACCAGTCGAAGTCGATTTGTAGTGTTCATTCATCGTGTCGAGCATGTTAAGCGGAGCGCTCCACGGATAGTACATGATGTACTTGGACTGCATGATCGTCAGCTCCGAGATGACCGCGAATACGCCGAGCCCCATTGCTGGGATGTAGCTGCGCCAAAGCAGCGCAACAGCAGCAGCGATCGGGACAAGCGCATATTCAAGGGCGAGAAGCAGCCCGTATTTGCCAAGTGAATGCCAGAATATCTCAGCAGATGGCAGATCTGACGTGAATACGAAAGCGGATCCGAACGTGATCAAGAACGACAGGAATAGCACAGACGCGAGTACCGGTACTGCAATGATGAATTTTGCTGCAAGCACAAGGTTCCGCGAATACGGCCCTGTCAGCATATTGTTGACGGTACGCTCTTGAAACTCCCTCGCGAACAAGTAACCAATTAATAACGAAAATAAGGCCGGACACATGAGCATCATCATCATCATGAGATTATCATCGAAGAAGCCTTTCCACCCAAACTCCGCGCCAGTGCTCGAGTTATGCACCTCGACGAAGAAGTTCAGCGCAGCCGGGAGCAGCGCCCCAAGCAGGATGAGCCAGAGCATGCGCGATCTGCGCCACTTCAGCCATTCACAGCCAATCAGATCAAGCATGTACAGCACCGCCTTCTACCAATCGTACGAAGTAATCCTCGAGCGAGTCTTTCATCGCATGGAGACTGTTCACGAGAATTCCCTCACGAACAAGCAACCGATTCATCTCTCCAGGTACATGACCATCATCATAGACACGCAGCCAGCCATCCTCATCAAGACGGCAATCCTGAATGCCCATCTCCTTCGAGAGCAGTTCCTTCGAGCGCTCTGGCTCATCAACCTGCAAGCTGATATATTGCCGATTTCGCTCCTTCAAGAGCTGCATCGGCGTCTCCTCCAGCATTCGGCCGCGGTGGATGATGCCGACCTTCGTCGCGAGCTGCTCCACTTCGCTTAGGATATGGCTGGAGACGAGAATCGTAATCTTCCGTTTCTGCGCCAGCTCTTGAATGAGAAGCCGAATCTCCTTAATCCCCATCGGATCAAGACCATTCGTCGGCTCATCCAGAATAAGCAGCTCAGGCCGGTGAAGAATCGCGCGAGCGATACCAAGGCGCTGCTTCATGCCAAGCGAGAAGTTAGATGCTTTACGGTTCCTAGCATCCCAAAGTCCTGTCGTACGAAGAGCATCCTCTGTCACATCCGACTCTCGCACGCCCATCATTTTGCGGTGAAGCTCAAGATTCTCTAATGCCGTCAGGTTCGGATAAAAGCCTGGATACTCGATTACGGAGCCGACTTTGCGCAGCACCGGATTCTTGCCTCGCCCAATCTTCTCGCCGAACAGCTCGACAGAGCCGGTTGTCGGCTGAATGAGCCCCATCATCATGCGGATTGTCGTCGTCTTGCCCGCGCCGTTCTGCCCGAGAAAGCCGTAAATATCGCCTCTCTGCAAATCCATATCAATGCCGTCTACCGCATTAACCCCTTTATAATGCTTGCAAAGTCCGCGGACTTGCAGAATTACATCGTTCATTGTCGTTAAACTCCCCTTTAAGCGATGTCTTTCTTACGAAAGGCTCGACAGCCAAGCGCAAGAATGACGATAAGATAAAATAAGGTGTACAAGGCAAAAGCACCGCTCGGCACGTTAAACACAGCGAATGGCCCCATACTCTCCACCGCTTGCACCGGCAGCGGCAGCTCCAGACCATCCAGCAGCTCAAACGTAATCCGATTCAGCAATGCATTAGCTGGCATTAATAGCTTAAGCAGGAATGCAAAACGGCTCGCCATCTCATTCTCGCCGCTGTGGTTGAATATATTTTCGGCGAAACCGCTAAACATGCTCAGCCCGTACAGCATTGCGCAGGCAACGCCATTACCGAGCATCGGCAAGTACGTCGAACCGAGCATCGATACGCCAAGCAGGATTAACGGAATCCATATAAACAGCATAAAAGTCTTTATTAATGTCGCCGGCATAATCGGAAAATGCAACAAATAATGAACTGGCAGCAATATCGCAAAAAACATGATGCCCGCGTACAGCACCAGCCAGAACGCATATCCGATATACTTGCCAAGGTATACGCGCCATCTTGCAATTGGCCGCGATAGTATAGCCAGCATCAGCCCGTTCTCGATCTCCCCGGAGATCGCTCCCATCGTCGTGAATAGGATGAAGAACGCAATAATCATTTGGGAGAATAGCAGACCGAGTGTCACTAACACAATGCTGTCGGAGACGTTCCCGGAGAGTGTCACCTCATGTCCCTCGAAATTGATCGATATCTTATAGACGCCGAAGATGAAGAGGGAGACGAACAGCAGCGAAAGCACGAACGTTACTGGTAAAATCCGTTTGCGCAGCAGCTCCTTACCGGCAAAAGCGATCCAGCTCATGTACGCGCACCTCCAGCAGCTTCCCCGCCTGACATGGATAGGAACCAAGCTTCCAAGCTGCCTTGGACCGGCACCACTTCATAGACGGTTATGTCTTCCTCTACTAATAAGCGGATCAGATAGCCGATTTGCTCACGGTCGTGGGCGGACACCTTCAAGACGGCGCTGCCATCCGCAGCCTGCTTCGCAACTTCGACTGCCATCCCAGGCAGCAGCTGCTCGCGCAGCTCTTCTTGCAATTCCGGCAGCCAGCCGCTAACCGTAAACTCCCAGCTGAGGTCGCTTCGCAGCATGTCACGCATCGAACCGTTGGCACGAAGCTGCCCCTTATGCAAGAACGCGACTTCGTCGCATACCGCCTCCACATCTTCAAGCAGATGGGTGTTCAAGAAGACCGTCTTCCCTGCTGAGCGCAGCTGTTCTAGCAGCTGCCGCACTTCATATCTGCCAATGGGATCAAGCGCCGATGACGGCTCATCAAGAATGATGAAATCCGGGTCCATAAGCAGCGCACAGGCAAGTCCAAGCCGTTGCTGCATACCTTTGGAATATTGTCTTACTCGGTCATTGCCGCGTTCATTCAGCCCGCAGATGCGGAATACTTCCTTCATCCGCGCGGCGAAGGAAGCCGACTTCGTCTGCGCGCGCGTCATGCCGCACAGACCTGCATGGTACCGGAGCACCTCCGCTCCGGTCAGCCAATCCTGAAAGCGGAACAGCTCGGGCAAATACCCGAGCTTCACCCGCGATTCAGGATCGCCGATTGGCTTGCCGAACAGCGTGCCGCTGCCGCTGTCCGGGCGAAGGAGGCCGACGACCATCTTCACAAACGTACTCTTGCCTGCTCCGTTCGGCCCGAGCAGTCCAAAAATTTGCCCCTGTTTGATGCTCAGCGAGATATTCGAGCAGCCTGTGCCGGATGAGTAGGTTTTGGACAGACGATCGGTCTGCAAAATAATCATTTCATCATTCCTCGAGCTTCATTAATAATGGAATCTTCCGTCGGGTAATCCGTCACCGAGCCGCTTAATTGATAAACCCATTCATCTTGCAGCCAAATAATCGAACGGCTAGAGCCCGAGTCTGTCACAATCGCTTCATTGCCTTCAATCTTCGTCGTATGGGTGCTATCCGTTGAGAACGAAGGCACAGGCAGCGTGTGGCGCCAATCGCCAATGCCGGCCAGCTTCGAGCGCATATCGTCGGGAAGCATCGGCAGATCAAGCACTGCTTGACGGATCTGTTCGACATCTACGTCGTCCGACACATCAAGCGATGGGTTAGGCAGCTGAGTAAGCCGCTTCGACGAAGAATCGTCCGTACTTTCCGTGACAAAAGTGCCTGGAATAACGAGCTTGATTGGCGATCCATCAACAGATTTCGGGAACTCCGTCTTGCCGCCGAGCAGCGCAATCATCTGATTGATCGCCTTCGGATGCAGCTTGAACGTAATTTGCTGCTCCGGCATGTAGTGAATGACCGCTTCCCCTTTGACCGGGAGTACTTTCAGCTGACGATCTCCAGCAAGCGCAGCCGCCTCCGCTTCACTCACGACACGATCCTGGCCGCCGCCTATCTGCTCGATTTCACCGTAGCGCTTCAGGTTCAGCTGGCGCGTTCCGTCCGTGCCCTCCTGCAAAGCAGCCCGGAAGCTGTCCATATCAGACTGACTGATCGCAACCGTCTGGAAATGCTGCACGCGGAACGTATTCATCACTGACGCCATAACATCCTGGCCTAGGGACGAGAAAATGAGCACGCCGGCAACCGCTGCTGCCGATACGAGCGATACCCATCTCCGCTTGTAACGTGGGCGGCTCGAAGGCTTATGTGAAATTTTCTCTTCATTAATATTGTTGAAATGTAAGGGTGCCGTTGCAAGCTCTTGAGCAGGATTTTGAGCCGGAACTTGAGCTTGATTTTTCAAAGCTTCATTCGCTATATCTTCACGCTGCGCTGCAGCTGGCATCTGTTCCTCTTTCAGCCAAACCGGCGCGACCTCTTCCTCTTTCACGGACATGAACAATCGGCTCAGCGCCAGCTCTACATCGTCTTCCGTTATGTTCAGCCCTTGATTCTCTTCATCCAGGCGTTTCGGTTGTTTCATTGCTCCATAACCTCCTCGGACAACATATTTTTCTTAAAACGGCTGGCCGCTCGCATGAGCAGCGTTCCGACAATCTTCGGATTCACTTGCAGCACCTCAGCAATCTCAGCATGGCTGTAGCCCTGCTCCTTCAAGAGCAGCGCTTGCCTGTCCCGTTCGGACAGCTTATTCAGCACGCCGCGCACAACGTCCCGCTCCCAGCTCTGAATGACAACCGCCTCATTGGACGGATAAGTCTGTTCCCCTGCGAGCGCTTCATGCTGCTGCTTTTCATTCAAGTCATTCAGCCTTCCCGCCTTGCGGTAATGGTCATATACGATACGCGTCAACACGCGGTGCAGCCAAGGTCCCGTTCTCGCCAGATCTTCCGGCGGGTTGCGGTACAGTTTGAGAAACACTTCCTGCGCCAGGTCCTCCGCTGCCGCCCTGTCTCCGATGAGACCGATTATTTTGCGCAGCACGGATGGATAATGCTCCCGAAATAACTGTTGATATCGGGCCGGCATCTGATCGTTTGGCATGCTCTCGCCTCCTTCATAGAGTAAGACGCTGGGTATGGGTGAATCATAGCACATACCACGAAATAAGTTTTGCCGCTGCCCAACCACTCCCCGCTATGCGGAACGAATGCTTGAAATGAGATGCATATATCCACTTATTCAGCCACTTTGCGCCGCATGAGCAACTATCCGCACCTAATAGATGGATATTTCCGCTTATGCTCACCGATAATCACGTTTACACCGAAATAAGTGGATGATTGCACTTACTGCTTATCGTGTTGACTTCTGCTAGACCGCCCCGCCGTCAATCGCAAAAAAAATCAACCGAGCAGCGCTTTCGCACCACCCGGTTGATTATGAACATGATATTAGCCTTGTTCAGATGCCTTAAATGCGTCCAGTTGTTTCTGGATTTCGTCTTTAACTTTGTCATAACCAGCAGCTTTCAGCTTGTCGCGAAGCGCAGCTACCGCTTGCTCAGCGTCGCCTGCTTTACCAGCTAGAATAGCTGGCATTTGCTCGCCGAGCACTTGAGAAATTGCTGTCATTTCTGGGTCTACTGCAGATTTGTCGAATACGAATTTGCCATAAGGGAATGGCTTCTTGATTGCATCATACTTCTTGTAGATGTCGCCGATGCCGCTCCAGTCTTGGTCTGACGGGATTTCGAATTTGTCGACACGACCGCCCCAGAAGTCGGAGTAGAAACCGTCTTTTGCATCATCGTAGCCAGCAGGACGTACGCGGACGCCATCTTTGATCTCATATTGAACGCCTTCGATACCGTAGTTAAACAGTTGGTAAACTTCTTTGTCTTGACGAATCAGCTCATATGCCATCAGAGCGCGCTCTGGGTGTTTGCTGTGTGCGCCGACCGAAGTACCGCCGTGCGTAATCGGCATCGAGATCAAGTTGCCCCGAGTATCGGAGTACGAGAACATTTGCAGTTCAGAGCCTGGTTGGTCATGGTCCATCTGTACGCGAAGGTTCTTGAACGTTTGCGTATGATGCGCATCAGCACCTGTTTGACCCGCTCTCAGCTCAGAGCGGGTATCGCCCTTGTAGTTGAGAACATCTTCACGCCAGTAACCAGCATCGCCCCATTGCTTCAACATCTTCGCGAAATCAATGAATTGATCGTTGAAGATTGGGCTGTCAACTGTATAGCGGTCGTCATACGATTTACCGTAGAAAGCGTTTACATAACCTGTGGAAATAGGAAGCTCGATATTATCTGTTTCTGCTGTAGCGAAGCCTGTGTAGAATGTAGTAGCCGCGCCTGCTGAATCAAAAGGAATCACGTCTTTCTTGTTGTCTTTAATACCTTGGAGGTATTTGCCGAACGTAGCGAAATCTGTGATTGGCCCTGTAATGCCGAACTCCTTAGCCCAGTCGCCTCGGTAGTACAAGCCGTGGTTAACCCATTGCGTATAGTGATCTTCCGGAATCAGAACAATATCGTCTTTGTATTTGCTTTGATCCCAGTCTTCAGGCGGAATCTCAGCGTATGTTTGTGGTGCGTACTTCTCGAGCAAATCGTTCAGAGGCAGGAATGCGCCGCGCTGAGCGTTGCCCCATGTATCGAGCCAGTCGGTACCAATGTTAATCAGGTCAATCGGCTCGCCGGAAGCAAGCAGCAGGTTGTACTTCGTTTGCCAGTCTGCCCACTCTACCCATTTGAGCTGCAGCTCAGCATTGATTTTGTCCTTCATAATGACGTTGATTTTTTCCATAACCTTCTCAAGCTGGCCGTTCTTCGGCTTGTCGCCGAGCATAACGTAAGTAATGGTCTCAAAGTCCTTCGTGTCGATCTTGCTGTCCGACGCATTCGCATTGCCAGACGTGTCGTTAGACGTGTTGCTGGATGAAGCGTTTGCAGCTGTGTCGCCGGATGAATTGTTTGCCTTATTATCCGAGGAACTGTCGTTGTTGCTGCCGCAAGCAGTTAAGCCGAAAGCAAGGAAAAGCGAACACGCGGTAATTGCAATCTTTTTCATGTTTCCCATTCTTTGTAGCCTCCCCATTTTGGATAAATCGCTTTGTTTCCGCTCATTCAAGCGGTTATGGTAAGAGGGACTAGACCAGGCCCTCACATACCCATGCATAGATGCCTTACCCTTTTACCGCACCAACGGTAATTCCTTGAATGAAATATCGCTGCACGAACGGGTAGAACAGCACCACAGGACCGGTCGCAACGACCGCGGTCGCCATCTTCATCGACTCCAGCGGCATATCCCGCAGCGGAACGTTCGAAGCGGCGGACGAGTTGCGGATGAAATCCGCGCTAGTGATGACGTTATACAAGAACAACTGCAGCGGGCGATACTTCATGTCCGCAGACAGGAACAGCATCGAATTATACCATTCGTTCCAATAACCAAGGGCAATGAACAGTCCGATGGTGGCAAGCGCCGGTGTCGTCATCGGCAAGATGAGGCGCATGAAGATCGTGAAGTCGCCTGCGCCATCGATCTTCGCAGATTCCGTAATTGCATGCGGAATCGACCTCGTAAAGCTTTTCATCATAATAATAAGGAACGGACTCATAAGTCCTGGCAGCAATACAGCTAAGTAATTATCCCGAAGACCCAAATACTGATTAATGAGCAAGTAGAACGGGACAATACCGCCGGAGAATAGCGTTGTGAAGTAGATAAAGAACGAAATGCCGTTGCGCTGCTCGAAGTCTGGCCGCTGCAGCGCGTAGCCGGTCATTGCAACGAGGAAGAGCCCGATAAGCGTGCCGACAACGGTCAAACAGATGGATACGACATAGGAGCCGATGATAAGATTCGGGTTTTCAAACACGATTTTGTAAGCAAAGGTTGAGAACTCCCTCGGCCAAATATTGAAGCCATTCTTCGTAATGGACGCTTCCTTCGTAAACGAGGTACCGACAACGACCAGGAATGGAAGCAAGCAGCAGAGTGCGAACAACCCGATAAATACATAACCAAAAGCTCTAACGAACAAGGACGTCCCATCCGTCCGAATGCGTTTCTGGACAACATCCATGTGAGTCCCTCCTAGAACAATGAATTATCTGGCGATGCCTTCTTGACCAGCCAGTTCGCTGTTATAACAACGATGAAACCAAATACGGATTGATACAAGCTAACCGCGCTGCCCATCGAGAAGTTAAAGTTGTTCATGAGCGAGCGGAAGACGTACGTCTCTATAATGTCTGTTGTCGAGTAGAGCGCGGTATTGTTCGCTCCGACGAGATTGTAGAAGAGACCGAAGTTTCCTCGAAGCACGCCCCCAAGCGAGAACAATAGCAGAATGATGAAGGTCGGCTTCAGCCAAGGGAGTACGATGTAGCGGATACGCTGCAGCGCATTGGCACCGTCAATCTCAGAGGCTTCCACGACTTCGGAATCTAGTCCCATGATCGCTGCGAAGTACACGATCGAACCATAGCCGGTAGACTGCCACAAGTAAGTCAGAAGAATGATCAGTGGCCAAATGTGCCCATTGGAGTACGTCTTCACCGGATCAGCCCCGAGCGACTTCAAGATATTGTTGAGGATACCGTAGTCGTAACTCAGGATGTTGTAGGCAATGAGACCGATAATGACGAATGAAATAAAGAACGGCAGGAACATGAGGGTCTGCGAGACCTTCTTGAACCACTTCTTGCGCAGCTCATTGAGCAGAATCGCTACGAAGATTTGCAGAAAATTGCCGAAGATGATGAAGCCCAGATTGTAGGCAATCGTATTGAATGTGAGCCGCCACAGGTCGCCCGTCATGACGAGAAACCGGAAGTTTTCCATTCCGATAAACTTGCTCTTGAAGATACCATCGGTGTAGTTGTATTTAATAAAGGCCAAGTACAAGCCTGGCATCGGCAAATACGCGAAGATGAGGAAAAAGAGTATCGTCGGTAAGCACATGAGCATCAATGTACGGTTGTTCCAAAATCGTTTGGTGCGCGCGCGAAGCGCTCGTCTCGGCGTCTCTACCGCCGCCTGAGCCGGCTGAGCCGGCTGCGCGATTGTTTTCATCCGTGTTTCTCCCCTTTCGCAAGCGAGGTTACAGTCTTATTATTCCTTCAGAACGCCGACCGGCAGGAAGGTCAGGCTCTCTAGCAGTGCAGGTTCGCCTCGTTCTACCGCTTCGAGCAGTATGGTTAGCTCGTTCTGATCGCCGATACTCAGCCAAGGCCCTGGCAAGAAGAACGACTCCTGATCGCCGCCGCTGAAGCTTGGGCGCGAAGCGCCGCTTGCTGTCCATAACCGACCGACAATGACGTCGCCGAGGAACACAGTAAGCTTCATGTTGCTGCCTTTCACTTGTACGCGCCAACCGTTCCCATCACTCGGCTGATCCAGCTTCCCATAGAGCCAAGCCACCGCTCCGGCTTCTAGATTCACAGGCAGCTCATGCGATTCAGCGGATGGACGCTCCTTCGCCGCATGTTCCAACAATCCAGCTTCCTCGCATGCCGAAAGCTGCCAACCGCTCGCCGCGTTGCCTTCATACAGGACGACTTCCCCTGCTCCGAGTCCGAGGACCCGTTCCAGGAATACGGCTACATGTACCTCTTCGCCCGGCGTGACGTGAGCGGAGATGTTCATGTATGGATCGTACGAGTGAACGGAACCGATTGCCGAACCATTGACGAACACTTGAGCGTGCGCTTGAATGCCCTGGAAATGAAGGGTCCATGAATCGGCAGTCTGTGAAGCTCTGAATGACTTGCGGAAGTACTCAGCGGAAGGATGATCCGGCGACAACCAGCCGCCGAAGTTTACAATCGCCCAAGCACTGTCATCGCATTCAGGTGCGAGTAGCTCTGGCTGAAGCGTTCCGGTTCCTGACTTCGTCCGCAGCACTCGCCAGTTCCGAAGTGGCTGCGCTCTTGTAACGGAAGTCAATCCTTTGATCCCTTTCATCGAATCCAGCCTTAGCGCCGGCAGCCTTGCGTCATCGAAATTGGTATGTCCCCATATTTCGACCCGTGCAGTCAGCTTGCTGCCTGCACGGCTGCTGCCTGTGCCAATGAACCGGCTGCTGCCTCCCGGCACACAGGTGCCAAGATAAGTCTGATCCGCATATAGCGAGACAACATCGCTGCCTTGCTGAAGCAAGATGCCTTGCACCTGCTGACCTGCCGGTGTTTGGTCAACCGCTTCATACCATGCATATCCGCGCTGGATACCGTTCTTCTCTAAGTAGTCCGCTCCATCAGCGAGCTGTGTATATGCCGGCAGTGCAGCAAGCGGCGCGATCGAATCGACTTGCTTCAGCGACCAATCGACCGCGACATCACGAGGTGTGTCATCGTACACAAGCGGGCAGCCGATCGAAATGTAACCGCTATCATTTACTTGCGAATTCATAAGCAGCGCATCCGCTCTAGCAATCCCGACTAGTTCAATCGTTTGACCATTTGCTAGCTCGAGTCTCCCGATGGCGATCTGCCTTGCTTCCGCGGAGAACGCAAACAGATGTGTTCCTTCCTCCAGCTGCTCGTGCAGCTCCATGCCCGCTTCGACTTCCGATGCCATGACCGGCTGCTTCAGTGTTAACGAAATCTCACCTTCATGCTCACTGTGGAAGACGATGATTGTCTTCTTGCCATCAGCAGCGTGGTACACATCCGACAATTCGGCAGTTGCATAGTTAAGCGTGCCTTCCAAGCCCCAGTGGCTTAACGGAACTGCAATCGGCAGTATCTCGCATCGGCCCGGCACAGTGACAAGCTGCGATGCTTGCGGCACTCGCACTTGTGCGTCTCCGGCGCTAAGCAGTTCAAGTTGTACCGTTTCTTCCTGTTTCCCGACATTAGCCGCAAAGAGTAGATGTCCACCTTGCTTAAGCTGCAGCTGGCGTGCGGCGATTGTGCCTGCGCCGTCACGATGAACGACATTGGCTAGCTCAGCAGCCGCTGCTGTTACCGCCTCGGCAAGCGAACTGCCGTAAGCGTTAATCACTCTTCGCATCAAGCGCCCTTCATAAGCCTCGCTGCGCACATGGCCTTCCGGCGAAATCATGCCATAGAAGTCGTAGTCGCTCGTCATGAACGCAAGCGGCTTGCCCCAGTTGTTCGTGCCGTTCGTAAAACCGAAGTTCGTGCCGGACACTTGCAGATAAGGTCCAAGCAGCTTTGCCCCGCAGGAAAGGAGGCGGCGAAGCAGGAAGTGCGAGCGGTTCGTTTCCGTAACGAGAAGCGGAAGGTCCAGCTCGGCAAGTCGAGCTTCATACGCGGATACTTTCATCTCGAATTCAGGATCCATATCGTTGGGATAGAAGTTGCAGGTCGGAACGACGCCATCCACAAGACCAGATGCTTCATACAGTCCGCCTTGCCCAGCGCAAGCAATTAGTTTCGCGGTTATACCGCGATTAATGGCCATATCGCGCAGTACCGTTATGTAGGCATCCGGATCTGGGCAATCGTAGAAGTCGAGCTCATTCTCCAGCTGCACGCAGATAATGGAGCCGCCTCGCTGCTGCTCGTACTTGGCCAGAATCGGGAGTATTTGGTCGAACCAGCGCTCCACCGCCGCCATATAACTTGCTTCCGTACTCCGTATGACGATGCCCGGCTTCCCGAACAGATAAGCTGGAAGTGCTCCGCCATCCCATTCCGAGCAGATGTAAGGTCCCGGTCTTGCAACGACCCAGAGGCCGATTTCAGCGGCTAGCTGCAGGAAGGCTTCTACATCCCGTTCACCTGAGAAATCCCAGACGCCTTCGCTTGGTTCATGAAAGTTCCAAGGAAAGTACACGTCGATGGCATTGTAACCGAATGCTTTGAGCTGTACCATTCGTTCGCGCCAATGAGCGCGAGGGTTGCGGAAGTAAAACAAGGAGGCACAGAGGATAATTTCGGCGTTACCGTCTACGCGGAGCGTTGATGCTGATAGCTGCATTGCTGGATCTGTTTTCACTTCCATGTTCATGTATTCGAACCTCCCCCAAGATGTCAGAGCTTTTATGAAACCCGTTTCATTAGTCTTCAAAAGAAAAATACACTTTGTTTATGCGGGATTAAGCGATGTTCGTAAACGTCACAGATACCGTTGATTAAAGTGTATTTCTGAATAAAATGCGAACGGTGATAGCTATTGTGCTGCGGCGATGCCAACCTTCAATTTCATGAAACCCATTTCATAATTAAGAAAAAATGAAACCCATTTCATCATTGGGCTAAAATGAAACCCATTTCATAACTGGGTTGAAATTAAACCCTTCTTGTGAGGGTTATCTTGATTTGAAGTTTACTCGCAAAATGATAGCGCTGTCAAGGTGATTTTGAAAAAAAAATTTAGCTTTATTCTTCGACTCTCTTGCCGGCTGGGGGCGCTGTGCTCTCGCGAATGACAAGCTTCGGCTGCAGCGTCGTCAGCTCGCTGACCTGATTATTGCGCGTAATAAGCTGGTGCATAATACTCGCAGCCGTCTGCCCAAGCTCAAGACAGCGGAGCGATATTGTCGTCAGCTCCGGAATGATGCTCTCAGCGAGCGGAATATCGTCAAAGCCGGTGATCGAGACGTCGCCCGGAATACTCATACCTGCTTTAACCGCGGATTTAATAGCACCGATAGCGACCAGATCGTTGGCGCAGACTATCGCCGTCGGCTTGCGGCCACCCTTGCTGAGCAGCTCGTTCATGAAGTTCTTGCCTGCATGGATCGAGAATCCGCCCGTAATAATCCAGTCCTCGCGTACAGGAATACCTGCCCGTTCCATGGCAAGTCGAAAACCCGTCATACGCTGCACGGTGTTTGACATCTGATTATATCCGCCAATAAAAGCGATATCGGTGTGCCCAAGCTCGATGAGATGGTCCGTTACGCACATAGCTCCGCCAACCTCGTCAATAATGACGCGGTTAAACTTCCCGCCCGGCAGGTTGCCGTTAATGAGCACGACAGGCAGACGTTTGTTCACTTCTTGCACTTCTTTGGTCATTTCTCTGGTCGATTTCTGCAAATCAATACGACCGCCGATCATAATAATGCCGTCGACCTGCTTCTCTGCCAGAATGCGCAAATATTGCGATTCCCGCTTGTATTGCTCTTTCGAATCCTGATTGTACGAGTTGGTGTCGCACAGGAAGAATGTATAGCCATTGTTGCGCGCTTCCTGCTCAAGACCTGCGAGCACCTCGGGAAAGAACGGATTCGTAATGTCAGGCAAAATAATGCCGATCATCCCTGTCTCTTTCTTGATCAGGCTTCTCGCAAGCGCATTCGGCTGGAACTGATGCTTGTTGATGAGACCTACAATTTTTTCTCGTGTCGATGCCTTCACAGGTGCCGTGTTGTTCAGAACGCGAGAAACCGTAGCAACGGAAACATTAGCTTCTCTAGCAATGTCGTAAACAGTAACCGGTTTCATGTTCGCTCACCCCTCGCGCTTGATTTGTCGCGTTCGACAGTTTTACCTAGCATAGCAGAGTGTTTTGCCACTTGTAAATGACCTACATTACCAGTTGATCAATAAAAAGAGTCATGTCGACACAGCTATTCGCCGCAGCTCGACATGACCTCGGATTCCCATAGCTTCAAATTACTACAAAATGCGCGCAGCTCCGCAATCGCGGAATACCGCTTCCGCCGTGCCGCCAACCGACAAATCCGGCCCGTCAGCAAGCTGGTTATCGCCCATGTCGGCAGCTACCAATATCGCTCCGCGCGCAAGCGCATCACGGCATGCGCCGGCATCACTCGCATCAAGGCCGACGTCGACGAGCGCGCTCTCGAGCGTGCTGTCACTGTCATATGCAGCGGCTGCTGCCAATATCCCGTTGCTCGGGAACGCCACACCGCCGAAGACGCCCGTATTCATGCCGCTGACCGGAACAGGAGCTGCGATGCCAAGATCGTTATTATCGTGATCATCAGCAGCTGCACGGGTCAGCATGAGGTCCGTCATCTCATCGGCATGGACATCCGTCTCCGATTCGATGCGTCTTGAATGGTCCCGATCCTTCGCGATTACCCTCAATTCATTCCGCGTAAAGCCTGCCTTCTCAAGTGCATTCACCGCTTCAATCGCTTCGTTCTCCGTGTTGAAAATGCCTATTCTGTAAGTCAATTCGTTCGCCTCCGCATACCGCTAAACTATACCACCCTTGGTATGCCCTGTTTGCGGAGGAAATAACCGGAATTCGGTTCCAGGTATGAGGATGCAACTTGCTATAAAGAGCACTCCACCAACCCCGCTCCCCCTCTAACGAACTCAAGCGGCGTTATTCAAGCAAATTTGGAGGGCTTGGATAGCTAATGAACTCAGGTAACGTTATTCAGCGGATTTGAGCCATTTGGGTAGCAAAATCCGCTCAATCGCATGTCACCAGTTCATTAGCCGATTTATCCAGCCGAAATTGGCTAAATAAGCGTTATACGATTCGTTAGCCGGAGGAGAGGAGAGCAGGGCAGTTAGGTGGCGCGGCTCAATTTCAGCTGAATCACTGAATGCATACAGTTATCAAGGCCGCGACGGCGAGCCGTCCGGAATGCGCGACAACGTCCAGCCCGGCAGCACATTATGGCACGGATACAGCGCTGCCTTCTTCTCGTCGATGTCGACGCCGAGCCCCGGCTTGTCGTTCACATACGCATAGCCGGCGCGAATCGTCGGGCAGCCTGGGAACACCTCATGCATTCGTTCCGACAGCGCGCTCCATTCCTGAACGCCGAAGTTCGGGCTCGATAGATCGAGGTGAAGGTTCGCCGCCTGACCGACAGGCGACAGGTCCGGCGGACCATGCCAAGCGGTGCGAATGCCGAACGCTTCGCAGACGGTGCCAAGCTTCTTCGCTGGCGTCAGTCCTCCGATGGCGCTAATATGGCAGCGGATGAAGTCGATCAGCCGCTCGGTCACAAGGGGCAGCCATTCCGCGGAATGGACGAACAGCTCGCCCATCGCTAGCGGTGTCGCACATTGTCCGCGGATATGGCGGAACCAGTCGATTTGCTCCGGCGGCAGCGCATCCTCGAGGAAGAACAGCCGATGCTCCTCGAGCTGCTTCGCGAGCCGCACCGCTTCAATCGGCACGATTCGCTCATGAATATCGTGCAGCAATTCGACTTCATAGCCGAGCGCACCGCGAAGATGGTCGAACATTCGAGGCACGCTGCGGACATAGGCATCAGGGTCGAAATAAGCACCAGGCAGCACATGGTCCGGCTGGTGCAGCTTATGCCCTTGACCGCCGTAGCCGCCAAGCTGGCAGCGAACATAGCGGCAGCCCTGCTCCATGAAGGCACGCACATTGTCTTCGACCTCCGCAGGATCACGTCCGTCCGCATGGCGGTAAATCGCCGCTGCTTCACGAAGCTTGCCGCCGAACATTTCATATACGGGTTGATTCGATATTTTTCCCTTGATGTCCCATAGCGCCATATCGACGCCGGACACGGCGTTGTTCAGCACAGGTCCGTTGCGCCAATAGCCGCTGACCATCGCCGTCTGCCAAATATCTTCGATGCGGCGCGGATCCTTGCCGATTAGAAAAGGCTTCAAGTACTGCTCCACCGCAGTCGCCACAGCAAGGTGGCGCTGCGTAAACGTTGCACAGCCAAGGCCGTAGAGACCGGGCTCATTCGTTTCGATCTTCACAATGACCAGGTTCACGCCATCTGGCGCGGTCAGAATGACGCGCACGTCTCTAATTTGCAATTGTTCCACCATGCAAAGCGACAGCTCCTCATTTCGAACCTACAGGTTCGCTAGTTGCTCCTCAGCATCCGCAGGAATCTCATGCCAGCCATCGAATTTGCCGAGCATTTGTTGGATATAGAATGGACCGCTCTCGCGCAGCTGCTGCGAGCGCTCGCCAACAAAATTGTCCACGCGGTTCTTGCAGAATGACTGCAAGTGGTTGTAATACAAGGCGCGGCGCTCCTCGGTCGGATGCTCGTTCGGCAGCGCAGCATGCCAGAGTGCACCGTGGAAGATGACCGCATCGCCAGCGTCCACGAGCACCTCCACTTGGCCTTCGATGTGATCAAGGCCTTCGGGCGGATTTTTCCCGCTCTTATGCGAGCCTGGCACGACGACAAGCGGACCTTTCTCCCTCGTAATATTATCGAGATAATACGCGCAGTTGATCGATACAGGGAAGTACCAATACGGCGGCAGCGGCTCTGGATACACATGCGAGTCCATATGCCAGCCGACCGGCATTCCTTTGCCCGGCTTAATCCGCGTCGCATTGACGCTCTCCATCTGCAGCTTCGGCCCCATCAGCGCGCGCATCACGTTAAAGACAGGCGGGTGAACAAGAAGCGGAACGAACGCTTCATCCCGGTCGATAATGTCAGGAATTTCGCGCGTCGTGAACCCTTCGGAAATCGCAATGACGCGATCGATCAGCAACGACACTTGCTCCTTGCTCAGCGCTTGCTTCACAACCAAATAACCATCGCGCTCAAACTGCGCGACTTGCTCGTTCAATGTCAGACTCACCGCTTACTCCCCCTCCTCTAACTCCAATACGAGCGCATTGTACATCGGCATCACGCCATGCGGCTTCACATCGAACAGGCGATTGCCGATCCAAGCTCCCTCATATGGCTTACCTGCTACCACTTCGGCACGCGACACGAGCTTCGGCTCGAACGTAAGCGCTACGGTTTCACCGGCTCGGAGGCCTGACACAACGAGATAACGCCCCTCATCCGACATCACGCTAGCAAGCCCGCGAGGCGCTTGGCACTTCACTTCATCCGCCTTCAGCCACTCCGGCAACCGAATATGAACATCGCCTGCCCGCATCGGCGTTACGCAGAGCACGCCTTCCTCCGGCACGCCATACTCCATTCGCACATCCTCGTTCACCTTATTCAGCCAAATGTTGACGTACAGCCGCTGCTGGTTCTCATCCCATGACGTTGCATGATCCCAGACCAGATGCAGTCCCCGTCCGCCTGCCGCGCAGCAGCAAGCCATCGTATCGACTTTGCCCCCGTTCGAGAAGTCGTTCGGATTCATCCGGCCTGTGAACCCTCCGCGATAACGCGCAGGCACGTCACGGTACGTTCTTGTACTCGTATCTTCCTTGTCCGTCACCGTCTTCGCCCACGAAATATCCCGTACCTGCGAGGCGACCAGCGTATTGGCGAACCGATCCGCATCGTCCCAGCAGGCGGCATTGCCATTCTTCGCAAGATAAATGGCCGTATGGATCATATCCGTCGTGCAGCAGGTTTCGCTGTGTTGAATGACACCCGGAAGCCACCGGTAACGCTCATCAACCGGCTCTTCGCCATTTAAGCCGGTACCTTCAGGGAACCAGCCGTATGTACTGCCCATCGAGCAAGCCCAGTTATACACCTTCTGGCACCAGTCGATCAGCGTACGGTCCTGCTTCAAAGTCGCATAGCGGAGAATGCCTGCGACAGCGCCCATTTTCGAATGGAAATGACCGTCATCCGGGTATCGCCCCTGCGACCAGAAGCTGCCGTCTTCAGCGAAAACCTTCGAGTGGTACACGACGAAGTTCGTCAGCTTCTCCAGCATTTCTGCGGCTAACGGATCGCCTGTACGCTCGTAATAGATCGCCAACGGCAGAATGAACACACCGCCCCCGTAATGGGTCGGCTCGACGATAAAGCCATGCTCGGTATAGATCTCCTCCGGCACAACCATTCCAGGCACATACGTCTCGAATGGGTAGCAAATGTAATCGTCCCGCTCTACCGCAATATTCCGCATCCCCTTCAGCATGCGTTCGATACGCACAAGCGCCTCCACGTCCTGATCGAACTTATGCCAGCTGAGCAGACCGAGGAAGACGCTTCGCTGATCGAACATATTCGCTCCCGCAGGCACGCCCCACTCGTTGCTCATCCGGTAGAACAGCCCGTCGGACTCGCTCTGCATCCAGCGGAGCGCCTCTTTCATATGCTCCTCTGCCTCGCGTCCGATCCGCTTGCCGATGATTTCGCCGCACAGAATCGATGCATCCAAGAACCGTCCCACCGCATCGCCGAAGTCCCATTCGCTATGCCATGCGAACGACTCGTCACTGCCGATCTTCGCGAAGAAGTACGGCAAGTAATGGTAATCCGGATCGAGCATCTGCTCGTAATGATTGATGGCCAGAGCCGCCAATTCCCGATAATCAAGCGCCTTGCCTAACTTGCCAAGTTTGCCGTGTTCCATCTTAAGATCATCCTTTCAGTGAGCCTAGCATGATGCCTTTAACAAAATACTTCTGCAAGAACGGATAAATGCACAGAATCGGCGCAGTCGTGACGATCAGCATCGCCATCTTGATCGATTCCGCCGTGACGGTCACCGCGCCTTGATGCATCTTGCTCAGCACCGCTAGGTTCGACGCCTCGTTCGACTGAATGAGGAAGAGCAGCAGGTTCTGCGCCGTCCACAGCTTCGTATTCGAGATGAAGGTGAAGCCCGTGAACCAGTCATTCCAGTGGCTAACGCCGACGAACAGCGCAATGGTCGCAAGCACTGGCTTCGACAGAGGGAAAATAATGCTGAAGAAAATTCGAGCATCCGACGCCCCGTCTATCTTCGCCGACTCCTCCAGCGCTTCCGGCAGCTCGGTCATGAATGTGCGCACGAGCATGATGTTGAATGCGCCGTACAAGCCAGGAATGATGTACGTCCAGAAGCTATTGAGCAGATGGAGCTGCTGCAGCGTGATGTAGAACGGGATGAGCCCGCCGCTTAGGAACATCGGGATAACGATCCACCAGTTCAGAAACTTGCGCAGCGGGAAGTTCTTCTTCGTCAGCACATACGCAAACATGGCCACAAGCAGCACCTGCGTAATAACGCCGACAACCACCCGCGCTATCGTTACACCGTAAGCGAGGAAAATATTTTGATCGCTAAAGATGACGCCGTAGTTCTTCAAGCTGAACATGCGGGGCCAGATATAGATGCCGCCCTTCTGCGCATCCATTGCATCGTTGAAGGAGATGGCCAAAATATAAATAAACGGATACAAGCACAGAAACGAAAAAGCGAGCATGAACACCATATTGACGACGTTGAACCATCGTTCTCCCCGTGATCTCTGCATGCCGGCACGCCTCCCTATATGAGTGACTCTTGCTTGATTAACTTGGCAACAAAGTTACAGACGAGGAACAGAATAAGTCCGACTGTCGCTTGGAACACACCCATTGTTGCGCCGAGCGAGAGCCCCATGAAACCGCCCGAGTTGCGCAGATAGCTCAAGATGAGCGTATCGAGAATTTGGCCGACCTCCTGCACTTGCAGGTTACCCATCGTCCACAGCTGGTCGAACCCTGCGCTCATTAGGCCGGAAGCACTCAGGATGAACAGCAGCACCATCGTGCCGCGGATGCCTGGCAGCGCAATATGCCAAATTTGGCGAATACGGCTTGCCCCGTCGATGCTGGACACTTCGTACAGATGCGGATCGATGCCTGACAGCGCAGCCAAATAGATAATGGCGTTGAAGCCGATATTTTTCCAAAGTTCCGTGAAGATGACGATCGGCAGAAAAGCTTGCGTGCTGCCCATGAAGTAGAACGGTTCGTTCAAGAAGCCGATGCGCGTCAGCATCTCGTTAATGAGTCCGCCGTCCGGAGACAGCATCTTGTACCACAATCCTGCAGCGATGACCCAAGAGATGAAGTACGGCAAGTAGCTGATCGTCTGCACGAAGCGCTTAAATACCGTCTGATGAATTTCGTTAATGAGTAGCGCGAACAGAATGGTAACGGGAAAGCCGATCAGCAGCTTGAGCCCGCTGATAATAATCGTATTGCGAAGCGCATTCGTGAAATCAGGCAAGTTAAAGATCGTCTTGAAGTTGTCGAGTCCAACGAACTCGCTGCCGGAATAGCCTTTGACCGGATTGTAGTCCTGGAAAGCGATAACGATGCCGACCATCGGATAATACGAGAACAAGAGGAAGAAGATAATGCCCGGTATGGTGAAAATGTAAAGCCAGCGCTGGTCCCACATTTTGCGCAGGATCCTCTTCGTCATTGCCTTGCGCCTTGGTTCCGTAACGGAGTTCGTCTGGCTTTCTACGAGAGTTGTCATCGGTAAGTGACCCTCCTTCTTGCCAAAGAATGATTCAAGGAGAGCGCCTTAATAGCGCTCCCCCCGTTGAAACGTTTACTTCAAATTCTCCAGGTGGATCGACTTCGCCGCTTCTTCGCGCTCTGCGACGATTTTGTCATAGCCAAGCGCTTTGACGTTCTTGCCCCAATCCTCGACGAGCTTCTTGATGCCGTCCGGATTTTTCGCCGTTACCGCCTTCGCAACCAATTGCTTGTAGCGCTCGCTCTGGCCGACAGTCGCTTTGTTCTCCACATCGCCTGGCTCTACATAACGCTGCGGATCTGTAATGTATTCGGTTGGGAATTTGGAGCCTAGGTTTTTCCACGTCTCAATCATATCTTCGCGCATCTCATAGCCGGTTGGCGCTTGGTTCTTAATGAGCGCATCATAGTTAGGAATGAAGGAGTACACGTCGATACCGAAGTGTGCGCGCTTGTTCCAGTCGCCTTGCGTTTCGTCGAAGAACGCTTTCGTATCGACGACTTTACCGTCTGCGTTGCGCTCCCACTGCCCGCCTTCGATGCCGTACTTCGTTAGAATCGTGCCTTCCTCAGAGAGGACATAGTCCAGCGTCTTGAAGAACGTATTGACTTCTTCCTTCGGCAGGCCGGCTTTCACCGCCCAGAGGCTCCATGCTTCCAGTCTGAACTTCGGCAGACTTGGGCCGGAAGCGATTGTCGGATCATACAGCTGAACGCCAACGAATTCCGCTTTCGGATCCGTCTTCTTCATGCTGTCTGTGAACGGATTCGCTTGCTCCCAATACGCGCCGTGCACAGCGCCATAGCGGCCTTGGTTGCCTTTCTCGTCGATCTGGCCTTGCTTGAGCGTGAATGCTTCTTTCTCGATCAAGCCTTCGTTATACAGCTTGTTGTAGAACGTAAGCGCACGGATCAAGTTCTCTGACTGACTGACATCGGAACGGGCCGGCTTGCCGTCCGCATCGGTGTACCATACGCCTGTTCCGTCGTTCTGGTCCGGTGGGAAGAACAGCTTGATCATATTGCGGAAGTTCTCGCCGAATGCCGCATATGGAATGACCGGCTGGCCGTTCACGTCTTTAATTTGCTCCTTGAATGCCTTTAGATCGTTGTACAAATCGTCGACCGTCTTCGGCAGCGGCAGGTTCAGCTTGTCGAGCCAATCCTTGCGAATCCAGATCGTTGGCTGGTCGATGGCGTACGCCTTCATGTTGGAGAAGTTTTGCGCGATGCTGTAGACTTTGCCGTCATGCGGATCTGAAGTGAATGGAAGCAGCTTCTCTACTGCGTTCTTCACATTCGGATATTTCTCCAGCCATGGCGTTAAATCTTCGAGCTTGCCGCTCTCGCCCAAGTTGTTCAGAATCAGCTTTGTTCTGGCGTCCGCGCCTGTTGCCACGAAATCCGGCCAGTCGGAGCCGCCGGTGGATGCCCACAGCTGCAGCTTCTGCACGACGTCGTCGTAGCCGCCTGTCTTGATAACGTCATACGTCAGGTCTGTCAGACCAAGACGCTTCTTCAGCTCCGGCAAGACGACGTCCTTCGCCGGGTCAGGGTTATCCCAGCCCCAGTTGAACGCGGTAATCTTCAGTTTATCGACGGTGCCGACTTCCCCAGCGGATGTGTTCGAAGAGTTGGATGCGCTGGCGTTATTCGAGCTGTTCGATGAATTCGACGTATTCGTGGAGTTCGTGGTATTCGCGGAATTCGCCCCATTGCTGGATGAATTGCCGCTGTTGCTGCTGTTGCCCGCATTGTTGCCATTGTTGCCGCCGCATCCGACCAAACCTACCGTTAAAGCTGCTGTAAGCAAAATACCTACATTCTGACGGATTCTCACAAGTTATTCCCCCTGAATATGTGATAGGTTGTTCATGCAAACATCAGTTTGAAGTTTGAAGCTCCCCCGCCAAGCCCTGTCCGTTCAAGTCGCCAGCCCTCATGCCAAAACAATTGAACCGAGTTCCACTCCCCTTTACGTCAAATCTACCAATGCACATTTCCCCCGCGCTGCTCCGCGTAAGGGATGCCCTTAGTCATCGGGGCGTTATCTTGCTCCATCCATTTCCTCTGGTAGAGTGGATAGATTTGACCCGACGGCGTCACCGACAACACGGTATCGCCTCGCCAGCGGACGTTGTAATCGCGGCCGGATACGCGCTCGACCGTCTCAACCGTCGTCAGCGGGTACAGCAGCTGGACAAGCTGGCCTGGCCGCAAGCCCTCGAGGCGGATATAACCGCTATCGTCGGCAGTAATCGGCAACGCCTCTCCATCAACGGAAAGCACGGCATCCTCGCGAGCGAGCCAATCCGGCATTTTCACTCGCAGCGCTTGGGCGTCGTGCATGAGCAGCTCCAGCTTGCCTTCATAGGGCTGATAGCTGATAACTTCCAGCCACTCGCTGTTGCGGCTGAGCGCCATGTTCACACTGACGACGCCATCTTTCTTCGTCACGATATCGTCCCAGACGAGGTAGCAAGCGCGAATGCCTGCGCCTAGGCAGCAGCCCTCGACGCTCTCGCTGCAATTGTCGAGCGAGCCTGGCTTCGACCAGGAAGCCCAGCTGCCATATAGCGCGCGTTCAAGGATCGGCTTCTCGGGGAAATCGCCTTGAGGCAGCATCGGATCCGTATGTACGAATTGGTTCTCAAGCAGCTGATTGCGTGTGAACCGCTCCAGAATGGCGTAATAGCTCTCGTCGATATGGCGAGCGATAAGCAAGCCAAGGTGAATGGCATCCGTAATTGTGCATGATTCGCAGGAGGCATCGTCTGGACCTACGCCGTCCGGCACCCAGCCCCACTTGCTTGAGAAGCGAAGCGTCCAGTCGAACACGCTCTTCATCTGCTGCACAACTGCCGAATCATTCGTCCGCAGCGCCCGCCGCATGATGGCTACGGCTGCAGTCAGAATGCCGCCGGAGTGCGTATGCCCTTGATAGCGGCCGTCAGCTTCAAAGGTACCGCTGACATTCAGCACGAAACGGGACATTCTATCGAGCAGATCCTCGCAATCCGGCGCATCGTCGACGCTCTCCGTGAAGCGAGCCAGCGCCAGCATAATTCCGCCGAGCGGGAATGTCGGGTAGCCGTTGAAATCGCCGAATACCGCGTGCTCCATCGTGTTCCAGCCTTCAGCGTTCTTGAACCAGTAGCTATAGTCGCCTTCATGCTTCACATTGTCGCGGATCGAGGCGGCTAACCGCTCTACGGTTTCCCGGCGCTCCTCGCTCGGAGCATCAAGATACAAATCGACATACGCAAGCAGCATTCTGCCTGCCATGAATGGATTGAGGAACGGATTGCATGTGTCCAGCATGGCGCGAAGGGCTTCTTCTTCTTCCTTGTATTCGGAGGATCCCGTCACCGAACGGCCTAACAAGTACGCATCCGTGAAGCGGCTGCACATATCGCCAAGATCCCAAATATGATGCTCCAGCTTTGGTTCTGGCGCCAGACGAAGCAGGAAGTACGGCCGGTAATTCTGTTCTCTGTCCAGCCGGTTCGCTATCGCGCTGAAGCCTCGTTCAATCGCCTCCTGCAGGAAATAGGTCTGCGGCCTTGATTGCAGCTTTACATCCATTACCATCATTACTCCCCCTGACTAATTCGCATGTGATTCATGTGGAATCGGCAAACAAGCGTGCTGATCATGGAGACTGACACGTAAAAAGAGCGCTTACATTTTTGAGCAGTTGGTTTGGGTGTTCTGTTGTTTGTAGTGCTTGTGGTTGTTTTGTTTGTAGTGCTTGTGGTTGTTTTGTAAGTGGCTTGCTAGCAATAGAAAATGCTCGTGGAGTCAATTGCTTTGTGAGGTGGATCGTGCATAAATAGCTATAGAAGATAAACGCTGAGGGTTAGGACATTGAAGGTATGAACATGAACAAGCTGCTTATAACAAATATACAACTATCGTTCAACACCATTGTTAACAATATTCAATTAATTGCATCATACTCCGATCCCTCTATGCTGTAAAGAAAAAGATTTGAATGGACTGTAAAAAGTTGTATATTCAATATATCAAGCGAAACCGGCTGACGCCATCCTTATATAATATCAATCTAGAAGAGAGTGGGAGACCGATGTCCGTTCCAATAAAGCGAGTGCCATTATATACGCAAATTCGCACATACATCGTTGATCAGATCACACAGGGCAAATTAAAGCCTGGAGAGCGTCTGCCCTCAGAGAACGAGCTAGCCGAGCATTTTGGAGTCAGCCGCATTACGGTGAAAGGCGCACTGTCCACCCTCGTAGCAGAAGGGGCTGTCTACCGTATTCAAGGGAGAGGCTCCTACGTCGCCGATGGACCGCAAAGCAGAGAACCCGTCCTTTACCCTCCTGCCTCCGAATCATCGCTAGCATCTGCAGCTACTCTCGTGAAGCCGCGCAAAATGAAGCTGATCTCCTTGATGATTCCGAGCCTCAAGACCTCTTATATGGTCCATCTCGTGCAAGGCGTCGAGAAGGAAGCTGCGCTGGGAGGCTACCGGGTTATCGTGTCGCTCACGCATGAGTCTGTAGATACCGAGTGCACGCTTCTGGCAGAAGCTGACGAATTTGGCGTGGACGGTGTAATTGTTTATCCCGTTGAAGGAGAAAGCTATAACGAAGACATCCTGCGAATGTCGCTGCGCGGCTATCCGATCGTCGTCATCGATCGTTATTTGAAAGGGCTTGAGACGAACTGCGTCTGCTCCGATCACTTCGGCGGCGCTTATGAAGCGACGAAGCATCTCATTCAATCCGGCCACACGCGAATCGCTTTCCTGACCGCTCCGGCCAAAGGAACATCGAGCATGGAGGATCGGCTTGAAGGGTACCGCAGAGCACTGTCCGATCACGGAATTTCCAGCGATCCCAGACTCGTTTTCACGAATACGGATCCCTTGCAGATCGAGAGGTTCCTGCGTGAGAGCACCGATGTGACCGCCGTCTTCGCGCTTAACTCCTCGCTCGGCCTGAAAGTGATGTTGGCGGCGGAAAGACTCGAATTCTCGATCCCTGAGCAGCTGTCCGTTATTTTCTTCGATGATCTGGAGCATTCCTATCGCTGGGCGAAACGTCCGTCATGCGTTCTTCAGCAAGAGGAAGAGATCGGGATACAAGCGACGAAGCTGCTCCTCTCACTCGCCGAGAACCCGGATCAGGAACGCAAGAAGATCGTGCTGCCTCCTCGGCTTGTCGTAGGCGGAACGACAGCGGCGCCGGATAATTTTACATAACTTGGAATTGCAAGTTGATTCAAACGAAGTCTCCGTGGGTAATATGCGTATAGAAATTATTCGATTTGGGAGCGTTGCGCAATGAAACACACCGATAAATTAGTGCTGCGAACGGAAAATCAAGAGGGCAAGTGCACCGTCTATGTCGGCGGCGAGCTTGACCTGGAATCAGCAGTTCAGATGCGTGCGGCAATGACCCCGCTCATCGAGCTGACTGATCGTGAATTGGTTCTAAACCTGCAAGAGCTGCGCTACGTCGACAGTACGGGTATCGGGATTCTTGTCTCGGTACTGAAAGCCCGCCATGCGAAGGAAGCGCCATTCACTGTAACCGCTGTACCTCCGCACATTCGTAAGCTGTTCGATATGACAGGCATTACACCATTTTTACTGAAACAGGCCTAAAGGCGATAGGCTGGGGCCAGCCTTCAGAAAGGAATTCACAACTATGAACGATAACGATAATGAAGACTTAATCACGCTCAAAGTGCCAGCAGCGGCGGAATATATTGACTTGGTACGGCTGACGCTCTATGGCCTCGCTGCCAAAATCGGTTTCTCCTACGAGGAAATCGAAGATATGAAAGTTGCGGTTTCGGAGGCATGTAACAATGCAGTGCTTCATGCGTATGGCGACATGCGGAGCCGTGCGGTGCTGACAGGGGCTAGTGTGCCTCAGATTGAAGTGCGTTTCGTGAAGAAGTACGACGCCCTCTCCATCATTGTGAAGGACGAGGGATCCAGCTTCGATGCCGCGGCGGCGTCGAAGCTGGCTCAACCTGTGGACGGGCAAACGATCGATGAGCTGCAAGCCGGCGGTCTCGGACTCTACTTGATGCAAGCGTTGATGGACGATGTGATCGTGAGCAGCGAGATGGGAACCGAGGTCGTGCTGACCAAGCGGCTCCTCCGAAGCGGTGATCTCTAATGAGCACGCAACCGGCTAATCATCGGAGCGCTGGCGGCATCGAACTCATTACGGCCTATCAGAAAAACCCGAACAATGAGACCGCTGAGCTTCTGATCGTCCATTATGAGCCTATGGTTCGAATGGCTGCCGGTAAAATATCACGTAATCGTCCCGACCTGTACGAGGATTTGATTCAAATCGGCCAGATGGCGCTCCTTCGCCTGTTCAGCCAATTCGATAGCACCCTTGGTGTGCAATTCGAGCCTTATGCGATGAAGAGCATCATCGGCCATATGAAAAACTTCCTGCGCGACAAGTCGTGGTATGTCCAGGTTCCCCGCCGCATTAAGGAGAAAGGCATTGCTCTTCAGCACGCGATTGACGAATTAACGGTCTCTCTCGAACGCTCCCCCAGAATGGATGAGATCGCGGAGCGTATGGAGCTATCCGTCGAAGAAACGACCGAAATTCTTGCCGGACGCGAGCTGTATCATTACGTCTCCCTCGATACGCCAATATCCGAGGAGGACAGCAACTCGACGCTCGGCGATCTACTTGGATCGCCGCTCGATGATTTCGAGAGTGTTGATAAGCGGCTCGATCTGGAAGCCGCCATGGCGCAGCTTGAACCTGCGGAGCAGCGCGTGCTGCTGCTCGCCTATCAGGATGGACTGCCGCAGCGGCAAATCGCCGACATGCTCGGCATCTCGCAGATGAGCATCTCCCGCATTCAACGGAGGGCGACGCTCAAGCTGAAGAAGCTGTTAAGCGAACAAGAAGAGCTTGACGATTAGAAGCGCGCTATCCTTGCGGCACGAACATTGTGAACCGCGGATGGCGCGCTTCTTTCGTTATCCGGAACCCTTTTGGATAAAATTGTCGGCGCTAGAGTTGTACTCGGTGTATTGTTCGCGTTATGATGGTAGCAACACGTATGAACGGACACGCGGGAGGCTCTAAACCATGATGCATCGTTTGCTGCAGTTTCCTTCCAAATGGGAATGGCTCGTGCTGAGCGAGCCGCGGCCTGAATCATCCGGCCTCAGCCGCAGCAGCAGTCGAGCTGCCGGCGGCGCTTCTGTCGAAGCCGCGCTCGCAGAACATGCCGAGGAGCAGGCTGAAGTGAAGCAGGCAAGCGCCGCGGCCCTGAAGCAGGCTTATCCTGAGCTTGCGGGCTGGCTAAGCGATATTGAAGGCAACACTCACAACCAAATTATCGTCAGAGAGCTGGCCGGCGGCGAATGCGTGCTGCAGGGGACGCTTATGTTTCAAGTGTCTGAGGACGAGACCGATGTATTGCCGCTGCATTTTCGCGTCACGAGGTCTCGCCTTGTGACGCTTGCTGGCGACATGCGCTTATCCGTTCGGCTGCAGCTTGACCCGTGGCAGGACAAGCTGAACCGCTGCCAGAGCGCACCAGAGGGCTTCTTCGTCGTTCTCGGGTCCATTCTGGAGACGTTCCACATTGGGCTCGACCGTTTCGAGACGCGGCTTGGCGACCTGGAGCATAAGATGCGCAAGCAGAACCGTACCGGACTGATGAACACCATCTTCGAACGGCGATATGAGCTGCTGCATTGGAGCCACTTGTTCATTCCGATTAAGGAAATTCAAGGCGCAGCCAAGGAAGCATTCATGGACACGCTGCTTGATCAGGAAGAGTACAAACGGATGGAACTCAAGCTCGAGCGCATCGAAGCGCTGCTCAGACATTATGCAATGGAGATCGATACGCTCCTCATGATGGATGACGCCATCTCGAACTTCCGCGGCAACGATATTATGAAGACGCTGACGATCTTCACGGCCCTATTCATGCCTGCAACGGTTATTGGTGCGGTATGGGGCATGAATTTCAAGCGCATCCCTTGGGCAGGCGAGCCGTGGGGCTTCGTCGCTGTCTGCTCCATCATCGTCATCGTCACCATGCTGATCTATTGGTGGCTCTGGCATAAAGGCTGGACCGGCGATCTGCTGAACGGCCGTCACCGTGGCGAAATCGTCGGCCCCCGCACGGGCATCGATGCCGTTGCAGCTAGCGGCAACATGCCACGCCCATTGCCAAGCCGCAGTAACCGCGTGCGCGGTGCGCAAGGCGCAGGCGGCGCGAGCGGCACCGATGGGACCAGCCGCGACGAGAAAGACGCGCCGCTGCCATCGCGGTCGAGTCGATAGGTTGATTTGAAAAGCGGCGTGCAGGGATTTTCCCTGCACGCCGCTTTTTTAGGTTGCCCTAAAAGTCGCAGTCGCAAGCTCTCAGGGCTCTATAGCGCCCATTTTACTTGGGCTATTGCGCTGAGAGATTTTGAGAGTTTTGATTAATTGCGGATTCTCCCCCTAAGTTAAGTTTTCTTACCAGCGAAATCTGAGTTAGACCGCATTGACTGGAGTGTGCCCGAGTTTGACCGGTGAGAGAGGGTTTTCCCGCTCTTACGAGCTCATTGGGGGCTCGGCTTGTGTCGAGAGAACGTATATGTTCTCTCATAGGTTTTTTGGGGTTAGTTTTGGCGCAAAAAAGAGCCCCCGCCGTAGCCATGGCAGGGGCTCCCTATTATCACTTTATATCTACAACGACCAAGCAGCGGTCGTCCGACTGGAGCTCCTCCGCTCGCTGACCGGCATGGAACAACGCCGCTTCGAGCTCTGCGAGCGAGGTCGTGCTGCCGTACGGCTGCAGCAGCGTGGTCAAGCTCGCCGGCCGGTCCTCCTCGCTATCGCTGCCTACGAGATCGTAGATACCGTCAGTCAGCAGCACGATCCGGTCGCCTGAGCTGATCGGCAGCGTATGCTTCTCGACGACAATATCGCCGAACATTCCAATTGCCACGCCGCCTTGCGCGAACGTCTCCACCTCGCCGCCCTGGCGGATAATCATGCCCGGCGGATGGCCCGCATTGACATATTCGACGACGCCTTCAATGAGATCAACGACGATATACAGACCCGTAAAATAATACTGGATCAGCTGATCCGCAAACTGCAGCTGCAGCGAGCGGCGGTTCAGCTCCCGGATGACCCGCTTCGGCTCCACCTGCTTCGACATCGCTTCCTTCAGCACCGAGGCGATGAACATGCAAGCAAGCGATGATGAGATGCCGTGCCCCATCGCATCCATCACGGCGATGCCATAGCGGTGATCGTCGATTCGGTTCCACGCGTACAAGTCGCCGGACAGCTCCTCGGACGGGCGGAAGATGGCATCAATCGCAACACCCTCGTCATCGAGCTTTTGCGGCAGTGCTGCAAGCTGTACTTCCCGCGCCAGCTGCAGCTCCTCGCGCACCCGTCGGTCCCGCTCCTTATGCCAATCCTTCTCCACCTTCAGCCGCAGCGCCACGCGAATGCGGGCAAGCAGCTCGATGCGATTAATCGGCTTCGTCACATAGTCGATCGCCCCAGCGTCAAGCGCTTCCGCGAGCTTCTTGGAGTCGCCGATCGCCGTCACCATAATAACCGGAATATCTTTAAGCCGCGCGGATCGCTGCAGCAGCGCGCAAGCTGTAATTCCATCTATGCCAGGCATCATCATATCGAGCAAAATCAAATCAACGCCGTGCCCGTCATTCCCCGGCCCATCAGCCGGCTCTTCGCCCTGCAACGTAAGCCCGAGGAGCAAGAACATCTCTCCTGCCGATCCCGCCGACTCAATGTCGGTGTAGCCCGCACGTTTCAAAATTTCTCTGACCACCGTTATGTTCATCGGATTATCGTCAACGACGGCAATTCGCATTTCCCATCTCCCTAACCTGCTTATTTCTTCTCTTCTTCTCTATGTTAATCGTTACCCCTACTTCAATCGTTTGAATCGTTACGGGCGAGGGCAACGGCCTAAAGCACATTGGCCTATTAGAACATACAATGGAAGCAAGGAGGATGGAGGTCATGTCAAATAAAAATAAGATGGATATTCGAACGGCCATCTTCTTGGCTGCAGTTTGCGAGCAAACTTATAATTTATACAGAAATGATGGCAAATTTCTTGTGCCCCGATCCTACCGTCTTGTAGGTACATTCAATGCTGCGTCCTCTTATTCGATCAATGAAGAACCCTTTGGCTTCGTTTTGGATTCCGACCAGGCGGTTATTCTAGCATTCCGCGGAACAAGCTCAGCGACAGACTGGGTTACGGATATGATTGCTCAGCAGGTCTTGTTTAAGCCGATCAAGCGAGGCTGTAAAACGCACCGCGGGTTTTCAGAAGTTTATATGTCAGCCCGCGCTCAAATCTTCCGTCTGCTAGATCAAGTGTCGAACGAAAAACCGCTCTTTATAACAGGTCACAGTCTTGGCGGAGCACTAGCCACACATGCTGGGCTTGATATCGCGGTCAATCGCAATCCAAAGCAAATCATCACTTACACGTTCGGCGCGCCGAGGGCAGGCGATCCTGAATTTGTACGTTCATACAATGAAGTTGTGCCGCTCACATTTCGTATCCAGAATGAATTTGACATTGTCCCGCATTTGCCGCCGCTTGTATATACATTACCGAAAAGCAAGAAAACCTATTATTATATGCACGTCAAGGAAGCAGTGATGCGCAGTTTCCACAATGGTTCCGTCTCGGGAAACCATATTATCGGCAGCTATTTTGCCAATTTAGCAAAGGAAGCGCCTGATTTCGCAGCCATGCTATGCGGGGAGTCGCCAGGCATGTGCCCACTGCCTTGAGAAACCGGAGAAATTGCCGGTGGATACATATCTGATTAATTGATCGAAGCAATACGGGCACGCTCCGCCTTCGTCATTCCTTTCAGCACCAGCTCGTATGAATGATCGATCATATCAAGCAGCTCCGGCACAGGGACAGAGCCGTCCAGCGTAATGGAGTTCCAATGCTTCTTGTTCAGATGATACCCCGGAGTTATCGCCTCGTACTGCTGGCGCAAATTCTCCGCGATGACAGGATCGCATTTGAGCGAAATGCCCGATCCATCGCCTGAAATGAGCGCGAACATTTTGCCCCCAGCCTTCATGACCAGCGGATCAGGGCCAAACGGATATTCCTTCACAGCGCCTGCCTTGGACAAGCAGTGTCCGATTAACGCTTCCATCTGCTAGCATTCCCCTTCCTGCACAAAAGTATAGTTTTCAAAAGTCGCAGCTTGTCCATAATAAACGCCATCCTCATCATAGAGATTCCAGACAATCGCTTGCTCGATTCGGAATCTCCGTCCGCTGCTCGAGATGCGGATGCCGTTGTAGTCGTCTATGTAGCCTTGGCTCGCGACTGCTTCGAGAAACCGCTGCCGCTCGGCTTGAATCATCGGCTCCGCCGTGTGCCGCGACTCTATATTCGTGAACGCATCCCAGTCCATCTCCCACAGACCAAGTGCCGCACGATTGCCGTAGTTCAGCACGGGGTCCGCCTGCGTCCCATGTGAGAGTACAACAATCGGAGCTTCGAACAGCAGCGCTGCCGCCGATTTTGTGACTGCCTCTCTCTCCACAAGAGGCTTGCCAAGCAGCCGTTGATAGCTGTTCAGAATAATATTCGCATGGCGCTCCGAAGCACCGATCCCCTGCTTTTCCAATTCCCATACGCTCCTTTAATATCAAAAAAACTGAAGGCACATTCACCTTCAGTTTCTTGTTTGAACTATACGCCCATTTTCTTGCGCTGGTTGTTCACTTTTTTATGATTTTGGCTTTTCATTGTTTGTTGGTTTCCGCCTGGACCATGCTTCTGTTTACCTGCACCATTCGCCTGCTCCTGCTTCTTCTGAGCCAGCTTCTGCTTTACAGCTTCTGCTAGGGAAACCTTCTTCGGCTCCTGCACTTCCGGCGTCGTCTCGTTCTCGGACATTAAGATCACCTCGTTAGTGTGTACTAGTTGTATTGTAGCGCTTTTTCCGCTTTCTTTCCAGTAGCACGAACGGTAATTTTCTACTGCAAAATAACTATTCCCGCAGCGCTTCCTTCAGCTTCGTGGACATGTTGTCCGCACCGCCTGCACGCAGCATGCCGCGTGCTTTCACGAGCTCCTGCGTAAGCCGCAGCTTGTCCTTGCGCAGCGCTTCTATCTCCGCTTTCGCCAGCCGCAGCTGCTCCTGAAGCGTTATGATATCATCCACCTGGCTTACCCTCCCATGCCTTACACTCGACTAGCTCTATTGTAACGCGAATCGTCTGCAAAATAAAACCCGGAGCGCCTTAAGCTAGGCACCCCGGATTCCTTATAACGAGCTTATTTCACGCTGACGGCGACCTTCTGCGTCGTAATGAGCGCGTTGTTGCTGTAAGCCTTCAGCACAACGTCAATCTTCTTGCCTTTGTACGGCGCGAAATTGATGCTTGCTGTCCATGGCGAATCGGTTGCTGTGGCAACGAGCTTACCTCCGATTTCATACGTCACCTTGGCAAGCGTCGGCGACCATGTCTTCATATAAGCGGAAATCTTCTGTGTTCCTGCAGCTACAGCCGAAGCGGTGTTCACTGGCTTGTATGCAACCGGAGATTCATCGCCAACGGTGCTGAGGTAGAACGGATTAGCGACAGACTTCTTATAAGCGTTTAATAGCTTCTCATTTGCCGAAAGCATGTAGTATTTCATCCGTGTCGAGGCTGCAGTCTGATCGTGGTTGCTGTCGAACCAGAACGCCGCTTTCACCTTTGGATAGAGCATTGGCAGGGTCGAGTAGAACTCTTTCATTTTGTAAACAGCCCAATCGGTCTTATCCTGCTGCTTCTCTGGATACATGTACGCAACACCGCCTTCGGAGATGAAGACAGGCTTGCGCGCGGAGTACTTCTTATAAATAAAATCGAACTTCTCGAGGTGACTCGAGCGGTCCTGGCCTTGTTTGAGCGGGTCAAGCGTCGGGTTAAAGATCGAGTACAAACTTACGCCAACCCAATCGACCGCATCATCGCCCGGGTAGTAGCTCTCGATACTGTACTCCGGCTGACGATCCGGAGCCCACACCATTGCAACATTAGTAGGAGCTTCCTGGTGGAACACTTTAGCAACGAGTCTGAACTTCTCGATGTACACCTTCGGATCTACGTGCCATGGCACCCAATCGCCATTCATTTCGTTTGCGAAGCGTAAGAAGACCTTCACGCCGGAAGCTTCGATATCACGTGCCAGCTGGTGCAAGTATTCGTCGTCTACTACTTTGTCGAGACCTGCCAGCGGCTGAACGCCAAGCTCAATCGCCGTACCGGCAGCGCGCGCATGATCCAAGTGACTCTTAATCGCGGACAGCGGCTGACCGTATGTAAAATAGAACAAATACGCAGCGTGCTTCTTGCCTGTCAGCTCAGGAAACTTCTCGGTGTAGAACGGTTTCGACGTCGCTGCATCGTGAACCGCCGGATCGCGCTCTGCATAAGCGCCAATATAAGCGCCGTTCTTCGGCTCGAACTTCGCGCCATGCGTGTACGATGTGCCAACGTCGGCTGCTTTGGTCTCTACGAACAGCTTCGCGGAGCTGCGAAGCATATCTGCTTTGCGCTTAGCGGCGATGCTGATCTGAGTCTGATTCGCTTTACCGGAGTATTCCGCTTCCTTATCCCAAGCTGCCACAGCATCGTCGTACTGCTTCAGCTTTGCATAATCGTTGCCGACATAGCGGTACATATTCGCGGAATTGCCGTACTCCTTATTCTTCACAAACTCGGGAATAATGAGCTTATACTTGGCGATCGCTTCGGCATATTTGCCTTTTTGCTCGAGCGCTACCGCCTCTTTGTAGATTCCCCATACGTTCATTGCGTGCGCTTCATACGTGTGGAATGTTGTAAAAGCGATAATAATGGTAACCATTGCGAGTACTAGTTTTCTTGCGAAAGTTAGCTTGCTACTGTTGGTCTTCACTCTCTCGTTCCTCCATGATGATCTCTATTTATGTATACAGCTACAGCAGAAATTTTACACCAATTGGCAGCGACTAGGAAAGACATTTTTTAGCAGGATTTTACTGAATATCCACCTTTTCGCGATATATAACAGCGCATTGCAACAAAATGTGACAGCTATTCGTCTTCACTTACACAGGACAAGAGATTGACGTACTTTGGCACCTGTCCCCAGTTGTAAAAGGGGGCCCAGCGTCTATAATTGTTGTAGAAGCGCATTATGTAGGAGGCAAGGTCTTTGAAAAAATCAATTGCAATTAGCTCGGTCGTACTCGGCGTTGCTGCCGCAGTCGTTATTTTATCCTCACAAACTACAATCCTTGGCGATCTGTTCAGCCTTGTGAATAATAAAGCCCCATCTTCAGTTGGAAGCAGTCAGCATAATCAAGATAGCTCTACTTCCACGAAGCCAACAGGGACGAAGGGCAATGATACAGCGGGGCAGACGGACGACAAAGAAGTGACAGCCGCATCTGCAACAATGACGAGCAGCCAGGCTGCTTTCCAGGCATTTATGCACGCGAATTCACCTGCGCTGACGGTTACGAAGAACGCCGGTGGTAAAGATATCGTAACGAATACGAACAGTCCGCTCGTCCTCGTCAATAAGAAACGTGAGCTTGCCTCGACTTATTCGCCTAAGGATCTCGTCGTTGCCAAGGTTACTTTCTCCTTCTCAGGCACCAGCCCGAAGCAGCAGCTCCGTGCCATTGCTGCACAAGCGCTGGAGAAATTGTTCGCTGGCGCGAAGAAGGATGATATCAAGCTGGCTGCGGTATCCGGATATCGGTCGTATGTGGCTCAGAAATCGATATTTGACAACTATGCCCGCGAGAACGGCGAAGATGAAGCGAATACGTTCAGCGCTCACCCTGGCCAGAGCGAGCATCAGACTGGACTTGCGATGGACGTCTCCAGCGCGAGCGTGAACTATAATCTCGACGAGAGCTTCGGCGAGTCCAAGGAAGGCAAGTGGCTGGCGGAGCACGCGGCGGATTACGGCTTCATCATCCGTTATGAGAAAGGCAAAGAAGGGCTGACCGGCTACATGTACGAGCCTTGGCATATCCGATATGTCGGCGTGGTCGTTGCTCAGCAGGTCAAGAAGGACAATGAGACGCTGGAACAGTTTCTGGCGAAGTATTAATTAGTAAAAAAGCTAACCAACCTACTGCTCGTGGCAGTGGTGTGGTTAGCTTTTTTGATGTGGAGCGGCGCTTATTTATTGTTGCTATCCAGCTTTCTGAACAAGTCTTTGAACACGCTGTCGCGGTGGATATGTTCTACGCAGCGGATGAAATGGCGATTGCGGTCGACGCTCCAACGGAAGTCGGAGGACAGCACCGGGCTGTGCACGAGCGTGCTCGGCGTCCATTCCTCGTTGTTCAGGAATGCGATCGTCGAAATGTCCCAGATGACGCGCGAATAACCGAAATGGTCCGGGTGGCAGTTCTTGAACGTTTCGTACAAGTACTCGCCGATTGGGCCTGTATTGCGTACGTAATCGTTAATCTCGGATAGCGTCGTCGACAGGTGCGAAGCAACGCCGCCGCATGGAATAAGTACGAGCGGCACGCCGCTATCAAGCACAGTACGTGACGCGTGCAAATCTTGGGCAAGATTGAACTCGGTCGTATCTCGCCAGTGCAGCGCATGGCCGCCCAGCCAGACGACGACGATCTTCTCGATGATGCGCGGCTCCATCAGAATAGCCGAAGCAACGTTCGTAATCGCGCCGATTGCGACCACATAGAGCGGATCATCGTCAGGCGCCGCCATCGCGCGCTCAACAAGGTTTCTTGCCGCTTCGCTCTCGACTGGTGCGCCTGCTTCAAGCAGGTAGCTCTCCGATCCGCGGTAGACCGGTACGCCTTCCATTTCCGGCAGGATGGAAGCGATGCGCTTCAGCTCGTTATAGCTTTTTTCCATGCCGTCTTTCGGGCCTGTCGACAGGTCGTTGAAGAATGGCGCTGCGTAGAACGCTTCCACCGTCATGCTATCCGGGGATTTCATAGCATAAATAACTGCGAATTGGTCGTCAATTTCGTTGTACGTATCCGTATCGAGTACCATACGAATTTTGCGCTGCGGATGGGCCAAGCGCTGCAGCAGCTTTTGCTGAGACAAAACAGGAAATGCGCTCATATGACGTTCGAATCCTCCTCGAAAAATGGTTGCTTCATGCTTGATCACCCATATTGTACAACGAACGATTCGGCGTGTAATTGCACGTTTCGGCTGTATGTTTGCATGAATTGGAGACGAGCAGACAGAGACATCGAAACAAGCTCGGATCAAACAACCCCCTGTTCAACGTTCCCGCTCCGCTCTTTTGTAGCCAATATAAAAGCTGAGAGAACGTATACGTTCTCTCAGCCTCAATATCACTGCTGTTTGCGCACGAGAGAACATATACGTTCTCTCAGCCTTAATCATCGCCGTGAAGCATGGCTGTCTCGGCTGCGAGAGAAGGTTTTACCGCTCGCTCCCGGAGGCTATTACAGCGCCAGCTCCGAAGCTGCCTTACTGCGATTTTTTCAATCCTATATCCTATCAACTCACCGCCTCAACAAACAAAGAATATAGGACCATCGGCACATGCGAATATGCTATAATTAGACAATAATCGACATCATAGGGGTATATAGACCCTACCAGTTGTTGGTTTCGAAAGGATGGTGGCCGTGATAATAGGTGTGTTCCATAGCAATTACGACGAATTCGCTCTTGAATGGGACGATTCTATTGCCACCATTGCTCATGAAGCGGAGAAGTGCGGGGTACAGGTTATTATTTTTAACCAAAATGGCCTGGATTGCAGCACATTCACCGTGCTCGGGAGTATTTACAGCGATGGCCTCTGGCAGCAGCAGCGTACCGCACTCCCCTCAGCAGTGATCGGTTTGCAGATAGATGATGCCGACAAGTCCGATAGACTCGAATGGCTGAGAGAGCACACGGTCATTGTTGCAGCAGACATGCCGGAATCGCATGAGGATCTGTGTCGACGTTTGCTGCAATCCTCGTTGCGTAGTGAGCTTGCTGGGCAGGGGAGAACGCAGGAATCGCTTACGTTTCGGATTCGGCCTCAGCTAAATCAAACATACGATAAGACTTCGAAGATGGCTGCGATTGAATTAAGAAGTGAATCCGATACCTCAATGGAACTGGATGTTGCGCTGCAAGCGGCATTCCCGGATTCTCATATATTCATAGAAGCCCATCTCAAGTATTTGGCATTAGAAGCAGCGAGGCTGATAGATACCTTAAGTTCACTGATATTGCCTCCCTTCTATGTGGATTTAGCCATAGACCACGATAAGCGCACCTCGTTTCTAGGTGCGAATATCGGAGAGACTCCGAGCGAGAGGCTGCGAGAAGTTGTCTCGTTTACCGCTTCTTCAGCCCAGACTGCCAGCAAAATCACGACAATTGGAATGCTCCTTGGATGGGCGCTTTCGAAGCCATTTTTGGACGCATGCCGTCTTTACGCTGAATCGAGCGGAGCACGTTTCTTTTATTTCTATCCAAGTCAGGTAGATACAGAGAAGCGGCAAATATTCGGCTGGCATTGGCAAGACGGTAAGTGGAAACAAGCGTATTTCGGTTATCCTGACGTCGTCTATGACCGAATGCGCCGAAAGAGCAAGAAGTACAGCTGGCTATACGAAGCTTTATCTTCCATTCCTTTTACGCATCAAGTAGCCTTTGGTTCGTTCAACAAAATGAAGATCTACCAACATATTCTCTCCGACCCAGACCTCGCTACTGCAATTATTCCGTTCGAGCCGCTAGTGGATCAGAAGCAAGCAGGGAGCTTTATCGGCCGCTATAATAAAGTCATTTTGAAGCCGAACAGAGGGTCGAACGGCCGAGATATTGTCACGGTTACTCGATCGGGCGAGCACTATGAAGTGTTTGATCAGCATGTTGTTCACATGATGACAAGGGAACAATTGGACGAGCTATTCAATCTGTTCAGCGAGCACAGCTATTTCATTCAGCAATTAATTGAAAGCCGCACCAAGGAAGGGTATGTGTTTCATTTTCGCGTGCACTTAATGAAGGACGAAGTCGGTAATTGGAAGATCATCTTTATTTTCCCTTCGATTTCATTGACCCCTTATATGAAAATTACGAACCACAAAAACACGTTCCGGGGCGTATCCAAGTGGGAATGGTTTTTGCAAAGCCAGTTCGGCGAGAAGCCAGGCGGAGTCTTTGATAGTAAAGTCAAAGCGTTCTCCTATCGCCTGACATCTTTTCTTGAAAGAAAGCTAGGCGGAGGCTTTCATGAAGCTGGGCTAGATCTTGGCATTGACGAGAGTGGAACGATTAAGATTTTCGAAGCGAATCTGGGCAATGTCGGGATGAATTTCCATGAGGCTCAAGCAGCAAAGTACGGCATCAGTTATGCGCTGTATCTGGTTTCCCGCCAGCATCATGTTCAATCTATTCAATCAGGAGGAAGTACGGTATGAGTGATAATAAGAACAATAATAAGGACTTGAATGAATCGTTGCGCCAACGGGCGAAAATGAACAAATATTCCAAGCTGGCACGCACTTCGATGCTGGCAATTACGATGGGCGTCAATTTGGCGCATCCGGGGGCTGCGGGCGAAGCTCATGCATCTGGCCTTCCGACTCATCAAGCAAGCATTGCTCCGACTCAATACACTGGCAATTCATTAGCTTATTTCCAACATCAATTTTTGCCATCTTCTACCTTCAATCCTATGAACAGCGGAGAGACTGAGCCAACAGCGCCGACAGCGGCTTCTGTAAGGATTACAGGTACAGTGACAGTAGGCCATACGCTAACCGGCAATTATGACTTCGTTGATGTGAACGGTGACGATGATACTGGCTCGACCTTCGAATGGTACCGTTCGGATGATGCTGACCAAACGCTCAATTATGAGAAGATTACTGGTGCCACAGGCAAAACCTACAAATTAAAAAACAGCGACAAAGGCAAATACATAACATTCGTCGTAACGCCAAAAACGAACGTTGAGCCAATGCAGGGCATAGCAGTTGAGAGTACAACGACCTCTAAGGTGGCTGCAGCCCCTACTTCGGCACCGGCACCAACAGCAGAAGTAACAGATACCACTACTCCAGAAGAGGAATCCTTAATTGAATTGGTCGCAGTCAAGAAGGATGAACAGACCCAGAACGCAGCCAAGCTTACATTGACCAAGGACAAGGATAACAACACGACAGCGTCCTTCCATTTCTTATCCGATGGCGTGAATGATTCTTCCGTGGGCGCAAGCAAAAAGGAAACGATTGCGGTACGAGCTAAGACGATTACAGGCGCAAGTGTCGTCAATGCGGACATCGCAGGAGATGCGATAGCGAAGCTGAAGTCGAATGAGCAGAAACTGGCTGTTCTGACTGGGGATGTAGCCATTGAGTTCCCTACGAAGTCGATTCCAATCGAACGACTCGCGGCAAGCAGCGGCTTATCGACCGATCAGATCAAGATCGAAATTAAAATTGAAAAGCAGTCCGATGCTGTGAAAGAAGAAGCAGCCGAATGGGCAGTTACGCAGAATGCGACTGTCATCGGTCAGCCGTACAAGTTCAGCATGCAAGTTAACGATGGGACCACAACGGCGCCAATAACGCAATATGGCTCTAATTACGCTAAATTTACAATCCCTATTCCAGAAGGCGTTACCAATTTGAATTCGCTTGGAGCGGAAATTGTCGTCGATGGCAAATATATGCCTGCTCCCGTCTTCATTGATGATGCCGGACATGCGGTCATCCATGCGCCTTCGAATGCGACGGTCGTCCTGATTCAGCGCAATGAGAGCTTCTCGGATTCGGCGAAGCACTGGGCTGCGAACGATATTAATCTCATGGCGGATAAGGGCAATACATCAGCAGACGCTCAGGGCAACTTTAGCCCGAACACGCCAATGACGCGCGCTCAATTTGCCGAGCTGCTCGTAGACGCCTTCGGTTTAGGTCATCAAGTGACGGCATCGGATTCGTCACAATTTACGGACTTGCCGGCCGACGGGAAGACGCAGGAGAGCATTCGCATTGCAGCTGCTAACGGCTTGTTTAATGGAGTATCAGAGGGGCAGTTTGCACCGAATCAGGAAGTATCTCGTGAACAGATGATTGCCGCATTGATGCGGTTCTACAAGACGTTTGAGCTGGAAGACGAAGCGGATGCATCGACAGGCACCACTGATCTATCTGCATACAGTGACACTAAGCAAGTATCGAACTGGGCGGAGAAATCCGTTCAAGATGCGAATGAAGCAGGCATTCTGACTGGTTACGAGAACGAAACGATTCGCCCTCTGAAGTCGGGAACGCGTGCAGAGGCAGTAGCACTTATTCGCAGATTTATGCAAATGACAAATTTGATTAACTAAACATAATCAACCAAACGAAAGAACCTCCAGTCTCTGCAACAGCCGACGACAGGAGGTTCTTTGTTGTAGCAGGATTATTGGGACCCCATAAGCGACATTGCATATGGAATAATCCGACGGGCTACTTCATAAGGATGCACAGCTTCGGCAGGACCCTCGAACTCGCCTCCTGCCAGCTGAATGCCGTGATTTTGATCAATGGAGAAATCTAAAATAAGCTCATGAATGCGATTGCGGTTGGAGCGTTCAAGCTCCTCGGCAGCGGTTAGAGCTAGGCTGCGAAGCTGCAGATCCACTTGGGCCGCTAGCTCCTCGTCATATTCTCGGTAGAGCAGCCACTCCCAGTTTACCTCCAGAGGCAATGCCCCTTGCGGATCAGCTGAAGCGAGCGAGATCAGCGGAGCAATATGAACGATTTCCCAAGCTTCATCAGGTCGTTTGAACAAATATGCACGCACATGAAGCGAATGGCCGTCATAGGTTTTGCTGATGACTTGCTGAATCAGCATATAATCCGAATCGCTGAACAGCTCGAGAAAAGCAAGAAACTCGGCTTCTTCGAACGTATGTACATAAGTTCCGTCTCTCACCGTATAGTGCGACGGCATTCGATCAATGATGAGCACATCTTCCATCAGCAGATCCGTTTCCGACTTCATAACGACAGAGCGATGGAGGTCAACGAATTTCTTCGCATCTTCTAGTTTTTCCGGCTTGAGCAGATGAGGCAAGTGACTAGCCAATAGCTGGTTTCTGGATGCAATTGCAAAGAAAAGCGACGAAGAGATCGGAGCCTTCGATTCGTGCGAGGTGAGCGGCATATTCGAGCTGCGGCGGTACACCAGTCGAGCGGCCTCACGATCCTCTTGGTCGATTAAATTGTATACCACATCGGGGAACGGATAGACGCCTTCTACCCATTCCCTGCCTTCAATCCTGAATCCTGAGACAGATGCAGCACGAACACTTATATTTTCGAGCAAAAAATACATTAATTGTACGCCGTTTGCTGCAGCGATATCCACGTAAGCGGTCAGATCATGCTGCGATGGCGGAGAGCTAAGCAGCAAACCGAGCGTCTTCGACGTGCCGCTCAGTGACTGTACGCTGCGGGCAAACTGCTCCGCAACATACTTGACATAAGCAATTGCATATACAGCCCGCTCCACTTCATGATGCAGAGTTCCCGGACACGTATTCGCTTCGTAGAACCATATTCTCTTCTTGTCATCGATAGCAATATCGATACCTAGCTCATTGATTGGATTGGCATATTGCGCATCAATGAAGGAGGACATTTGCAAACCAATGTCAGCGAGGATCGACGGAATTGCACTAGCTTCGTCCGGAAATACATGCATCAGGAACGATTCCAGCTGTTCTGTGCGGCCGTTAATGCTAACGTTGCTCGTAATGGTATCAGCCGCTCCAATTCGCGGATAAATGGCGCCAATAGCCCATTCGCCTTCACCGTTTCGCTGAACGAGAACGCGGAAGTCGAACGGCTCGCCAGCAGGCGTCAGACATACGATATAGGGCTGGACTAAATATTTCTGGTTCAACGTATCAACGAATGCGGCCATTTCCTCGCGGTCCATCCATGTCCAATCCGCCCCCAGCAGCAGCCCATAGCGGTTATCGCTCCGAATTAGCGCTTGCACGCCTGCCCCGCGGCTGCCGTTAATCGGTTTAATGACGAGCTTGTCATGCGATTCGAATAGCTCGTCAATTTGCTCCACTTGGACAAGGACGGCGGTTGGAACGACGTATTGCGCTAGTGATGGCGAACCGGCAAGCAGCTTCTTCGTAATCTCCCATTTATCATCGATCAAGAACGCGGTAAACGGGACGATTTTGCGGAAAATAAGCTCTCGATTGGAACGTCTGCGCGGACCCCAAGGGCGCACATTCATTATCGCTTGCGGAAAAGGAAACGTCCCGCTCTGCCAGCCGTCCTCCACATACACCTGACCATCAATCGTCCTGTCATCCAGATTAATGCCCGATTCATTGAAAAAAACAAGCTGCACATCTTGTTTGATGGCTTCCGCAACTATAGCTTGAACGCGTCCCTCGGTCATGACGTCAAAAGGATTGTGAGGGTGAAAGACGCCTATGAGCACTGCAATATCCCCCTTGTCATGTTGTATGAGAATGCTGTATTTGCACTCTCAGCAGTAATAATCGCTCGTTTCCGTTTATCCGCAGCCCCGAAAGCACCTAAATGTGCTCTCAGCTCGGAATTCGATGCTTTTTGCGCATGAGAGAACCTATACGTTCTCTCAGCACTAATCATCGCTCGTTTCCGATTGTTGGCAGCTCCCAGAGCTCAATCCGAGCCGCTCACCACGCTGAGTGTGCGATTTCTGCACTCTCAGCTCCGAAAGCGCCGATTTCTCGGCGTGAGAGATCATATTTGATCTCTCAGACGCGATTTCGGCTCAATCCGAGCCAATCGCCGGCCCTCACAGCAGCTCGGGCTCGGCCCTTTCTACTCTGCCGCCGCACATGGACGGCCATTAATGTAGTACGCCGTCTCCTTGTATACCTTGAACGCGACTTCTACTTCTGCGACGCCTGCTTGCTGCAGATGGCGTGTCAGTGCTGAGGCGAGCTTGTCCTGCACGCTCTGTCCGCGGTCGAACCAAGCAACCTCGACGAATGGGTACGTCTGGACGACCGATCCGCCGAATACCGATACGACTGGCAGACTGTCCAGCGTGAAATTGTCTGTCCCGCACTCGCAAATTTGCGCCAGCTCCTCGATCAGCGCTCCACTTACCTCTACTAGCGTTTCATTGCCTACTCCTCGAACCGTCAATTGCGGCATCACGCTTGCCCCCGTCTCCAACTATTCATAATCGTAGAACTGCTCTTCTTCGGCGATATTTTGCAAATCATGGCCTGAGATCGTAATAATCCCGTAGTCCGGCGTCACTTCGGCATGAGCACGCGCAAGCTCCAGCAAATAACGCGGCGAGCCGTCCTGTTCCTCATCGTAAATGAGCAGCAGACCATCGGAATTGTCGAGCAAGAAGCGGTCTCTCGCCTTGAACTGCCACGGTCCCGCATACTTCTGCTTGGAGACGCTGTTCACATAATCCGCTCCGGACAGAATCTCGCTGTACGTTGTCTTTTTCTGCTCATTCCAATTCTCTTCTTGCTCAAGGAAAGGCGTTATTATCGCAAGCCGCAAGCTCTCATAGCTCTTCTTCAGCTCGATTGTCACTTCCGCTGCCCACAGCTCGACGCCCCATCCGCCGCTGATGATGACCCATTCGAGTCCGTCCTCTACGAGTGCCGAAATCTGCTTCGTGAGCGCCTTCTTAATAATGGCGATGCCGGGATGCTTAGCAGAGAAAATGCCCAGCTCCGTTGCCCGATAGCCACTGACTAATATTGTTTTCATCTCACTTCGAACTCCCACATAGACGATACTGTTAAGGGTAGCATACGCCAAACGAAAATACAGCATTTATGCCATGATTACACGTGAAAAAAGGGCACCAAGGCTCCTGCTCCAAGCAGCAGAAGTCAAAGCGCCCTCCCCTCCCTACTTCTCAGCACCTCACCTCGCTAGGTTCCCCGTGCAAGGTGCGCGGTAAAGCAACGTGCATGACGCTGTCAATCTCATGTCTCCATCTTCCTACAGCTCGATCCCTTTCGGGTAATGCTCCTCCTGCTCAAGAACGACGCTGCCGTCGTCAAGACGAAGCTCGGTCACGAAGCCCCGCTCGCCTTGCTTCAGCCGGATGATGCGCGCGCCGCGCGGGAAGCCCTCGCGTCCATACGTCTGATAGCCGGTTGCCCTGCCGTAGCAGAGCCGGATGTCATGCAAGGTGCCCCAATAATCATTCACATGATCATGGCCGCAGAAGGTGCCGTTCACATCGCCCATCTCCACCATCGCCGCGAATAACCCGGAATTGATGCGCGGGCTAGCAACGCCTTCATACTTGCTGCCGAAGCACAGCTCCTTCTCCCACACCTCATCATATTCCGGAAGCGGAATATGGAAGAAAGCGAGCGCTGGCAGCGGCTCCCCGCCGTTCGCAGCGCGAAGCGCCGTAGACTGCGACACATACCATTGGATCTGGTCGCGGTGAATCCATTCATAGCCCTCCAGCTGAGGCAGCGTGGAGTAGCTGCCGCTGTCGAACATGTAGAGCACATGTTCAGGCTTATCACTGCCATGCGCCTTTAGCTGCAATACATAATTGCCGACGCCATGTATCCCCTCAGGCCCGGCACTGCTAAGACAATGCTTATGCTCCAGCTGCACCTGCATAAGCTCATCCCGCGTCACGAGATGCTCCGTATCATGATTACCGTATACCGCCGCCCAAGGGATGCTACGTATCTCTGCCGGACTAACCGCGTCGCGCAGAGACTGCTTCGGATCGGTACAATCTTTGCTATAAATAATATCGCCGGTAAATACGACAAGATCGGGAGACGTCTGATCCAGCACAAGCTCCATCAGCAGCTTCGTCAGCACATCCGCAGGTTCCCCGTTCTGCCAGTGCAAGTCTGTAAATTGTACAATTGTGAACGTGCCGTCCTCGCGGTAATGCAATGATTGATTCAATCCCGTCATCCCCAAATCATCCCCCATGACCTGACTAAATACGTGCGCTAGAGCGATTCACCGCCGGACTCGATGCCGACGACGCCTTCAATCGTTGCAATCGATACGATAACTTCCTCGAACCGCCTCTTATAGTTCAGCTTCACTTGCAGCCTAACGATCAGCATTTCCGCAATATCGCCAGCGGCAGCTTCCTCGTTCTCAACGATGATTTTGCTAATCTGAATACCGAAGTGATGCAGCTTCGTAACGACATTGCTGAGGCAAGCCGAATCCTTCGTTATTTTCAGAACAATATCCCGCTTGCTCTTCGCCCGCGAGAACTTCTTCTCAAACTTATTAAGTACGAATAAACTGACGACAACGAGAAAAGTAAGCACAGCCGAACCATAATAGAATCCTGCTCCGACCGTCAGCCCAATTGCCGCCACGACCCAGAGCGAAGCCGCAGTCGTAAGCCCCGACACCGTGATCCCCGTTCGCAATATCGTGCCTGCGCCGAGGAAGCCGATACCGCTAACGACTTGCGCCGCAAGGCGTGAAGGGTCCAGCCGCACATTCGGATCGGCAGCGAACTCCGAGAAGCCATACATAGAGAGCAAAACAATGGCAGCCGACCCTACACAAACAAGAATATGAGTCCGAAATCCCGCAGAATGGCCGCCGAACTCGCGTTCTAGCCCGATCAGCCCGCCAAGCAAGAGCGCGAGCACGAGCCGAAGCGTCAATTCCATATTGCTAATATGCCATATACTCGGATCAAACACCTGCGCGGCGGTTTGTGCCATGTTACATCAATCCTTTTTCAGCTAGATTGGTATCATTTACTTCGCAAAATTAGCCTCGAACCACTCATAGCCGAAGCCGACATGGTCGGGACGATGCGAATCCGATCCATACACGAGGGCAATGCCGCGCGCCGTACATTCGGCCATGAACCATGCCGGCACATAAGGCTTGCCGCATGTCGGCACGCGCAGCCCGGCGGTATTCACATCAATGCCAACTCCGCCCTGCTCTAGCTTTGGCAGAATAGCGGTTAGTCTGCTCTTGATCTGCGCCTCGTCTATAGGCGGCAGCTTCAGCGAGAATTTCTCGATTAAATTAATATGTCCGATCCGTTTGCGCATGGGCAGCTTCGAAGCGAAGTCAATCGCTAGCTCCACATGGTTGTAATACTCGTCGACGACCTTCTCCATCGAACCGTAATAGGAAAGCAGATTCTCGGCAAAATCATCCGCAGTGAAGTCGACGCACTTCATACCGCCGCCCTTGCCCTGCAAATAGTGAACGGAGTAGACGACATCCTCCAGTTCCTTCTCATAGCGGTCCACGATCGCTTCCGTAAATGATAGATTGCCATGCAGATAATCAAGCTCTAGCCCGACTCCAATGTCGATGCGGCCTTCGTATTTCCGCTTGATGGATTTGGCATAGTCCATGTACAACGGCAGCTCTTCGCTTGGCATCGCAAGCTCCCGCATCAGCTTCTCATCCGATACCCAGTTTGACGGCAGCGGCGGATGCTCCGTAATGGAATAGCGCTCGAAACCAAGCTCCATCGCTCGATCGACATACTGCTCTTCTTCAGCATCATTACCGTGATAACAAAATTTCGTGTGCGTGTGTCCATCCCATTTGATCGGCGGCATCGTCTTTTTCTCCTATCCATTACCTTTATTGTGGCAAACCTGTGTTACCCAAGTATACCACCGTGTTATGCGCCTTCAACTAAATGTTTGCGCCTTCACGAAACTGTATCTTTCAACCAACCATATTTTTGATATAATGAAATTTGTTCATTTCGGATATTCTAATACAATCCTTGAGATGAAAGTGAACTTTTACCTTATATGGTGAAGAAAAGAGGATGAATAATACTCCATGATCAGCCGATTTAAACGATTTTTAATCGGGCGTCCGATGAAGAGCGCAGAATTGGAAGGAGAACGGCTTAGCAAGCTGAAGGCACTCGCCGTGCTGTCGTCCGACGCCTTGTCGTCGGTTGCGTACGGTACCGAGCAGATCCTGCTCGTCTTGATTGCAGCAGGCTTCGCTGCCGTCTGGTACTCCATTCCAATCTCCATCGCGGTTCTCGGGCTGCTGCTCGTACTAATCATATCGTACCGCCAAACGATCTACGCCTACCCGAAGGGTGGCGGCGCATACATCGTCGCCAAGGATAATTTGGGCGTCTCGACTGGACTGCTCGCAGGGGGCTCCCTGCTCGTCGATTACATCCTGACGGTTGCCGTAAGCTCTTCGGCAGGAACGGATGCGATCACGTCGGCATTCCCGTCACTGCATGATCATCGGGTATTCATCGCGCTAATTATGATTATATTCCTCACGATCATGAACCTGCGCGGAATCGGGGAATCAGCTTCGGTGCTCGCCTATCCCGTCTACCTGTTTGTCATCGCTGTCTTCGTCCTCATTATCGCAGGCGTCTTTAAAGTCGTTGTATACGGCGTACATTCCGATATTCCGGAGATCGGGACAGCCGTGTCGAACATAAGCCTGTTCATGCTGCTGAAGGCGTTCAGCTCCGGCTGTTCGGCGCTCACAGGCGTCGAGGCCGTGTCGAATGCCATTCCGAACTTCAAGAAGCCGGAAGAACGCAACGCAGCCATTACGCTCGTTATGATGGGCACGATTCTCGGTGCGATGTTTATCGGCATCAGCTTGCTCGCTTACTGGTACGGCATTGTGCCGAACGAGAAGGAAACCGTCGTTTCCCAAATCGCCAATGCGACTTTCGGACGCGGCATGATCTATTACGCGATTCAAGCGATTACGGCTCTCATCCTGTTCCTGGCAGCAAACACGGCTTACTCCGCGTTCCCGCTGCTTGCCTTCATGCTGGCGAAGGACAAATACATGCCGAACGCCTTCAAAGTGCGCGGCGACCGTCTCGGCTTCTCGAACGGCATTATTTTTCTAGGCGTTTTCTCGGCACTGCTTGTCGTGCTGTTCCATGGTGACACGGAGAATCTAATCCCGCTCTATGCGGTCGGCGTATTCATTCCGTTCACGTTGTCTCAGCTTGGCATGATGGTTCGGTGGATTAAGCTGAAGCCTGCTAGATGGGGTGTCGGCCTGTGCGTCAACACGATCGGGATGCTGACAACGCTGATCATTACGCTCATCTTTATTTTCACGAAGTTTAGTCAGATTTGGATGGTCTTCATCTTCCTGCCGATCGTTATCATGGGCTTCTTCAAGATCAACCGTCACTACCAAAACACGGCCGACGAGCTGCGAGTGAACATTGATAAAGAGAAGCCAGCGATTAAGGGCAGCACCATCGTCGTGCCAGTTGCCGGCATTACGCAAGTCGTTCTCCAGTCGATCAGCTATGCCAAGTCGCTGACTGACAACGTTGTAGCCGTCTATGTCGGCTTTGACGAAGAAGAGATCGAGCGCCTCGAGCGCAAATGGGAAGAGTGGGACCCGGGCGTTCGCCTGATCGTCCTGCGCTCCAGTTATCGCAGCATTATCCGTCCCCTGGTCCGCTTTATCGAGACCGTGGAATGGAAGACGCAAGAGACCGACCATATTACGGTCTTGATTCCACAGTTCATCACGAAGCATTGGTGGCATAATATTTTGCACAACCAATCCAGCTTGCTGCTGCGGGCATATCTGTTTACGCAGAAAGACGTCGTTATTGCGACGGTGCCTTACCGTTTGCATAAATAAATCGAGTGAAAGCCGCCCTGATGTGGGGCGGCTTTCTTCGTGTTGAGGCAACCGGCGAGCTCGTCAGCTGCCTTCGTTGACTTCGAATAAGTGGAAATATCCACTTAATTGGCGAGGTTTTGCGTTCTCGACAGAAATAAGTGCGAATAGCCACTTCTTCTTTACTCAATCTCGCGAAAACGTCCATTCCGCCGCAAATAAGTGGAGTTTCGCACTAATGAGCGAGCTTTGCTGCGAAATCGCCTCTGATAAGTGGATATTCCCACTTATCGGTGATGTGCGATAGGGCGAGCTATCAGACAATGAACGAGCGAGTGGAAGAATCGTTCAGGTTATTCAACAAGCGCAAGCAGCTCCATAAAGGCGGGCACCGTCATCGCTTCCAGCTGCTCGCGGTCATTGCACACTTCGGCAATGCGCTGCGCTTGGTCAGCGGAATATCTCGTCGCTAGATTCGCCTCGAACTTCTGCTTCAACAGCGGAATGCCTTCCGCCCTCCGGCGACGATGCCCGATTGGATATTCCGTCGCAAGCTCCGCTGTCGCGCTGCCGTCCTTGAAGAACACCTGCACGCTGCTCGCAATCGAGCGTTTCTCCGGATCGAGATAATCGACCGAATACGGCACATGCTCCGTCACTTCCATCAAGCCGCGCAGCTGGTCAATGCGCGGATCAGCAGCCGCTTCATCCTCGTAATGGTCAGCGTTAAGCTCCCCGTGGAGCAGGCCGATGGCCGTCATATATTGCAGGCAATGATCGCGGTCAGCCGGGTTATGCAGCGCCCCCTTCTTGTCGATGATCCGTATCGCAGACTCATGCGTCCGAATGCGGATGCTCGCGATATCTTCTAATCGGCCTGCGACCGCCGGATGCAGACGGATCGCGCTCTCCACCGCCGTTTGTGCGTGGAACTCGGCGGGGAAGGAAATTTTGAATAGTATATTCTCCATGACGTAGGAGCCGTATGTACGGCTAAGTTTGAACGGCTGGCTTTTGAAAGATACATCATAGAATCCCCATCCTTTCGCCGATAGCGCCGACGGATAGCCCATCTCCCCCCGCAGTACGATGAGCGCAAGCCGCAGCGCGCGGCTTGTCGCATCACCCGCGGCCCAGGACTTGCGAGAGCCGGTATTCGGCGCATGTCGATATGTGCGCAGCGCCTGACCGTCAAGCCAAGCATGCGAAAGCGCGTTGATGATGTCGGTCTTGCTGCCTCCGAGCAGTCCAGCGGCAACTGCCGTCGATGCGACTTTAACAAGTACAACGTGATCGAGGCCGACGCGGTTGAAGCTGTTCTCAAGCGCCATCGCGCCTTGAAGCTCATGCGCCTTGATCATCGACGTAAGCACATCGCGCATCGTAAGCGCCGCTTCCCCAGCAGCAAGGCGAAGCCTGCTCGTATAATCAGCCGCAGCAAGAATGGCGCCAAGATTATCGGAAGGATGGCCCCACTCCGCCGCAAGCCACGTATCGTTATAATCGAGCCACCGGATCATACAGCCGATATTGAATGCCGCCGTTACCGGGTCGAGACGATAGCTTGTGCCTGGAACAGGAACACCGCCAGCCAGCTCCGCGCCGGGTACAACTGGGCCTAGCAGCTTAGTGCAAGCGGGGTATTTTAAAGCTAAAATACCGCAGCCGAGCGTATCCATCAGGCAATGCCTAGCCGTCTCGTATGCGAGCTCACTGTCAATGACAGAGCTCGTTACGTAATCAGCCATATCGACTAGCACTTGGTCCGGCTCTGGCCTTTTGTTGTCCCCGCTATGATCGATTCCATGTCCGTTTCCCACGAAGAGCACCTCGATCCCCTCTCTAAATCTAAAATCGCGAATGAACATCGGCCCACGGCTGGTTGTCAGGTCCGATATACGCCGCTGACGGACGGATGAGACGGTTATTGAGCCGCTGCTCCATAACATGGGCGGTCCAGCCCGTAATACGAGAGATGACGAAGATTGGCGTAAACATCGGCGTCGGGACCCCCATGAAGTGATACGCGGAAGCGCTGTAGAAATCGAGGTTCGGGAACAATCCTTTCTCCTGCCGCATCACGTCTTCAATCGCTTCGGAAATCGCGTATAGCTGGCCATCCTGCGCCCAGAGCGAGAGCGTCTCCGACCATTTCTTAATAATGTCGGAGCGCGGATCAGACACCGTGTACACGCGGTGACCGAAGCCCATAATGAGCTGCTTCGCTGCGAGCCGTTCGCGGGTGCCGGCCACCGCTTCCTCCGGCGTCTCGAAGGAGGTGATCAGCTCCATTACCGCTTCATTCGCGCCGCCGTGCAAGTTGCCGCGCAGCGTACCGATGCCTGTGGCGATGCACGAATGGTAGTTCGATAGCGTCGAAGCGGTCACCCGTGCTGCGAACGTCGATGCATTGAATTCATGCTCGGCGTAGAGAACGAGCGATACGTCGAAGACGCGCATCGCTGCTCGCTCAGCGTGACGCCCGTGAAGCAGATAGAGGAAATGACCGGCAACGCTGTAATTGTTGAAGTCGTATTCTTGCGGATCATCAGGTGTGGCAGATGCAGGTGCAGCTACGTCTGCCGACGGCTGCAGCGTCGGAGCTTGCTGCGGGTCATCCACCGCGGTATCCGCAGTAATGACGAGAGCGGAAGACTTCGAGTCTGCTGCTTCTGCGGCATCGGCTGCAGGAGGAGAGCCGGCTGGAGCCGTGTTGCCGCTGTCCGAGCCGCGGTGATAGTGATACCAATGCAGCAGCATCGGACCTGTGAGCGCAATGAGCCGGTCCGCGAGATCTGCGGCCGTCCGCGTCTGCGTCTCTGGCTCCATTGTGCCGAGCGCGGTGCAGCCAACCTGCAGCACCTCCATCGGATGGGCATCCGCCGGAAGCAGCTCCAGTATGCGCGCCAGCGTCTCCGGCAGGACGCTAGCGTCCGCCAGCTTACGCCGATAGCTCGTAAGCTCATCAATATTCGGCAGCTTGCCATGAATGAGCAGATACGCCGTTTCCTCGAAGCTTCCATGATCCGCCAAATCTTCAATGGAGTAGCCTCGGTATGTTAGGCCTCTGCCATCTTTTCCTACTGTACTGATTGCTGTGGAACCGGCCTCAATACCGGCCAAGCCTCCGGGCTTCTTCACAGCCATCGTTCACTCCCCCTCATACGGCTCGTCGACTTGTGCGAACAGCGCATCCAGCTTGCGCTCATACTCGTAGTAGCCTAAATACCTGTACAGCTCCTCCCTCGTCTGCATGTCGCCAAGCACACCTGCCTGCGTCCCTTGCGAGCGAAGCGCGGCGTAGACCTTCAGCGCTGCCGCATTCATCGCTCGGAACGCCGAGAGCGGATAGAGCACCATCGACACGCCGACTCCGGCGAGCTCTTCCACTGTAAACAGCGGTGTACGCCCGAACTCCGTAATGTTCGCTAGCACCGGCACTTTCACTTGCGAGGTGAAGGCCGCATAATCTACCAAACTTCCCGCCGCCTCGAGAAAAATCATATCTGCGCCCGCCTCCACATAAGCGAGCGCTCTTGCGACAGCGCCTTCCATCCCTTCCGAAGCGAGCGCATCCGTGCGCGCCATCAGTACAAAATCCGCGTCGCTCTTCGCATCCGCCGCAGCTCTTATGCGATCCGCCATCTCAGCCGTGCTCACGATCGCTTTGTTCGGCCGATGCCCGCAGCGCTTGGCGGCAACCTGATCTTCGATATGGATGCCCGCTGCTCCGGCGCGAATCATCTCCCGCACCGTCCGGGCGATATTGAATGCCGAGCCGAAGCCCGTATCCGCATCAACGAGCAGCGGCAGCTCTACGGCGGCGCTAATGCGCCTCACATCCTCCAGCACGTCGCCCTGCGTCGTGATGCCAAGATCGGGCAGGCCGAAGGAGGCGTTCGCCACCCCCGCCCCCGATACATAGAGAGCGCGAAACCCGGTCGATTGCGCTAGCATCGCCGAATAGGCGTTAATAGCGCCGGCGATTTGCAACGGCTTCTCCTGCTGCAGCGCCTCGCGGAACCGGCGGCCCGGCGAGCTTCGATTCATATTCGTCATGCTCATAGCCGGCCTCACTCCTTTCGAGAGGCGAGCTGCTCATCGCAGCTTCAACCTGAAAGCCTCAGCCCCGGCCTTAGCCGCGCAGCAGCTCGCCCGATATGACCATCCGGTGAATCTCGTTCGTTCCTTCGTAGATTTGCGTCACCTTCGCATCGCGGAAGAACCGCTCCGCAGGCAGCTCATCGGCAAGACCGCTTGCGCCGCACCATTGCAGCGTCTTCGTGGCAATGCCCATCGCGGTGTCGCTCGCGAACATCTTCGCCATCGACGCCTCTTTCGTGCAGCGGATACCACGCTCGTGCATATCCGCCGCGCGATACACGAGCAGCGCTGCCGCCTCGACTTGAGCTGCCATGTCGCGCAGCTCCGACGCCGCCCTGCTCCGCTGCCGCTGCGGCATCGCCGTCGCCTGCTGCTCGGCAAGCTCAAGCGCGCCTCTCGCAATGCCGAGCGCTTGCGCGCCGATGCCGATTCGCCCGCCGTTCAAAGCGGACTTGGCAATGGCGAAGCCTTGCCCCTCCTGCCCAAGCCGCCGATCCGCTGGCACGATCGCTTCTTCAAGAATGAGCTCGCACGTGTTGGAGCCGTGGAGCCCCATCTTCTTCTCTTTCTTCCCGACGCGGAAGCCCGGCGTGTTCTTATCCACCAGAAACGCGGTAATCCCGCCGCGATTTCCCGTGTAGCCGTCCTGCACCGCAGCGAACAAAATGTAATTGTCCGCTTCGCCGCCATTCGTAATGAACAGCTTTGAACCGGACAGCACATACGTATCGGAATCCCGGACGGCTGCCGTCCGGATTGTAGATGCATCCGAGCCCGCGTGCGGCTCCGTTAACGCAAATGCGCCGAGCCACTGACCGCTCGCAAGCTTCGGCAAATACGTCTGCTTCTGCTCATCGGTGCCGTGATACACGATTGGCAGCGTCCCGACCGACGTGTGCACGGACAGAATGACCCCAACTGCCGCGCTTACCCGAGACAGCTCCTCAATCGCCAAAATATAAGAGGTCAGCGTAAGGCCGCGGCCACCGTACTCCTTGGCAATCGGTATGCCCATAAATCCAAGGCGCCCCATCTCATCGATGAGCGGCCTCGGAAACGTATCGTTCTCTTCCATTGCAGGAATTGCCGCAGCTACAGCGCTTGCCGCAAACGCCCTCACGCTGCTCCGCAGCAGCTCCTGCTCCGTCGTAAATTTCAGCTTCACAAGAAGAAGTCAGCCCCCTTCATACGTATAAAATCCGTGTCCGCTCTTGCGGCCAAGCCATCCGGCATGCACATAGCTGCGAAGCAGCGGGCACGGCCGGTACTTGGAATCGCCAAAGCCTTCATGCAGCGTCTCCATAATCGCGAGACATGTATCGAGCCCGATCAGATCCGCAAGCGCCAGAGGCCCCATCGGATGATTCATCCCGAGCCGTATGACACCGTCGATTGCCTCGACGGACGCAACCCCTTCATACAGCGTGTAAACCGCCTCGTTAATCATTGGCATTAGAATTCGGTTGGACACGAAGCCGGGAAAATCGCGCACTTCCAGCGCCGTCTTGCCCATCCGCTCCGCAAGCTCCGCCACCGTGGCGTATACCTCATCCGATGTACGCAAGCCGCGAATGATTTCGACGAGCTTCATTACAGGCACCGGGTTCATAAAATGCATCCCGATGACTCGCTCTGGCCGCCTCGTCGCCGAAGCAAGCTCCGTAACAGGCAGCGAAGACGTATTGCTCGCGAGAATGGTATGCACGTCGCAAAGTCCATCCAGCTGCGCAAGCAACGTCTTCTTCGCTGGCATGCTCTCGATGATCGCTTCAATGATGAGGTCGACGCCTTCAGCAGCTGCTTCCAGAGTACCAGCCGCCACGATGCGATCGCGCGCTTGCTCCGCCTGCTCCTGCGTCCATTTACCCTTGGCGGTTCCGCCGGCAAGCTGCTTCCCGATGCCAGCCAGCGCCTTTGTTACCCGCTCCGCTTCGGCATCGTACAACCGTACCTGGCAGCCCGCCTGCGCCGCAACTTGGGCAATTCCGCTGCCCATCTGCCCTGCGCCGATAACGGCGACATGGTTAATGATCACTTGACTCGTTCACCTCCGAAAGGCTCGTGTATCGGAAGTGCGCCGAACAACAGCTAACAGCTGCTCAGGCACTGCTCCCTACTCGCACCAGCACCGCATCTCCCTGACCGCCGCCGCTGCAGATCGCCGCAATGCCGAGGCCGCCGCCGCGCCGCTCCAGGCTATTAATGAGCGTAAGCACGATGCGTGCACCGCTCGCGCCAATCGGGTGCCCGAGCGCGATAGCACCGCCATGCACGTTCACTTTGTCCGCTTCCAAGCCAAGCAGCTTATTGCATGCTAACACAACGACCGCAAAAGCTTCGTTGATCTCGAAAAGGTCAATCGCGGCGAGCAGAAGCCCTTGCTTCGCAAGCAGCTTCTGCACCGCGAACGCTGGCGCAATCGGGTAGTTGCGCGGCTCCACGCTGACCGCTGCATGCCCGAGCAGCTCCGCACGGACGGATAAGCCGTCCCGCTGCGCTCTCTCCTTCGAAGCGACGACGAGCGCAGCCGCGCCGTCGTTCAGCCCGGGGGCATTGCCGGCGGTTATCGTGCCGGAGCTGCCGCCCTTGAACACTGGGGAGAGTGCGGCAAGCTTCTGCGCGCTTGTATCCCCTCGCGGCGCTTCGTCGGTATCAATAGCGAACACATGGCTCTTCGTCTGAGCAGGCGTGCCCGCCGACAGCGGAACCGGAATAATTTCCGAGAGGAACAACCCTTGCATGCTCGCCTGCACCGCTCGTTCATGACTGCGCAGTGCCCATTCGTCCTGTTCAAGCCTTGTAATGCCGTAATCAGCAGCGATGTTATCTGCATAATCACCCATGTGCATATCGGCGAAGGCGCAGCGCAGACCGTCCCGCTGCAGCAAATCGAGCACTTTGCTGTCACCCATGCGGAGACCGAAGCGTGCATCCGGCAACGAGTATGGCACGTTGCTCATGCTTTCCATGCCGCCGGCTACGATTAGCTCCGCATCTCCTGCGGCAATGATCTGCGAAGCGAGCGTCAGGCTGCGCATGCCGGAAGCGCACACCTTATTAATGGTCTCCGCAGGCACAGCAGGCGGTATGCCGCCATAGTCCGCCGCTTGCCGCGCCGGATTCTGCCCCGCCCCCGCTTGAACGGCCATGCCCATCAGCACTTCGTCCACCGACTGCGGCTGGACCCCGCTCTTCTGCAGCGCCCCTTGGATTGCGATGCCTCCAAGCTGGACCGCTCTCATTCCTTTCAATGCACCGCCAAACTTGCCGAAGGCGGTACGCGCCCCTCCGGCAATTACAAGCTCAGCCATGGACATGGCGATTGCGCCCCTCCTTCCTGCGCGGCAGCTTCGGCACGGCAAGCTCGAGTCCTTTGCAGATTTGCACGGCTTTGGCGTCTCGCATATACCGCTCTACCGCAAACTCCTTCATATACCCGTAGCCGCCGAATACTTGCACGGCCTGGATAGTCGACCTGACAGCCGCATCCGCTGCAAAAGCAAGAGCAAGCTCCGACTTCCTATCGTCACCAGCACCATCGCTGTCCTCCCGATGTGCCGCTTGATAAACGAGAAGCCGCGAGGCGTCCGCCGCCGTCCGCATATCCGCAAGCATAAAAGCTACCGCCTGATGCTTCGCAATCGGCTTGCCGAACTGCGTCCGCTCCATCGCGTAAGCGAGCGCCGCATCCACCGCCCCTTGCGCGATGCCCGCAGCTACTGCCGCTAGTCCATAGCGAACGCTTGCCGCCGCAAGCCTCGCAATCGCACCGCCTTGTCCTTCGCGCCCGATCCGCTGCCGCTTCGGAATGCGGCTTTGCGTGAATTTGAGATGCGCCATACCCGCCGAGCGCAGCCCGAGCTTCTTCATGACCGGCAAAATAACGAGGCCAGGACAATCTCGCTCCACGATGAACGCACTATAGCGCTTCCTTCTGCCCGCCTTGCTCAGCCCTGTTTCCGCATAGATGATGAAGAAGTCTGCGGTCGTGCCGCCGAGGACATATTTTTGCACACCGTCGAGCACGTAGCCTTCCTCTTCCTCTTCCGCCTCTGCACCCACCCTTGCCGCCGCCACGCCAACGCGCAGCGAGGTGCTGCCGGACACTGTTCCCGGAAGGACGCCTGAACCAATTCGATTGCCGTCAATGAGCGCCTTCAGGTAGTTCCCCTTCGTCTCGCCGCTGCCGTACGTATAGAGCGGCCAAGCCGCCAAATAAACATGCGCCCATAGAGCCGCTCCGAGCGATGCGCTAACGCGGGACAGCTCCTCCAGCACGAGCACGAAGCTGACGAAGCCGCCACCCGCTCCGCCTGCAGCCTCGGGCCAGGGCAAGCCGGTGAAGCCAAGCTCCGCCATCGCTTGAAACGAACTGCGATCGAACAATTCCGCCTCATCCAAACTGTTTGCTGCACGCGCAATTTCATTTTCTGCAAACCGGGCCGCCATTTCGCGAATCATGAGCTGTTCATCCGTAAGCTGAAAATCCATCTTGTACGCTCCTCCCTCTTCGGCTAAAGACAGAGAGCTGCTTCACTATGGGTGCTTATTACATCGTATTTTCGCGTTCGCTAATTCATGATAGAGTGAGGATAAAGCTGCTTGTTTTGACAATTCGAGGGATGGAGCTGTTCGCTGCATGAATAATAGCAACGAGGTTGATTTCGAGGCGCGGGACGAGGCGTTATCCGAAGTGTTCCGTGAGGCATGTCGCGCGGTAAAATCAGGCTCAGTCGAGCGTTTGGAGGAGCTGCTGCTGGAGTTTCCGGCGCTTGCAGCGGCGCGCTCCATACAGGGGCGCACGCTGCTGCATCATCTCTGCTGGCCATTATCCGCGCCAGCTGGAGATTGGACAGGCTCTGCTTGCGGCAGGCGCAGATGTGAATGCGCGCGCAATTGATCTAGATTGCGGCGAAACCGGGCTGCAGTGGGCCGCCAGCAACGATGATGTGCAAATGGCTGCACTTCTGCTGGATGCAGGCGCATCCGTTAATGGATTGAACGACGACCGCCGGCCGCTGGCTCAAGCGATCTGGTATGGCTGCACGCAGGTGCGGGATCTGCTGCTCGCTCGCGGCGCGGCGCTTGATCTTGAACTGGCTGCCGCCGTGGGGCGCGCCGAGCTGCTGCCGGGCTTCTTCGGCGAAGACGGCCAGCTGCTGGAGAGCGCCGGCGTGCACCGGGAGCCGGTCAATACGCCGATAACCGGCGAGCCTGTAGCGAATGAGCTGCTGCAACAAGCGCTCATTTACGCTTGTATCGGCGGCAGAGTGGAAGCCGCTGGGTATTTGCTCGATCGCGGCGCGGACGTGAACGCGATCCCGCGCGGCTTCGACGCGACCGGCGGAGCCGCGCTCCACTGGGCTGCGGCATCGGGCAACGCCGCGCTCGTGGAGCTTCTGCACAGCCGCGGCGCCGACCTCGGCAAGCGCGATCGCCGGTACAACTCTACTCCGGCGGGATGGGCGAATCACTTCAAGCAGGCGGAGACCGAAGCGCTTCTGAAGCAGCTCGGCGGCGAAGCTTAGGTTAGTAGGGGAAGGAGAGGTACCGGCTGCGTACCTCTCTTTTTTGTGGGCTCGTGCTATGTAACTGTTCTTCGCCATGTAAGAGTACACAGTACCCTTCTTGCTCGCTATTTACTCCATTCTCTCACCATGTAGAGTACCAAGTACCCCTCTTGCTCGCTATTCACTCCATTCTCTCACCATGTAGAGTATCCGTTACCCCTCTTGCTCGCTATTCACTCCATTTCCTGACCATGTAGAGTACCAGTTACCCCTCTTGCTCGCTATTTACTCCATTTCCTGACCATATAGTGTACCAGGTACCCTTCTTGCTCACCAACCTCCCGTTTCTACGACAATTTGATGTCCAGGCCTCCCTTTTTCCAACTAACCGGGGTCCACACTCCGCCAGAACATGCGAATTTAGCTGGTCTGCTGGACCTCGTCTACGTTTTTGAGTATCTTTCGGCCAATGTAGCTGGTCTGCTGGACTCCTTCACGGCCAGCCGTGAACCGAGGCAAAGTGAGTGGTTCGTTTAACTGCTAAAGTGGAAGTTTCGCGGAAATGAGGTAAGCAGCTTCCAAACACACTCCCCCACAAACTAATCCCAAATAAAAGACCTCCTGAATCAGCATTCAGGAGGTCCTCTTATAGATGTGCTGATCTTCTAACGGATCATACAACGTTTATTGACGTCGAAACGACTGTAAAAAAATTCTAACGGATCGTAGCGTCGTTATTGAGCACTTTTGAGGCGATTTCGGGGGCAAAAGCCAGGAATAACGCAGCTGAGATTCGTTACAATTCCGAACCGGTCAAAAACGAACCAATAACGTCTCCTGAGTCCGTTAGCCGGGGGAGGAGTCACCGATGCTCTACCGAAGGGTTCACCGATGATCCACCACCTAGGAACTCACCAAGATTCTCAGCTACCGCCGAAGATTGTCACAATATCGATCGGCGCAGCTGTTCTGCTGCTGCTCTGCTACTGCTCAACTACTGACCCCAAGCCCCGCTACAAACGAAAAACGGGACCAAGCCCTACTGGCCTCGGTCCCGTCCACTCAAACTTACAACACAGCTTTCTTCCAATCCGCTGCAAATTTCTCCATACCTTGCTCAGTCAGCGGGTGCTTAGAAATCTGCTCGATAACCGAGAACGGAATCGTCGCGATGTGCGCGCCAGCCATCGCTACGCGAGTAACGTGATCTGGGTGGCGAACAGATGCTGCGATGATTTGAGCTTCCAGGTTATGAATGCGGAACAGCTCAGCTACTTTTGCGACCAATTGAACGCCATCTTCCGAAATGTCGTCAAGTCGTCCGAGGAACGGAGAGACGTATGTCGCACCGGCGCGAGCCGCGAGCAACGCTTGGTTCACGGTGAAGATGAGCGTGACATTCGTTTTGACGCCTTTTTTGCTCAAGTAACGGCAAGCTTCAAGACCGGCAAGCGTCATTGGCAGCTTGATCGTAATGTTCTTATCGTAGTCGTTGATCTTGATAAGCTCATTCGCTTGTGCGATCATCTCTTCCGCCGTCAGTGCGTCGGGCGTTACTTCAGCCGAAACGGATTCAACCTCAGGCACTTCCCGCAAAATCTCCGCGATCCGATCCTCAAACTTCACGCCTTCCTTCGCAACCAGGGACGGATTCGTCGTTACGCCGGAGAGCACCCCGACTCTATACGCCTTCTTAATGTCTTCCAAATTCGCAGTATCTATAAAAAATTTCATCGCAATTCTTGCCTCCATTACGATTATATTTTTAACTTGCTTTTGCCGTAGGACAGCGACAGCCGTTTACACCAGCAATTCTTTTGCCAATCGAACCACATTGCCTACCGAGAAACCGAAATACTCCATAACTTCCCCGCCTGGACCGGACGCGCCGAATGTATCAATCGACAGCACTGTGCCGCTTGGTCCAACATAGCGATCCCAACCGAGCGAAATGCCCGCTTCAATCGCAACGCGCTTCGTCACTGCCGCAGGAAGCACCGACTCTTTGTAGCTCGCAGACTGACGCTCGAACAGCTCACGGCTCGGCATCGCAACGACGCGTACAGACACGCCAGACTTCTCCAGCTCAGCCTTCGCATTTACTGCCAGCGATACTTCAGAGCCTGTTCCGATTAGAATCACATCCGGATTCGCGTTCGTTTCCGTCAGCACATAAGCGCCTTTGGATACAGCGTCGATGTTCCCGCTTGTCGCTTCATACACAGGCAGGTTCTGTCTGCTCAGCACGAGAGCGACTGGTCCTTCTTGCTGCTGCAGCGAATAGGCCCATGCGCTTGCCGTTTCGTTCGCATCCGTTGGACGGATAACCGTCAGACCCGGGATCGTCCGCAGCGCTGCAAGATGCTCAACCGGCTCATGCGTCGGTCCATCTTCGCCCACCGCGATGGAGTCATGTGTGAACACATACGTGACCGGAAGCTTTTGCAAAGCTGCCAGACGAATCGACGGACGCAAGTAATCGCTGAATACGAAGAACGTGCTGACAAAAGGCTTCACGCCGCCGTGCAGCGCCATACCGTTACCCGCCGCGCCCATCGCATGCTCACGAACGCCGAAGTAAACATTACGTCCTGCATAGGATTCCACTGCGAACTTCTTCTCACCGTTGATATCTGTCATCGTCGAGTGCGATAGATCCGCGCTGCCGCCGAAGATCGAAGGCACGAGCTTCACATAATGGTTAATCGCATTGCCGCTAGCAACACGAGTCGAGACCGTCTTGGATGGGTCAAATGTCAGGATATCCGCTGCATCGATCGTAACCGATCCATCAATGACCTCTGCAAGCTCCTTACCTAGCGATGGATGCTGAGCTGTATACTCCGACACCAAGCTATTCCACGCCGCTTCCTTCGCCGCGCCTTGCTCCTTCAGCCCGTTGAAATGCGCGCGCACTTCTGCCGGCACCGTAAACTCTTCTTCATATTTCCAGCCGTATACCGCTTTTGTCGCGACAGCTTCTTCTTTGCCGAGTGGATTGCCGTGTACCTTGTGCGTACCTGCATTTTTACTGCCATAGCCGATAACGGTACGAACTTCAATCAGTGTCGGCTGCGAATCATGCTGCTTCGCCGCTGCAATCGCTGCGCCAATCGCCTCGATGTCGTTGCCGTCCTCAACACGCAGGTACTGCCAATTCGCGGACGCTGCGCGGTTCTGCATTTGTTCGCCGAACGAGAGGTTCAAGTCGCCATCAAGCGAAATATCATTGGAATCATACAGCACGACCAGCTTGCCGAGCTTCATATGGCCCGCCATTGACATCGCTTCGTAGGAGATTCCCTCCATCAAGCAGCCATCTCCGACTAGAGCAAACGTATAATGATCCACAACCGGGAAACCCTCTTGGTTGTACTTCGAAGCGAGATGCGCTTCTGCCATCGCCATGCCGACTGCATTCGCAATACCTTGACCGAGCGGTCCAGTTGTCGCATCGACGCCGTCTGTATGGCCGAACTCCGGATGACCAGGCGTCTTGCTGTTCAGCTTGCGGAACTGCTTCAGATCCTCAATGCTGACTTGATAGCCAGTCAGATGCAGCAGGCTGTACAGCAAAGCCGAGCCGTGGCCCGCAGATAGAACGAAACGGTCGCGGTTGAACCATTTGGCATGCGCCGGATTGTGGCTAAGATGATTGGCGAAGAGCGTGTACGCCATTGGCGCAGCTCCCATAGGCAATCCCGGATGTCCTGAATTCGCGCTGTTAATCGCGTCGATGGACAATGTCCGGATCGTATCAATCGCTAACTGATCAATCGTTTGTGTTGTAGGCATAAGTTGTTTCTTCTCCTTCTTTGATCTCATTTATTTGTTTTTGCTCTTGCTCCAATTCTTTATCTAACCACCAGCGGTGACCATCTCTGGCGAGCAGCTCCTCAGATGCGCGCGGTCCATAAGATCCCGCTTGATAAGGAAGCAGCGGAATGCGGTTTGCCTGGTAAGCATCAAGGATCGGCTGCACCCATTGCCAGGACAGCTCAACCTCATCCCAATGCGCGAAGAACGTCGGATCACCGAGCATCGCATCGTGAATCAAATTCTCATAGGCTTCCGGCACGTCTTGCGAGCTCGTATGGAATTCGATATTCATCGGTTCAAAAGCACCCTTTTCCCGCGAGTCCTTCATATTCAGCTGCAGTGTGATGCCTTCTTGAGGGCCAATATCAATGACCAGCAAATTCGGCTCCAGCTGCTCAGACTGCTGCGTTCCTTGCTGCTTCAGCGGTTCCTTGAATTCGACTACGATACGCGTGGATTTCTCCTGCATTCTTTTGCCGGTGCGAATATAGAACGGAACGCCTCGCCAGAAATAATCGTCGATCTCAAGCTTGGCTGCAATGAACGTATCGTTCATCGACGTTTCCGGAATTCCCTGCTCGGATGTATAACCGTTAACCGGCTTGCCTTGCATGTTCCCCGCAGCATATTGACCGCGAACGATTGAGGATTGAATGTTGTCGCTCTGCAATGGCACGAGCGCCTCCATCACTTGCTTCTTCCGCAGACGCACAACCTCGGAGGTGCCGTTACTCGGAATATGAATCGCCAGCATCATAAGAAGCTGCAGCATATGGTTCTGGAACATATCTCTGACTGCGCCAGAATGATCGTAATAGCCTGCGCGCTCTTCAACGCCGACCGTCTCATTCGCGGTAATTTGCACATTCGCAATGTGGCGGTTCGTCCAAAGCGCCTGAATGACAGGGTTCGAGCGTTGCAAATACTCTAACTTCTGAACCATTGGCTTGCCCAAATAATGGTCAATGCGGAAAATCTCCTGTTCGGCAAAAGCGCCGCTCAGCTTCTCATTCAGCTCTCTCGCCGATTGCAGGTCGTGACCGAACGGCTTCTCAATAATCAGACGCTTCCAGCCGTCAGCGCCGCCAAGCCCACTGGACTGAATATTCGCTGCGATTGGCTCGAAGAACTCCGGTCCGACGGACAGATAGAACATCCGATTCGGCACTGCTCCGAGTGCGGCCTCCCGCTCCTCAACAAGGCGAAGCAGCTTCGCGTAATCTTCTTCATGACCGATATTAAGCACGCTGTAGCGGAACGCGTTCGAGAAGTTTTTCACCACTGTCTCATCGCCTGGTTCTCTTCTGGAGAACGTCCGCAGCGATTGCTCTACATTCGCCTGGAACGTTTCATTCGTCAGTTCTCTTCTGCCAAGCCCGAATACGGAAAAAGACGACGGCAGCTTGCCGTCGATATATAGGTTGTAGAGTGCCGGGTAGATTTTGCGTTTGGCCAAATCACCTGTGGCACCGAACAGAATAAGCGTCATTGATTCCATAAGTAATCGTTCTCCTTCCTTTGCCATGCAGCTCTGTCAGGGCGGCTTGCTATAACTGATCGCCTGGCCGCTTGTTGCCGCTAGCATCTCTTCGTTAATTCCACTATAATACGATTAACACATATACATGTAATTAATATATTTCACAGGAGCTATAGACCATGTCTATGAACATAAACTACGAGCTGTACAAAGTATTCTACTGGGCTGCGAAGACGGGCAGTCTCACGCAAGCAGCCAAAGCGTTATACATTACGCAGCCAAGTGTCAGCCACGCGATTAAGCAGCTGGAGGACAGCTTCGGCATCACGCTATTTTATCGCAATCCCAAAGGTGTGACGCTCACGCAAGAAGGAACTGTTCTATATTCTTATATCGAGCAATCGCAAATTCTCATCTCACTCGCGGAAGAGAAGATGGCCGCGCTCAAAAATCTCGACAGCGGCGAGCTGCGCATCGGCGGAAGCGACTCCCTGTTCAAACACTATATTCTCCCGTACTTAGAGGAATATCATCGGAAGTATCCTGGCGTACGGCTTCACCTAAACCATGGGACGACGCCGGAGGTCATCTCTTTTCTGAAAGAAGGGCGTATTGATCTCGGGGTCGTGCGAATGCCGATTACAGATCCACAGCTTGAGGTGCGGGAGAGCTTGCAGCTGCAGGACTGCTTCGTTGCAGGACCGCATTATGCGGAATTGAGGAATGTGTCGCTGTCGCTGGAGAAGCTGCAGCAATATCCTATTATTCTGTTCTCGCGCAACAGCCGGGCACGGATGGCGATATCGGAGCTGTTCCAGAGCTACGGTCATACGATAAAGCCAGAGATTGAAGTCGGCAGCGTCGATCTGCTCATCGAACTTGCGCGCAAAGGTCTCGGTATTTCTTATGTAACACGGGAGTTCGTATCCAAGGAGCTTGAGGACGGATCTCTGTTCGAAATTAAGCTCGACGTGCAGCTGCCGCCTTCGCAGGTCGGCATCATGACGATGCGCAGCATGCCTGTGTCTAGTGCAGCGGTGAGGTTTATGGAGATGATTGGGTAATGTTTAATTAATTAGGAATGAACTATAGTTCCTCCGGTGCCGCCTAATTTGGGCGGCATTTATAATGTAGTTGTTAATGTAAGCGCTTTATTAAACGACTGATAGGGGGAATGACACACATGCAAACAAGCATCAGAAGAGCGATATCGCTTCTAATGGCATTCGCGTTGCTTATCCCGCAGAGCTGGTTCGCACTTCGGGCCGATGCGGCAGTAAACCCGGCAATTGTGCTTCAGCAGAGCTTCGAGAATGGCGAGCTCGGCGGATGGGAGAAGCTGTCTTGGGGCGGGAACGGGGACATTGCCGTCTCTACGGACATTGCTTCCGATGGTAGCAAGTCGTTGAAATTCACAGGCCGTACTTCCCGTAACAGCAGCCTGAGTCACGATATGCTCGGCTTGTTACAAGCTGATCATAAGTATGATATTTCGTTCAAGGTTCAATCTGGCCTCGGCAGCGATACGTTCCATCTCGCTTCCAAGGTCGTGGCGGGCGGAACGACTGACTACCCGTGGCTGATTGGTAACAAAACGGTCACTGACACCGATTGGACAACCTTTGACCTCAAAGGTTATCAAGTTCCCAGCAGTACAACTGAATTCCGCGTTTGGCTCGAATCCGATAGCACTTCCACTTCAACATCGGATGTTTACTTGGACGAGGTACTCATTAAGGATGTAACTCCTCCGGTTGATGCGCCTTCGACGGTCGTTCTGAACCAAAGCTTCGAAGATGACGCAGTGGGCAGTTGGGAGAAGTTGTCCTGGGGCGGTGACGGTAATGCTGCTGTCTCTGCAGATATCGCTTCAGAAGGCAGCAAGTCGTTGAAGTTCACGAACCGGGCATCACGAAACAGCAGCTTGAGCCGTAACCTAACTGGCCTGCTTGTTTCCGACCACACCTATGATCTTTCATTCAAGGTTCGACTTGGACAAGGTACCGATACGTTCCATCTCGCTTCGAAGGTCACCTCAGCGGGAACGGATAGCTATCCTTGGCTGATCGGCAACAAATTGGTTGCCGGCAACGGTTGGACTACGTTTGAACTCAAGGGTTATCAAGTGCCTGGCAATACGACCGAACTCCGGGTCTGGTTCGAATCCGATAGTACATCCACCTCTACGGCTGACTTTTATCTGGATGAAGTTCTAATCAAGGATGTCACGCCTGGCTCTGGCTCCGGCGGTGAGGATCCAGGAGATCTGGATCAATCCGGCGCCCACTCCGATTTCGAGGATGGCGTACAAGGCTGGGTTCCTCGGAATCAAAGCGACACTGTAAGCGCATCGACAGCAGATAACCACACCTCGAATGGCGCGCAGAGCTTGCTTGCGACAGCAGGCAGCAAATATGCAGGGCCACTTCTCGATGTGCTTGGCAAAATGCACCGCAACTATCAGTATGACCTGTCCGTATGGGTGAAGATGGCGTCAGGCCAAGCTGCAACTACGCTGCGTCTTAGCTTGGAGCATGGCGATAGCATGTACGCCAATGTGTCGGCCAACACCACGGTCACGGACAATGCATGGGTTAAACTTTCCGGCAGATTCACGATGACGCATACGCCAACTGTCTTGAATGCTTATGTAGAGACAGCGACAGATAACGGCGGTACGAGATCGTTCTATATTGACGACTTCCATTTATCTTATGTTGGTCCCGTTGATAACTCTTCCCTACCGCTCCCGGTTCAGACAGACATTCCTTCCATGAAGGACGTATATGCTGACGACTTCACAATCGGCGCTGCGGTAGCACCTGATCAGCTGACGGGCGAAACTGCGGAGTTGCTCAAGAAGCATTATAATAGCCTCGTTGCAGAGAATGCGATGAAATGGGATGCTATTGAACCGACGGAAGGACAGTTCAACTTCACGGGAGCCGATGCCATTCGTCAGTTTGCAGTCGATAATGACATGAAGATGCGCGGTCATACGCTGCTCTGGCATCAACAGACACCGGCATGGGTGTTCAAAAACGCTGAAGGCGGCGATTTGACGAGCAGCCCGGAAGATCAGCAAATTTTGCTGCAGCGCTTGGAGAATCACATTAAAGGCGTGGTTGAACATTTTGGAACGGATATCCAAACCTACGACGTGGTGAACGAGGTCATTGACCCCGCAGAGCCAGACGGTTTCCGCCGCAGCAAATGGTATGACATTCTGGGACCAACCTACATCGATAAAGCTTTTGAATTCGCCCATGAGTATGCGCCGGCTGGCACAAAGCTCGTTATTAATGATTACAGCACGACGGACACCACAAAGCGGAACTTCCTTTACAATCTTGTTAAAGGCATGAAGGAACGCGGAGTGCCAGTCGATGCGGTCGGCCATCAAATGCACATTAACATCGAGCGTCCGACAGCTGACGAAATTAAGCAGACATTCGACATGTTCGCTGAACTCGGTGTCGAGAACCAAGTCACTGAGCTGGACATCAGCGTTTATGCAGGAGCAGGCAACTACGCTTCGCTGCCTGAGAATGTAGATATTGAGCTCGGTCACCGCTACGCGGAGGTTTTCGATGCTTTCAAAGCGTCGAAGGATAGTTTGACCGGTGTAACCATCTGGGGTATTGCGGATGATCACACATGGCTGGACGGACAAAACAACCATACGAAGGATTACCCGCTGCCTTTTGATGCTAGAATGCAAGCGAAACAAGCGTATTGGGGCATTGTAGATCCATCGCAATTGAAGGTCATGACGCAACACCAAAGCGTTGCTCAAGGTACGCCTATTATTGATGGTTCTTCCGAATTGGCTTGGAGCACGGTCAGTCCGATTTCCATCCCAGCCACTGGAGGCAATGCGCTTAGCGCTAAAGTAAAACCGTTATGGGATGAGAATCATCTCTATGTCTACGTCGATGTAACAGACCCGACCACGGATGCATCTGATCAGATTGACCTTTATGTGGATGGCAATAATGGCAAGACAGCTACCTACGAAGAAGATGACGTGCACTATACGTTGACACGGAATCATAGCGATGTAGATGGCGTCACTTACTCGGTAGTAGAACGAAGCGGCGGTTATGTGATTGAAGCTGCTTTGCCGCTGGATCATGCTGCTGTTGATCAACAGATCGGTTTCGATTTGACCGCGACGGATGGCGGCAATGACAGCTCGCATACGATGGCATGGAATGATACGACGTTCACCCAAGGATCGAACACATCCAAGTTTGGCGTTTTCCAATTCATTCATTCTTCAAAGACGACGGAAGCCATTCAAGGCACGCCGGTCATTGATGGCAGAGCTGATGCAGTCTGGGCAAAAGCAAATGAAATTTCTACAGACGTGTGGGTAATGGGCACTTCCGGCGCAACAGCCAAGGCGAAGACGATGTGGGATGCAGGTCATCTGTACGTCTACGCTGTTGTCACCGATAATCTGCTAAGCAAAGAGAGCACGAATGCATACGAAGAGGATTCAGTTGAGATTTTTGTCGATCCAAACAATGACAAGAGCTCTTCCTATGAGCCGGATGACGGTCAATATCGCGTGAATTTCGATAACGAGCGAAGCGGTGGCGGCTCGACTAACACATCAAACCTCCATACGGCAACAAGGCGCGTGTCCGGAGGGTATGTGGTCGAAGCCGCAATCGACGTCGATTCTACCTTCACGGCGAAGGACAGCTTGCTTGGATTCGATTTGCAGGTAAACAATGACCAAGACGGAAGCGGTACTAGAAGCAGCGTTGCAATGTGGAATGATCCGACAGGAAGCTCGTGGCAGGACACTTCCCGCTTCGGCGTTGTCCGTCTGGTGGATGCACCGGCTGTTGACCACCAAACGGGCGGTGGCAGTGGTGGCAGTGGTGGCGGTGGTTCCATCAATTTACCGGTTGATCAACCAAAGGTGGAGAATGGCAAAATCACGCCAACAGTGAAGTCGAGTGAAGGTCATGTTACAGCAATCGTGACAAGCGACTTGCTTGAGCAGGCGCTAACTCAGACGACCGCTGATGCAAGTGGCAAGAAGCAAGCGGTTATCGCTCTCGATGCGCAGAGCGGAGCTGATTCCTATAGCGTCCAGCTTCCCGCTCAAAGCTTAAGTGCTGCAGGAAGCTATGAGATTAAGGTGAAAAGTGAGCTTGGTGATATTTTGCTGCCGAGTGCTATGCTTGCAGGTGTGAACCTAGGCAATGCGGATTCGATTGCGATTCATATCTCGAAAGCGCAAACGGATCGTTTAAGCAAAGAGGTTGCGGAACAAATCGGGGATCACCCTATCGTTAACCTCGAGGTGCTTGCAGGTGACCAAGTACTTGCATGGAACAACCCGCTCTCGCCTGTAACCGTGGCTGTTCCTTACAAACCGACGGCTGCAGAGCTCAGTAATCCAGATTCAATTGTCGTGTGGTACATCGCTGGCGATGGTAGCGTGACTTCGATCCCGAACGGCCGATATGATGCAGCAACTGGAACAGTCGTGTTCCAAACGACCCACTTCAGTACCTATGCGGTAGCCTCAGTGGTGAAATCCTTCGGAGATTTAACGAGCGTACCATGGGCAAAACAAGCGATTGATGCGATGGCAGCACGCGATGTTATCAAAGGAACGTCTGCAGACAGCTTCTCTCCTGCAGCTTCCATCAAACGAGCAGACTTCATCGCGCTGCTTGTTAGAACGCTTGAATTGAAAGGTACGGGCAAAGATGGGGCGGCATTCAGCGATGTCTCGGTAGACGCTTATTACTACAAAGAGCTGAGCATAGCGAAGGAACTCGGAATTGCCACTGGTTTTGGGGACCATACATTCAAGCCTAACAGCACGATCACCCGTCAAGATATGATGGTGCTGGCAGCTCGCGCATTGTCGGCAGCAGGCAAGCAGGTTGCGGCAGGCGGAAGCCTGAACGCTTACTCAGACGCATCAAGCGTCTCTGCTTATGCAAAGGACAGCGCAGCAGCATTGGTGAAATCCGGTGTCGTTATCGGAAATAGCGGCAAGCTCTCGCCGAACGACTCACTCACCCGCGCCGAAGCGGCGGTCATTCTGTACCGCATGTGGAAGCTGTAGATTTAGAGTAAACACAAAGAACCAACCGCATGCGGTTGGTTCTTTGTGTTTTGGAGTTAGCGAGAGCGCGCTGATTCAGCACTCTCAGATAAGGAATGGTCTAAATCGGCGGCGTGGGAAGCTGAGAGTTCCTAATACGTACTCTCAGCGCGATAATCGGCCGATCGTTACTCTGAGAGTGCATATTCAGCACTTTCAGATTTAAAACCAGCCGAAATCGGCGGCGTGGAGGAGCTGAGAGTTCATAATACGTACTCTCAGCTTGAAAACCAGCTGATTGTTACTCTGAGAGTACAAATTCAGCACTCTCAGATTAAGAAGCTACCGAAGTCGGCGGCGTGAGGTGCTGCTTTCTCGCGTTGAGAGCACATATGTGTTCTCTCAGCTACAGATTGTTGGTTAGTTTGTAGGGCAGCGACGTTGTGAGCACATATGTGTTCTCTCAGCCAGCTTTCGACGCATTTTCGTTGCTGAGAGCACATATGTGTTCTCTCAGCACAAAAAAATCGTCCCACATGCCACACCCTGTGACTTGCGGGACGGTCCACTACAAAACCGTAAACAAAGAATCCACCGGCATATAATGTACCGGCACATCCGGGAATTGAACGCCGAGCCGGTCGGCAAGCAGCTTCATGCCCGGCTGCTCGCTCTCGAGATGGCCCAGCACCAGCAGCGCCTTCGACTTGCCCCCTTGGCACGCATCGCGCACGTACTCTGGCGTCTCCCACTCCTGCCCTTCGCCATACACGAGGGCATCGAGCTGGTGTCGCTCGAATAGTGGAATTGCCACCTCGCCGCCTCCGCGAAAGCCGACAAGAACACCGACTCGCCTGCAGGTCATCGCCAAATCCCCGGCTGCTCGTACGAGTTCGATGCCGAGCTTGCGTTTCAGCTCTTCAGCTAGCTCGCCTACGGTACAAGGTGGAAGCTCGACAATAGATGCTGCCCGCTCGTGCTCCTGCACGTAAGCGTCCCAGCCCAGCTCTGCCAAGAGCCCTTCCATAATGCCGTCGACCTTCTGCCGATGCAGGCCATCGTGATAGCAGTAGACCGCCAAACGATGCTCGGCTATCGTGCTCAGCTTCGCCTCGTAAACAGGGTCCTTGACCTCGTTCAGCTTTGCAAGCGGCTGATGATGATGGCTATAGAACAGCCCCTCATGCGAAATAATTAAGTTCAAGCCGTTGCGTTGCGCCTGCTCCAGCACCTGCTGCGACGCCGTGAACGTTACAGCGATGCCAGTCACGATCTCCTCAGGCTCCCCGAAGCGCAAGGCATCAGAGCCCACAGGACCACCCAACGCTTCGATTACATCCCGAATGCGAAGAAATTTCGTCATTGTTTCCCTCCGCCGCGTTCCATCCTACACTCCGGCATAAGCCATAAAACCGCCGTCGACCGGCACCGTTATGCCGGTGACAAATCCGGACACCGCGTCGTCCGCGAGCCATACGAGCGTGCCAAGCAGATCGTTCGGCTTGCCGAAGCGGCGCATCGGCGTATGCGTGATGATTTTGTTCGAGCGCTCTGTTAAGGCGCCGTCCTCACGGATGAGCAGCTTCCGGTTCTGCTCGGTCAAGAAGAAGCCCGGCGCGATCGCATTCACGCGAATGCCCGCTTCCGCCATATGCACCGCGAGCCACTGCGTGAAGTTGTCGATCGCCGCCTTCGCAGCACTGTAAGCCGGCACCTTCGTCATCGGGCTCGGCGCGCTCATCGAAGAAATATTAATAACGGATGCGCCATCCTTGCCCAGCATCTGCTTGGCGAACACCTGCGTCGGCAGCAGCGTGCCGCGGAAGTTCAAATCGAACACGTAGCCGAAGCCAGCCTGCGTCAAGTCGAAGAATGTCCGAATGTCAGGTTGGCCGAGGTCCTCCGGCTTGAACGTCTCATTCGTCGTTGTCCCTTCCGCGTGGTTGCCGCCGGCACCATTAATCAATAGATGGCAATCGCCGAGCTCCTCTTTCACCCTTGCAGCCGCAGCCTCCACACTCGCAGCATCCAAGACGTCGCACACAACTGCAATCGCCGTGCCGCCCGCAGCGCGAATTGCTTCTGCCACTACACGCCCCTTCTCCTCCGTACGGTTCAGAATCGCCACCTTCATTCCTTGGCGGCCAAGTTCGATTGCCATCGCAGAGCAGAGCACGCCGCTCCCTCCGGTAACGACAGCAACCTTGCCCCGCAAGTTGTCATGCATTGGAAACTCTTTCGAGCTCGCCGCTGAACTTGTCTCCGAAATCTCTTTTGCCTCTACCGCTGAACCTGCCATCCCCGTCATACCCTGCTCCCGCTCCTTTCTTCACCTGCACGCATCGAATCCCAGACGCCCCACAGGTACATAATTCCGAGCGCGCGGTCATACAGTCCGTAGCCCGGACGGCACTGCTCATCCCAAATATGCCGCCCATGATCCGGACGCGCGTAGCCGGTGAACCCGCTCTCGTAGTAGGCACGCACGATGCCCGCGATGTTAACCGTACCATCCTCCGTGCGATGCGACGTCTCGATGAAATCGCCATTGTCGTACACGCGAACATTGCGGATATGCGCGAACGGGATGCGCCCTTTAAACTCATGCACCATTGCGACGATGTCATTGTCCGGGTTCGCACCAAGCGATCCGCTGCATAGCGTCACGCCGTTGTACGGACTATCCACCAAAGCAAGCAGCCTGCGGATGCTCGCCTGCCCTGTCATGATGCGCGGCAGCCCAAAGATCGGCCACGGCGGATCGTCCGGATGAATCGCCATCCGTATATCATGCTGCTCTGCAACGGGAATGATCTGCTCGAGAAAATATTGCAAATTCCCCCACAGATCCTCCTCCGAGACAGACTTGTATTTCTCGAACAGCGGAGCCAGCTGCCTCAAACGTTCCGGCTCCCAGCCCGGCATCGTCACGCCGACATCATTCGCAATCCGGTTTACAAGCTCGGCCGGATCCATCTGATCGACCTTTGCTTTCTCATAGAACAACGCCGTCGAGCCATCCGCCATCTCCTTGAACAAGTCCGTGCGAACCCAGTCGAACACGGGCATGAAATTGTAACAGATCGTCTTAACGCCGACCGTCGCCAGCTTCGCAATCGTCCGCTTATAGTTCTCGATATATGCATCGCGCGAAGGCAAGCCAAGCTTAATGTCCTCATGCACGTTTACGCTCTCAACGACCTCCAGATGCAAGCCATACTCGTCGGCTTCTTCCTTGTATGCCTGAATTTTATCCATCGGCCACTCTTCGCCAGCCGGTACGTCGTGCAGCGCCCAGACGATGCCTTCCACGCCAGGAATTTGCTTGATCTGCCGCAAAGTTACCATATCATTGCCCGTTCCATACCAGCGAAACACCATCCGCATAGCATTTCCCCACCTTTCTGTCCGATCCCAAGATTAATAGATTACGCGACCCTGATCGTCCGCAATACCGGATTTTCTGTAAAAGTAAGTGTTAATCATATCGCGCCACTCGCACGCATGCTCCGCCTGATGGGCTAAACGTTCGCGCACATGCCCGAATCGCCCGCTATCCACCCTTGAGGCGAGCAGCTCCCACTTCGCAAGCAGCTCAGCTGCCTGCTCCGCGCCACTGAAATGCGTATCGTAGATATGCTGAATGACCGTTTTGCCACTGTGGAGCACATGCAGATAAGGTACATGGTGAAAGAACAACAGCAGCTCGTCAGGGCAGTCTGCCAGCGATTCATAGCGTTCCGCTACCGGTGCATGATATTGACCGGCATAGCCTGTACCCGTGCGCAACGTGCGGTCAACGCCCATACCTTGGCGGTCAGCGTAATGATAAGTCCCCCATTTGGAATATTCATAGCCGTCAACGTTCGGTCCATAGTGATGATTCGGATTGACCATCCAGCCTACACCAAGCGGAGCGGTGTACGACTCGTAGATGTTGTACGAGCCAAGCAGCATATCCAGCACGACGCGCTCCAATTCCTCATCCAGCCCAAAAGTCATCCGAATCCATTCCGAAGCGATCTGCTCCGCGCTCAAATCCGGATTCCACGCAAGCCGTGCGTATCCGTACCAATTCGCCTGCGCCAGCACATGACCGCACCAGTTCGGATCATCGCCAATGTTCGAGACAGCCGCGATGCCGCCGCGCGCGCGACCAAACAATCTGCCGCTCGCAATTTCAGCAACGGTTGACCCGGCTCCGCAAGCATGCGTGTCAAAGTCATACACTTCTTTCCACTGCGGAATCAGGTAGCAGACATGCCGCTGCTGCCCTGTGTACTCCTGCGCGATTTGCAGCTCCAACAGCTGATTCGTCTTCGTCAATCCCCCGAACAACGGAGACACTGGCTCGCGAACTTGGAAGTCCATCGGTCCATTCTTGATCTGCAGCATCACATTGTCCCGGAATTCACCGTCAAGCGGCATGAAATGATCATACGCGGCGCGGGCACGGTCTGTCTTCCGGTCGCGCCAATCCTGCAAGCAGTTATAGACGAAGCATCGCCAAATAACGTCACCGCCGAACGGTGCAAGCGCATCTGCCAGCATGTTAGCGCCATCCGCATGATTGCGGCCATAAGTGAACGGGCCTGGTCGGAATTCCGAATCCGCCTTCACGACAAAACCGCCGAAATCCGGGATGTACTTATATATCTTCACAGCCGCATCCTTCCACCAAGCAGCAACAGCTGGATCAAGCGGATCCGCCGTATCCAGCCCGCCAATCTCAATCGTACTCGCATAGTTCACGCTCAAGTACAGTCGAATTCCATACTCGCGGAAGATCCCTGCTACAACGGCCACGTCTGACAGAAACTCATCGGTAATGAGCTTCGACTCCTGCCGGTGCACATTGACGTTATTGATCGAGATTGCATTGATCGCGGTAGAAGCGAGCAAACGGGCATAATCCCGAATGCGGCCCTTATCTTCTTTGAATCTTCCAACCTTGTAAAAAATACTCCCGCCTGCATAGCCGCGCTCAACTGACCCGTCCATATTGTCCCAATGGTTGATCATGCGCAGCCCGTTTCGCGGTACTTCCCGAATCTGCAGACCCGTTAGTGTCTGGCCCGTTTGCAGCAGACGAATGAAATGGAAGACGGCATACAGCACGCCTTTATCCGACCCCGCCGTTAAATAGATATTTCCATCCCCATCATCTTCCGAAGCATGAATGATATAGCCTTCTTCGCCTAGCTCAGCGAAATTATAGACCTGCGCCAACTGCTCAAACACCGGGGAACTGCCATACACGCCTGCTACGACTGTTCCTCTCAAACTCCCACTCTCGACCGCGCTCTCCCGTGTACCGCTGCCAAGCAGCGAAGTAAGCGCAAGCCCCAGCTCCTTGCTCGCGGTGCGCAGCACCGAAGTCTCGCCCTCACTTTCGCCTTCCCCACCGATCACGACATACCTCGAGCAGCGCCCCAAGTAGCTCTCACGCACCGAGTCATTCGCGCTCCCCTTATACCCTAACCAGCAATCATAGCCACTATCTATCAAAGTCGTCCGATTCATCATCCACCACTCCTATCTTATCTCTACGAACTATGCCGAAATGAAAAGAGCCTCCGCTAATAGGAGACCCTCGCCACACACTTAAGCGCTTATTGCACCGGTTGCCAAATCCGATAGCGCCCGCTCAGAGCCAATAATGCGAATAAATAAAGACAATTGTCATAGTACCTGCGCTCACCCTCGCGTACTGGCGTATGCCAGAATAAGTCTACAGTTGAGCGTGCAAACCGGCCCTCTGGCGAAGCCAGCGATGCTGTCGCATTCGTCGCGATAAGACCAACGGGATGCAGCGATTTCTCCTCGAAAGGTTCGCCCGCGATCGTATACCGCCGGTAATCCGCAGGGTTCTTATCCGCGAAGAAGGCTTGAATCAGATCCGCTTCCTGGCGCATCCACTCACTCGCGCCGAACCAGGATGCCTCCATGCCAATGTTGGCGGCTACCCGGTATGAATCGCTGAAGAAATGACCGTAGCCGCGTTCATCATTCGGCGTGCCGTCATAATGTGCATACTCCGGAGATAGCCCCGTCGAAGGATGGCATGCGAGCTTCAAATAGCTGCGGCTAGCAATCGCCGCTTCCCGCCAAAATGGACGATCCGCAGCATTCGCCCAAAGCGCGAACAGCTCATAGAAATGCGGCAAATGATAGGAAGGATCGCTGTATTCGCAATTTGGCACAAATTTAATCAGTTTATTGTCAGGGTTCCACATCGGATACCCTATGCCATCTTCGCCATTGTGGATACAGTCATGCAGCAGCTGGCGCGCCTTTACGCTGTAATCAAGCGGCGCTTCTCCGTCGCCCCAGCGGTGCGAAGCGAACAGCAGCGCTAGCGCATAATATTCCTCGCCATCCGGCGCAGGACCATTCGAACGCTTCGTCCCATCCGTGTTGCAGGACCATGCAAAATACCCTTTATTCGGGCCTGACGTCATATACATATACTGATAGCTCCAACGCCACAGCCGGTCGAATACATCTTTCTTACCGAGCTGCACCGCCATCATCATGCCGTAGGACATGCCCTCTGTACGAACATCGAGGTTGCCCGTGTCCAGCATATAGCCCATATCGTCTCCAGCCGGGTAATAGATGCGTGTCGCCTCATTTTCCCCGAACAGCAGTTCCCACGTCTCTTCGACCTTGCGGTCGATGGCGGCCTCATCATAGCCGTAGTCGAGCAGAAGATTGCGATAGTTCGCGTTCATTCGCCCTTATCGCCTCCTTGTAAGCGCTTTTAATAGACCTATCAAGTATACAAAGCGGGCAAACGTTTATTTACCCACTAAACTATACTTTGCACTTAGGAAACTATAGAGACTGGACTATAGAGACTGAATCTCGATACGTATGGTCGTCCCTTGATCTTTCACGCTGTCTATCGAGAACTTCGCCTCATCTCCGTAGAACAGCTTCAGCCGCAAGAAGACGTTGCGCATGCCGATGCTCTCCCCGAGCTCCTCCGCATGATTCATATCGTGCTGAAGCTGGCTCAGCTTCTCCGCAGGCATGCCGACACCGTTATCGGCAATCGTGCAGACGATACCCGCGCCACTGTTCGACTTCTGCACGCTAACGCGAATGAAACCAGGCTGCTTCATCGGCTCAATGCCGTGAATGCTGGAATTCTCGACTAAGGGCTGCAGCGTCATCTTAGGAATGAGCCTCGAAACGCAATCATCATCCACCTCAATGAGGTAGTCCAGCTTGTCGCCAAACCGGTATTTCTGGATTTTCAGAAAGCTATCGACCAGATCAAGCTCATCTCTGACGCTAACTAGATCTCGGCCCCATGTAAGTGACTTACGGAATATTTTGGCCAGATGATGGATGATCTTCGCTGTTTCATCTTCCGACTTCATCAAGCTGCGCATCCGAATCGTCTCCAGCGAGTTGAACAAAAAATGCGGATTGATCTGGCTTTGCAGCGCATGAAGCTGGGATTGCTTGCGCCCAAGCTCCAGCTCCTTCTTCTGAATATCCGCCATATACACGTCATGAATAAGGCTTCTGAGCTGCATCGTCATATGGTTGAATTCCGAAGTCAGCTGGCCGATCTCATCGGTTGCCTCGTCGTTCTCAATAAGCTCGAAGCTATGATTCTTCACGCGCTTCATCTGCCTCAAGATACGGAACAAGCGCTGATTCAGCGACCTCGTAAACCATACAATGATGAGTGTCGGAATAATGATGTTGGGAAGCGCCATATAGATCACGAATTCCTTGGACTTGCGAACCTCTTCAAGCACTTGTCGTTCCTGGAACTTGCCGACGATTCGCCAATTGTTGAAGTAGGACTTGTTCGACAGCCCTTCTTCAAGAACAATCGCGCCATCCTCTGACTGATCGCTCATCTCGTTATCGCCGGAATTGAGCTTGTAGTGGACCTTGTCGCCCTCCATCAAATACACATTGCCCTCCAGCGTCACGTTGCTCAAAATCTGCTTTACGAGTTCGGGATGCAGATCAATCTTAATGATTTTGTCAAAAACGTTCAGGCCCGTCGTATTGCTCATCCTTACGACAACGCTAAGCGCAGGCTTCGTGGCAGACTCCGAATCCTCTACAATAATCGGATTGGACGTCCCCGATGTCTCCAGCTCCTTGTACCAGCTCGCTTGCTTGTTAATGCCAGAGATCGGGTAAACATAGCCGCCATAGATGATCGTATCGTTATTCGTATACAGAGTGATGCGCTGAATCGCTCGATAGACCGGCGTATACTTCTCCAGCATGTCCGTAATGTAGGAGTGGTAGTTGTAGACGTAATCCGAATCATTCACGTACCTTGTATCGAGATAATCATTCAGAATCGAATCCGTGTACAGCACCGTGGCAATCCCGATGACCGCATCCGCCTGGTACATCAGCTCATTGCGCATCTGCTCCATGGCGAGCGACAAATCTCTCATTTTCTGATTCTTCACGTTGTTTGTCGTAATGTTGTAGAAGATCACGTTCGTCAGAATGACCGGGATGAACACGGACAGAAAATAGATCAGCAGCATTTTGCTGCGAAGCCTAATATTGTGGAATGCGCTTAACTTCATAAAGGTGGATCCCCCGGGTCACATTCTTCTACTTCTTGGCAATCATAGCGTTCTTATATTCAGTCGGCGTCTTCCCTTCGACCTTCTCGAACTGGCTGACAAAATAATCCGGATTGCCAAAGCCGACACTGGCGGCAATTTCATAGATCTTCTTATCGGTTTGGCGCAGCTGGCGCTTCGCTTCCTGAATGCGGATTTGCAGCAGAAAATCGTTAAAGTAGACGCCGTATGTTTTCTTAAACAATTGGCCGAGATAGACCGGATTCATGTAGAAGAGCTTCGCAATGCTCTTCAAGCTAATATTGCTCGTATAGTTCGTCTCGATGTAGCTTCGAATCTTGCCGATATCGCCTCTCATCGTCGTGCTGCGCAGCGATGCAATCAAAGTCATGCACTCGGACAGAAACTGGGTCAACAGCTGCTTCACGCCTTGCAGCGTACGCGGTTCATTATGCCACTGCAGAATGGGCTGCAACGTGGCAAGCCTGCTCTCGTCGCCTTGCATGGTCTGGATGATCCGGGTCGCTTCGTGTACGCATCGAGCTAGCGATGAGGTCATCGACTCCAAGGCGAAGCGCTGCTCCTGAAACGCGCGGAACATCGCATCGGCAAGTTGGTTCACGCCCCCGCTGTCATGCTCCTCGAGACGCTCCATCAGCTCCGAATAGAACGTTGGCTCCAGCTCCTTGAACTGCAGCTTCATCCCGCCTAAATCGTCAGATACGATAACGCTTTGATTCGCAAAAGCATACTTGAGCCGCATGAGCTCCATCGCGCTCTGGTACGATTGTTTAACCTCGCTTAAGCTTGCTGCTATCGCTCCAACATAGGCGAGAGGCACCGTGCCTTCAATGATCTGGCCTTTCGCGGCACGGACGAGCTCATCTCCGATCCGCACCGTCCAAGCGGAATTGGCTTCAGGTCGTATAATAATGCCGAGCTCCGACTGACTCCGCACGTAAACAACCGGCGTTACTTCAAGTCTGCGCTTCAAGAGCTCGACAATCGATTCTCTCACCATCTCAATCTGGCTGCTTCTTTGCTCATCCGTTGCATCCGCAGCAATATCATTCAGCTCAAGCGCGATATAGCGCAGCGGCTTATCGCCTTGCAATGCAAGATATTGGGCCGCTTCGGACAGCGTCTTCTCGTCGGCCTTGCCGGATATAAGCTGTTCAAATAACGAAGCTTGCAGAATCGGATTGCCTTCCTGCGTCCAGCTTGGCATACTATCGAGCATCGCCGTTATGCGCTGCAGCGTCTCCGTCAGCTCATCCTCGTCAATCGGCTTCAGCAAGTAATCATGGACACCGAAACGAACAGCCTGCTGTGCATATTTGAAATCGCCGTATCCACTTATAATGATGAACTTGACGGCTTTGCCAAGACGCTCTTGAACGGTCTGGATTAATTCAAGCCCATCGAGTACGGGCATTCGAATATCTGTAATAACAAGATCGGGCTTATGCTGTTCGATAAGCGCGAGCGCTTCTTCCCCATCCTCAGCTTCAGCGATAATCTCGAAGCCATATTGTTCCCAAGGGATAAGCCTAACAAGCCCTTTTCGGGCAAATACTTCATCGTCAACCAGAATCGCTTTGCGCATCAGAACGCCCCCTACACTGCAATCGCTTTCAAGATGTGGCAGCACTTTTGAAAGTATAGCACGATCTACATGATTTATTCACTTGCCGAGAAAACACAAGCGGCACATGCCAATAGCAGCATGCGCCTCATTCGTATTATTAACCTTTTACTCCGCCTACGGTCATACCCTTCACGAAATACTTCTGCAGGAAGGGATAGATGACAATCATCGGTACCGATGCCACGATCGTCATTGTCGCCCGAATAGAGAGCGGTGTAACCATGGAAGAAGTTCCTCCCGAATTCGCGAATCCGCTCTCCATCGTCGCCGAGGAAACGTTGGAATTCTGCAAAATCTTCATCAATTCGTATTGCAACGTGCTCAAATTGATTTCAGACGAGTTGTACAAGAATACGTCAAACCATGAATTCCACTGGTACACCGCCGTGAATAGCGCCACTGTCGCCAGCACTGGAAGACAGAGCGGCAGCACAATGTTGAAGAACGTTCGGAAATCGCCCGCACCGTCAATCCGCCCGGATTCCATAATACTCTCCGGGAGCCCTTCGATGAAGGAACGGATAATAATAAGATTGAATACGCCGATGACCCCTGGCCAAATATAAATCCAGAAGCTGCCTACGAGATGCAAATCACGCATCAGCAGGAAGGTCGGAATCAACCCTCCATTGAAATACATCGTAAGGATGAAAGCAATAGTTATGAACTTACGCAGCACATAATCCTGGCGGCTTAACGTATAGGCAACCATTGCCGAACAGAACACGGTAATGACTGTTCCAATGACAGTCCGCAGAACGGATATTAACGTCGCGTGGAAGATCGTCGCTTCCTTGAATACAAACTTGTAGTTCTCGATCGAAAACTGTCTAGGCCACAAGTGAATGCCGCCCTTCAGCGAGTCGAGGCCAGAATTGAGCGAATAAGCCATCGTATTCAGGAACGGATATAAGGTGACCACCATGAGCAAGGCCAAAAAACCGTAGTTGAAAATGTTGAAAAATTTATCTCCCAAAGATGAGTTCTTGATCATCTGGCGATCCTCCTTAATACAGTCTTGCTTCTCCTGTTTTCTTGGCAATTGTATTCGCCACAGTCAATAGAACAAGGCTAACGACGGTTTTAAACATCCCCGCTGCAATTGACAATGAGAAGTTGCTTTGTTCGATCCCATACTTAAGTACGAATATATCAAGGTTCTCGGAGAAGTCGATGTTCATCCCGTTACCGAGGAGGTACTGCGGCTCGAATCCCGATTCCAACAAATATCCGATATTCATAATAAGCAGAACGACGATAACCGGACGAATTCCCGGCAGCGTAACGTTCCACATCTTTCTGAAACGGCCTGCGCCATCCATCTCTGCCGCTTCGTATTGCGATGGATCGATTGCCGTCATTGCGGCCAAATAAACAATCGTATTCCAGCCGACTTCTTTCCATACAGAGCTTGCGCCAAAAATACCCCAGAAGTAGTGCGGTATGCCAAGGAATAAGATTTCATTGCCTTTACTGATAATGCCTGTCGCGACTAGAAGCTCGTTAATGATGCCATCCGGTGCAAGCGTCGTTTGAATAATGCCCGCAGCAACAACCCAAGAAATAAAGTGAGGCAAGTAGCTGATTGTTTGCACGATCCGCTTGAAAGCCATCATGCGGACCTCGTTAAGAAGCAGTGCGAGCGTAATTGCAGTTATAAAGCCAAGTACAAGATTAATGCTGCTCATCGCGAGCGTATTACGCATAACACGCAGGAACCGTTCGTCCTGAAACAAAAACTTGAAATGCTCAAAACCAATCCAATCTTGCTGGGAGAAGCTTAACGCCGGCTTGTATTTCTGAAAGGCTATCGTCCATCCCCAAAGCGGCAAATATTTAAATACGAACAACCAAATGACGAATGGAACGGACATCAGGACGAGCATCCGTTGCTGTATGAGTTTTTTGAAGAAACTCTTTTCCATACGCTATACTTCCCCTTCCACTTCGACCATGGTAGAAATAAGCGAAGGACCGGACGTATGCGCTATTAGCTGCACGCTTATGTCGGCCCTTCGCTTAGCCTTTAAATCGACGATTACTTACTTGCTTGCTTACTTGCTTGCTTCAAGAATGGTTTTAATTTGCTCGGTATACCACTTCTCGTAGCCAGCTGTATCCAGCTTGCTGAATGCACCGAGGTACTCTTGCCATACGCCGTCGAAGTCAGCTGGCTTAGCAAGGACAAGCTTCGGATAATACTTCTTCGTTACTTCGTCTTTCTTTGTTTCCCAAATTTGCTCTGGCGAACCTTGCTCTTTTGGAATACCCCATGCTGGGTACCAAGGACGGTCTTGCGGAGTTGCGAATTGTTCTGCATACGTTTTAACGCCGTACTTGCCAAGAATTTCTTTGTCTTTGTCCGTCAAGCTCAGTTGGAACACTTCCGGCTGCAGGCCTGGCGCGAGCGCATTGCCGTTCGACAGCGTCGAGTTCGTGCCGTATTGCGGCCAATCCCAAGCATAGTATTTGAAACCGAATTTCAAGTTGAACGGCTCGTCAATCTTCGCGATTTCTTCAGGCGTACGGTAGAAACGGCCTTTGTCGTCCACTTCATACGTTTCGCCTTTGATGCCCCAGCTTCTAAGAATCTGGTTGTCTTCGGAGAGAAGCGTATCCCAGTATTGCATAATGCGCTCAGGATCCTTCGCACTTACAGTGATGCCGATACCACGGTTGTTAACGAAGCCTGGCGGGTCAAGCAATTGGTCCGGTTGTCCGTCGAATGTGATCGGCAGCGGGTAGTACACATAATCATCTTGTGCTGGATCTTTCTTCGCAGCATCCTTCAACACGTTGTTCGCATTCGCGATTTGCCAGCCGTAGTCGAAGAAGCCAACGACTTTCTTGGAGCTGAGCTTCGCGATGTATTGGTCATAGTTGTCTACGAACGATGCTTTGTCGAACAAGCCTTTTGAATTCAACGTGTTCAACGCTTGCAGCCAACGTTTCGTGTCTTCTGTTGTGTAGTAAGTCTTCGCTTCGTGCGTGTTCATGTCGATCTCGACATTGCCATCATTCGGGTAGCCTGCAAGATGCATCGGCTGGTTGGAGGTAGCGAAGAATCTCCAGTCGTTCGTCAGCGAAGCATAGCCAATCAGATCTTCACTCTTATGCTTATTAACGAAGTCTTCAACCAGCTTGAAGTACTCGTCCATTGTTTTGATCTTCGGATAGCCCGCTTCCTTCAGTACGCGGCGCTGCACCCAGAACGCGCCTTGGTTGATGTTAGGGTCCGGCGTATAAGCGCCAACTTGCGTGGAGAATGGCAAGAAGTAAATTTTTCCGTCTTTTGCCTTCATGCGGTTCAGATAAGGACCATATACTTTCTGGATGTTTGGATACTTATCAATGTAAGGAGACAGGTCGATAAACGCGCCAGCATCGAGCAATTGGTCAATGCCTGCGTCCGGGTCGATAACATCCGGATATTTGTTGGATGCGATCATCGTACCGATTTTTGTTTTCAGGTCGCCTACCAAGTGTTCGATTTTGAAGTTGACGCCGGTTTGATCCTCAAGCGACTTACCGATCGTCGTCTCGTTCGTGTTGCCATCTGGTGCATTAGCTACTCCGTTGAATAAGCTGAATGTTACTTTTTCTTTTGCCGCCGAAGCGCTTTCATTTGTATTCGAGGTGTTATCGGTGGAAGCAGCAGTATTGTTTGTAGTATTCGAAGAATTATTGTTCTTCGATGCTTCTTCTCCGCCATTGTTGCTATTTCCACATGCAGATGCAGTCAAAGCTACTGCAATCGCCATAGAAGCAACCATTAGTTTTTTAGCCAATGCGTTCAAACCCCTTTCAATCACTGTATGTTTTGTAAGCACTTTCATTATATAATTTCTAAAGACTTTGTTGACCCAATAAACTATAGTAGAAGCTTTAAAAAGCATATACGTTCCTCGTTATCAGGCAGCAAATTCGGCATAGGCCCAGGTTAACTTCGCAGAACATCTCATCTATATCATCCCCAAAAACCACTTATTGAAGATAAAAAAAGCAGCCCGTAGGCCGCTTTCTTCTGCTTACTTGTTGTAAGGCTCAATTAATTGGATCGTGCCATCCTCGTTGTAATGCAGCTCCGTGAATTTGACGCTTCGTTTATGGTCAACGCCGCCGGAGAGCGACGCATCATGGTAGAACAAGTACCACTTGTCTTGGAACTCTACGATCGAATGATGTGTCGTCCAGCCGAGTACCGGCGTAAGGATCGTGCCTTTGAACACGAACGGCCCTTCTGGATGATCACCTACAGCATAGACCAGTTTATGCGTTGTGCCCGTCGAATACGAGAGGTAATATTTGCCTTTATACTGATGCATCCATGGACCTTCGAAATAGCGGCGGTCTTCATCACCTGCAGCAATCGGCGTTCCGTTCTCATCTACAATCAGGATTTCCGTCGGTGCTGTCTTGAATGAGAGCATATCATCGCTCAGCTGGGCCACTTGCGGTCCGAGCGCCGGCTCGTTCGCAGCAGGTCCTTCTGCCTCAGGCTTGTATGCGCCTGTTTGCCATTTCTCCAATTGGCCGCCCCATAGTCCGCCGAAGTACATATAAGATTGGCCGTCCTCATCGACGTATACGGCAGGGTCAATGCTGAAGCTGCCCTCCATGTAGTTCTCCTCGGCCTTGAACGGTCCGCTTGGCGATGCGCTTGTCGCAACGCCGATCCGGAAGACGCCGTCCTTGTCTCTTGCCGGGAAGTACAAGTAGTACGTATCGTTCTTGAAGGCCGCATCCGGCGCCCACATCTGCTGGGAAGCCCATGGCACGTCTTTAACATGAAGCGCTTCGCCATGATCGACGACTGGCGCATCCGCACTTTCCATCGATAGAACATGGTAATCTTCCATCGCATATTGGTCACCGTTATCATTAGTCGGTCCATCGTGGTCGATGTCATGGGAAGGATAAATGTAGAGCTTCCCTTCAAATACATGGGCAGAAGGGTCGGCGGTATAGATATGCGTAACAATGGGTTCGTTCTGCTGTGCCTTCTTGCTTGTGTTCGTATTCATAAGTTTAGCGCTCCTTCTTGTTACGTGGATTCTAGCTAGAAATCGCTTTCATTCTATTATAGAAAGGATTGCGGCGAGGCACATTAAAGAAAGTATGGCTCTTCCTTCGAAAATTAAAGATGTTGGCGATGAGCGGAACAAAAGCATACATAGCGAATCTTAACGTTACAGCGAAAAAGCCGCGAGGCTCCCCACCTGTGCGGAGCAATCGCAGCTTCTTCATTAAACTATTGATCACTGTGGCGCAGTCATGCCCATACGTTCCCACTCTTCCTTGGAAGGACCGTACACACCTGCAATCGGCAAACCTGCTTGGCGCATAAGAATGGTCAACTGACCGCGGTGGTGAACCTCATGCTTCAGGAATTGGATGAGCGTATATCCGTTCTTCCATGTTTGACCGAACAATGTATGGCTCTCTTGCAGCTTGTCATCTGACCACTGTGAAGCGGCTTCAAGAATCGCGTCTGCCGTCTCCCGATATGTCTGCGCGATGGCTAAAGCTGCCGATTGCGGCGGCTCCGAATGCGCGGCTGGCGCTTTAAACTTAATGCCGATCATCTGCAGCATGCCTTTGTCATCGTGAATTAAGTGCCAAGCCAGACGGCCGAGTGTGCGGAAACCCGTTACAATCTGCTGATTTAATGATTCATCTGTCAGGGAATCAAGCAGTCTCTGCGTCCCTTGGGATTCTTTGCTGTAGTCATTAATAAAATCTTGCACGCTTGTAAACATGCTGTTCGCCTCCATTACTTCTATCGCTAACGTTCATAAGCTCACTATACAGAAGGTCTGCTGACAACAGCATGTCAGTAAACATTTGATTTTATGCAAAATAAAACTACTCCATCCGAGCAAGCCGTTCTCTCACAGCTGTAAGCTCGGGGTAACGAGCCAGCAGCGATTCATACTTCGCCTTGGCAGCTGCGTTCTTGCCCGAGATCGCGGTTAAGTCGGCCAGCGCCAGATCCGCCCGCCACTCCTTGATCGATTCGTCTGCCGCAACGATGCCGCGGTACGATTGGAAGCTCTGCTTCGCTCCTACCAGATTGCGCTCCGCCTTCTGCAACAGCTCGGCGGCCTGCTTCATCTGCGCGCGAGCGAGATGGTAGCTCGCATCGGGATAGTTCGGCTGCAGCTTCAGCGCATGGCTGCATACCCCAATCGCATCCTCGTAATTGCTCTCGCTCATGTAAATTTTGCCGAGCAGCATCAGAATATCGGCATGCCGGCCGAAGCTCGGCTTGTCGGGTACCCGGCGCTCCGCTTCGAGTAGGAGCAGCTTCGCTTTCTCGCGATCTCCTGCCGCTAATGTTTCCCGGCCGTAATACAAGAGCCAGCCCGGATTGCTCGGATCCTCTTCGACCATCATCTCCAGCAAGCGAAGATTACGATTAATTTTGCTTCGCGATTGTACGATGCTCGGCTCGTAGCCATCATGGTGCAGCCTAATTCGGACAGGCCGCCTCAGTACGCTCGTCTCGTACATATCCCCATCCTCAGGGACGACTTGCTCATGTACTCGGCCATAATAATGGAGTCCTCTACCCAGCGGGAACATGCGCGGAATGCCGAAGTCAGGTTTCACCTTCCCTTGAACATAGTTCACTTGGCAGATGTTCAGTACAACCTGTCCACGGCTATCGAACAGCTCCGCTGCCTGCCGAACCGCCTGGACATCTTCTTCAAACAGCCATTCATCGGCGTCTACCCATAGCACCCAATCGCTGTTCAGATACGGCAGCGCCTGATTTCGCTTAGCTGCAAAATCATCATTTTGCGCGGCGCTCGTAATGACCTTCACTTTAGGGAGATGCGCGACGAGCTGAACCGTACCGTCCGTAGAGCTCGAATCAATAATGAGAATCTCATCAACTGCGTGCTGCAAGCTAAGCACGCAGCGTTCGATACAGCGCGCTTCGTTGCGCGTCATAATCGCCGCAGCTATAGTAACGCTGCGCTTAGGCGCCAGCAGAAGCTGGATCTCCGGCCGCGCCGGGCCGGCCGGCGTCTTTGCGAGCAGTTGCTGCACCGATGGCACCCATTGTGCCATCGGGTCGAGCAGCCAGCCACGATCGAAGGCGAGCCGCGCCGCGTCGCCGCAGCCCTGATGCAGCAGCGCTTCTCCTAGCTGCACCCAGCTCTGAGCGCTCAGCGGGCTTACAGCGAGCTGCTCGGTGAGCAGCGTCTCCGCCTTCGCGTATTGGCCACCTTGCATCGCAAGGCGAATCGCTTCATTCATTCGTCACCGCTCCTCTCATGGGGTGAAGACAAGAAGAGGCCAACTCCCCACCTGAGTAGTTGGCCATCTTCTTATGTTCCTTGTACTATTCTGTTGGTATCTCTGGTACCTCTTGATGCACTGGAATGTGGATGTAAAGAATAACAACTGCTTTCACGTACTCGTCCGTATCCGCAATTGGTAGCACGACAGCATAATCGCCTGCTGGGAGCCATGATAATGCCTTCATAGAAAGAAGCGTGCCGTCAAAATCGAGTTGATCACCATCTAGAAGCATTCTATAGTCAGGAATGTCTTCAGAGTCAAAGTCACCGCTAACATACAGATTATCAAGATCGATACCTGACTCAGGTAAGTACTCTTCCAGATCTATCGAGCCTTCGAGTTGATCATTGAAATTGACTTCAGCATCATAGACGTAAACCTCTCTATCCGCCCCAACGCTATCACGCACTTTGTCATTAACCTCAATATGAATCAACGAATACCCGGACTCAACACCGTTAATTAGGATAGCAGCCGTTTTTTCTCCTGTCATGGTCGCTTGTGCTTCAATGCTGGAAGGGTCATGATACTCGGATATTTGAATGATACCATCTTCATCCGTCACAGTAATCACTCCCGAATCGCCACGCTGTATGAAGATGCCCTCTGAGCCACTGATAACGGTAGGCTTACTGTCTCTTAACAAGATCGTATACTCTGCGACGGAACCAGGATCATCGCTGTTCATTGCTTGAACGACGATAGCTTGTTGCGTTTCAACAGGCTCCTCAGCGAAAATATCCAGATATTCGTTACTAGACCAAACTTCGTCGTCTAGGAAGGAGCTATCCCCAAGCGTGAATGGCGAATCGATGGATACGACATGGAATTGATCTGCATTATGGAATATCTCCTTCAAGTTGATCGAAGCCATGCGACTTCCTTCTACATCACGTAAGCCTACAACGCCGATATCATCTGCGTCAACGCCAACATAGGTCCGGAACACATTCTCAATCGTTAAGCCTTCGTCATTCGAAGCTTTCACGACGATCGTCGAATTATCGTTTTCCGCAAAATCGATCGTAAGCAGCGAACTACTACTAAAGGATATAGTAGCATCACCACTTGTTACATCAGCATCAAACGTATACGAACTATCAAAATATGCACCCAAGTAGATATCCATTGGATCAACAGCCTCGCTATTCGTGAGTGAGAGATCCGGCATACTTGGATAATCATCCATATTTACAAGCATGGTGGCTGTGGTCCAGTTATCAGCTGCATTTCCAAGATCACGTGACATCACTGTAAATGATCCAGAGCCATGTCCATTGCCGATAATCCTTAACTGATTGCCGTTCAACCAGTAATCCACATTAGAATCGGCTTCGACCTGGTACTCCATTTCACCATCCACGCTCGTGAACAATTTGGTCAAGTCAATCGTCGCGACCTGAGCACTATGCAAAGTGAAACCTTCAGCGTCAACGACAGGATGCACCACAATAGGATCGTTCATATTTTTCACATCGAATGTGATCGTAATTGGGTTAGAAACGTCAGTTCCGTCATTTATCGTATATTGAATCGAATCCGTACCGAAATAATTTGCTTCAGGCGTATACGTGTAGCTACCGTCAGCTGCCAGATCGAAATGGCCATGCTCCACATCTTTTACTAAATTGAAGGTTATCGATGTATCCCCGTCTGGATCGATCCAAGCCAGATTGCTCGAGTACGGGTTGTCCTCAAAGACGGGAATCGTAGCATTATCAGCAGTTGGCACATGATTCACAACAGGCGTTTGATCCAATGTAACCGTATAGCTTGCGGTATCACCTGCCGCCGTCGTTCCTTCAATCGTAATCGATGTCTGCGAAGTTAACGGAGCGAATGAATTTACTACTAAGAACGGATAGCCGTTCTGATCATAATTGTTCAAGCTTTTTATAACGTTGCTGTTGTAGTTCGTTACACTGAACGATATCGCATTAGGGAAAATGATTCGAAGCGGAATGTATGCCTGGTTGATAGTTCCCGATTTTGTTAAGTACTGAGTGTCAATACCGTTCACAATAACACCAAAGGTGGCGTTAAATGAATCATAAACCGTCAAAGCGTGACCATCCGTAGCGCTTGCAGTAATTGGCGATACACCACTATTTAGCGTGGAAGTAAGCGTTAATAGGCTGCCAGTTGTTGATGCATGAGTATTCTCGTTAAAGACGTTTGCCTTATAGCTTAAATTGGTCCCTGCAAAATAACTGCTCAAATCCGTCACATCGCCACTGATCGCATTCGCATTCGTAATGCTTTTGTCCGGAATGCCGCTAGCGTTGTCGACGACAATTTTAAACGTGTCGGTCTCCGTGTATTCACCATCGGTTGCTGTGATCGTGAACGATCTCCAATAGCCAGGGGTCATACCTGCGGTAATCGTCAAGAAATGATCATTGATCACTGAGTTACTAATGTTTGCACCTGTCGACGTTACTACGTACTCCGCATCGTGATCGACATCAGTAAAGAGCGTATCCATGTCAATGACAGCGAGTTGGTCCTTTTGCAGATGAACTTCATAAACTTCATTATTCAAAGTTCCGATATGCTGAGCAACGAAGCCATGATTAATATGATTCACGTTAATCGTTAAATTGAAGAGCTGAGGCTCACTCATTCCATCGGTGACACTATACGTGATGGAATCCGTTTCATTCATATTCATATAAGGCGTGTAAGAGAAGTCGCCTGATGGCGTGAGGTTGTAATACCCCTTGGTTGGCGGAGTGACCAGAGCATAGGTCAATGTATCACCGTCTTCATCATGAGCGCCTAAATTGCCTGTGTAAGGCCCGTCCCCATCAACTTCAATGGATGTCTTCGTTGCCTCTGGAGCATGATTAGGTGGATCAATGGAAACCGCCGTCACACTAAAATACTTCGTCGCCTTCAGTTCACCGTCACTCGCCTGCACTTCAAGAGAATACGCAGCTGTAGCTTCAGATTTCCCTCGAAGTGTAAGCTCGCTTCCATCCCTGGAAGCCGAGAAGAAGACGCCGCTGCCTGGCGGATTCATGACCGTATAAGCTAGCTCGCCGCCATCCACATCGGTAAAATAATCATCCAATTCGAGTACTGTCGACAATGGTCCTAGACTGCTCACACTGAGTTCAACGGCTTCCGGTGCCGAGATGTTTACCGTTGGCGAGTCGTTCACGCTTTCAATATTAAAGGTTATTGTATAAGGACCTGTCTCCGTAATACCATCACTAAGCTTGTAGGTAATCGTATCCGTGCCGTTGTAATTTGGATTTGGAGTATACGTGTAATATCCCGTTGAGCTCAGCTCGAATGCGCCATGATCGGCCCCTTTTACTTTCGTGTATGTCAATATGTCCAAATCTGCATCGCTACCATTAAGCTGGCGTTCGGAGGACGTATCCTCAGGGAAGCTGATCGTCTCATCCTGGCTAGTTGGATCATGATTCTCCTGCACAGGCGGCGTCATTGTTGACCTTACGCTGAAATGCTTCGTTGCCGATTCATCGTGGCTATCTGTCGCTATCACGTCAAACTCATACGCGTTAGCGTCCATGCCAGTCGCTGTCAGCACCAATGTGCTGCCTTCAACGATCTCTGCAGAAAAAGGAAGATCCCCGCTCGGCATTCCACTCAGCTCATAAGTTAAATAATCACCTTCGTCTTCATCAGTGAAGAACTCGGATAAGTCGATGTACTCCATGTCCGAAACTTCTACTGATAACGGATCGTCGCCTTCAGTCAATCTAGGTCCGTGATTCTCAGGATCAACGGAGTGCGTTGTAATGCTGAATATTTTGGATCCAACGGAATACCTGTCAATTGCCCGTACTTCAAGCAAGTAAGGCTCTGAGCTTATAGCTGTCCCTTGAATAGTCAATATACCGCCTGAGATAGAAGCCGTAATGAAATCTTCGTTGTCTGTAGGATTATAGATCGAATAGGTGAGCTGGTCGGCGTCCTCGTCGGTGAAATATTCATTCAAATTAATTGTTGTCGACAATTGAGCGGTACTGCTCATATCAACGACGACATTCTTCGTTGCTGGATCTGTCGCTGCCGGTGTATGGTTTATTGTTCTGATGATGAGTGACTTCGTAGCCGTCTCATTGTGGCTGTCTTTAACAGTAACGTTAATCTCATGTGCATTAGCATCCAAACCAGTCGCTGTCAGAGTCAATACACTTCCATCGAGATCTGCAGAGAACGGAAAGTTCCCGCTTGGTAAGCCATTCAGCTGATACGTTAATGTGTCGTTTACATCCTCATCGCTGAAGTATTGGCTCAGGTTAATAACCCTCGTATTCGCTACATCTACCGACAGTGTCCCGCCAATCGCTACCGGCGCGTGATTCTCCGGCACCGTTGGCTCCATCGTTGATTTCACGCTGATTGTCTTCGTTGCGGTTGCATTGTGGCTATCTGTAGCAGTGACGGAAATTTCATAACGTGTATCGTCCACGCCAGTTGCGGTCAGCGTCAATAAGCTTTGTTCAATTTCTGCTGAGAACGGGAAACCACCGCTCGGCAGGCCGCTCACCACATAAGATAAGCTCTCGCCACTGTCCACATCGCTGAAGTATTCGCTCAGGTCAATAATCTTCGTGTCCGCTACATCTACCGTTGCAGTCCCTACAGTCGCGACTGGCGCATGATTCTCCTGCACAGGAGGCGTCAGTGTTGACCTTACGTTAAAATGCTTCGTTGCCGTTCCACCACGTCCGTCGCCAACTGTCACGGAAATCTCATGTGCGTTAGCGTCAACACCGGTCGCTGTCAGTGTCAACGAGCCACCTGTGACTAAGGCTGTGAATGGAAGACCGACTTCCAATTCGCCCAACTGGTAAGTTAACATATCGCCGTCATCATCAGTGAAGAAATCGTTCAAGTCGATGATTCTCGTGTCCGCTACAGTAATCGGTAACTCTTCCCCATTTGTATAAGGCGCATGATTCGGCTCCGTAACCGTACTCGACACGGCAGACTTGAGCAGATTGCGGAATTCGCTCGTCGACTTGAATCTGTCGCTGACGTTGCCATTGCTCTTTATGTATTTCACCAATTCGCCGAGATCGATCCCGTTATGGTTCGGGTCCAGAAGTAAGTTAGGCCCTACTGTAATCAGAAACTTCTCATGGTATGAGGGGCTTCCTTTGGGAATCACTTCGAGATCAATACTGGTTATTCCCGTCTTCTTGAGGGAGAGACGCAGATAAGGTTTTCCCGATACCCAGTCAACCGTCGCATCAGCTACCGTTTTGTTCTGTACCCCAACAGGATTTGCAAAGTCCACATTCTCATAGTCCGGATATATCAGACTCAAATCCACCGAGAAGCTATTGCCTGCCACCAATTCATTCGCATACACTGTCGACAATAGCGAGCTTATCGACTGCGTCCCTGGATTTGTCTGCGCCCCAGGGTTCGTCGGTTGTTCTGCGCTCGCCATCACAGGAATTGCTAACGCCAGCGGAATTGCTGCTACTGCCGAGCCGATCATCCGGGCAATCTTCTTCATCGACCGACTCTTATGCAGCTGCTTCCTCTGTCTTTTCGACATGATCGATACCTCCCTATTTCTTATGCTCTATGTCATGAATTCCCTATTAAACAATAGGTATTAGATACCAATTCTACTATTGCTAATATACCACGACGAGATTCGATAGAATATGAGAATAGCTAAAAAAATGTCAAATCATGACGAAAAAAAAACCACCTCGCATAAGTTGCGAGGTGGTTCCTTACCTTCTATGTTAGCAGCTCATCAGCTATGGCGTGATACCGCTGCACTTCTTGGCTGGATTTTGAAGCGGAACATCCACGCTGCAAGCAGCAGCAAGCCGCCGTTAATGATGAAGATCCACCGAATCGGCATCATGCCGCCGAGCAAGCCGCCAATGATTGGACCGGCCATCGTTGCAAGCTGCGAAGCAGACTGATTCAGGCTGAATGCCCGCCCTCTGAACTCGGGCTCCGTCGTCCTCACAATCATCGCATTGATGGACGGGTTGACCGCCGCGTAGAAGAGCCCATAACCGAAGCGCAGAATGCCGAAGCCGATATAGTTCGGCACGAACACCTGCAGCATATTTCCGATCCCGCTGCCAAGCAAGCCGATCATAAGCACCTTCTCGTAGCCTATGCTTCGTCCCCATTTGCCCCAGCGCGGCGCCATGATGACCATCGCAATGCCGACCGCCGAGAAGACGATGCCTGAGCTGAGCGAAGCCGTATCCTTAGGTACGCCCATCTTCAGTACATAGACCGTAATTAGAGGCTCGAGAATCATGACAGAGAATGTGCTGACTCCAGCCATGAGCAGCATAACCGAGAACGCGCGATTCGATAGCGCATGACGCAGATCATCCATGACATGCGAACGAACCGCCTGCCGGTTAAAGTTCTTCTCCTTAGCGAAGAACGTGGCAGTAAGCGCCGCGATCAATACGATGAAGCTGGAGAACAGAAACGCTTCTCGGTTGCTGAAATAATGGCTGACCACTCCACCAACAAGCGGGCCGAGAATGCTGCCTGTCGCACCTGCGGTTGACATAATACCAAGCGCATAACCCGTTTTCTCTTCCGGCGTATTCGTGGCGACAAGCGCAATGGATGCAGGCACGAAGCCCGCGAGCAAGCCTTGAAAAATACGAATAATAAGAAACCAGTACGGGTCCTGCACGAAGTAATTGAGCAAGTACAGCACAGCAAGACTAAAGCCGGACCTGATAAGCATCGGCTTGCGTCCGTATTTGTCCGCGAGCGACCCCCAATAGGGGGAGATTAACGCGCTCGCCAAGAAGGTATTACCGAAGGCAATTCCGGACCAAGCCTCAAGATGATGCTCTACGCCGAGCTCCGTATTAAGGAAGATCGGCAGGAAAGGGATCGAGATCGAGTACGCCATGCTGCAGAAGAAAACCCCGGTCCACAATACAACCAAGTTCCGTTCCCATGAAAATTTCATATGCAGCCACGTCCTGACTTTTACCTATTGTCTACTTTTTCGGGATAGAGATCGTGATTCATCAGACGGTAGTTTGCCATTTCCTCAAACTTGGTGCCTGGACGGCCCCAGTTCGTGTAAGGATCAATCGAGATGCCGCCGCGAGGCGTGAATTTACCCCACACTTCAATGTAGCGCGGGTTCATAAGAGCGATAAGGTCATTCATAATGATGTTCATGCAATCCTCATGGAAGTCGCCATGGTTGCGGAAGCTGAACAGGTACAGCTTGAGCGACTTGCTCTCAACCATCTTTACATCAGGGATGTAAGAGATATAGATGGTCGCAAAATCCGGCTGGCCTGTAATCGGGCATAGGCTCGTAAACTCCGGACAGTTGAATTTGACAAAATAATCACGGCCAACATGTTTGTTATCGAACGACTCCAGCACTTCCGGGCTATAGTTGAACAAATACTGCGTACCTTGGTTGCCCAAGTGGCTGATACCGCCCTCTTGCAGCTCTTCCTTTGATCTTCCTGACATTCTGTACAACACTCCTTGTCATTACATTGCTTTAGGGGTTACTCTTGTTCTAGTAGCTTACACCTTAAGGCGGTGTAAATTCAACCTAAAGGAGATGGAGCCCTTGAACAACAGACCTTCCGCAGACGAGTATGGAGGCCATTTCGGCACGTACATCAAGCTTGTACAAGATGGAAATTTGCTGGATATACTAGCCGAGAATCGCATCACGACGAGCGCGCTCTTCTCATCGCTTACGGAGGAGCAAGCACTATACCGTTATGCGCCAGGCAAATGGAGCTTGAAGGAAGTGCTCGGTCATCTGATCGACACGGAGCGCATTATGAGTTACCGCCTGCTGCGTGCTGCCCGCGCTGACCGGACGCCGCTGCCTGGGTTTGAAGAGAATGATTTTGTCGCAAATGCATCGTTCGACGACAACTCCATCAGCGAGCTGCTCGAACATTACGACGCGGTCCGCACCGCCACCATTGCGTTGCTTCGCAGTTTAACGCCTGAAGCGTATTTGCGCAGAGGCATTGCGAGCAATACGGAAATTTCCGCACGCGCGCTGGCGCATGTCATTACAGGTCATGAGATGCATCACATGAACGTTGTGCGCGAACGTTACTTGCAGAAGTCCGAATAACACACGCGCAGCAAAAAAAGGTTCCTTTGCCCTAGAACTGCACAGTTCTTCAGGCAGAGGAACCTTTCTTTATTACACGGAACAATCAAGCTATGAAACTCAAGCTATGAAACCTTCATGATCTCTCTGCTGCTCTCAATCGTCCGCGATGCGATCTGGATCAGCATGTCATACGCCATTTGCTCGAGCGAGTAACGCGGCTTGAAGCCCCATTCCTGCTGGGCAGCTGATATGTCCAGCGAGTCCGGCCAGCTCTGCGCAATCTGCTCCCGTACCGGATCTAACTCGTATGTCAGCTTAAAAGCAGGCAGCAGCTTGCGAATTTCAGCGGCGAGCATCTCCGGATCAAAGCTCATGGCCGACACATTGTAGGCATTGCGGTTCATGAGCTTCGCTGGGTCAGCCTCCATCAATTGAATAATCGAGTCAATTGCATCCGGCATGTACATCATGTCCATGAACGTGCCTTTGTTAATGTAGGAGCTGTATTCGCCGCAGCGAACCGCCTCGAAGAACATGGATACCGCATAGTCCGTCGTACCGCCTCCTGGCGGGGTCAAATACGAGATTAAGCCCGGAAACCGTAGGCCGCGCGTATCGACGCCATACTTCCGATAGTAATAGTCGCACAGCAATTCGCCGGCTACTTTATTAATGCCGTACATCGTGACTGGCCGCTGAACCGTCACCTGCGGCGTCAGATCCTTCGGCGAATCCGGGCCGAATACGCCGATCGAGCTTGGCGTGAAGAACTGGCAGCTCAACTCCTTCGCCACCTCAAGCGCATTTAGCAAGCCGCCCATGTTCAGGTTCCATGCGAACAGCGGGTTCGCTTCAGCCGTTGCTGACAGCAGCGCCGCCAGATGGATGATCGTATCGACTTTATATTTGCGAGCAATCGCGTAGAACGACTGCAAGTCATTCACATCAAGACTTTCGAACGGGCCATCGAATGTGATCGCTGCGCTCGGTCTGATATCTGTCGCAATGACGTTGTGCGCCCCGTAGCGCAAGCGAAGTGCAGCGACCAGTTCACTGCCGATTTGCCCCGAGGAGCCTGTAACTAAGATGGTGTTCATATCCGCATCGCCTCCGATTAATCGAGCATTCTTCCTTACACGCTCACACCTGCGTTTACACCTACACCGATCTGCTTTTTCACAGTCTCATAGATCGCCAAAGCTTGATCAAGCATCTCCGTCGTATGCGCCGCTGTCGGCATGTTACGGATACGGCCCGCGCCTTTCGGAACAGTCGGGAACACAATCGCCTTGGCATAGACGCCTGCCTCGAACAGCTCTCTGCTGAACTGCTGTGTCAGCACTTCGTCACCGATGATACACGGGATGATCGGCGTTTCCGTATGCCCCGTATGGAACCCCAGCTGCGTGAGGCCATTTCGGAAATAGGCTGCATTGCTCCACAGCTTCTCCTGCAGCTCCGCGCTGTCTGTCAGAATATCGAGCGCTGCGCTACATGCTGCGACAATCGCGGGAGGCGTTGCCGTTGAGAACAGGAACGGACGGCTTCTCACCTTCAGCCAATCAATCAGCTCGCGGCGACCGGCTACGTATCCACCGACAACACCGATTGCTTTGGACAATGTGCCTATCTGAAAATCAATCTTATCCGACAAACCGAAATGTTTGACCGTACCTGCCCCTTTGCCAAGAACGCCGGAACCATGCGCATCGTCGACATACGTAATCAAGTCGTAACGCTCCGCAATTTCAACAATCTCAGGAAGCTTCGCAATGTCCCCGTCCATGGAGAATACTCCGTCCGTAATGACCATGATTTTGTTATACTGGCCGGACTCACGCGCCGTCTTCGCTTGCAATTCCAGATCCGCCATATCCGAATGCTTGTAACGAATGACCTTCGCCTTCGTCAGACGGCAGCCATCGATAATCGACGCATGGTTCAGCTCGTCGGACAGAATCGCATCCCCAGCTTCCATAACGGCCGAGATAGCAGCCATATTGCAGTTGAAACCGGATTGGTACGCGATAGCGGCCTCGGTCTGCTTGAACTTCGCAAGCTTCGTCTCAAGCTCTTCATGCAGATCCATCGTGCCGTTGATCGTACGAACTGCGCCTGCTCCTACGCCGTACTTGCGAAGTGCCAGCTCAGCCGCACGGATAAGACGCTCATCGCCGGCAAGGCCTAAGTAATTATTAGAAGAGAGGTTAATCAGCTCTCGGTCTTGAATGCGAATGGTCGGCCCGTTGCCGCCTTGAAGGACTTGAATTTCATTGTACAAGCCTTTCTGTTTCAGCTCTTCCAGGTTGTTACGCAAAAAGTTACGCAATGATGGACTGGACATGCGTGCATTCCCCTTTTCTGTATGTTGTTTTCGTTTAATTATTTTATATTATACATTCGTATGTTATGACGCACAATATGTTTGTATGCTATAGCGCACATTTATTTTTCGACATCCTTGCCCGTTTCGGCTACAATAAGTGAAATAGAAGTGCGCTGATGGAGGAAGAGTATGGAACAGATTCACATTAAGCTGGGGCGAAACTTGAAGGCGATCCGTCAAACGAGAGGATTAAGCCTTGATAAAGTGGCGGAGTTGACTGGCGTCAGCAAAGCGATGCTCGGCCAGATTGAACGAGGCGAGACGAGCCCCACGATCTCGATTATATGGAAAATCGCAAACGGACTGCGCCTTTCCTTCACGACACTCATTGAAGAGCCGCCGTCTGAGGTGGCCGTCATCGTGAAGGGCGAGATGGAGCCGATGCTTGAGTCTGACGGACATTATCGCGTCTATCCGATGTTCCCGTTCGATCCGACGAAGAAGTTCGAGGTCTATTCCGTCGAAATGGATGCCGGCTGCGTCTACGAGTCGGAAGCGCACAGTACAGGCGTGGAAGAGTACATTCTTGTCTCATCCGGGAGTCTTATTGTGGAAATCCAAAGCACGTCCTATACGGTCGATGCAGGCAATGCGGTCCGCTATGTGGCAGATCAGCCGCACATGTACCGCAACACAGGTAATGACATTGTTCGTTACGACGTCATTATTTATTATCCATAAACGCATCGATGTGCCCGAGAAAGAAGCCTTATGGACTCTCTCTCGGGCTTTTTGCTGTAGCTTCCATTCACACGTCCCGCTCGCGGGGTGCAAATTCGGGGCAATAGCTTCTCTGTGGTCCGTTAGAGCCGCAGATACGCGAAAAACCAGCGAATAAGGGCTGTACGTTCCGTTAGACCGGCAGGCAGCGTTTTGGTTGAGTGTGTGGCAGCCGAGTTTAAGCAAGCTAACCTACACGTTCCGTTAGACGAGTGAACAACAGCGGCAGCCGGCCTCCAGTGGATACACAAAAAAAGAGGCGGAGCATATGCCCCGCCTCTTTATCACCTATTAGTATCCTTCGCCCTTGCCGCCGCCAACAATCGTCACGCTTGCGCTTGCGCCGATGCGCGTTGCGCCTGCTTCGATCAAGCTGCGAACCGTCTCCAGATCGCGGACGCCGCCGGAAGCTTTAACGCCCATCTCCGGTCCAACTGTCTGGCGCATAAGCGCGATGTCTTTCACTGTAGCGCCACCTGGGCCAAAGCCTGTCGATGTCTTCACGAAGTCAGCGCCTGCACGCTTGCAGATCTCGCATGCCGTTACTTTCTCTTCATCCGTCAGCAGACCAACCTCGAGGATGACTTTCATCACAGCGCGGCCTTTGCAAGCTTCCGCGACGCCACGAACATCCTTCTCTACTTCATCTAGGCGCCCGGATTTCAGCGCGCCAACGTTAAGCACCATATCAATCTCAGTCGCGCCGTTATCGATCGCATCCTTCGTCTCCGCCACTTTAACCTGCGAAGTGGAAGCGCCAAGCGGGAAGCCGACAACCGTCGTAATGCCAACACCTGAGCCCGCCAGCTGAGAAGCCGTTTCAGACACCCAATATGGATTCACGCATACGGTTGCGAATTTGTTGTCCTTCGCTTCCTTACAGAGCTTCACGATCTGCTCGAAGGAAGCTTCCGGCTTCAATAACGTATGGTCAAAATAAGCAGCTAAAGCTGCACCCTCTAATTGTTGTCCCATCCTGTAACCTCACTCTATCTGTTTAAATTGCGTTCCATTAAATATTTTGCCGTAAACTGGTCGGTTATAAGCACATTCGTATATTTCCCGCGAAGCGCGCCATAGATGCCGTCCACCTTGCGGATGCCGCCTGCGATCAGAATAGACTGCTCCTTCTGTTTCAGATCGTTCAGCGAAATGCCGATTGTACGCTGATCCAGCTCCTGCGAGACGATGACGCCGTCAATATTGAAGTAGCGCGAGCAAATATCGCCCGCTCCCTTCTCGAAGATCATCTTCAGCTCTTCCTCGTTAAAGTAATTCGCCTTGATCAGCACGGAATCTTCCGTCGGCGTTCCGACGGTTACAATCGCAATGTTCGCTTTCTTCCCCAGCTCCAAAATATTGTTGATGTGCCGGTCGGTTTCAATCGTCTTTTTCACGACGGCATGATCAAATATCGCGGGCAGCGGGATGAAGTACGGTGTCGTATGGAACGCTTTGCCGAACAGCGTAATAATCTCGCTCGCGTACGTATTCGTCTCCGAATGGCTAACGCCGCCGTTCAACTGCACAACCTTGACGTCACGGACATGCTTATCCGATAGGCCCAGCGCCACCTCGTACAGCGTCGTTCCCCACGTCGCTGCGATGATATCGCCGTCCTTGACGATATTATCAATATATTTAGCACCTGCCGCGCCGAGATACTTCTTCACGACCGCATCCTCATAATGCGGCACGTTGACGATGACAACTTTCTTCAGGCCGAATTTACGCTCGATTTGCCCGGCAAGAAGATCGTTGTTCTCCAGCGGGTCGACGATGCTAATGATGACATAGCCTTCTTCTTTGGCTTGTTGAATGAAACGGCTTACCGTCGGGCGGGATACGCCCAGCTTCTTGGCAATTTCCTGCTGACTGTAATCCAACTGATAGTACATCCGAACCGCATCAATCATTTTTCCCCGTTTATCCTCTGAACGCTCTTCGTGCACTGGCTCTCCCTCCCCTGTAATCGTTAAGCCGCAGATGCTTTAAACATCCTGCTAAGCTGCTACCGCTTGCCGGAGTCGAATACCTCTCCGGCTGCCTTCGGCGCTTGCGACGACTTCGAGAAGATGACGAGCGCTATGAGCGTGATGGCATAAGGGAATACCTTAAGCAGAATCGGCGGAAAATCAGCAAGCTGTGGAATAACCTGCGAGACGTTGGCAACCGTGCTGGCAAAACCGAAGAACAGCGTCGCAGCAAGAATGCCGAGTGGACGCCATTGTCCGAAGATGAGCGCGGCGAGTGCCAAGAAGCCAAGACCTGATACCGTACCGTTGAATTCGCCGGCAATCGTAACGAGATGAATGGCGCCGCCAAGTCCAGCGAATGCGCCGGAGATGAGCACGCCGATATAGCGCATTTTGCGAACATTGACCCCTGCCGCTTCTGCCGCCTGCGGATATTCACCGCAAGAGCGAAGGCGTAGACCGAACGCCGTCTTCCGAAGCACAAACGAGCTAAAGAGTACGACAAGAAGAATGAGCCACGTCGTCCAGTAGGTTTTCGTGAAGATTAGCGGCCCGATGACAGGAATATGGGACAGACCCCATACGTCAAACGGCGGGAAGCCGTTCGTCAGTCGAATATTACCGCTGCCCGTAATGTTGCGGGACAAGAATACAGTAAGAGCACCTGCGATCATATTGATCGCTGTACCGCTAATAACCTGGTTGGCATTGAGATGGATGCTGGCAAAAGCGTGCAGCAGAGAAAACACGAGCCCTGCCGCGGCCGCAACGAGAATCCCGATCCAGATCGATGCAACGGTATGACCCGGCCAATTCGTTTCCAGCTTGCTAATTGTAAACGCAGATGCGAAGGAGCCGATGACCATCAGCCCTTCCAAACCGATATTAACAATACCGCTTCGTTCACTGAACAACCCGCCAAGCGCGGTGATCAGCAAAGGAATGGTGAACATGATCGCATACGGGAAAATTTGCTGAATCGTCGTCCACATACGCTATACCTTCCCCTTTCCGCTTACAGTACTGCTCTCATTCGACCGGCGACGCCCGATAAACCAAGTAATGACGCGGTTCATCAGTACGCTCGTTGCCGCGAAATAGATGATGATCGCAATGATGGAATCCGCAATTTCCGGCGGAATATCTGTCATTGCATTCATGAAGCCCCGGCCGGAGTATAAGAGGCCGAAGAACAGCGCAGAGGCAAGTACGCCAACCGGCGAATTGGCTCCAAGCAACGCAACCGCGATACCATCATAGCCTTGCGTAGGCAGCACGCCGATTTGAATGTTGTTGCCGTTGCCGGCATATTGCGCCAAGCCGGCAAGACCGGCAAGGGCACCTGAGATGAGCATCGACAGAATGATGCTGCGGTTAACGCCGATGCCGGCATATTCCGCAGAGTGACGGTTGAAGCCCACTGCTTTCAACTCATATCCAAGCGTTGTTTTATTGATGATAAACGCGATGATAATGACGACGATGACCGCGAGGAACAAGCCGAGGTTCACATAGGAACCGCCGAACATGTCCGAGAGCCATGCCGCCTTCAACGTTGCTTTATCCGGAAGCGCGCGAGATTCCGTCTCGACGGATTCCGCCTTCAGGTAAGCCGGAACTGCATAGTAGATCGTCCAATAAGCAATCCAGTTCATCATGATGGTCGATACGACCTCATGCACATTAAATCTTGCCTTGAGCAAGCCCGGAATGAACGCCCATACCGCACCGCCAAGAATAGCTGCGATGATCATGAGCGGTATGAGCACAGCACCGGATGCATCAAGCTTAAGGCCGATGATCGAAGCGCAGAAGCCGCCGAACAGCATTTGGCCGGCTGCGCCGATATTGAACAGTCCCGTCCGGAAGGCAAATGCCACCGAGAGGCCTGTGAAGATAAGCGGTGTTCCTGTTGCAAGTGTGTCGCCGAACCGGCTCACGTTCTTAAGCCCGCCCTGGAATAGGAAGCGATACCCTTCCAGTGGCGAATGCCCCGTTGCCGCCATCAGAATGGCGCCCCCGATAAGGCCGAACAACACTGCACTCAGGGAAATAATGAGGTTTCTCATTGGTCTCCCCCTTCTCCTACGCCGGCCATCATGAGGCCGATCTCGTTCTCATTCGTTGCCGCCGCTTCCACGACGCCAATTAGCTCGCCGTTATTGACGACTGCAATACGATCCGATACGTTAAGCACCTCATCCAGTTCAAGCGAGATGAGCAGTACCGCTTTCCCGCGGTCACGATGGCCGATGAGCCGTTTATGTATGTACTCAATCGAACCGACATCAAGTCCCCGCGTCGGCTGAACCGCGATGAGCAGACTCGGATCAAGCTCGATCTCCCGGCCGATAATCGCCTTCTGCTGGTTACCGCCGGATAAGGAACGCGATACCGAGAGTGGACCACGCCCGGAGCGCACGTCGAAGCTCTCCAGAATGCCGCTCGCATATTTGCGGATGGCCCCTTTATTGAGAATACCTCGCTTCGAGAACGGTTCCCGCTGATACACCTGCAGAATCATATTCTCTTCCAGCGTGTAATCGAGAACGAGCCCGCGCTTCTGCCGATCTTCCGGAATATGCGCGACCCCTTTGTTAATCCGCTCGCGAATCGATTCCTTCGTAATCTCGTGACCGTTCAGTATGATCCGGCCCTTCTCGCTTTTGCGAAGACCTGTAATCGCTTCCACCAGCTCGGATTGCCCGTTGCCTTCAACGCCCGCAATACCGACAATTTCTCCAGCGCGGACTTCCAGATTGAAGTCCTTGAGACCTGGCACGTTCTTATTATTGTTAACCGTAAGCCCTTCCAGCTGCAGAATGACATCACCTGGCTGGCTCGGTTTCTTCTCGACTTTAAAATTAACGCTGCGGCCCACCATCATCTCGGCCATTTGCAGCTCGCTCGTTGTTGCCACGTCAACCGTGCCGATCGTTTTACCACGGCGGATAACGGTGCAGCGGTTTGCAGCTGCTTTAATTTCCTTCAGCTTGTGGGTAATAACAATGACCGATTTGCCCTCGGCGACGAGACTCTTCATGATCTTGATCAACTCGTCGATCTCCTGCGGGGTCAGAACAGCTGAAGGCTCATCTAGAATAAGCACTTCCGCATCACGGTACAGCATCTTCAGAATCTCGACACGCTGCTGCATGCCAACAGAAATATCCTCAATCTTCGCATGAGGATCTACGTTAAGGCCATAACGCTTGGAGAGCGCTTCAATCTTGCGAGCTGCTCCTTTAATGTTCAGGACGAGCCCTCGTTTGAGCTCATTACCGAGAATAATATTTTCGGTAACGGTAAAATTGCTGACCAGCTTAAAATGTTGATGGACCATGCCGATGCCAAGCTTATTCGCAACGTTCGGGTTTGCAATCTTCACCTGCTCGCCACGCACATTAATCGTGCCGCGGTCTGGCTGATACATGCCGAACAAAATGCTCATCAGCGTCGATTTGCCGGCGCCGTTCTCCCCAAGCAACGCATGGATTTCGCCCTTACGCAGCTGAAGCGTAATGTCGTCATTGGCGACGACCCCCGGAAACTCCTTGCGAATGTTCAACATCTCTACTACGAATTCCATACGCCTACGGCTCCTTTACCAAAATGATCGTAAGGATATATTCATCAGTGATTAACCAAAAAGAGACGGAGCGTCCCGTCTCTTCTTGGATTTATAAAAGAAGCTAGCTTAGCGTATTCGAAAATAATTACTTGATCAGGTCGCCCTTCTCAGCTTTCACTTCGACTTCGCCGCTTTTCAGCTTGCCTACGACTTCAGTAACTTTCGTTGTAACATCGTCGCCAAGGTTAGGGTTTGTTGCCGGGATGCCTACGCCGTCATTCTTAATATCGAATGTCAATGTTTGGCCGCCTGGGAAACTACCATCTTGCTCAGCTTTCACCATGTCGTAAGATGCAGCATTTACTTTCTTCATTGCGGATGTAAGGATGATCGACTTGTCATCTTTGTATACGCCGTCTTTGAATTGGTCGCCGTCTACGCCAACGATCCATACTTCTTTACCTTGGCCTGCGCGAGTTTTTGCTTCGTTGATCGCACCTACGCCAACGCCGCCTGCCGCTGCGAAGATAACTTTAACGCCGCGGTCGTACATTGCTGCTGCCAGCTGGCCGCCTGCCGCCACGTTATCGAAGCTGCCTTGGTATACAACATTCTCGGGCTTGATTGTGATCTTCGTGCCGAGGTTGTCGTTTGCGTATTTCACGCCTTGCTGGAAGCCCCAGTTGTACTTCTGAACCGGTGGAATTTCCATACCGCCGATGAAGCCCGCTTCGCCTTCTTTCAATTGAAGCGCAGTTGCTACACCAGCGATGAAGCCGGATTGGTGCTCTGCGAAGAAGATCGATACCGTGTTCGTGCCAACTTTAGCCGTTGGGTCGTCCGCAGTGTGCGGCGAACCGTCAATCAGAACGAATTTAGCGTCTTTGTATTTATCTTGTGCAGCGTAGATCGCTGTCTCGAATTTGAAGCCTGGAACGACGATCATTTTGAAGCCTGCATCGTACAGGTTGCCGATTTCTTTCAGGTAATCAGCCTCAGTTGTACCGGCCGGTTTCAAATATTTGCTCTCAACGCCAAGATCTTTCGTTGCTTGCTCCAAACCTTCCCAAGTACCTTGGTTAAAGGACTTGTCGTCGATCGTACCGGAGTCTGTAACCATACCTGCTTTGAAGGATGCTTTTGCCGGTTCATTCGTACCTGCATTTGTGCCTGCGTTTGTACCTGCATTGTTACCTACGTTGTTGTTTTTGCTGCCACAACCAACGACCAGTGTAACCGCGAGCAAACACATTGCGATTGTCGTTAATGTTCTTTTCATGATCCCACTCCTCAATTCCATATTTTGTTCACTTCTAACCCCTAGTTTGAACATTTGTAAAAAAACAAATTTAGCATTTGTTTGTCCAGTATCAAATATACGGGTAATTTAGGCATTTGTAAATAAGATTTCTCCGTCCAACGGCATCTCCCTGCCTCTTTGTGTCAACTTATCTAACACTTCATTCACATTCAATTTATACACTGTTAGCATTCCCAAAATGAATCATTTCTTCCATCATTTTTTGCGGAAGCACAGCAAGTCCCATCACGAGCTGGGAAATGATTCCTAATTTAATTTTAATGGGATTAATCATGCTTGTCTATGCCATTTCTTAACCTTTCCCGATTGGATACAGGAATGTAGACTTAACCTATCTTCCTACAAATGCGAGGTTACCAACACGAATGAAGTCCGTATCGGAATTACTGCTCGTGTACATCATCAATCAGTCGCTCCATTGGTTCATCATCGGTCTCATTCTGCCTGTATCCAGTCTGTTTATGCTTGACAAAGGGCTCAATCTGCAGGAGATCGGCCTCATCTTTGCCGTATACTCCGGCGCTGTGCTGCTGCTTGAACTGCCTACCGGCGGCTTATCGGATGCGCTTGGCCGCAAACGAGTCTACCTGATCTCGCTGCTGTTCCTGCTCGGATCGGTGGTACTCGTCATGCTTTCATACGCATAGGCAGCTGCGGATGGCATAGCGCCTGCATGAACATACACTAATTGCAGCACAGCACCAGGCTCTTATCCATGAAGGAGGAAGAGGTCCTATGTTTATGCCAAGCCAAATGCCGCTGCAGCAGAAGGCGCTTTATCTGATGGGCAGGCCCGTCGGCATCTCGCTCAGAAACGGCACCGGCGTCTCCGGCATTCTATGCCGCGTTGAAGTCGGCGAAGTGTACGTCATGCAGTACATGTATGCGACCCAGTTTGCCACCTTCCATTATCCACTGAATCAGATTAATGATATTTTGGCTTATCCGGCTTGTTGAAGCGAGCGCAACGGATTACCGCATAACAGAAGAAGTCCCCGCGCTTACGCATCCTGACGATGCGCGAGAGCGGGGACTTCTATTTAATGCCTGTTATTGTCCAATGCCTTGAACGAGCAAATTCGCGAAAAACTCAGCGCCGTGCTTCTTCAGGTGGACACCATCCTTGCCGAAGAAGTCGTCACGCCCTTTGCTTGCGGAATACCAGTCGATAAGCGTTAAGCTTGGCATGTTCTTGACCGTCTCACTAAGCAGGTCGTTCACGACGTCCTGCCACTTGCGGGGCACGCGCGTGTTAACGAGCACGACACGACGATCATCACCGATGGCCTCAAGCAGCGAATCGAGCTGCTTCGTTGTGAACGAGCCGTTCGTGCCGAGCTCGATCACGACCGTATGGCCGAGCTGCTTAGTCCGCTTCAGCTCTTCCACCACTTCGTCAGCCTCGAACATTTGACGGCCGACCTTGCCTTCCACGACGATCCCATTGATTAGCTTCTCCAAGTACGGCTTCGCGTCCAGAATAATCGAGTCGCCGATAACCGTTACCGTATCTCCCGGCGCGACCGGCGTATCCGGCTTGCTTGGCGGCGGCGTATCCGACTCCTGCGGCTTACCCGGTGGAGTCGAACTCCCGCCATTATCCTTCGAAGGCTGACCCGATCCGGCTCCGTCCTGATTTTGCCCCGATGCAGCTTGCTCCGAACTCTGCTGATCTTCATCCGTAGGCTTCGCATCAGCAGACTTGTCCGTCACATCGCCAGCACCACCCGAACCTAAGCCCGCGTCCACGCCAGCACCGCCATCAGAATTCGCTTCATCCGTAGCGCCTTGAGCGCCATTACTATCAGACTGACTCGCATCCTGCTGATCGGATGACCCTTTCGTATCCGTCGACGGGTTCGTGCCTGTTGGCACTAAGCCAGCCGCAGTACCGCCGCCTGTTGCTACAGCATGTCCCCCTGTAAGAGCTGGTCCGCCGCCTCTAACGCCCATATCAATGTTTTTGGCGGAATCGCCGATGACAATATTTCTTTGTCCCGAGCAGGATACGCTGACGACAGCGAGCAAGCAGACCGAGGCGAGCATCACTTTACGGCTCGATCTTCTACCCATTGACGACTGCTTCAGCAGCTGCACCAGCTTCCCGATCGCGCCGTGGCGGATCGGCTCCTCTACGAATCGCCAGGACAGCTCCGCAAGCGCTATAGATGCGAGAATTTGCAACGATGCGCGCACTGGATTGAATGTATCTATCTCCGCCGCCGGCGTTGAGAGCGCAATGACTGGATAATGGTACAGATAGATGCCGTACGACCTTGCACCGAACCATTGCAGCGGTTTGCATCCGATGATGCGGGCAAGCCAGCTGTCTGGATGCGCCAGCGTCGCAACTACAGCGGCCGTAGCAATCGACAGGACGACCATGCCTCCGCGATAAAGGAACGCATCGTACTCTCCCACCATCGCAATCATTGCCACAATGACGGCGAATCCAACGACGCCGATCGTATCAAGCGCTTTCACCGCGCGCTTGGATGCAATCAGGTCCGCCAGCTTCCAGCTTGGCCAAACCACAGCGAGCGCGGCGCCGATCAACAGCGCGAAAGAACGTGTATCCGTGCCATAGTAGACTCGGCTTGGATCGAGCTGCGGCACATAAATAAATGCCATCGCAAGAGCCGATGCTGCCGCACCAGCCAAGATAACGAGCGCCAGCGTGCCGCGCCGCGGTACGAACTTCACGAGAAGCGCGAGCAGCATCGGCCAAACGAGATAGAACTGCTCTTCCACCGCAAGCGACCACAGATGTCCGAACGGTGAAGGCGGGCCGAAGCTCTCGAAATACGACACTTGATGATAGATTAGCCGCCAATTGCTCATATAGAGCAGAGCTGCGCCAATCTCTCCCCGTAACGTGTACAGCCGCTGCGGATCAGTCGTCCCCAGCCATATCGAGACAAGCCCCAACATAATGATCATAGCAGGCAGCAGCCTGCGGACGCGGCGAATCCAGAAATCACCGAGCGCCAGCTTATTCCCTCTACTATGCTGCTTTAATAGAATATCTGTAATCAGATAGCCGGAGAGGACAAAAAACATGCCAACGCCCAGCAGTCCGCCTGGCACCCACGATAAGTTAAGATGATAGGCGATGACCGCAAAGACAGCGATCGCTCGCAATCCATCCAATCCGGGCATATAGCGTCCACTGTTTCCTAATGGTTTTGGCACTTGCTTCCTTCTCCTTCCGTTAATGGGCAACTCTCACTCTTGCTTCAATAACTCTCAAATATGTAACCTGCTTGAATCATTATAAAACGATTGTCTGTTTATGTCGTTACAGAACAGTTACAGATCGGTTTCAAACTAGTAACGCGCCCCTAGTAAATGTAACCAATTTGCACAAAAAAGGCTACCCGGCAAATGCCCGGCAGCCTCAAATCTAGTTATCCAAAATAATCCGCAAGCCCTCTCGCAATCGCCGCAGCCGCCTTCTTCTGATAGGAAGCGCCGCGAACGAGTGATTCATCCTTCGGATTCGACAAGAAGCCGAGCTCCACGAGCGTAGCGACCGTGTTGTTCTCACGCAGCACGTACAGGTCTCCGAACGACACACCGTTGCTGCGGAGGCCGATGCCTTGCTTTAGCTCCGCTTCTACAGCCTGCGCAAGCGGACGATCCTTCTTCTCCGAGTAGAAGAACGTCAACGTTCCGGTCGACTTCTTCACCGATGAATTATAATGAATGCTGACAAAAGCATCCGCATGTGCCGATTCGCTAATCCGCACGCGTTCCGACAGCTCCGGCTTCACGTCAGTTGTACGCGTCATAATGACATGAGCGCCTAACCTTATGAGCTCCTGCTTCAGATAGCTCGCCGTGCTGAGCGTAAGCGTCTTCTCCTGCGTATCCTGCGCCCGGCCGATCATGCCCGGATCATTGCCGCCATGCCCGGCGTCAACGACGATGAGCTTGCCTCGCAGCCCTCTGCTGGAAGACTGCGCCGACAACGGTGCGCCTTTGCCAACGTACTGCTTCGCGACCCAGCCATTCACCTTCGCCGTTGTCTTTATCTCCAGCCAACTGCCTTGGCTGCCGTTAATCGTCACCTGCTCGCCTTGCGCGAGCGAGCCAACCACTTTATAGCTCGTGCCTGGGCCGGAACGAATCCGCAGAGATTCCGTCAGGACGGTCGCTGTCGATCCCGAATTTGTACTAACAGTGCCGCTTGTCGGTGGCGACGTAGCTGCCGTCACGTTCTCAGGCTGTCCCGAGCTGTCCAGCTTGCGGAGCAAATAGCCGGCTGCCCAGCCGGTTAATTTATTTTTCTTAATCTGTACCCAGCCGTCGCTTTCTTCGTCCGTTACCGTTACGACGTCACCCGATTCCAGCTGACCGACGACCGATGCCTGAAGAGAGGGCTCGCTTCGAACGTTCAATTCTGTGGTGTTTACTTTAGCCTGGTAAGGGAACTTTGATGTGGCTGCCGCCATTGTCATACCTAGTGAGCCGACAACTAGAATCATAATAATAGCGAGACTGATGAATTTGCGCATAGAATCTCCTTCCGCTTGAGAAAAAAAAGGTTGATTCCCATTATATCAGCAGCTGGTAGAAAGCGACATCCTCTTTTTTTCCTAAAATAGGGCCAACGGGGGATAGCTTCATCTATACACCCGTCTACACTATATCGATCTCCCTAGTCGACTCGATTCGACACCTCGTCAAGTCAGGTTACGCAAGCGACTATCGGGTCATTCCTATATTCCATAGTTATCCATATATACCTGCGAATTTGCGAATTAACCATGAAAACACTAGAATTACTTCATTGTAAACATAGGTCCAATATCCTATCTCTTGCCTCAACCAGCCTATTTAATCTTTGTACGGATCAAATTCGTCCGCACCTGCCATGCATACCCGAACGGCTTCAGCACATGAAGCACGTCAATGGTTTCACGATGCGCATCCAGCACATCCTGCAGCTTGCGGTAGACGAATGGACTCTCGTCCGTACCCGCTCCGCGAAGCTAAGGCGCCGTAGGCTTCCACCGCCTGCTTCATCTGCTGCGGAGAGGTTGCGCCGCCGCTGCGCTTCCGCGTCTTCCAGTTCATTTTGCCAGCGGCTGCCGTCCGGCTCATCACCCGTCACGCTCCGTGCACAGTGCTGTAGCACATCGCGGTTCTCCGCAGTATCCTTGCCGCGTACGATGACCGAGATATCCCCCATGCTGAAGGCGTGACCTGCACATCATTCACGCGGCCGACGCCGAATGAGATCCGCTGCGCAATCGTGTCCATAATCGATGCAAGCTTAGGCTTCGCCTCGCTTGCCAGCAAGTTCGTCCGAACCGCCTTGTTCCCGCAGCCAGTATCATAGCCGACTCCGGATGGCGGAATCTGTCCATATGCATATGTCCACTTATTGCGTGCCTCTCACTCTGTCTAAGCCTAAATCTGAGAAAGCAAGTGCTTTATCGCACTTATTTAATGAATTGGCAAATTCAGCGCCAAAGTAAGCGGTTTATCGCACTTATCACGCTCGCAGCCCACCGCTACTCCGCCATCTTCCTACCGAACATGACGACGAAATTGTAATACTTGTATACGCAATCGACGTCCTGGAATCCTGCCTGTGTCAGCCAGCCGAGCTGCGACGCAAGGTCCGTCATCCGATCCAGCTTCGTCCGCTCATAAGCAGCTGCAATTTCAGCCTCTGTCAGACCGCTCGCTTCCACTTTTCCCCGCCAATCCGACTTGTAGCGTTCATCAATGAACGGCGTGTGGCCTAGCACCTGATCCGCATTAATGAATACGCCGCCTTCGCGCAGGTTCATCCAGCTGTGCTTGTACAGCTGCACCTTATCCGCGTCCGACAGATGGTGAATGGACAAGCCCGAAATAATAATATCGTACGAATCCGGAGCAACGAAGTTCGTGTAATCCGCACACATGTACTCGACGTTCGGATTACCGCTGAATCTTGCCCGCGCCACGTCCAGCATATTGTCCGCCAGATCAATGAGCGTCAGCGACGCATTCGGATACCGCTGCACGAGCAGCGACGAGAACAACCCCGTTCCTGCGCCAAGATCAAGAATCTTAGGCGCTTCATTCTGTGAATCTGCGAGCGACGCAGCCACACCGTAGAAATCGTCAAAGCAAGGAATAAGCTTCCGTCGCTGCTGGTCGTACACCGATGCTGTTTCATTAAATGTACTGCGAACATGCTGATTTGCGTTTACTTGATTTTCCATACGAGCACCTCCAATGATTGCTTCCATCATAGACCCGCGCATCGCTCTTCGTGAAATACGCGATTCCTATGAATCCCATTGGTTTGGCCTATTTAAGTACCCAGCTGTATTGACCTCAAACAACTAAACCAGCTTATCCAGCGCCTCCAGCGACTGCAGCATATGGTCGATCAGCTCTGGAAGATCCTCCATCTGATCCTCGTTGATCTTCCGGTTGAAGTGCAGCTCGATCTCGTTATGATAGATCACCGGCTTCTCGCCGTAGCCGAAGCTCAGTGTCTGCGTCGGCGGAAGCTCTGGCTGCCAGAGTGCCTCAAGCTGCTGCTCGATCGCTTTGCAAGTTTCATCCGCGTCCTGCACGGGCATATAGAAACGAAGACGCAGCGAACATCCAGGCTTCTCGCCCGATAGCTCCAGCAGCTCCGCCGCGATATCCTTCAGCGATGCTTCTAGCCGAATCTCGGCGGTAATGCCCGCTCCGTTCACTAGCGTAAATTGGATCGCGAAGATACGAGCCATCACTGCCAGCTCCATCCGGTCAATACGATGCGTAACAAGCACTTGGCCTGCGATAGTATCGAGATCATACACCTGGTTCTCAATTGCTACTTTCAAGTTGTCAAATACGGTTGGATCAAACATCGGCAAGCCAGCTCCTTTAGCCTCCAGACTTTCATACTCACTAGTTTACTACATACAATAAGGAATACCAGCCGTTTCCATCGCTTTCCGCAAGCCAGCCATAGAGGAGGATACTACTTATGGAATGGTATACGAAAGTCATTTCGAACTATGTCGGCTTTCAAGGAAGGGCCAGGCGCAAAGAATATTGGATGTTCATACTGATTAATATTATCATCTCCGTCATCCTCGGCATCCTCGAGAATCTGCTCGGACTCTCGAACCTATTATCGAAGCTGTACTCGCTCTTTATCTTCCTGCCAAGTCTAGCCGTGACCGTACGCAGGCTGCACGATACCGACAAGAGCGGCTGGTGGGTCCTCATCGGGCTTATCCCGTTCGTTGGCTTCATCGTTCTCCTGATCTTCACCTGCCTTGACAGCGATCCGGGCACGAACCGCTACGGCGAGAACCCGAAGCAATCCGCCTAACAAAAAAAAAATGCCCTCATCTATGAGATTCATAGACGAGGGCTTTCCTCTATCAGCGCGCGGCGCTGTTATCGTTTTAAGGAATAAATTGCTGCACGATCCGTACGACTTTGCCGTTCTCAAGCGTGAGATGGTAGGGGTACTGGCTCACGTCGACCTGCCCGCCGTCAGCTTCCCGAAAGAGCGATTCGAGCTTCAGCAGCGAGATGCTCTTGTTCCATTCGGTCGTCGTGCTATACAAGCTGTCATGGTCGTAGATCTGCATCTGTACAACAGCGTGCGGATCCACCTCGAACGACTTCAGAGCATCGTCATCATTGACAATGTAGTAGCCGTCTGGCGCGCTCGTCAGGCCTGAATCCGGCTCATTCTTCGCGAATGCAGCGTCGGCTTCTTTCCCTTCGTACCATTCAATCTGGTCGGCTTTAAGCGATAGCTTGCCACCTTGATTATTCAACCCGTCGATGAAGACTGTAATCGTATCCGGAGTGCGGGCGATCGGCTCATAAGCCTTGCTGCCGTAGGCCGAAGCTGTCGAGATGCATGCTGTCAATCCCAAGATCGTAAGCGTGATGCCAAGCGCATGTCGTTTCATCATCACCGTCTCCTCGTGTACGAGCCTGATGCAATCCATCGCCTCTCCAGAATGAAAAAGCGGGCTTGCCTCTACTACTATCATACCCGATTGCTTAACAGTTTTGCAGATGCTCCGGCGGCCTTCTTGCTAAAGATTCCGTAAAACTTGCAGCAGCCCCACCAGCCGATTAGATACAGCCCGGATACTGACGTCCGCGCACGAGAAGATGCGGATTAGGCACGGCAGGAACGCGTCCAGGCTCTGAATGCGCATCTGCATAATGCAACACGTAGGCACGGCGCTGACGGTCCTCCGTCACGTTATTGCCCGAACGGTGAAGCAGCGTACCCGGGAAGAAGACTGCGCTTCCTTTTGGCAAAATGCACGGTACTTCGCTCATCGTCCTCGCTGCGTGCACCTCTTGAAAATATTTGCGCTGCATGATATCCACCGGAACGTCGTGCGGGTAAATCTGCGAGTTCTGGCTGCCCGGAATGACATGCAAGCAGCCGTTGGCGATATCGACATCGTCGCAGGCGATCCATACGCCGATTACCGTGTCCGGCACTGTCTTCAAATAATGAGAATCTTGGTGATACGGCTGACCAATGCCAAGATTTCGCGGCTTGTCGATGTACATGCTCTGAATACATTTGATATCCGGCCCTAGAATGCCGTTCAGCACATCCGCGATTCGATCGTGCATGGCGAAGTAACGGAACACCGGGTCTGACAGATGCATCTCGTGGCCGATTTTGAACAAATATTCTACGTTTGGTTTCTCATCCGATACAAGTCCACGCTCCACTGCTTCCGGCTCCATGTAGAGCGCATTGCCCTTATACAACGGGACGGTGCCATCGACCATTCCTTCGGCACGAGCGATAATTTGATCACACTCTTCCGGCGTGTACAACTGATGCACAATCAGGAAGCCTTGCTCCTTGTAGTGCTTCAGCTCTTCGGCGGTTACGGTATAGGCTGCAGAGTTGCTATTGCTCATATCTCAGACTCCCCTTTGCTTGCGGCCCGGCGATACGGGTTCGTTGCCGTCCCCTTCACGCCTGGGTGATAGGTGAATATCCCGCCTGCATGGGGCTGCAGCGCCAGCGCGTATGGCGAGGTGCCAATACTTGCTGTCGTAATATACAATGTCATCAGATCGTCGCCGCCGAAGACGCATGAGCTAGCCTTGGCAACAGGCACGTAGACGGCTCCGAGCTTGCTGCCTGTTCGCGGATCCCATCTCGACACCTGCCAGCCATCCCAATGTGCGATCCAGAGCATGCCTTCGCTGTCGATGGTCATGCCATCCGGGAAACCGTCTTCCTTATGAAAATCAATAATGATTTGCGGATTGCTCAGCGCACCGTTTGCTGCATCGTAGTCGAAAGCAGTTACCGTTTGTTTCATCGAATCAATGTAATACATCTGCTTCTCATCGTGGCTCCATGCAAGACCATTCGATACGCCGACATCATCGACCAGCTTGCGGCACTGCCCGTCTGCGTCCAGCACGTATAGGGAACCGGTAACATCTACTTCGACATGCTGCATCGTTCCGGCGAAGAAACGGCCTTTCGTATCGCATTTGCCATCATTGAACCGGTTTCCCGGCAAATCTGCTTCTGGGTCGGCTAGCAAAGTGAGCGTGCCTGTACCCATATGATATCGCTCGAATCCGTCTCGCGTGGACACGATGACCACATCGGAATCGGATGCGTCGCATACGACGGCACCGACCGATTTGCCAAGAGCGAACTGTTCATTCTGCATCGTGATCGGGTCGAATCGACAAATCATTTCCCCGGCAATATCGACGTAATACAGCTTTCGCTGCTCCGCATGCCAGTAAGGACCTTCCCCGAGGATCGCCTTCGCATCCAGCAGCAAATCCGCCTCCTGAGCGAACGCTCTTACCCGGTCCCGCACCTCAGCTTGCGCAACCATCTGATCCATTGTTTCCCCCACACTCCTACAAATCTATTGTGAGACCGCCATCCGCAACGAGCGAAGCGCCTGTCATGAACGAGTTGTCCGGACTTGCTGCGAAAAGAACGACAGAAGCGATTTCCTCCGCTTGCCCGACGCGTCCAATAGGCTGCGCCTCATTCCACGTCTTCATCGTTTCCTCTCGCGGCGTATCCAAATTCTTCACACTGCTCTCCAGCATCGGCGTGTGCACCGCGCCAGGCAGCACGGCGTTAACCCGAACGTTCTGCTTGGCGAAGTCTAGCGCAATCGCTCTCGTCAGCGAAACGATGCCGCCCTTCGATGCGGCATAGGCCGAATAACCGTCCAGCGTAGCAAGCGCATGAACGGAGCTGACATTCACAATCGCGCCGCCGCCCTGCTGCACCATAGACGGAATGACTTCGCGGCAAAATAAAAATACCGATGTTAAATTATTCGTAATGACTTCATTCCATCCCTGCAAGCTCATCTCGGTTATACGAGTTTGCGGGCAAACTGCCGCATTATTGACAAGTACGTCAATGCGGCCGAAACGCGCCAGCGTCTCGTCCACCACCTGCTTCACATCTGCTTCCGAGGCAACGTCCGCCTCCACCGCAGCGGCGAGGAAACCCGCCGCTGTAATCTCCTCTGCGGCTGCTTCCGCCTTATCCGCATCACGGTCGACAACGATGACGTTTGCACCTTCCGTCGCGAACCGTCCGCAAACCGCCCGGCCAATGCCGCTGCCTCCGCCTGTGACAATGACAACTTTGTCTTTCCAGCTGCTCATACGCTTTGACCTCGCTTTTTTAGCCAATGCTTATACAGATGCTCCTATTCGGTCGTTGTTTGCCCTAGATTTATTCCACCGTCTCCCGCTTCTCCCAGCCCTGCTTGAAGAGCGGCAGCCAGTTGCCTACTTGATACGGATGCTTATCGAGCTCCTCCAGATTCAGCTCCACGCCAAGACCCGGCCCCTCCGGCGGAACGAGAAAGCCATTCTGCACTTTGAGCGGCGGCTGCAGCACGTTCTCTTCCCACGGCTCGTTGAACTCGTCGAAGATTTCATGCAGGAAGAAGTTCGGCGTCGCCATGTTCAAGTGGCTGCAGACGACGGAGCAGACTGGACCTTGCGCGCTATGCGGCGCGGTTACGCCGTTGTGCGCATGGACCATTCCGCACACCTGCTTCGAGGCGGAGATGCCGAGGAACTGCGGCTCCAGCTGAATGATATGCACCGCATCATGGCGCAGCAATTCCGCGAACTGCTCGCGTGAGTAATAGTCCTCGCCGCAAGCGACAGGCACGGGGCTGCGGCGTGCAACCTCCACCATCGACGAAGTCAGCTGCGGCGGTACCGGCGCTTCGAACCACGTCGGCTCATATTTCAGCATGGCATCCGCGAACTGCAATGCCGTATGCACGCTGAAGCGGTTATGCCCTTCGATGAGAATGTCGACATCCGCGCCGACCGCTTCGCGTACCGCAGCGATGTTCTCAATCGCTGCCGAGAAGTCCTGCCTCGTCACCGTGCGCCACGCAGCGCCGAACGGATCGAACTTCAGCGCGGTGTAGCCCTTACCTACGACGATCTTCGCTTTCTCGAAGAAGTTGTCCGGCGTATTCGGTCCGCGGTACCAGCCGTTCGCATAGGCGCGGAGCTTATCATGACAGCTGCCGCCGAGCAGCTTGTAGAGCGGCTGATTCGTCGCTTTGCCCATAATGTCCCAGCAAGCGGTTTCAATTGCCGCCAGCGCGGAGCCTTGAATTTGTCCGCCGTCGGAATAGACGTCGCGGAACAGCTTCAAGCTGATTGTCTCTACATCAAATGGATCTCGTCCAATAATAAGATGCTTCAGCTCGTGAATGGCTGCTTCCACCGTTTTTGCGAAGCCGTTCAGCGTCCCTTCGCCGAGTCCAGTGATGCCTTCATCCGTGTCAACCTGTACGAACAGCCAGTTCTTCCACGGGTTGCCGAGAATATAAGTGCGAACATCAGTAATCTTCATCGCAGAGTATTCCTCCTAATCGTTGGTAGAACCAACGTAGCATAGCGGAAATGTCACCGACAAGATGTCTAACTTGTATACATCAACAGCATGCCGTACGCCTGTTTACTTCCTGTCTGTCATCACAGCATAATAACCTTCACATATTCGATATGCTGCTCAATTAGCCGCAGCGACAGCTCCGAATCCTGCCCTGCCAGCGCATGGCGGATTTGCCAGTGCTCCTCCAGACTGCCCATCAGTCGGCTCGGATTTCGAACGAATGTCGTACGCACCACAAGCATGAATTTATCCTGAATCCGCTTCATCACTTCCGTATATTCTTCATTATCCAACCCCGCGACAATCATCTCATGGAATTGACCATCGAGCTCGACATAGCGCGTTATATCTTCCCGCTCAATCGCTATCGCCTGCAGCGACAAGTTCTCGTCCAGCCTCCGGAAGAAGGCATCATCCATCTTCCCTGTCAGCTTGCGCACTGCGAAGGTCTCCAGCGATAAGCGCAGCTCGTAGATTTCAAGTATCTTCTTCAGCGATACCTCCTGCACAATAACCCCTTGCTTTGGCGACAGCTTCACAAGGCCCATCATTTCGAGCCGGTCAAGGGCAGAACGAATCGGCGTCTTGCTCATCCCGAGCAGCTCGCTTAGGTACTTCTCAGGCAAAAACATGCCCCCAGGCCACTCGCCGCTGATGATCTTTTGCTTCATAACGTCAAAAGCGGTATCGCGCAACGTTTTCCCTTCCTCTACGCTTGCCATCTGCTCCTAACCTCTCTCCTATGCTATACTTCCTCTTAACCGCTTACACATGAAGCTGAGAGGAGGCCTTCCCTATCCCATGCCCGGCCCGTCGCTGCGCGAGCAAGCCTATCAAACCATCTATGAACGGATTATATCAAATCAATTGGCAAAAGGAACCGTCACCTCCGAGGTGCAGCTCAGCCAGCAGCTCGACATGAGCCGAACGCCGATCCGTGCAGCGCTTCAGCAGCTCGAGACGGAGGGCTTCGTCCGCATCGTCCCGAAGCATGGCGTGCTCATTCTCGATTCCTCCGCACAGCGGGTCAGCGACCTGCTGGAGCTCATCGCGGCGATGCTTCACTTCGCAGTGACGAGCGTGCAGCTGCGCGATGCGGCAGCGCTGTCTGAGCTGTCCGGCGACCTGCTTGCCGAACTCGCCTCCTTGGAAGCCAGCGACAGTTCCGCGCTCTGCCGCTTTGAATACCGCTTCCTCACGCTCACCATCGCGCTCAGCCACAACGAAGAGATGCTTGGCACGCTGGAACGAAGCGCCTCCCGCTTGTTCTGGCCCAGCAACCGCAAGCGCTGGATGGCGCCTTATCAGCATGAGATGCACGGTTGCATGCATGAATTGCTGCTCAGCCTGACCAGCTCAGTTACCGTTAACGAAGCAATTAACCGATATTTGCGTTTGCTGAAGCTGACATGGCAGTAGATCACAGCCATCTACCCAGCTTGCACCGATCATAGTAAACTATCGTTATGACCAACTTACCTATCTCACCTACCCAAAGACGCATTCGCCGCGAGTACATCATCGTCAGCTTTTTGCTGCTGATTCCCGCTGTTATCGCGTCTTTGCTTTCTATCCGCATTATGATCGGTTTACCGCACCTGGTGACATCGTCTCTGTGCAAGATATTGGCGTCCAAGGAAGCGTCAACTTCTGCTATGTGCAAGAAGGAGTCACGAGCAATTGGTTGGAACGCCTATCCGTCGAACAATCCACTCCAGTCGCCAAATTCGAGCGAACCGACGCCTCAGCGAAGCAGGAGCTGCAAGTCGATATGGACATCGGAGAAGGAATCGGACTCGTTGAGGAGGAACAGAAGCTCAATTTCTCGAAAGATAACAAGTATGTCATCGCAGGAACTGGTACGCTGGAGGAGTATCATACGGTCGGCTCAGTCGGCGCCATTCCAGACAAGCTGCAAACCGCGGAGAATGCAGGTGTAGATATCTTTTTTGTACCGAAGGATAAAGCGAATTGGATCTATGAAGGGCTCAGCAACGAGGAAGAAGCCATGCAAATTGCCAGTTCCATCCCTTCAGTAAGGATTGTCCCCGTCGCCACGCTCGAAGAAGCCCTTGATTACTTACGTCAATTGAAGTAAGGAGATCACTAGACAATGAAATTACAATTAAAATCAGAAGTTCTATCTAACGTCATGCGTATCATGCTTACCATACTGATCGTTGTCACCGTGCTTGACTTTGTCGGCTCGCTCATCTACGCCTTCAACGAAAGCCTTTATCTGGACTCGTTCAATGCTGTATTCAAATTGATTTCAACTATTAAAATCGTCCTGTACTTTACAATCTGCATCGTCTACTTAGTTTGGATCTACAAGGTACACGTCGATCTGCGGCAATTTATCGTTCAATACCCACGCTCACCCATTGGCGCACTAGTAGCGATGCTAATCCCGATCTATAGCTTTTATGGACTCCCTTCGACGCTTAACCGCATGGGGGATCAGCTTGAACAGCTTAGCGATACGCAGAAGCTTGGCAGCAGAATCGGCTCCTTAAGCACACCGCTCATTATTCTGTTACTATTCAATTTTGTCATGAACCGCCTCTTGCAGCTGGACTTGAACAAAGCGGCGCTGTTCATCGCCTCAGACATCATTGCCCTGGCACTATATATAGTCTGCTTGCTCCTAACGCGCTACATCTCGCAAAGCCTCACCCTGCTTGCCAGCAACGCACTACAACAAACAAACGTCCTCAGCCACTAAGGCGAGGACGTTTCTCATTAACCGCGCTGCTTCAGCAGCAGCGCTTGCAGCCGGTCGAAATTCTGCTCATTGCCTTCCACTGCGTAGAGCTTCACCATTTCAAATTCTTTTGCCGTATCAAACAACATCCGCCAAGTAAGCTTCGTACTGTTCGCGTCCACATCCTCGAAGATCGCCGTCATTTGAAAATGCGGCCCATTCAGATGCTTAAACACAACCCGCTCCGGCGCCTCAATCAAGGTGAATTCGCTCTTGTTCTTGTAATCCGTACCATCTGGTCCGTGCATGACAAACTCCCATTGGCCGCCTGGCTCGAACTCAAACGTATGGAACGTATTCGTGAAACCATTCGGTCCCCACCAGCTCGCAAGCTGCTCCGGATTGCGATAAGCCTCGAATACCACTTCACGCGGCGCTTGCATGATTCGCCAGTTGATAAGCTCCCTGTCGCCCTCCGTTACTGCATTTCGAACGAGTTCATTTGTCATTGTCATCATTCCTCCATATCGGCTTTATCGATCACGCACCAGCAAAAATCTTTCTCTCGCCGCTAAACAAACGTCACCACGCCACCATCAAGCGAAGCAATACGCGCCAGCGATTCCACCCGATAGCCATGCTCAATCAGCTTGCCTCTGCCCGCCTGGAACGACTTCTCAATGACAATGCCGATGCCGGCGACCTCTGCTCCGGCTTGCTCGGTAATGCGTGCCATCCCGAGTGCAGCTTCGCCATTCGCTAGAAAATCATCTATGATGAGCACACGGTCACCTTGCTCGAGAAACTTCTTCGACACCGTAACTTCGCTCTCCTCCTGCTTCGTATAGGAGTAGACCTTCTCGGTATAGAGATCCGTCTGCAGCGTAAGCGACTTCCGTTTGCGTGCGAACACCATCGGTACGCCCATCCGGTAGGCCGCCATAACAGCCGGAGCGATGCCGGAGGACTCGACAGTCATGATCTTCGTAACGCCCGCTTCACCGAACAACTCTGCAAAGGCTTGTCCCATCTCCATCATCAGCCCTGCATCGACTTGATGGTTCAAGAACGTATCCACCTTTAGAACGCCGCCCTCAAGGACGATACCCTCTTGTCTAATCTTCTCCTTCAACAGCTCCACTGGCAGCCACGCCCCTTCCTCTTCTTTCCCCCATTCTACTCCCGTGCGGGGCTGCTGCACAACAAACAGCCGCTCCGCGAATAAATACGGAAACGGCTGCTGTTATCAAATATGCTATACCGAAGGCTGCTCACTTCCAGCCATCTCTTCGACGGTTATGCCCGGAGGCGCAGTCACCTCATAACGGAACTCTCCATCTGCGTCATAGTACCACTGTACAGTCAGATCGCCATGTGGCGTGTTGACCGTACCGCTGCAAGAACGGATCCCGCCAACCGGCGTCGGCGCAATTCGTACCGTGCTGTAGCCTGGCGACAGCGGCTGTATGCCAAGCACGACCTCGCCAATCCACTTCACCGGCGTGCTCGACCAAGCGTGACATAAGCTCATCCGATAAGAGCCATAAGCGGTATACGTTGTGAGCGCATCATGAAAATCCCGCTTGGAGCTGTCGTCCGAGCGAATGGTATACGATTCCCAGAATGTTGTCGCGCCATTGTCCAGCATGCCGCCCCATACCGCTGTAATGATCTCATACGCACGTTCATGCCTGCCATATCGGGAATAGCATTCCGCCAGCTGAAATGCCGATAGAGGAGTGAGCGGATCAGCCAATTGATAGCTATCTAGAAAAGCGACTGCCGCATCATCCGACACATAGCCGCTCGCGATACCGAGCACCTTGACCGCAAGCGCGTACGGCTCCTTCATATAATGTGCTGAAGTAAGCGTCCGAAGCGGCCAGTCGATTACAAGCTCCAGCTCCGGCAGGGCAGCGGATAGCTTCAGCAAGTCCGTCCGCGTCAGTGCATAAATCGCCTGCAAGGCAACCGCGCGCTCCTCATCCGTCAGCGGCACCCATTCTACGAGGACGCCGTTCTGCGGCAGAATTCCGACACCTGGCTGTGTATTTTGACCGACCCACGCGATATGGCGCTGCAACGGTTCCTTCATCTCTAGCACGAAAGACTTGTCTCCAGTCTGCACGTAATATTCGCACACCGTCTTCAGCCACCAGAGCGTATACTCGCAAATGCTGTTCATCCAATGCCCGCTTGGCGTATCGACACCAAGCTCCCGAACGGCTCTCTGAATAACCTTCGTATCATCCCATAGGAAATAGCATGATTTTGCCGCGAGATAGAAGTCGAACGTCCAATTGAGCCGATCCCGTTTAATGCCGTCCCATAGCCCGATCTGATGACAAATCCGGCTCGTATGCGCAGACACCTGGAAAATCTCATTCAGCTGCTCGGAATCGCTCGATAATGTGCCCGCTTGGCGAAGTGCGACGTGGACAGATTGAAATTTCAGTTCCAGTGCAAAGGGCTGTCCGATCTCGCCCAGCACGAACAGCTGAATATATCGGCAGCCTTGCGGCAACGTATATTGTGTTTGCCCTGGCTCTATCTCAAGCCACTCCGTAATACACCCTTCGTAATGCGCGAGCTCATGCAGCGATTCCGCGCCGTTCCAGAGCAGCTTCACGCGCTCGGCTCCGTTATTAATAACCGCGAACCGGCAATTATGCTCCGCTTGCAGATCAATCGTCACCGACGAGGCGCCGCTGAGATTCATCTCGCGCTGCAGCTCCCGCATCGCTTTCCATTCATTCTGCTTGCGCAGATGATAGAACAGCTCGAGCTGCTGCTGCTCCGGCTTTACAAGCGTTCCGTCTTGCCCGTGATTGCCTGTTACGCTCATAACGCCGCTTGCGACAGCCGCTCGAAGTGCTTCCTCCCCTATAACAATCGCGCTTTTCAAATCGTATGCTTCAATATCGCCATAACCGCCTGCTACGAACGCAGCCGGACTATTTTCCAAATCACCGAACGGCTCCTCGCCGAGCTTGCAAATAATCGCCGCCTGCTCATCATCGGCTTGCCATGACTCGTCTGTCACCAGCCATAAGCCATCCCCCTGCAAATAACCAATCGCCCCAACACGGCGGTTCCATAGATAATAGTTCACTTCCGCGAGTGGAATGAAGCTGCTGCAGTTCATCTCAAGTCTCAGCTCATGCTCGCCTGCCTGCATCGTCTGGGGAAAAGCCTGAACCGTCAGCCATTCTCCCGCATTGCCTGCCCGTTCATTAAGCGTTGCAACGAGTACGCCATCCAGTACGACGCGAGCCGCGCCCGTGAAAGAGGCGTGAAAGGATACCCCGCTCACACTCTGCTCAAGCGTGAATTTACGGGATAGCACGCAGCTTGAACGATGCTCTCTCTCCTCATGCCACAGCCATAGCGGCAGCTCCGATTTTACTAGCTGAGTGTCCATATGGTTCCTCTTTTCATCTACGATTTAACAGCTCCGGACACCATGCCCTCGATATAGTACTTCATGCCGAAGACGATGACGAGAATCGTCGGTACGCTGCCGATAATATAACCTGCGAAGGATAAGCCAACATCAGACCGCCCGGAACGGTTCAAGCTAACCGCCGCCATTGTGAAGGTTTGATGATCTTGATCTAGTACGATAAACGGCCATAGATAGTCGCTGTATACCGCCAGAAATGTAACGATTCCAATCGTAACAAGAATCGGAATGCATAGCGGCAGCGCGATTCGTGAATAGAGATAGAACTCGCTTCCGCCATCCATACGTGCCGCTTCGAACAGCTCCTCTGGGAGCGACTCGAACAGCGTACGACAGAGCAGGATGCCAAGAAGCTGTGTGCCAGAAATGTACGGAAGAATAAGTCCCCAATACGAGCCTGTTATGCCAATCTTGGAAATAATCGCGTAAAGCGGCACGATAGTTAACAGCGACGGAATCATCATAACACCGATGAGCAGGATGTAGAGCAAATTTTTTAACGGAAATTGGTGTCTTGCAAACACATACCCGGATAATGACCCGAGCAGCCCCGCGCCAAGCACCGTTGCAAAGCAGACGAGGAGCGAATGGCTGATACTGTTTCGAACGACATCCCATGCCGCAGAATAGTTCTCAAAATGCAGCTTTTCCGGCATGCCCCAGAAATCTATGAGCACCTCGATTTGCGTTTTGAACGAGAAGAATACTAGCAGTATGAACGGGACTAAAGTAAGAATAAGCAATATGGTGAGCAGCGTCCCGCCAGTCCATTTCAGCCATGTGGCCGTCGTCATACGCACGCCCCCTTTAGTAATCCGTCTTTAGAAACTTCATATTAAACAGCGTAAGCGCAAGAATAACGAGGAACAATGTAACCCCGATGGCAGAGCCATAGCCATATTGCGAGCTGCCGAATGCCGCATTATACATAACCATCGCCGGGTTGGTCGTCGCCACACCTGGACCTCCGCCCGTCATGACCAAGATCTTAACGAAATCCTGCAAGCTGGTAATAATCGTAAGGATAATGACAACCTTGAATTGCGGGATGAGAAAAGGAAGATGCATCCGCGTGAACACATCCCAGCGGTTTGCCCCATCGATCCGTGCCGCTTCCAGCTGCTCCTGGTTCATGTTGCCGATCGCTGCGTAGAAGATCAGAAACGGTAAACCGGAGATGAAGGGCAGACCGAACAGCACAATCGCCCAAATTGCAGTATGCTCATCCCCTAGCCACGGTTTCACCCATGAATCGAAGCCGACAATCGAGAGCACCTTGTTCAACAACCCGTTGGTCGGATCATAAATGTTCTGCCATAGCAGAATCGTAACAATCCCCGGCAGCAGCATGGGCAGAATAAAACCGGTCCGGAACAAATATTTAATCCTGGCTCCGCCGATTAAATAGATAAGCTCCGCGCCAAGCAGAGGGAACACGACTGCCTTCACGACATCGCTCAGTGTGTAAATCAACTGATTCGTCACACCTTTGGTGAACGTTGGCTCGCTCCACATTTGCTTGAAGTTAGAAACGCCGATCCAAGTTGATTTCACAAGATTCCACTCCGTAAAGGAATGAAAAAACGCCAGTATAATCGGGTAGTACAGGAAAGTCGCGATAAATACAAATGAGGGAACAAGAAACAAATAGGAGATGCCGTATCTCTTCCACCTCGCCGCGCTCTTCACCTAAATTCTCCTCTCCACGGCCAGTTGCCATAATCAACAAGGCGGGGGTGGCTGTGCGACACCACCCCGCCAAGACGCTGCACTTGAACGTTAAGGATTCGTTTTTGGATCAAGATCAAGCTTATTGTCTTTAATATACTTCTCATTCGTTTTCTTCGTCAGTGCCGCTCTCTTCTTCAGATAGTCTTGCAGCGAAATCTTATCGTTATAGAAGGACAACTCGAGATTCTTCATCTCTGCTGTTGCGTTCGGCTCAGCAGCTGGATTACCGCCTGTAATGGTACCGATTGCGAAGCTCATGTTACCCGCTACCTTGAAGCCATCGAGATACGAATTCACCTCATCGGAGAGCTGTACCCCTTTAACAAGGCTTGGGCCTTGCACGAATTGTCCTGCGTCGATAGTAGCTGAGAATACTTTCTGTGCTTCTGCTGGCGAGTACAGGAATTGAAGGAAGTCCTTCGAGCGGGCAACACCTTCCGCATCCTTCTTGTTCGTAATCGCCATTTGGTGACCTGGAACAAGAATACCGCGCGGATGACCAGGGAAGTTCGGATCAGCGTCCTTGAAGTCCGGGAACTTGAAAGTTCCCCATTGGAACTTCTTATCGCCAAGCGATTGTTGATCCTTCAAAATTTGACCGACCTGCCAGCTTCCGTTCCAGTAGGTCGCTGCTTTGCCGGCAATGAACAATTGATACGCATCAGCGTCTTTCATCGTTGCATAGCCTGGTTGCAGGAACTTAGACAATTCCTTCAGTGTTGACCATGTCTTCTGCTCAGCTGGACCTTGTGCATCGTATTTGCTGCTCTTCCACAGTGCCATCAGACGCTCATTGTCTGTAATCGCGCCTACATCGAAGAACGGATTGTTCACATCGTATTTCACTTTCGAGTTAATCGCCTCAACCTGCGGTGTGTTGCGCGCATCGCCAGCTTGAACGACGATTTCCGGGATATATTGACGCGCCGACCAGTCAGCGAACGCTGCGACCATCCAGCCCTCATAGTCACTGCCTGTCGCTTGCGACATCGAGACTGGAATATAGCCTCCATCCTTCAGCTTCTGTAGATCTGCGAACAGATCTTCCCAAGTAAGCGGCGGTTCTGTAATACCTGCTTTTGCGAAAATATCTTTGTTGTAGAAGAAGCCTGTGCCCACGATATCGAACGGTACCATGAAAATATTTCCGTCAGCCGTATAAGCGTACGGCCAGTAGTCTGCGTTAATACCGTCCCAAAGCGATGTGCCGTTATTATAAGGGTTCGGCTCTTTCACGAAGTCATCCAGCTTCATAAGGAAGCCCTTCTGGATGTTGTTCGCTGGGCTGTCACCGAGCAAGTTGGCATGTACGATATCTGGTGCATCATCACCCCCGGCAGCCATCTTCGCCTGGAAGGAAGTTTGATAAGTTGTGTTATCCGTCACGATATCAATCTTAACCGTCGTTTCCGGGTGCAGCTTGTGATAATCTTCAGCAGCAACTTGCAAGCCGGCTGTGTAGTAGTTCGTAATGGTGGAGAATACGATTGTCTTATCTTCTTTCTTCGCGGTGTCATTTGTTGCGGTCGAGGAATTGTCATCGGACTTGGTGTTATTGGTAGTTGTGTTTGTGGAATCTGAGGTGTTGTTCTTCGTGGAGTCATTGGTTGTTGAGGTTGAATCATTCTTTGAATTATTCGAGCTGTTATTACCCGAGTTAGAGCAAGCTGCCAGAAGTGTGAGAACGAGAATGACCGAGGTGAGTAATGCAATAGCTTTCCTGCTTTTCATAAGACGAGTCCCCCTCAGATATGAATAGACATGGACATGATAAGCTGTTAAACACATAAAACGTTTTTACTCTCGCTAGCGAAGCTGCCAACCACCGCCTCTTGAAGAGTCTTTTCTGCAATGTAAGTGCTTACAATATTTTTGTAATGCCATCTTACCATCGTTAAGGCAATTCCAACAACATTAAAACAAAGCATACTTTTTCTGACGCCAAACCCTTGATACTGCTGGATTCGTGATGAAATGGCTTATAAAAACGGCGAAAAAAAGACCTAAACTATAAGCAGAATTGGTGTAAAACGTTTTAATTCAATTGCAAAGACAAGCACAAAAAAAGCCCCTTGCGCTAGGCAAGAAGCTTGTCTGTTAATTATGGTCGGGATGACACGATTTGAACATGCGACCCCCTGGTCCCAAACCAGGTGCTCTACCAAGCTGAGCTACATCCCGTTCTGACAAAAAAATGGCGTGCCCTGAGAGATTCGAACTCCCGACCTTTTGATTCGTAGTCAAATGCTCTATCCAGCTGAGCTAAGGGCACATAATGGAGCGGAAGACGGGAATCGAACCCGCGACCCTCGCCTTGGCAAGGCGATGCTCTACCGCTGAGCCACTTCCGCAAAAAATATGGTGCGCGTAGAGGGACTTGAACCCCCACGGTCGCCCGCCAGATCCTAAGTCTGGTGCGTCTGCCAATTCCGCCATACGCGCACGTTATGTTGCATCCATTTTCTTTGGCTAGAAAATGGTGAGCCATGTAGGACTCGAACCTACGACACCCTGATTAAAAGTCAGGTGCTCTACCAACTGAGCTAATGGCTCATGTAAAAATGGTGCCGGCGATAGGAGTCGAACCCACGACCTACTGATTACAAGTCAGTTGCTCTACCAACTGAGCTACACCGGCATGGTGAATTACATGATTTTAAAGAATGGCGGAGCCGACGGGATTCGAACCCGCGGTCTCCTGCGTGACAGGCAGGCATGTTGGGCCACTACACCACGGCTCCGCGTTGACCTATTCCGAATACTTGTCCGAAATAAGAAATTGGTTGCGGGGGCAGGATTTGAACCTGCGGCCTTCGGGTTATGAGCCCGACGAGCTACCGGGCTGCTCCACCCCGCGTCAGTAAAACTTATATGGTGGAGGCTGACGGGATCGAACCGCCGACCCTCTGCTTGTAAGGCAGATGCTCTCCCAGCTGAGCTAAGCCTCCATGGGAAAAATAAATGGTGACCCGTAGGGGACTCGAACCCCTGTTACCTCCGTGAAAGGGAGGTGTCTTAACCACTTGACCAACGGGCCTTACTTAAAGATTTTACGACGGAGAAGGAGGGATTCGAACCCTCGCACCACTAACGCGGTCTAACCCCTTAGCAGAGGGTCCCCTTGAGCCACTTGGGTACTTCCCCATGAATGGCTCCCCGAACAGGACTCGAACCTGTGACAACTCGATTAACAGTCGAGTGCTCTACCAACTGAGCTATCAGGGAACAACATGAATGTTCGGGCAAATCTTAACACCCTGAAAACTGGATACGAACCTTTGCGAAGGT